>NZ_CP031093.1:3000000-3600000 GCF_004851605.1 Hydrocarboniclastica marina
GCCTACCGAACCGGCCGCTGCAGAAACTCCTGAGACCGAAACCGGGGAGCAGTCCCAGCCCCTGCAGTTTGAAATAAATGAAGTGCGTATCGCCGACGCAGAGCTCAGGTTCACTGATCAGGCCAGTGGCCAGGAGCTTGTATTGGACCGGGTCAACCTGGTGTCCGAAAACATCAGCCTGGGCACGACTTTTCCTTTCGAGTTGAACTTCCATGTAGCCACCAGCCAGCCCCCGCTTGATGTAGAAGGCAGCGTTACCGCAGCCGTCAACGTCTCTGAAGACCTAAAGCGCTTCGTTATCAACGACCTGGAGAGCCAATACCAGGTTGCAGGGGAGCCCGTAGGCGGCAAAACGGTAGAGGCGGCCCTCTCCGGCGACATGAAAGTGGACCTTGATACCGAAACCGCTTCTCTCGCAGATCTTCGGGTGCAGCTTGCCAACCTGGTGCTGCGCGCTGACGTCAACATCGACGGTTTCGGGGACACGCCACAGATTAACGGCAATCTTGCGATCGAGCCGTTTTCTGCGCGGGTGTTGCTGGCAGCACTGGGCCAACCCCCCATCGAAACCCAGGACCCCGACACGCTGCAGCAGATTGGCCTCGAAACTGACATTGCAGGACCAGCCGGCCAGCTCGAGCTCAATAATCTTGTGCTCACACTTGACCAGACCCAGTTCAAGGGCACCGGCCGCTATGGCTTTGCCGACAGCGCAGTAAAACTGAATCTGCAGGGCAACAAGCTCAATCTTGACCGGTATCTGCCGCCGCCGTCAGAAGAGGAAGATGCGCCCGCCGTAGCCGACGCTCAAGGAGCTGCCGGGGCGGCACCGACTGCTGCGGATGCCGAGAATGCCGAAACCTCTGAGACAGACCTTCTCCCGCTGGAAACATTGCGCGATCTCGTGTTCGACGTACGCCTGGGCCTTGGTGAACTGATCGCCAAGAACCTTACAATTTCCGACATTGAGGTCCGGTCCACCGGTCAAAACGGGCTTATCAACGTCGACCCTGTAAAAGCTCAACTTTATGGCGGTGACGTCCTCCTCACGGCCCGTCTCGACGCGCGCAGCGATACCCCGAAATGGCAGGTCAGCCAGCGCCTGAACAATGTTGAGACCCTGCCACTGCTGAGAGACCTGGCAGAGCTCGAGCTTGTTTCCGGCAAGATCAACCTGCGCGCGGATGTCACCACCACCGGTAACCGCGTCTCCAGCCTGCGAGAAAATGCCGACGGTAACGCGTCCTTCACTATGGCAGATGGCGCGTTTGAGTCAGTCAACCTGACGGCCTACGCCTGCCAGGGAATTGCGCTCGCAAACGGGGAGACTATCGATACCAGTACCTGGCCGGCGCGTACGAAGTTTGAAGACCTCAGCGCGGTCATGCAGATAGACGGCAATGTCCTCGACAATAACAACCTCTCGGCGGCGCTCGGAGGGTTGGATCTCGACGGCGAGGGTACGGTAGACCTGGCCAGGATGATGCTCGACTACGAACTGGGCTTGCGGGTAGTTGGTGCGGTGCACGAGAACAACGCCTGCCGGGTCAACGAACGCATAATGAACATCGCTATTCCGCTGGAATGCCGGGGCAGCCTGGAGGATCCAGGCAGCCTCTGCTCCTTCGACGGATCGCGCTTTCGCGACGCCCTTAAGGACATGGCCAAAGCAGACGTACAACGCAAAGCCAACAAGGAAATTGATCGCGCCGTCGACAAGCAACTGGACAAGGTTCTGGGTGGCGAAGAAGACAGCGGAACGCGCAAGCAGATCAAGGACGCCGTGAAGGGCCTGTTCAATCGATGAACTCCTATGCGGAGCGCTTGCTTGACTGGTATGACCGCAACGGACGCAAGGCACTGCCCTGGCATAGAAACCGCAACGCCTACCGGGTCTGGCTATCGGAGATCATGCTCCAGCAGACCCAGGTGGCCACGGTTATACCTTACTTCGAGCGATTTACGAGCCGCTTTCCGGATGTCAACGCGTTGGCTCAGGCGCCACTTGACGATGTGCTCCAGCACTGGGCGGGACTCGGCTATTACGCCCGGGCCCGCAACCTCCACCGCGCAGCCAAGCTGGTTGCGGAGCGCCACCATGGGGTCTTTCCGGACACACTGGAGGCACTGGTCGATCTGCCGGGCATTGGCCGGTCGACCGGCGGCGCAATCCTGGCACAGGCTTACGGCAAGCCCGCCGCTATCCTCGACGGTAACGTCAAACGCGTGCTGGCCCGCTACCACGCTGTGGAAGGCTGGCCAGGGCGCAGCGACGTGCTGAACAGACTGTGGCGTCACGCAGAAGAGAAGACGCCTCGCGACGTTACCGCCGAGCGGATGCAGGCCTTCACCCAGGCGAGTATGGATCTTGGGGCACTGGTCTGCACCCGCCGGCGTCCTGCATGCCTGGATTGCCCGCATTTGGGCTTCTGCGAGGCACAACTGAAGGGCAACCCCCACGATTACCCCGCCCCGAAGCCGAAAAAGGTTATGCCCGAGAAAGCGGTCTGGTTACTCTGGCTGGAAAACAGCAAAGGACGTTTGCTGCTTGAACGGCGCCCGCCAACCGGAATCTGGGGCGGTATGTGGAGCTTACCTGAAGCAGATGCCGACCTGGACGCAGATGACCTTCCGGGCTATTGCCAGCAGACGCTGGGGCTATCCTGTGGAACGCCCGAGAGGCTCGCGAGCTTCCGACATACCTTCAGCCATTATCATCTGGACGTTCAGCCGGTGCGCCTCGCTGTAACCAGCACGACCGCCGTGGCCGACACTGACAACCGCGACTGGCTGCTGCCATCAGACGCCGTGGCGCGAGGCCTTCCCGCACCCATCCGCAAGGTCTTGATGGAGCCCGGACTTTGCCTGGAAGCCTAGTGTGACGTGTGGTTATTCAGTACCGTTGCCACGTCGGATACAGCCTTTGGTATGATTGCGCAACACACTTCCCCAAACAGCACGACCGGAGTCTTGATGAGCCGTACCGTATTTTGCCGCAAGTATCAGAAAGAGATGGATGGCCTGGACTTCCCGCCCCTGCCCGGAGCCATGGGTCAGGACATTTTTGAAAACGTGTCGAAGCAGGCCTGGGAGGAGTGGCAGCACCACCAGACTATGCTGATCAACGAAAAACACCTGAACATGATGGACCCTGAGGCCCGCAAGTACTTGCTGACGCAGATGAAGCACTTCCTCAGCAACGAAAGCTACGATAGTGCCGAGGGCTACACGCCACCGACCAACGATAACCCTGAGTAAATAGCGAACAGTTTGAACAGCCTGAGTCGCCCAAAGCTGAAAAAATCTGGCCAGCTCACCCTTGACTCACCGCAAGCAAACGGGTTTAATAGCGCCCCGTTGCCCAGATAGCTCAGTTGGTAGAGCAGGGGATTGAAAATCCCCGTGTCCGTGGTTCGATTCCGCGTCTGGGCACCATTATTATTTAAGAGCCGGCTGCCAAGCCGGCTTTTTTATTGCCTGAGAGTTCACCACGGACGGGCACCTGGCGGCGCCAGTGTCCGTGACCTCGCCGGCCGCGTTCGATTCCGCGTCTGGGCACCATTATTCTAAAAGGCCGGCTGATTAGTCGGCCTTTTTATTGCCCGAGAGTTCACCACAGACGGGCACCTGACGGCGCCAGGGTCCGTGACCTCGCCGGCCGCGTTCGATTCCGCGTCTGGGCACCATTATTCTAAAAGGCCGGCTGACCCCACCTCACCCAGCAACCGCGCAGCCGCATATGTCCATTCACGTGCTAATGTCTAGCCACCAATGTCTAGCGAAGCGGAATAGCCACGAGGCCGGGAAATGGACACTAACTACAAGATTGGACTCCTGATCGACTGCGACAATGTCAGCCATCAGTCTATTGAAGGGGTGCTGCAAGAGCTCGCGAAATTTGGGGCGGTAAACGTACGCCATGCTCACGGCAACTGGAACGGTCCGCAATTGGGTGGCTGGATCGAGAAGCTGCACAGCAATGCTATACGGCCGATCCAGCAGTTTGCCTATACAGCGGGCAAGAACGCCACCGATGCGTCCATGATCATTGATGCCATGGATCTGCTATACAGCGGCAACGTCGATGCGTTTGCGCTGATGACCAGCGACAGCGACTTTACGCCCCTGGCTATGCGAATTCTTGAGGCCGGGCTGCCTGTGTTCGGCTTTGGCGCGCTTAAAACACCGATGCCTTTCGTAAACGCGTGCTCGCAGTTCATTTACACGGAAAACCTCAGCGGCGCGAGCGAGGAACAGACCACCGTCAATAACGCTGGTGACCTAAAGCCTGCCGCGACATCCCGGTGGGACAAGAATAAGCTTCGTGGGGACTCCCTGCTGGTTCGGACGCTACGTACAGCTGTCGAGCAGACTGCCGATGATGACGGTTGGGCACATCTGGCCCGAGTGGGTCAGTACATTTCCAACAACAGCTCATTCTCGCCGGTGAACTACGGCTATAAAAAGCTCAGTGACCTGCTCCGTGCCAGTAAGCTGTTCGAGATCGACGAGAGAGATAAAGGCACTCTCTACATCAAGAGCCCCGGGTGATCAGCGGACGCACTAGAGCTAGAGTTACCTTCTACTTTGAAATTCTGTCGCGACCAAAGAGGCCGGATTTGTCTTGTCCGATTCCGGGCAGTAAAATGCGACTTGCTTCAATAGCATAAGCCGTCTTGAGAAATACTCACGAGAAGCTTAATAAGCTACTGAAAATAAAAGTGTCCTAACGAATACAACCTTAACATCCTGTCATGATAACCACCGACCCGACCCTAGTATGCTGGTGTTGGGAAAGACTTGTCTTGTCATAACACATGTAAAACCGCCGGTCCCGAACTACGCCGGATAAAGGTTCAGCTTGAGGCACGGGGCCTTGCAAACATGAGTACCAGTAGCGATAAATCCGCGGGCTCCAACTCAAGCTCCCCGCTTGACTACGAGGCCCTGTTCCGTCAGTCATCCACTCCGTCGCTTGTCATGACTCCGGACCTGATCATCGTTGACGCCAATGATGCCTATCTCCGGGTCACGAGCAGAAAACTGGTGGAACTTGTCGATCTACCCCTGTTTGAAGCCTTCCCCCTGCATATCCCCGAAGCGGGCACCATTCGCGACTCCCTCTATCGGGTCAGGTCGAACAAAGTGCCAGAGACCGTGGCTGCGGTTCATTATCCTATTGCCCGGGATCCGGCCATAGACCAGGCCTATGAGGACCGCTACTGGAGCGCCACCCATGTGCCGGTGCTTGATGATCGCGGTGAAGTGGTCCTGCTCATGCAAAACGTGTTCGACGTGACGGAAATGCAGACCCGGGAAAATGAAAAGCTTGCCCCGGGCACTGCTGACGATGTCACGGATACACCACTTGCAGGCGTGCTTTTCCGTCATGCGCGCCTGGCCCAGGGTGCAAATTCGGCGCTGCACGCAGAACGTCACTATTTACGAACGCTGTTCGAACAGGCGCCGGGATTTGTCGCTATTCTCAAAGGGCCGGAACACATCTTCGAGCTGACTAACAAAGCCTATCGACAATTGATAGGCCGCGAAGCCGTTGGTATGAAAGTGCGCGAGGCCTTGCCTGATCTGGCGGACCAGAAATTCTTCAGCCTATTGGACCATGTCTACCAGAGCCGTGAGCCCTATGTAGGCCGGGCGGAACACATCATTATCCATCCTCCCGGAGAGGATGAGCCCCGTTCCATATATGTGGACTTTATCTTTCAGGCCATCACCGATGAAGACAACACTGTAAGCGGTATATTCGTCTCAGGCCATGATGTGACCGAATCGTACAAGCTTGAAAAGGAGCTCGGTTACCTGGCCGCCCATGATGACTTGACGGGACTACTGAACCGCCGGGAGTTCAAGGAGAAGCTTGGGCAGGCCATCAGGATCGCCCAGGACACGAGAGCTTCTTACGTCCTGCTCCACCTCGACCTTGATCAGTTCAAAGTGGTCAATGATACGTGCGGGCACGCCGCTGGGGATGAGTTGCTCCGGCGCTGCAGCGATCTCTTGTCAGAAGGTTTGCCTGTAGATGCAACACTGGCGCGTCTTGGCAGTGATGAATTCGGCGTCCTGCTGGCGGACTTTTCAATCCAGCGGGGTGCGGCATTGGCCGAGTCTTTGCGAGAGCGTCTGTCTGACGTTGAGTTCTGTTGGGGCAGTTTACGTTTCGGTCTAGGCGTCAGCGTAGGTGTCGTCGGCTTTGACGGTGCCGGGTTTACCCTCAAGGAAATCCTCAGCACAGCCGCTTCGGCCTGTTACCTGGCCAAGGAAAAGGGCCGCAACCGGATCCACGTCTATGATTCAGGCGATGCAGAGCTGATCGAGCGCCGGCAGGAAATGGACTGGCTCGGTCGCCTGCGAAGCGCCCTTCAGGAGAATCGGCTGCTACTTTACGGCCAGCGTATCAGTCTGCTCGGGGGGGCCGGGCACGAGCCCGAATGGGTAGAGGTTCTGGTCCGTCTGGAAGACGTCGACGGCACCCTGGTTCAGCCAATGTCCTTCCTGCCAGCGGCAGAGCGCTATAACCTGTCGCCGCAGATTGATCGCTACATGGTGCGCGCGGTCATAGCCTATGTTGCAAATCAGAAGGACGCTGCGGAAAAGCACTTTTATTCGATTAACCTGTCAGGGCTGACGCTGAATGACCCGAATTTCGTTGATTTCGCCGGTGCACAGGCTGCGCAGTTCGGGATAAACCCCGCTTCGATCTGTTTCGAGATAACCGAAACCGCGGCCGTCGCCAATCTGACCAACGCGGCCCGCATGATGACGGAGCTCAAGGCTCTCGGGTTCATGTTCGCGCTCGACGACTTCGGCAGCGGGATGTCATCTTTCGCCTATTTGAAGACCCTGCCGGTGGATTTCCTCAAGATCGATGGCCGCTTTGTGCGTGACATTGTCGATGATCCGATAGACTGCGCCATGGTCGACGCCACCGCGCGCATTGCCAGGGTAATGGGTATAAAAACAGTGGCGGAGTATGCTGAAACTGAAGCAGTGCTCAGCCGGCTAGCTGAAATTGGCGTCGACTATGCGCAGGGTTTTATCATCCATCGCCCCGAGCCTTTGCTCGCGCTTGACGCAAACCGCTAAGAAGGCCGCGTGGCATGTAGAACCGAACGAGCCCTACATCAGCTCTGAGGCGACCTGCAGTTGCAGTCGGCCACGAAGAAAACCTGCAGCCATATGGTAGATGAGCTGCCGTCAAAATTCGCCCACAGTTGCGCCAGGCCAACTTCCCGGTTCAAGCTAGGGCGGTCCCGCGAACCGTACATGCGCCTGCTTCTGAACCGCTATCGGTGCGCGATCTGAGTCTGAGATACTTATTCAAGCCATCAGGAGCACCGCAGTATGTCCGCCGTTTCACCGCTGATCGTGAAGGACCTGTACAAGAAATTCGGCGACCTGGAAGTGCTCAAGGGTGTTTCCCTGGAGGCACTGAAAGGCGACGTAATCACCCTGATCGGGTCGTCAGGCTCCGGCAAAAGTACCTTCCTGCGCTGTATCAACCTGCTCGAAACGCCTACTTCCGGAGAGATTATCGTCCACGGTGAGCCTGTGGCTTTCCGCCAGGACCGCCATGGTAATGAGCAGCCCGCCGACCGTCGCCAGGTAGAACGCATGCGCAGTAAACTTGCGATGGTCTTCCAGGGTTTTAACCTGTGGTCTCACATGACCGTGCTCGAAAATGTCATAGAAGCGCCTATTCATGTACTCAAGGTGCCCAAAAAAGAAGCCATCGAACGGGCTGAAGCCTACCTCGACCGGGTCGGCATACTCGACCGCAAACATTATTACCCGGCACAACTTTCGGGCGGCCAGCAGCAGCGCGCTGCCATTGCGCGCGCCCTCGCGGTGGAGCCAGAAGTCATGCTGTTCGATGAGCCCACATCGGCCCTGGACCCCGAACTGGTCGGGGAAGTGCTTCGGGTAATGCGGAATCTCGCTGAGGAGGGGCGGACAATGATCCTGGTCACGCATGAAATGGCCTTTTGCCGTGACGTCTCCACCAAGGTATTGTTCTTGCATCAGGGAATGATCGAGGAACAGGGTACGCCGGAAGAGGTTTTTGACAACACGCAGTCGGAGCGCATGAAACAGTTCCTGGCCCCCACCTACTGAGGACCGGCCTTGAGCTCGCGACTGTTTTGCTCACTCACTGGAGATCCACAATGAAAAAAATGATGGTCATGCTTCTGTGCGCTTTGGCGATGGCGGCAAGTAGTGTTCATGCACAAGACGGCGATAAAATTCGCATTGCTTTCGACGTTCCCTACGAGCCCTTCGAGTTTCGTACTCCGGATGGCGAGCTTACCGGGTTTGAGGTAGATCTGGCCCGGGCGGTGTGTGAAGAACTCAAGGCCGATTGCGAGTTTGTGGTGCAAGCCTGGGATGGGATCATTCCTGGCCTTCAGGCACGCAAATACGATGCGATCATGTCGTCCATGTCGATTACCGAGGACCGTGCGAAAGTAGTGCTCTTCTCTGAGCCATACTACAACACGCCCTCCGCCTGGTTCGCGCCGGAAGACTCGACTATTGACTCTGTTGATAAGGAAGCGCTGAAAGACAAAGTTATTGGGGTCCAGCGCGGCACGACCCAGGACGCCTACGTCAGCGATAACTTTGGCTCGGTTGCGGACATCAAGCGCTACACCACGTCGGATGATCTCGTCCTGGACATGGAAGGTCAGCGCCTGGACCTGGTCTTCCTGGACTACCCCGTAGGGGAAGAGACCCTGCTGAAGAAAGACGGCTACAAAACGGTCGGAGAGGAAGTGAAGCTGGGCGAAGGCATGGGAGTGGCTTTTCGCAAGCGTGACAAAGACCTGGCTGAGCGCTTCAACAAAGCGCTGGAAAAGCTGAAGAACGACGGCACTTACGACGAGATCATGAAAAAGTATTTCGACTACAGTATCAAAGTCTGAACCACTCCTGCCCCGGAGTCCCGTGCTGAGCAGTACGCACGGGACGACCGGCCACCTTCCGTCCCAACGCGGTTTCTTCGCCCCGGGGCGGTGGCTGGCCACTGCAGAACACAAACCCGTTTGACCAGAGACCCATAGGGCTCCGCATGCTTGATCTAGAGGGGTACGGCCCGTCCATCCTCGAAGGCGCCTGGCTAACCATACAGGTGGCCTTCCTTTCCCTGGCGCTGGCTTTGTTTCTGGGTATGGTCGCCGCGGTGGCCAAGCTTTCCCGCAACCGGGCAGCACGGATCATCGCGACGGTTTACACCACCGTCATTCGGGGCATACCGGACCTGGTGTTGATGCTGCTGATCTTTTTTGGCGGCCAGGTGCTGATGAACCAGTTGTCGGACTACATCTACGACAACTACAACGTGGACTTTTTCGTCAACGTTGACCCTTTTATTGCTGGCGTGCTCACGATCGGGTTTATTTTCGGCGCTTACATGGCAGAGACGTTCCGCGGTGCTTTCCTTGCAATCGAACAGGGTCAGATAGAGGCAGGCAAAGCCTACGGAATGAGTGCGTGGCAGATTTTCAGCCGTATCATGTGCCCTCAAATGGTCCGCCACGCCATCCCCGGCATTGGCAATAATTGGCTGGTGCTGCTTAAAACGACAGCGCTCGTATCGATCATTGGCCTGACAGACATGGTGCGCATAGCCAGCGATGCGTCCAAGGCGGTGCACGAGCCATTCAAGTTCTTTGTTCCGGTAGCGGTAATCTACCTCGCGCTGACCGCCGTGTCTGAAATCAGCCTCAAGCTGCTTGAGAAGCGCTACAGCCACGGGCTTGCGCAAGGGTCGAACAATGCTTGAGCAGTTTGAGATCTGGCTGGCAGGCAACGACATCTTTACTGCGACGACGCTGCTCCACTATTGGGATGGGGTGACAACAACGGTTCAGCTGGTATTCCTGTCACTGGTGCTCGGCCTGGTGCTGGCCGTTCCTCTTGCGATCCTGCGAACCACCCCGAGTGTGTTCGTCTCGGGTCCGATCTGGGTCTTTACGTACCTGTTCCGTGGCACGCCCCTGCTGGTGCAGCTTTATATCATTTACTACGGGGTCGCCCAGATCCCGGGCATCCAGGAAACGTTCTGGTGGGAGGTGTTCCGCGAGCCTTTCTATCCAGCGCTCATCGCCTTCACGCTCAATACAGCGGCCTACACGACCGAGATTCTCCGCGGCGCGCTTCAGTCAACGCCGCAAGGAGAGATCGAGGCCGCCAAGGCCTACGGGATGTCCTGGTTGCTGCGTGTGCGCAGGATTGTTCTGCCCAGTGCATTCCGCCGAGCACTGCCTGCCTACAGCAACGAAGTCATATTCATGCTGCATGCAAGCGCTATCGCCAGCGTTGTCACTATTGTCGACATCACGGGCGCCGCGCGAGACATATACTCCAGGTTCTATACGCCCTTTGTCGCCTTCAGTTTCGCGGCGCTACTATACCTCCTTCTGACTTTCATGTTGGTCTATGGCTTTCGTAGATTGGAACACCGACTCATGGCCCATCAACGTCCGGCACCAGCCTGACTCAAGCTGACGGGAGGGATCCAATGACGGTAAACGCCTTAATCAGCCTGTTCAATGGCCGTAACGGTTTTCTTGACCATACCCTTACTGTCACTGAGACCAAGGCAGGACAGACGATTTACCCCGTGCAGACGGTGCTTGAGGATGGCGCTACAGTAACGCTGCTCGCAGAGGGCATCCTCAAGATAGAGCCAGCAAAACCGCCCACGCTGCAGCTCATCCTCTCGGCGGGTATACACGGGGATGAGACCGCGCCGATTGAACTTTGCGACTCGATGGTCACTCGCCTGCTCAGCGGCGAATTCACAGCCGGGAGCCGCGCACTGGTGATATTCGGGAACCCGTCTGCGATGCGCCAGCAGACCCGGTATGTCGACCAGAACCTGAACCGTTTATTTGGTCGGGCCCATGTCCCGACAGCCGACGAGCGCTGTCTGGAGAAGAGACGCGCGGCGGAGCTGGAACAGCAGGTCCGCCGATTCGTGCTCGAGAACCTGCCGCTGTTCCACTACGACTTGCATACGGCACTACGTGATTCGCAGCGGGAGAAATTCGCGTTATATCCTTACGTCCCCCTGCCCCAGCAGGACGGCCATACGCAAGCGAAGGAGCTGCCGTCCACGCAAGCCGGTATCTTGCTCGCAAGCGACGTCACGACCGTGCTACATCACCACAAGCCACAAAATACTTTCTCATCCTGGACGGCCAATGCCTTTGCTGCGGAGAGCTTCACCCTGGAGTTGGGGAAGGTGCACCCGTTCGGTCAGAATGACCTCTCACGGATAAGCCGCCTGGGGCGCACCCTTACAGAACTGCTCCAGGGCAAGCTGCCGTGCGAGGCCAAGCCGGGCCAGCTGGAACAGTTCAGGGTTGTGCACGAGGTCATCAAGACCTCGAAAGACTTTGTGCTGAACATTGAGGACAACGTCGCCAACTTCACCGCTTATCCCGAGGGGACTCAGATTTGGCGAGACGCCGGGACCGAGTACCGGGTCAAGCACAGCGCCGAGTTTATCGTTTTTCCCAACCGTCACGTCCCTGTCGGCGAGCGGGTTGGCCTGCTATTGGCAAACCTGACCGACCCAGGCTGATTCCAGGCTAGCACCCCACGGCGCAACTGAACGCCTGAGCCGATCAGGAACCATTCATGCTTCCTTCAAGGGAGCCTGGGGTACAACATCGCGGGCCAGGCTGAGCCGACAGATCGCCGGCACCACCAGCAAAGTCAATACAGTCGAAGCCAGCAGCCCCGAAATGATGGCCCAGGCCATGGGCGGCCACAAGGTTGAACTCGAAAACACCAGTGGTAAAAGCCCCGCGACGGTGGTGGCCGTGGTCAGGAGAATCGGCCGGGCGCGCTGTATAACAGCTTCCTGCACCGCATCGGCAATGGTCTCGCCGCGAGCTAACTGGCGGTCCAACACGTCAATCAACACAATCGCGTTATTAACGACGATGCCCACAAGTGCAATAACACCAAGCACCGACTGGAATCCGAAGGCCGAGCCCGACAGCACCAGCCCGGGGATAACCCCCACCGCAGCCAGGGGCACGGTAGTCAATACGATTGCTACCCGCCGGAACGAGTTGAACTGCAGCAACAGGAAAAACAACAAGAGCAGTACACCGACAGGGGCCGACTTCAGAAGGGCACTGTTGGCGTCAGTTGAGCCTTCACTGTCCCCGCCATACTCCATACGTGTCCCGAGGGGTAACGGGGTCTCATCCAGCCCACGCTCCAGTTCCCCTAGTACCTGACTGTAACTGTATCCGGGCCGAAGGTTGGCGAAGACACTCGTCACCCGCGCGCCATTGCGCTGATAGATGGCAGCGGGCTGCCAACTGCTGTCCACGCGGGCGACCTGACTCAAGGGAACCCCTTCCCCGCGGTCGTTGTATATGTTGACCGACAGCAAGCGCTCAACCGGTAGGTCAGCGCCCTCGAGTGAGCGCAATACCAGGGCTATGGGATCGTCCTCGCGCCGGTATTGCTCGATTTGCAGCCCGAAACTCTGGCCGTATAGCGAGCGGGCCACATCGGCTCTTGTTACCCCGTGACGGGCCGCGATAGCGTCGTCCACCTCGATCAGGAGTGTAGGCGCGCCAAAGTCCAGGTCATGACGCACATCGACGGTGCCTGGATGGCTCCGCAGCAGCCGGAACACCTGCTCGGCAGCAGCGCCCAGCGAACGCTGGTCGGGGTTGAAAAGACGTACCTCTACCGGGGCGGCCCGGGGCGGCCCCTGGCCGAGAATACTCGCCACAAGCTCTGCCTGTGGCACGTGCTGTGCGCCCTCTTCCCTCAGCCATAACATCAGGGCGCGAGTGTCTTCCAGAGAAGGCGTATTGACGACCAGCCGCGCACGGTTCGGACTTTCGGGATACGGGATCAGGTTGTAGTAGAAGGCAGGCCCCGCGTATCCAACGAACCGATGCACAGATTCAGTTTCCGGTCGTTGCCTGATAATTTTCTCCAGGGAGGATGCCACCGCCCCCGTCTCAGCCAGGTCGGTACCTGCGGGCATTCTCATTTCGACGACGACCTGGGGGCGGTCGGCGTTGGGAAAAAACTGCAGTTTCATGAACGGTACCATCAGCAAGCTCAGGACCATCATGCCACCACCAATCGCCAGAACGGTGCGGGGTGCTTCAGCAGAAAACTGGCCCAGACGCAGTGCCATCCCACCAATAGGGTCGTCGCGGTCGGGACTGGGTTTGAGGAAACGTCCGGCGAGTAAAGGTATGACCGAAATTGCGAGCAGGTAGCTGATCGAGAGGGTCAGCATGATCATCACAGGGATGCCCCGGGTGAAATCGCCGGTACCGCCTTTGGACAGGAGCAGGGGCATGAACGCTGCAAGCGTCGTCCCGGTCGAAGCGCCCAGCGGGCCTGCCAACTCAGAGATCGCCCGGGACATTGCTTCTTTCCGTCCTGCACCCGCATTGAGGCGGGTCTGTATATTCTCGACGATGACGATAGCGTTATCGATCAGAATACCCAGGGAGATGACCATACCCACCACAGCAACCTGATGAAGTATGCCGCCGCCGAGGTCATACAGACCAAGACTGATCAGCGCGACCAGAGGCAAGGTTGTCGCGACCAGGACGCCCATACGCAACCCCATGCCGAAGAACACCACGGCGATGACGATCAGTACGCTGAAGATAAGGCTTACTTCAAGATCAGAGAGGCGTTCTTGCACCTGATCTGGCTGGAAAAACATCTCGTTGATCTGCAGAGGCTCAAACAGGGGCCGGAGCTGCGTTAAACGCTCACGCACAGCCTCGCCAAAGGCGATGGCGTCTGTCTGCCCCGCACGGACAAAAAGCGAAACGGTAACGGCACGCTCACCGTCATACCAGCTCTCAGCCTGACGCGGTTCAACCGGGCCGCGCCAGACTTCGGCCACCGCCGCCAGGGGCACCAGACCGCCGTCCGGCAACTCCACCGCAGTGGCGGCAAGATCTTCGAGGCTCGAAAACTCGCTGTTAGGCAGAACACCTATTCGCTTACCATCAGCAGTGACGTGCCCGCCGGGTATAACCCGATTGCGAACCGCAAGGGAGTTCAGAAGATTGTCCGGTGTCAGCCCCATGCGTCGCATGGCCGAATCGTCAAGCCCTAGCGTGATCTGCTCGTCGACATCGCCTGCCACCTCGACCCGGGCCAGGCCCGGCAGGTCGGAGAGGGCCTGCTTGAGCCGGTCCGCCGCCGCTGACATCTCGATGACCGAAGGTGAGCCCGTGATGGCCAGCGTCACCGTCGGGTTATCGATAATACGATCGTCCAGTTCCATTCTGTCGATGCCGCCCGGGAAGTCCCGTTCGGCACGGTCCATAGCCTGACGTACGCGTTCCCAGGCAGAATCAGTGTCGTAGATCGTGTCCCACAGGCGCACCCGGATCATTGCGACGCCAGCCCGGGCGGTCGCCTCGACAATGTCCACCTCTTCGACCTGGAGCAACTCGTCGCTGAGCGGATCCAGGACCAGACGCTCCACAGACTCCGCAGTCGCGCCCGGATACACAACCGTGACAATGCCGGCACGGTGAGGAAAGTTGGGGTCTTCCTGGCGGGCCATTGTCAGGTAAGAGGCCAGCCCGAGCAGGCAAAGCATGGCAACAACCATTCCCAGCAGCCGCTGGTTGGCGAGCAGGCGGTCTATCACTGCACCACCTCAACCTTGTCGCCATCCGCGAGGCGGGACATTCCCGCGTAGACAACCTGATCGTTCGGCACCAGGCCAGGTGACCTCACAAGCACCTCTTCTCCCAGCAGTTGCACTACTTCGACCGGTACGCGCTGGGCTTTCTCTCGGTCTACCCGAAACACTGCCGCGCCCTCACCCGAGCGCATGACCGAGAGCATCGGGACACTTAACGCGTCGCGGTGACGCGCGGGGATGCCGACCTCCACCGGTGTGCCTGCCACTGGCACGGGAATGCCCGGGGGCGCGGCGGGCGACTCGGACAGCCCCGCCCGGATGACGGGCTGCTCCGGCGGTGGAGGATCTTCAAGGTAGACCACCAGCACCTGCAACTGACCCGCACTGCCGCTGGCTTTCGCGATCTCCGCTATTTTGGCGGGCACGCGGGCCTTGCCCCGCTCGCGAACCAGCCAGACGGGCAAGTCATCGCCCGGTTTCAGCCCGGCTAGCAGGTGTTCTGGCACCCGGATCGCGACTTCCATCCCATCATCAGCCGACAGGCTCATGATGGGCTGGCCGGAATTGACGTACTCGCCAGGCTCTATCAGCAGGGTTTCTATGCGCCCCGCAAACGGTGCTTTCAACTTGGTTTCTGCAGCCAGTTGCTGTGCTTCTGCAAGCGCGGCACGTGCCGTCTCGACCGCCGCAGCAAGACTTTCTTCGGTAGCGCGTGCCTGCTCCAGACCCTGGATAGACTGGACACCGCGGTCGTGCAACGCCTCAGCACGCCTTAATTCGCGTGTCGCCTGGCCAGCCCGAGCCTGCAGCTCGCGCAACCTCGCCTTGGCAGACTTCACTGCCGGCTCCAGTTTCGGGTTATAAAGTGTTGCGACGACTTCGCCTTTTTCAACGAACTGACCTAACTTCACCGGACGCTTGTCGACGGTGCCGCTAACCTGAAACGTCAGCTCAGCCCGTTCCCTTGCCCGGACGGTGCCCGGGAACCGCAGTGGCTGCGCCTGGGATTCGCCATTGACCGGCGAGACCCGGACCGGGACCGGCTTCATCTGATCCACTTCTGAAGACTCGCCAGGGCTGCAACCGCTTAGTAGAGTAAGAGTTGCCAGGAGCAGAACGAATAACACCCGCGCGGAGATGAGATGACGCCAAACCATGATAGAGATCCCCATAGAGAACTTGCGCAGCGTTTAAAAAGAAATGACAATACATTAAGACACGCTGTCATTAAATAACATGCTGTCAACAGATTTTGCATGCCTGACTGGATAAACTCTGGATTACGCATCCTGAGTAAAGCGGCCCAAGAAGCTAACATATCTGGGACGGTCGTTCAGTTACTGAGCAAGACCCTTCATCATTTTCTGAAAAAAATGGGCGGACGGCCGAATGAGCTTACAACAGCGACGGGAGCGCGAACGCCAGGATCGCCGGGAGAGTATACTGGATGCCGCCGAGCGAACCTTCTTTGAAAAAGGCTATGAGCGAACTTCCATGGATGAAATCGCCAAAGCTGCACAGTTGAGCCGGGCACTGCTCTATGTCTACTTCAAGGATAAGTCCGCGATTCTTCGCAGTATCACCCTACGCGCCGGGGAAGAGCTACGTCGGCGCTTTCAGGCCGCAGTGGCAACGGAAGCGACTGGAATTGGCCAGATCGCCGCAATCGGTCAGGCTTACTACCAGTTCTCCCAGCAGAAACCCGACTACTTCGATGTCCTTACCCATGCTGCAAGTCTCAGCATCGATAACGCCGACGAACTTGGTCAGGCCCAAAGAGAATGTGAGTTTCGGACCATGGAAGTTCTCGTAGCGGCGCTGACTACAGGTCTCGAAGATAACACCCTATCCGGGCGGCGTATCGTCGAGCCCCTGGAAACCGCTCTCTATCTCTGGGGTGCGTTGCACGGGGTAATCATGCTCAGCAAACAGCAGGGCCGAGGATCACATACCGCCGCTGCGGTCCGACCGGAGAAACTCGTCGCCCATACCATGCAGATGCTAATGCTATCGCTACAGGAGCCCCGGGGAAACTGACCGGCCGCCTGGTCGCGACTTCAGCCCGGGCCGCTCACTGGAACTCATAGATCCTTCCAAGCCCCAGAATACCGGTCAGCTCATCCAGCGCATTGCGGCTTTCCTCAAGCAGGGCTCTATCCGCCAGATCAGCTTGTGTTAAGCGGTCGCGGTAGTGTTTCTCAACCCAGCGTTCAAGACACCTGAACAATTCATCCGTCAGCAACACCCTGCCGTTCACTGCCGCTCGTTCTTGCTCCGTCAGGACCACGCGCAACCGCAGGCAAGCCGGACCTCCGCCATTGCGCATCGATTGCTGAAGCGCAAAGACGACCACTTCATTGATCGGATTGGACCCCGCTATCAGACAGTCCAGGTAGTGCGACACAGCTTCCTGCTCTCTACACTCCGCTGGCACTACCAGGACCATGGTTCCGTCCGGCCGGGTCAGCAACTGGCTATTGAACAGATACGACGTTACTGCCTGCTCAACGCTGATTGCCTCCTCGGGCACGCGAATCGGGATTAACGGCGTAGCACCAAGCTTCTCGTTCAATTCCTGCAACAGCCGGGCCTCATCCGCGAAAGCATGTTCGTGATAGAACAGCACCGGCCCATTGCCCACGGCAATCACGTCGTTATGGAAAACGCCCGCGTCAATCACACTCGGATTCTGCTGCGCGAAAACAACACGGCTGGCATCCAGCCCGTGGAGACGGGCCACTGCCTCTGACGCTTCAAGTGTCTGCCGCGCCGGATACCGTTGGGGCCGCGTTCCCGACTCATTGAAAGCGGCTCGGCCATAGACAAACAGCTCTACCCCTGGCTCGCCATACCCGGCGCACAGGCGAGTGTGATTCGCGGCCCCTTCGTCGCCGAACTGACTGACAGCCGGGAGCGCAGGATGATGAGCAAAGCAGGCTTCATCTGCAAACACTGAACGCAATATGCGGCTGGTGCCCGGATGTTCGATCGCACGATGGAATTTGGCGTTCAGGTTCGCCACCGTAAAGTGCACCCGTCCGTCCGCCGTGTCAGCACTGGGTGAGACTGTCGCGGCGTTGGCGGTCCACATACTCGAAGCGGAGCTGGCCGCGGCCAACAACGTGGGCGACGCACGCGCGGCTTCGCGCAGTATTTCCGCATCGCTCCCGGCAAACCCGAGGGACCTCAGCGTCGGCAGATGTGGCCTTTCGTGCGGCGGCAGCACCCCCTGACAAAAACCGAGATCAGCCAGTGCCTTCATTTTCCGCAGGCCCTGTAGCGCTGCTTCACGGGGATTGGACTGTCCACGCACGTTGCTGGCGGACGCCAGGTTACCCCACGATAGCCCCGCGTAGTTGTGGGTCGGCCCGACCAGGCCATCAAAATTGACTTCAACTGTACTCATGCTGTCTCCCGGCAGCTTTTCCGCTGTGCGGCAGAATCCTCCACCCCAATGGCGCTTCTCCACACCGGCGCTCACTTGCCCTAAACCGCTTGCTTGCCCGAAACCATGTACGGAATTGCAGGACCATCAGAATGAAAGCCCTGGCGACAGGGAAGCCGGTAGCGCGGCGGTAGTCGCCTCCAGGGAAGCCATGGGCCAGGCGCAATAATCAGCCGCATAATAGGCACTCGGGCGATGGTTACCGCTCGCACCCACCCCGCCGAAAGGCGCACTGCTGCTGGCGCCTGTCAGCGGCCGGTTCCAATTGACGATGCCCGCCCTGATTGCGTCGCTGAACTGCGCGTATCGATCGGCGTTGTCACTCAGCAAGCCCGCCGCCAGGCCAAACCGCGTAGCGTTGGCAAGCGTCAGGGCCTCCTCGAAAGTGTCATAGCGGAAAATGCTTAACAGCGGGCCAAAGTGCTCCTCGTCGGGCACCCCTGTGATACCGGTGAGATCTATCAGACCCGGGGTCAGCAATGCGGTATCGCCTTTTACCCGGCGCATGGGCAGCAGCATTCGCCCGCCCGACTGATGGAGCATATCCTGGGCGGCCATCAGCTTCTCTGCAGCCGCGCTGGAGATCACTGACCCCATGAAAGGCTGGGGCTCAGCACGGTAGTGATCGACCAGGATACGTCCGGCGACCTGCTGCAGGCGTTGCAGGAAATGATCACCTTTCGCTCCTTGGGGCACAAGGAGACGACGGGCACAGGTGCATCGCTGGCCGGCGGAGACAAAGGCCGAGAAGATCACATGATGAACCGCACCATCAATATCGCTGACCTCATCCAGGATTAGCGGATTGTTCCCGCCCATTTCCAACGCAAGAACCTTCTCGGGCTGGCCGGCGAACTGGCTGTGCAGGCTATGACCGACAGCAGAGCTGCCGGTAAAAAACAGCCCATCAATGTCACGCTGAGCGGCCAACGCAACCCCGGTCTCGCGACCGCCCTGAACGAGACTCAACACGCCGCTCGGCAGGCCGGCCTGATGCCATAGCCGTACAGTAAGCTCGGCTATTCCGGGCGCATGCTCACTGGGCTTGAATACGACCGTATTGCCCGCCAGCAGAGCCGGTACAATGTGACCGTTCGGCAAATGACCAGGGAAGTTATAGGGACCAAACACCGCCACAACACCGTGGGGACGGTGGCGCAGCACAGCACGCCCGGCAGGGGTGTCGCTTGCAGAGCTTCCGGTGCGCTGGTGGTATGCCTGGATCGACACAGGCACTTTGCCACGCATGGCATCTACTTCAGTTCGCGCTTCCCATAAGGGCTTGCCGGTTTCAGCGCCGATCGCGTCTGCCAGCTCTTCCCGGCGATCGCCCAATAATTGCGCAAAGCGCTCCAGAATGACCTGGCGATCGCCGGGATCCAGCTTGCGCCAGGCCCCGCATGACGCCCTTGCGCCAGCTACCGCTTCATCCACATCTGCAGCAGCTGCTGCTCGTCCGCGCCAGACGGCCTTGCCAGTGACTGGCTGGATCGAGTCCAGGCGTTCGCCCTGCCCCGGCCGCCACTCACCCCCAATAAAATTCTCTCCCGTCAGCCTTTCAGCCATGGTTCGCTCCTGCGGACAGCTCATCAGATGGGCCGGTGGCTTGTTTCAGGCCGACCAGGCGAACACTGTCGCCCGGAGCCACCCCCAGTGCATCGGCTTCGTGTGCGGCCAGGCTCAGGGTATCGAAAGTAAGCCTTGTTGCAGCCACCGCCAGGACCCGAAAGTCTTCAAAGCGGCGGTTAGACACCATAACCCGATGCTCAGGCGGTGCTGCTTCATTGCCGCTTTCGCTCATCAGGACGACACGGCGCTCCCGGCTATCCCTGATGGCCCGAATGGTATGAGTGAATGCTTCAATGACGGGCCCGGCGTCGAAAATGTCCAGTAATCCATTGAAATTGAAACCTTCGGCTTCGAGCATCCGAAGTGCCGGCCGAGTGTTTTCATGAACCTTTCCGACCACGTCCTGGGCCTCAGCTCCGAGCAGCGCCAGATAGATCGGGTGTTTTGGCATAAGCTCTGCAATAAATGCCTTGTTGCCCCGGCCCGTCAACATATCAGCCTGGTAGAAATCCATATTGAAGAAGCGTCGGCCCAGGGCTTCCCAGAAGGGACTGCGTCCTTCCTGATCCGAGACGCCCCGCAATTCCGCAAAGATTTTTTCTGAAAACAGTTCAGCAAAGTCCGCCAGGAACAGGAACCGCGAACGGGACAGCAGCGGCCCTCGGCCGTCACCGCGCCACGCTTCGTCCAGAAAGAGTGTGCAGAGTTCGCTGGAGTTGGTCATGTCATTGGTCAGGTAGAGCGTCGGATTCTGGACATGCACCCCAAGCTCACGCGACGAGTTAACGGTATTGCTGAGCCGGTAGTTGTACCAGACTTCATCAAGGCCAACGCGGCTGTCGATACCGCAGACACCGACGATGCGGCCCGCGTCAGTTTCCTCCAGCGCGAACAGGTAGCTGGCCAACTCCGGCTCAATCTGGCGGTCAAAGGACTCAACCGAGCGCTCTATCCGCGACCGAAGAAGCTCGCGGTCCGCCGGCAGCGTTGTTACCCCGACCCCGGCGGACCGGGCCATCTCATACAGGTCCTCAAGATCACTCATGCGTATGGGACGAATGGTGCTCAGGCCCGCGCTCACAGATCCACCACTAGCAGCCGGGCGCCGTCTTTAATCGCCAGGGCAGCCGCCGCCTCAGCAGGAAGCTCAAGGCTCTCGTCGTCAGCGGCCGTCGCGGCGGTCAAGGCGCACCGAAACTGATCGCGGCTGTCGTTGGCGACCAGGTACTGACCAGAGGGAGCGCTACTTCCCTTCGAGCTTGCCGAGTACTGGTACCGGGCGGGCTGCTCAAGGTCATGGGCAGTTGCCTCAAGCGTCGGCCCGCCATCAAAAATGTCCAGGTGACGGCCCCACTCGAAACCCTCTTTTTCCAGTAGCTTCGCCGACCGGGTTGCTGCTTCATGGGGTCGCCCAAGGGCAGCCCGGGCGGCATCGCTGAGCAGAGTGACGTAAATGGGGTGCGAGGGCATAAGCTCAGCCAGGAATGTCTTGCTGAGAATCCCGGAATAGGTGTCGGCCGTGGCGAATTCCATATCGAAGAAGTGGCGGCCCAGACTGTCCCAGAAAGGAGAGCTTCCGGCATCGTCCTGGCAGCCCTGCAGCTCGACGATCAGCTTGTCCGTGAAGAGGTGAGCCCACTGCGCAATAAACAGCAGCCGCGACCGGGACAGGAGCGCGAAAGCTGGTGATTGCCGAAGATGCTCCGCAATGGCAAAACTGCAAAGCAGTGTTTGTCCGGTAAGCTCGTGGCTCAGGTAGAGCACTTCGACCCGAGTGGTCACGGCGAGCTCGTGGCTGGCATGGATGAGTTCATCCCGCCGATAGGTATAGAACGGCTGCCCGTTACCGGAGCAGGTATCGATGCCGGCTGTGCCGAGCAGCTCAGAGGTCGAGATATCCTCTAGCACAAAAAGGTAGCGCGCCATCTCCGACTCAGCATTTGTGCCATTGAATGAACGCATGCTGAGGTTGACCTTCTCCGCAAGCCGATCAGCTGAACGGGGCAATGTCGACACCCGGGCCCGCTGACCTTCAGCCAGCGACTCTATCGCGGGAACGTCTTCGAGGCGGGCCGGACGCACTATCCACATACTGGCACCCTGTTGCAGTGGAATTTTATCGCTAGTGAGCAGTTCAGTTACGCTCAGGCAGCCTACGCCTGACCTGCAACCTTGGCGGCGGCTCTCTCAAATCGCGCAAGCCCTTCATTCAGGTCTGCTTCCGGAATGATCAGTGAGGGCGCAAAACGCACCACGTTACCGCCGGCAACCAGCGTCAGCACGCCCTCTTCCATAGCCGCAGTCATGAAGGCTTTGGCATCGCCCTGCCAGCGTTCAGTTACTGCGCCGCCCAGCAAGAGCCCAAGACCCCGCACTTCGCTAAAGATGCCGTAGCGCTGCCCGATTTCCTGCAGGCCGTTACGCAACAGGCCGTGCCGTTGCGCCACACCCGCGAGCACTTCCGGCTGCGCGACTATGTCCAGTACCGCACCAGCGACGGCGCAGGCCAGAGGGTTGCCACCATAAGTGCTACCATGGCTACCCACGCTGAAACTCTGACCAATGGCGCTCGTAGTCAGCATTGCGCCCACGGGGAATCCCCCACCCAGCCCTTTCGCGCTGGTCAGGATATCCGGAGTGACTCCGTAGTACTGGTAGGCATAGAGATACCCCGTTCGGCCGACACCCGTCTGCACTTCATCAAAGACCATTAGGGCGTTGTGCCTGTCGCAGAGTTCGCGCACGCCCTGCAGGAATGACTTTTCAGCAGGCGTGACGCCACCCTCGCCCTGCAGCGGCTCGACCACGACGGCGCAGGTGCGGTCTGATATTTTTGCCTCGAGCGATGCAAGGTCGTTGTAGCGCGCGTGGCTGATGCCCTGGGGCGCGGGCCCGAAACCTTCCATGTACTTGGCCTGGCCACCAACCGCTACGGTAAAAAGGGTCCGCCCATGAAACGCATTCTCGAACGCGATCAGTTCGTTTTTTTCGGGTCCGAAGTGTTCCCAGGCGTAGCGGCGCGCCAGCTTGAACGCAGCCTCGTTGGCTTCGGCACCGGAGTTGGCGAAGAAAACTTTTTCCGCGAAGGTCAGTTCGCACAGTTTCCGGGCCAGCTGAAGAGCGGGTTCATTCGTCAGTACGTTGCTCAGGTGCCACAGCTTGCCCGCCTGCTCCGTGAGCGCACGGACGAGGTCCGGGTGGGCGTGGCCCAACGCTGTCACCGCGATGCCACCGGCCAAATCGATATACTCTTTGTCGGCCTGGTCCCACACACGGGAGCCACTGCCGCGCACCGGGATGACGGCCCCAGGCGCGTATGTGGGCATCATGAACTGATCGAAAGTAGAACGATTGACGGGGCTGCTGGTCGGTCGGGTGCTCATTCGAACCTCGGTGGCGTGGGTTTTAAAGTATTTTACAACAGTACTACCCCATGACGCTTGATCCGCAACTCGCCCAGCCGATTCTGTGTTAGCTGATCGCCCTGCTAACTCCGTATTCGCCGGCACCCAAAGCCCGCCCGGTAGCGTTTGCCGCCAGCAGCGAACTGAAACCCGGCGTCTGCCGGCGCCCAAGCGCCCGGTCAACCGGACGCCAGGTTTTTCACCAAGCCTGCGTTTCTGCCAATTACTCCTTCGGCCCGGTCGGGTGGGTCTCGTCGAAGTTTTGCGCGATGCGTGTGGCTCCCGGGCTACAGGTAGGGTGTCCGTACCCGCTGGTGCTCGACATCCCGCCTACCGAGGGATCATGGTGGATGTCATAGATAATGTTGTCGTTACCGGCCTTGGTTACCCCTTTCGGAACATTATCCAGGTTAAGCCTGTGTCGTAGTTTCCAGGCGATAACATGGTCGGTACAAGACTGGTCGCCGCTCAACCCGACTGCGCCCACAAGTTCCCCATCCGGGTTATATAGCGCCAGCCCCCCAGCAAAAACAATAGTTCCTCCGGCCCGCTCTCCCACCAGCGGATCGTTTACGGTTCCCCAGTTTGCGGCCTGGCCCCGGTATATGAGATCAGGCTCAACAGGATTCCCAGCCTCAAGGGCGTACAGGCTATTCTGCGGCTGCGATGGCCAGAAGACGTTTGCCGTCGACAGCGCGAAGCCTGGCAGACTGAACCCATTCGCAGTGAACGCCTTGGCTGCAGCGATACCCCGGCTGCCTGGCCACTGATCGCCCAGTTTCTCTCCGGAACGGCTCACGGTGCACACGACCCCGGCGCGATTAACGACGACCGCCCACATGTGGTTGCCTAAACCACCGTTGGCGTCTTTGTCTTTAGGCTCCACCACATCTCGCAAGACTTTGGTTAATCGCCCATGTTCCGGAAGCCCTTCACACTTTGAGCTCGTGCTGCCGGCGCCGGCATCTTTGACACCTGTTTGAGATTGATTGTCCGGCTGTTGCTGGGCTGCAACGGGCAGCGCAAGCAAGAGCGAGAGAAAGCCGGTTGTGACTTTTCCCTGCCACGAAGCGCGTTTTACTGCTGTCCTGGGAAACATCATCTGCTAGTCCTCCATGAGACCCGCCGTTCAGCAGGCGGTCGGCTAATGCCACGTGAAAACAAGCCCAATTAATCTGGCACACCACGGTGGTGGCCGTAGGGCTCAGCCTTGGGCTTTTTCATTGCTGCCTTATCACTGCTGCTCTTCTCGGCCTGCGGCAGGTTCCAGCGCGCTGAAATAGGCCGCAAGATCCCGGATGTCTTCGTCAGAAAGAGACTTGGCGACCGGCGTCATTACGGGATGGTAACGCGATCCTGACTTGAAGCTGACGAGCTGATTTTGAAGGTACGCTGCGTTCTGTCCTGCCAGATCCGGAAAGCCCGGGTTGGTGGTTTCCCCCCCGACGCCATGGCAGGCGATGCACTGAACGGCTTTCTGACGTCCAGCCTCGGGTATCTCCGACTGCGCACTATCAGCTGCCGCGGTCGTTGCAAGAAGCAGGACCGATCCGGCAGCGGAGATCACGCGTACCAGTCGTCCCATCGGCCGCACTGCCGTGCGCGCCGACCGACGATAACCTCTAACGGCAGCTGTAAAGCTCGCTATCTCATACATTGCCTGCCCCATCCCTGGCCTGAACGATTGGAGATTTCACTCAAAGTCTAGAAGTAGGACTTATTCCATAACAACGACCATTAACAAAGCATAACCGTTCGCTTCGAAACCTTGTTTTGCCCATCGCCGGGCGCGTTGACCCTCTGCCAAAAATATTTCTATAGTGATTTGCCGAAGGGAGAGCTCGGGCCAACGGTGTTTTCGCGCCCGCGATCGTGATTGACGGAGAGAAAAAGAAGGAGCTTAGGATGAATCACTATAGCCGTGCCGGATGCGACAGCCGCGCCGGAAGCGAGCCGACCATGCCCGCGCAGCCGGGAACGGCCCAAGCCCTGGCGCGGCGAATCCTAGCGACCCTGTCACCCGGCCGCTTACCCTTGCAGGAACCCAGCCATCAATTCCATTGCAATATGCTAACTCTCCCCTTCATCGTGCTGACACTACTGGCAACGGCGGCGGTGCCATCCCAAGCCTCAGAGAAGCTGAGTGAGCTCTCCAAAGACGACTCCCAATGGGTTATGCCAGCCAAAAATTACGCCTCGACGCGCTACAGCGGGCTGGACCAGATCACCACTGAAAACGTTGACGAACTGGAGGTTGCCTGGACCTACTCAACCGGACTGGTTGCAGGGCACGAGGCAGCGCCAATTGTCGTGGGCGAAACCATGTACGTGGTCACGCCCTGGCCCAACAAGCTCATTGCACTGGACATCACTGACGGTTCGAAACGGTGGGTATATGAACCAAAACCGGCGCGCGCTGCCCAAGGCGTAGCTTGCTGCGACGTAGTCAACCGGGGAGCAGCCTATGCTGAAGGTAAAATTTTCTTCAATACCCTCGATAACCACACGGTCGCGGTAGATGCCGAAACCGGCAAAGAAATCTGGAAGACCAAACTCGGCGAGATCAACCGCGGCGAAACCATGACCATGGCGCCGCTTGTCGTCAAGGACAAGGTGCTGGTCGGCAACAGTGGCGGGGAGATGGGCGTTCGCGGTTGGCTGACTGCGCTGGATACGACGACAGGTGAGATCGCCTGGAGAGCATATTCAACAGGGCCGGATGAGGACGTCCTGATTGGCGAAGGCTTCGATCCTTTCTATGCAAAGGACCAGGGTACGGACCTCGGTGTCGAGACGTGGCCAGCGGGAAGGTGGCAGACCGGCGGTGGGACCGTGTGGGGCTGGATCTCCTATGATCCGGAGCTCGATCTGATCTATCACGGTACGGGCAACCCCGGTCCGTGGAACCATACCCAGCGTCCCGGCGATAACAAATGGACGGTTAGTCTTTTTGCCCGTGATCCCGACACCGGTATGGCCAAGTGGGCTTATCAGATTGATGCTCATGACCTTTTTGACTATGACGGTATAAACGAAAGTGTGCTGCTGGATCTTGAGATCGACGGGAAACCACGCAAGGTGATGGTCCGCCCCGAGCGCAACGGCCACATGTACGTTATGGACCGGGCGACTGGCGAGGTGCTTTCAGCGGAAGAGTACGGGTTCATCACCGTGACCAAAGGTATCAATCTGGACACCGGTAAGCCGATCGAGGTGGAAGCAAAAGTGCCGGAGGTAGGCAAGGTCACGCGCGAGATATGCCCGGCCCCTCCCGGCGCGAAAGACTGGCAGCCTTCGGCATGGTCCGAGAAGACGCGGCTTTTGTATGTCCCTCACCAGAATCTCTGCATGGACATGGCGATTGCCGAGACAAGTTACATTGCCGGCACGCCTTTTGTGGGAGCGGAAGTTGAAATGTACGCCGGCCCTGGAGGTCAGCGCGGGCGCTTTATGGCCTGGGATCCTGAGACAGGCGAAGAGGTCTGGAATATCAAAGAGCGCTTCCCGGTCTGGAGCGGAACCGTGGTAACCGCCGGTAATGTTGTTTTTTACGGCACGATGGATCGCTGGTTCAAGGCTGTGGACGCGAGTACGGGTGAACTGCTCTGGAAGCACAGGGTAGGCTCAGGAATTATCGGCCAACCGGTCACTTACAAGGGCCCTGATGGCCGACAGTACGTTGCGATCTTTGCCGGCGTCGGCGGGTGGTCCGGGGCGGTTGTCTCCGGGCAGCTGGACCCGAGCGTCCCGTTTGGCGCGCTGGGCTTCGTCGGCGCCATGCAGGACCTGCCACAGTTTACAGAACCCGGCGGTACGCTCTACGTGTTTGCTCTACCAGAGGAGACAACGAACGGGAGCCCCGCCAACGAAATAGGATCAGCCCCCCAGGATCATGCAAACACCGGCCTGGCTGGTAGGGTGGTCGAAAACTAAATACAGGAAAAGCCGTGCGGTCCCGCCGGGTTTTGAGCCTGCGAGACCCTAGCCCGCACGAAAGGCGGTCCACAGGAGGTGACCATGAACAACTGCCTATCAACGTCCATCGGCACGATGGGCCTCGCTGTACTGAGCCTTGTACTCGTCGGTTGCAATCCGGCCGATGAACCCGCACCCGAAAATGGCACTGTCTCCGAAAGCGAAGAGCTTCAGGGCGAGGCTAATAGCGTGCAGACCTATACCACAGACGTGGAAGAGTCTATTGCGCCTATCGGGGACCGTTTGCCGGCGGATCCGGCCAGAACCGTTTTGATTCCAGCCACCTCATTGTTCCCGGGCACCACCGCGGTTGCCGCCGACCTGGCGAACCCTTATGCCGGCGATGAAAAAGCCATAGCTCGGGGGGAGCAGCACTTTGGCGCGTTCAACTGCAATGGATGCCACGCGCCATTGGGCGGAGGCGGAATGGGGCCGCCGTTGAGCGATGAGGTCTGGATCTACGGCGGAGAGCCGGGCCAAGTCTACCTCAGTATCCTGCATGGCAGGCCGGCCGGTATGCCCGCTTGGGGTTCGATGCTTCCCGAGAAAACAATCTGGGAGCTGGTTGCATATATAGACACCCTAGATGAAATAGAGAACTACGCCGCTAAAAAAGGTTTTGACGAAAATGTCGAAGGTTACCGAGAGATCGACTCCAGCGAATGATTCCGGCGCCGATCTCGGGAACCTGAGTCAAGCCCTTTCCCAGGTCTTTTCTCAATCTCCCCGGCCGCAAAGTCATCGTAAGCACACCGCAAGTCCCACGACAGCTGCAGGGCGTCAGGGCCTCAAGTACCTAACCGGGGGCACTTTCGTCCTGCTGCTGGCAGGATGCGGAGGCGACCAGTCAGCGCTTGCGCCGGCTGGCGCAGCCGCACGCGAAATCGCAACGCTCTGGTGGTGGATGTTTGGTGCCGCGACATTGATTTTTGCCGTGGTCCTGTTCCTCCTGCTATACGCGTCGCTGGTTCCTGCGGGGCGACGTCGTGCTGTGCCGCCACGCAAGTTGATCATCGGGGGAGGCATTGTTTTCCCGGTGATCGCGCTTTCCTTGCTTCTCCTGCTAGGTATCAATGTGGGTTCCAGCATGAGCGACTCAACACCAGCCGACACCCTGAAGATCAGAATTACCGGCTACCAGTGGTGGTGGGAAGCTGAATATTTTCTCGAGGGCGACGCGTCCAGCTTCGTGACCGCCAATGAGCTCTATCTTCCGGTCGGAAGACAGGCCGAGCTGATCCTTGAATCAGCGGACGTCATACACAGTTTCTGGCTACCAAAACTGGCCGGCAAAAAAGACCTCATTCCCGGCATGACCAATCGCCTGGTAGTCAATGCGGAGGAACCTGGCATATTCCGTGGCCAGTGCGCCGAGTATTGCGGTACCGCTCACACGAAAATGGCCTTCGCCGCGGTTGCGGTCTCCCCGGACGAGTTTGAGGCCTGGGCACTCAGGCAGAGTCAGCCCCAGCCCGACGAAATGAACGAGCACCCTGGCGCCCGGTTATTCAAGGAGAACGGCTGCGGGCTGTGCCACACCGTTCGTGGTCACGCCGCCCAAGGTAAAGAAGCACCGGATCTGACCCATGTAGGCAGCAGAAAGACTATTGCCGCGGGCGTACTGGAAATGACCCCCCGCAACGTGGCCCGTTGGCTCGCACATAACAATGAAATCAAACCGGGCAACAAAATGCCTGAGTACCAATACCTTGACCTCGGCAGTCGGCTTGCTATCGGCGACTATCTGGAGAGCCTCAAATGACCGAAACACGTCATAAGACTCGGCCCTATAACGAGCTGGCCACCGAGACAATAGGGACCGCTGCTGAAGCGCTCTTTGAGCGGACATGGGCAGCGCCTAAGGGGCTCCGCGCGCCGTCCGCCGTTAATAACTCGATCATCGGCCGGCGCTTTATCGTAACGGGTTTCGTGTTTTTCCTGATAGGCGGCATTTTTGCCCTGCTGATGCGCACCCAGCTGATGCTGCCGGAGAACGACTTTCTCTCGACCGAGCTCTATAACCAGTTCTTTACCATGCATGGTACGACGATGATGTTCCTGTTCGCCGTGCCCGTCATGGAAGCATTCGGTGTCTATCTTATCCCGTCCATGATCGGCAGCCGGGACCTCTGTTTTCCACGCCTGGGGGCGTTCGGTTACTGGTGCTACCTCTTTGGCGGCATCATGCTCCTGTCGAGCGCTCTCTTCGGCGCGATGCCCGATGCGGGCTGGTTCATGTATGTTCCGCTATCGACGAAAGAATTCTCGCCCCAGATCAATCAGGATTTCTGGCTTCTCGGCGTGACGTTCGTTGAGATATCGAGCATTGCCGGCGCGGTTGAGCTAATTACGTCCATTGTTAAATCCCGCGCTCCCGGGATGGCCCTCAGCCGCATGCCTATCTTCGCCTGGTACATGCTTGCGGTGTCATTCATGATCATCTTCGGCTTCCCGCCCCTGGTCCTGGGCAGCATCCTGCTGGAAGCCGAACGTGCGTTTGGGGTGCCATTCTTCGATGTCCAGCTTGGCGGCGACCCGCTCCTTTGGCAGCATCTTTTCTGGATCTTCGGCCACCCGGAGGTCTACATTATTTTTCTGCCTGCAGCAGGGCTCATCAGCGCAATGCTACCAGCGTTTGCCCGGAGCCGACTGATAGGTCACCACCTGATTGTACTCGCGGTTGTCGGCACAGCATTCCTCAGTTTCGGCCTGTGGGTTCACCATATGTATGCCACAGGCATTTCGCGCCTGGCGCTCTCTTTCTTTGCAGGCGCCAGCCTGGCGGTGTCCGTACCCAGCGGGATACAGGTATTTGCCTGGATTGCGACCATCTGGAACGGCAAACCGGTAATGCGTGTTCCCATGCTGTTTATCATCGGGTTCGTGGTCACTTTCGTTATCGGTGGCCTGACGGGCGTCATGGTCGCCATGGTACCTTTCGACCTACAGGCCCATGACAGCTATTTTGTCGTAGCCCATTTTCACTACGTGCTCATCGGCGGCATGGTATTCCCGCTTTTTGCAGCGCTAATCTATTACCTTCCGCGCGCGACCGGCCGCATGATGTCGGAAACCCTCGGCAAGTGGCACTTCTGGCTCTTCTTTATCGGCTTCAACGTTGCGTTCTTTCCCATGCACCTGACCGGTTTACTGGGCATGCCGCGGCGGGTAGCCAACTACCCCGAGGGTCTCGGCTGGAGCACCCTCAACATGGTGTCGACGCTGGGCTCCTACCTTCTAGCCGCGGGTGTACTTGTCTTTATCGTTAACTTCGTCTGGCACCTGCGCCGCGGGCGTCCTGCGGGGACCAATCCATGGGATGCACATGGCCTTGAGTGGTCTGGACGGACGCCAGTTCTTCCTTACAACACCCGCAGCACACCAAAGATTACGAGTTTATACCCGCTATGGGATCAGACTGAGTTATCTGAACGGATACAGGGTGCGCAGGAATATCTCCCAAAAGCCGAGGAGGGCAAACGGGAAATTCTGGGATCCTCCCCGGTTGATGCTGTGCCCGACCACGTAATGCGGTTACCGCATCCAACGTTTACGCCGCTTCTGGCCGCGATCGCAACCTCATTGATATTCGGCGGGCTCCTCGCATCTGTCTACTGGCTTTCAGGTGTCGGGCTCGCCGCTTTCTGTGTATTTCTTGCGGTATGGCTTTGGGACAATCTACCGGAGAAGCCCACCAAAGAGGTCGGGTACGGCCTGCACCTGCCGCTTGCTCCTGGCGACAATCGCGCAGCGGTATGGTTTGGCACAAATGTGTTCCTGCTGGTAGACCTTTCTGTCTTCCTGTCACTCATTTACAGCTTCTTCTATTTGTGGACCTCCGCCTCGACCTGGCCGCCGGTAGGTTATGAGCCACAGGCAGGGCCAGACATGGCGCTGTCCCTGGTGCTGACTCTGGTTTCGTTGGTCACCGCGGTAATGGCGAGAGCCGGTGCAGCCGCTTCCAGCCGGGTGATTACCCTGGGCGGGCTCGTGTTATCCATTGCGGTTAATGGGGCTCTGCTGTTCACGCTATTCCATGCCGGACTCGCGCTGGACTTTGACCTGAGGAGCAATGCCTACGGCGCATTGATCATGGCTTTCGGCATCTACTTTGGCCTACACATCCTGGTGCCTACCGGCTGCGCTTTGTTCGCGTGTGTGCGAGTTCTCGTAAGCGGAGTGCGACCAGACCAGAGCCTTTCAACCCGGATAACCGCGCTGTTCACCTATTACATGGTATTCGTTGGGCTCGTGGTAGCAGCGACGATCTATCTGTCACCTGACCTTCTGGGATCGTAACGATGACAGCCAAGCACAAGAATTCCAGCAACGCGCCGGGCTTTCCCGCCACCTTGGGCGGCTTTATTACCCCGCCGGCGGTGTGGGCGTTCTATTTTGTTTTTATCTATTCATTTCATGGTGTCGCGTGCACTGATGCGCTGGCCGGAGAGATTGGCGGGCTCGAGCTGGTCCCGGTCGCAGTTCTGCTCGCCTCTGCTGCGGCGCTTGCTGTGCACGTAACGGTGGGTTTCTGGTCGTGGAGGTTATGGCGGAAGATAAAAGCCGAAATGAACCCGACAGAAGATGCAGAACCGACGGGGCAGGCTCACTTTCTCGCTTATGCAGCTGCGCTGAACGCCGCTTTTTTTGCCCTGGCGACCATCTGGATCGGCGCCCCGATATTCTTGCTGCAGCCCTGCCAATAAAAGGCACGACAGCGTCGCACAGCGCTATCGTATTGTCCCGTTCGAGCAACTATTCGCGGATGAGCCGACCGGCGAGAACCAGTCCGCCGACGAGATAGAGCGCGCTCCCACCGACCGCCATCAGAATGCCGCCATACCTTTGGTCTTCCAGGCGTTCAGCGATAGTCTGACCGGTGTAGAGAAAGGGTTCATAGAGCAACTCCGGGCCGAGGGTCAGAAGGGCTCCCAAAAGCGTCATATGCATGAACGTCATCAGCATCGCCAGCGCCCCTGCCCCAGCCGCCAGCTTCGAGCGGCCGGCGAACGCGACCAGCCAGATCAACGTGCCTGCGGCAAGGAAGCTCAGCTGCTGAGCTACAAACAGGCTGTCGCTCAACGAGGCCGCCTTGTGAAGCATTGGTGCGTGCCAGCTCCAGACCACCAGCATCTCGAAGAGTGATGCGCCAATGGCCCAGGCAACCATGTTGCTCGTGGCCCACCGCGCCAGCCCCGCCTTGACCAGCCCAATACCCATTAAAGGACCAGCCAGGACCGCAACACCAAGGTGAAGAACCATATGCCAGGTGAAACTTGTAGCGCTCATTGCCGGCAGCGGGCCAAGCCAGAGTATAAGCAGCAAAAAACAAGAGACGGTGATCCAGGGAAGCGGCGACCCATAGCTGAAACGGCGGGGATACGGGTGGGGTTTAGCGATGACTACACCTGTCTCAGGCTAGTGAAGTGTGTTTAAAGTTTGTCCGCCGGCATAGACACAGGCATGAAGGATGATGCTTGCGCAGCGCCGGTTGACTCAGGAATGACTCGGCTTCGAGCGCCACTGCTGGGCGCCGAGGAAAATAAGCTGCAAGTGTCTTAAGGTCCTGTGCCGTATCTGATCCATTCGCTGGTCGTCGCCTGGTCTTACGCCCAGGATGTCGGTGAGCGAGAAAGCAACGGTGCGGGTCAGCAGGTCGCATATTAGCTCAAGGTCTGATTCGGTAACCTGAGCCAACTGGTTCATCGCCCTCAGGTCGTTCATCAGTTCGTGCACAAAGAACCGCATTTCGCTACGGATGCCCTCACGAATGGTGCGGGTTTCCCCCGCCAGACCCTGCATCATAAACCGGAAAAAAGCCGGGTTGGTCAACACCTGATCCATAAAAAGGTTGATGGAGTCGGCCATCAGTCGCTCTGCATGGGGCGCCTGTTCCCTCGCCTCTCGCATCATACGCCGGAGAACGAGACCGAGCTCGTCCACCAACTGCAGACCCAGATCGTCCATGCTTTTGAAATGCCGATAAAACGCCGTTGGCACTACGTTGGCCTGACGCGCGACTTCCCGAATGCCAAGAGAGGCAAAGTGTCGTCCCTCGCCAACCAGCGAAAGCGCCGCTTCCATAAGCGCCTCACGGTTGGCCCCGCGCTTGCGGCGAGGCTGAGGCTGAGGCTGTGACTTGAGCGCAGCTACAGAATGCATGCTGGATTGCGTCATTTCATCGGTCCTTCATAAGAGCATGCTACAAGTGTACACAATTACAGTGTCGCAGGCACAGTCCCGTAAATTACGGAGGCACCGGCGCCTTGATGCCGCTCAGACCCAGAGCTGGCGCCAGCGAAACGGGAACCGCTAAGCACTTTTAAGAAGTAGTAACAAAATACACCTTACTGTCAGTGTACAAGCGTACACTTAACCACTATAGTGATCTCAATAGTGCACAACCGTACACAAGGGGGCGAGAATGCTTTCGAAGGCCATACCCAAGCAGATATTCACAGCCAACCGCTGGCTCAACCGCCAGCTGTGGCAGCAAGACTCGCCTGCTTTCTTCATTGACCCGCTGCTTGAGAGCATTAACCCGATGTGGGTGCGCGGCCAGGTTCGTGCTCAGGTCGTAAAGGTGCGCTCGGAAACGCCTGACACCCGTACGTTCACCCTGCGCCCCAGCAAGCGCTGGAAAGGCTTTGAAGCAGGTCAGCACGCCAGCGTTACGGCAGAAATAAAGGGCGTGCGGCAGACCCGGACCTTCAGCCTCTCCTCGGGTCCCGAAAGGTTCAAGCGGGATGGCTTGATCACATTTACGATCAAGCGTATTGAGGACGGTCGGGTGACGCCATGGTTGCACGAGCAACTGAAGCCGGGCGATGTAGTGGGACTAAGCGAAGCGTTCGGTGAGTTCACCCTGCCCCGCGATAAGACTCCTCTGTTTTACCTGGCCGGGGGCAGCGGCATAACGCCGATCCTGTCTCATCTGGAGTCTCTCGCAGCGAGCAATGACACCCGGGAAATTGGTTTTGTCTACATGGTGCGGGATCGGGAACACCTGATCGCCGCGAACCGGATTGAATCACTTCAGAGCCGGCTGTCGGGTCTCAAAGTGCATATCATCTACACCAACCACCGGGAGAAGACGCCAGCTTTGGCCGCGGCAGATGTCCGTAAAGTTGCCGAATCACTGGCACAGGTGGAGGGCTACCTGTGTGGGCCGATCGGTTTGCTGGATTACGTGCGCCCTGTTCTTGACAAACTCGGCGCGCGACCGGATCACTTCCACCAGGCGCTGTTCACCCCGCCAGTGGTACAGGTTGAGGACGGCGGTGCGGGTAGCCTCGTTCGGGCCGGTACCGGAGAGGTTATGGAAGGAGACGGCAAGTCTACCCTTCTGGAAATCGCTGAACAGGGCGGGCTTAAACCAACCCACGGCTGCCGTCAGGGCGTATGCCGGCAGTGTTCATGCAAGAAAACCAGCGGGGTTGTCATGAACCGTCTCAACGGCCAATTGTCCGGCCCTGGTGAAGAGACGATCCAACCCTGCATCAGTTTGCCGCAGGGTGCCGTGACACTGGAATTGTAGTGGCCCGCAGGCGTTCGCGCCTTGCAGGCAGTATTTAGCTTTTCAAGGGCATTCAATGCCGGAACAAAGCGATGTACTTAGCGAAAACGTAACTGGCAACAGTCAACGTACCCAGCAACAGACAAGGCACCTGGCATTACAGCGTGCCTGGAAACATACTCAGCAACGTACCGATGCAATCAAGGAGGCGTTATGACACGTCCGAGCCCAGAACAACTCGATTATTTAGCTCAATCCCTGGACGAGCTGCGGGAGCGTACTGTAGCCGACCTTGGTGAACGCGACGCAGAGTACATTCGCGGTATGATTCGTTTGCACCGCAAACTGGAAATCGGCGGTCGGCTTCTGATTCCATTCAGCCTGACCCCGATCGGCTTCACCGCCGGCGTGATGTCGCTCTCACTGGCGAAGATCATTGAGAATATGGAGATTGGACACAACGTCATGCACGGTCAATATGACTGGATGAACGATGCCAATCTCAACGGCAAGAACTACGAGTGGGACACCGCGTGCGATGGCGACTCGTGGCGTGTGACTCACAACTTCGAGCACCATACTTATACCAACATCCTTGGCAAAGACCGGGACTACGGTTATGGGCTGCTGCGCCTCACCGGTGAGCAGCGCTGGAGACCGCGGCGTCTGCTGCAAACCTTCGATTACGTCATGCTGAGCGCTTTCTTCCAGTGGGGCGTGGCACTGCACGAGATGGAATTCGACCGCGTCATGGCGGGCAAAGTGCCGCTGTCGGAAAAGAAGGAAATGCTCAAGCAATTCGCCAAGAAAGGCAGTCGCCAGCTGTTCAAGGACTATGTATTCTATCCCTTGCTCACGGCGCCCTTGGCCCCGAAAGTCATCGCCGGCAACTTCCTCGCCAACCTGAACCGTAACCTGTGGGCGTCAACCATTATCTTCTGCGGGCACTTTACAGAAGATGCGCAGACGTTCACCCGGGCAGAGTGCGAGAACGAAACCCGTGGTGAGTGGTATTATCGCCAGATGCTGGGTTCCAGCAACTTCACCGGTGGGCGCTGGCTACACGTTATGTCCGGCCATCTGAGTTATCAGATCGAGCACCATCTGTTCCCGGACATTCCGGCACACCGTTATCCCGAGATGTCCGTTACGGTCCGCAAGCTGTGCGAGGAACTGGGCATAACCTATAACTCTGCGCCATTCCTCAAGCAGTACGGCACCGTGCTCAAGCGCATTGTCCGCCACTCGTTTCCTGGACCTTCGCCAGAGGCGACAGCACCGGCGAGCCAGAACAACGTGCTCAAGCTGGCCGACGCGGCCAAAGCCAAGGGCCGCCAGCTATTTCCAAGCATGGATGCGGCAGCACGGCGTTTTCGCAATCTGACTGGTCAGGCTGAGGCCTCATAGCAGAGCCCAAGGTCAGAGCACAAGCGCTGCCATGATGGGTATGTAGACGAGCGCAAACATCGTGCTCAAAAGAGTGGTGCCCGCGGTCTGCCGCGGGTGCAACTCCAGCAGCGTGGCGAAAACCACCGTATTCGCCGCGATTGGCATGATCGACATGAGAAACAGTGAACGGTAGATCTGCGGGTCGTAAATGCCTGGCCCTGCAGTATCAATTGCCCAGGCAAAGGCTACCAATGCCGGCCACGCCAGGAACTTACCAGTGAAAGCCAGCGCGGTAAAACGCCGGTCCCCTATCCAGCCTCCAATCGAACCGATCCCCATCCCGATAATCATCATGCCCAGGACCGAGTAGGCACCACGAAGGTTGTCAAACAGCGGCTGCATAAAACCGGGAATGCCCAGTTCCATCAGGTTAAGCGCGGCGGCCACCAGAAAGGCATAGACCGAAGGCAGACGGAGCACCCGCTGGAAGCATTCCCGCGCGGGAAATCGTCCCCTGGCCGCGATGTAGAATCCCAGCGAGTTCTCATAGAGTGTCGTGCCGAGCATGCAGATTATATAGATCGACATGCCCTCCTGGCCGAATAACAGCAGCGCCACCGGTATTCCAAAATAACCCGTGTTCCCGGTGCAGGTCGCAAGGGAAAGAATATTGGCGCGTTCGTCCCCAAGCCACCTGTGGCCCGTCCGCAGAAAAATCTGACCAATAACCGCGCACGCGAGCCATACCAGCAACGGCAGCATAAGCACGCCGGCTGAAAGCGGCGCGATAATGACGCCCCCGAAGATGACCGAAGGCGTCAGAATGTAGAGCATCAGATTCGCAATATTGCGACCACTCACGTCCAGATAGCGCGCGGCAACCCAGCCCAATGCAACGGTGGCATAGAGCGGAAGCATTTTGAGCAGTAGAGGAAAAACCGTATCCATCGCAGACCTGGAAAAAGCCGGGAATAAGTCGTCTGGCGCAGTCTACCACCGGCCATGAACAGGTAAGGCATTTCGTGTCATCCAGATCTGAGGTTTGCGGCCGGCACTGGGCTGTCGTCCTTTCCGGGTAATCCAGCACGTCCAGCGGTATACTGCTTCCCTTGCAAACGCCTGTCGCGCAAGCCGCAAGCCCCGGGTAAAGCGCACGCACAAAATACCTGACTAAAATAGTCTGGTATTGTACAATGCCGCTTAAAACCAAGGTTAGCCACCCTATAAAAAACAGCGCCAATGCCCGTCGGAGTACGCAGGGTTAGAGCGCAGCCCCGGTTCTGGCCGGGACCTGTACATACTGGGCCTGGAGCGTACGGGTGAATTTTAGATCCTATGAGAAAACGGAGCGACGAGCATGGCCAACGCAGGTAATCAAGTCGACGAGCTTATCAGAAGCGAATACGAGCACGGCTTTGTCACCGACATCGAGGTGGATACCTTCGAGCCCGGTCTGAGCGAAGACGTCATCCGCCGACTCTCAGCAATCAAGGGCGAACCCGAGTTCATGCTGGAATGGCGCCTTAAAGCTTATCGCAAATGGCTGGAAATGGACGAGCCCGACTGGGCCCATGTGCAGTACCCGCCAATCAACCCGAACGATATCTCATACTACTCCGCGCCCAAGTCTCAGAAAGACGGCCCGAAAAGCCTGGACGAGGTCGATCCGGAGCTTTTGCGCACCTACGAGAAGCTCGGTATTCCCCTGCACGAACGCGCCGCCCTGGCTGGCGTCCGGGACGTCGCGGTCGATGCTGTGTTCGACTCGGTGTCGGTTGGCACGACCTTCAAAAAACGCCTGGCCGAAGCCGGAGTGATTTTCTGCCCGATCTCCGAAGCAGTCCATGAGCACCCTGAACTGGTCAAGAAATACCTCGGCACCGTTGTGCCCAGCGGCGACAATTACTATGCCGCGCTGAATTCGGCTGTTTTCAGCGATGGCTCGTTCGTCTACATTCCCAAGGGCGTTCGGTGCCCGATGGAATTATCGACTTACTTTCGCATCAACGCAGCGAATACCGGCCAGTTCGAGCGCACCCTGATCATCGCGGATGAAGGCAGCCACGTCAGCTACCTGGAAGGCTGCACCGCGCCCATGCGCGATGAGAACCAGTTACATGCAGCAGTGGTGGAACTGGTTGCCCTGGACGACGCCCAGATCAAGTACTCGACCGTGCAGAACTGGTATCCGGGCGATAGCGAAGGTAAGGGCGGCATTTACAACTTTGTGACCAAGCGCGGCGCCTGCCGTGGACGCAATTCACACATCTCCTGGACGCAGGTCGAAACCGGTTCCGCGGTAACCTGGAAATACCCCAGCTGTGTGCTCCAGGGCGATAACAGCGTTGGCGAGTTCTACTCCGTCGCTCTGACCAACAACTATCAGCAGGCCGATACCGGCACAAAGATGATCCATCTGGGCAAGAACACGCGCAGTACAATCATCTCAAAGGGTATCTCAGCTGGCCGCAGCAACAATACCTATCGCGGCCTGGTCCGCTTTGGCCCTGGCGCCGAGGGCGCGCGCAATTTCACCCAGTGCGACTCGCTGCTGATCGGCGACCAATGCGGCGCCCATACGTTCCCCTATATCGAGAGCAAGAACCAGAGCGCCACGCTTGAGCACGAAGCAACGACCTCCAAGGTCAGCGACGAACAGATGTTCCTCTGCCGTCAACGCGGTATTGAGCCGGAACAGGCCGTGTCCATGATCGTGAATGGCTTCTGCAAGGAAGTGTTCAAGGAGTTGCCCATGGAGTTTGCCGTGGAAGCAGGCAAGCTTCTGGAAGTCAGCCTTGAAGGCTCCGTGGGCTAAACCCCAAGGGCGATCAGAACCTGTATCAAAGATCCGTTCAGAGAGAGATTGCAACGCATGCTGAGTATCAAGAACCTCCACGCCACCGTTGACGGCACCCCGATTCTCAAAGGCATCAACCTGGAGATCAAACCGGGTGAAGTCCACGCGATCATGGGTCCCAACGGCTCCGGAAAAAGCACCTTGTCCCAGGTGCTGGCCGGCCATGAGGCTTTTGAAGTCACCGCCGGCCAAGTGTTGATGAATGGCGAAGATCTTCTCAGCAAGGAAATCGAAGAGCGCGCTCGCGACGGACTGTTCCTGGCTTTTCAGTATCCGGTCGAAATCCCCGGCGTCAGCAATATCCAGTTCTTGCGCACCGCGGTAAACTCGGTTCGCAAACATCGCGGTGAGCCGGAGCTGGACGCTGTCGGCTTTATGAAACTCGCCAAGGAAACCGCCAAACGGGTCGACCTGGACATATCATTCCTGAAACGCGGCGTTAACGAAGGCTTCTCCGGCGGCGAGAAAAAACGCAACGAAATTATGCAGATGATGCTGCTGGAACCGCGCCTGGCCATCCTTGACGAGACTGATTCGGGTCTGGACATCGACGCACTGAAAACCGTTTCCGAAGGCGTCAACGCCAACCGCTCCCCAGACCGGTCCTTTCTGGTGGTGACACACTATCAGCGCTTACTGTCCTATATCATCCCGGACTATGTGCACGTGCTCGCCGGCGGCCAGATCATCAAGTCCGGCGGTCGTGACCTGGCGCTTGAGCTGGAAGATAAAGGCTACGGCTGGCTCGGCATTAACGAAGCGGCTGCGAGCTGAGGGAGGCGTTCATGAAGCCAGCACCAACTCTGCCGGCGGCGTTTCTGGCCCGGAACGGCCAGCACCTGCCTGCTCCTCTGCAAGCGCTGCAGCACTCGCGCGGACAATCACTTCAAGGCATGCCGCTACCGACGCGCAAAACCGAAAACTGGAAATACTCCAGCCGCTATCTGTCTTTTGACGAGGCGCTAGCGCCGACGCTTGCCCAAAGCAAAGACAGCGACGCAGCTGTAATGACGACGCCGGTGTCGGGTTACCGCATTGTGATTCGCAACGGGCGAGTTGATCAGTCGGCTTCGGAATTTCCCGACAGCGCCGGCCTGCGCGTGACCCCGTTCAGTGAGCTGAGCAACGAGGATGCCCAGAAGCTTGCGGAAAGGCTCGATCATAGCCTCGACACTGCCACCACTCAGATGGCCCGGCTCAACACAGCCCGGCTGGAGGACGGCGTCTTTATTGCGGTGGCAAAAGATACCGAGGTCGACCGGCCCGTTTACATACAAGTTTTCACCGACACCGATTCCGGACAACAGGGTTCAGTGTACCCGCGCGTTATGGTCGAGATGGGCGCTTTCAGCAAGCTGACGCTGGTGGAACAGTATGACGCTGGTGGCGACGGCTCCTGTCTAGTCAATGCAGTGACCGAAGCCAATCTCGGCGATAGCGCCAACTTGACCTACATCCGTCTTACGCTGGAGCCGGAAACCATCCGCCATATTGGCGCGACCGGCATTAGACTGGGCGCCAACAGCCGCTTCGAGAGTCACTGTATCGGCTTTGGCGGGGTTCTGCGCCGGCATGATCTGCAGGTCCGCTTTGAAGCGCCGGGGGCTGAGTGCTCTCTCAATGGCGTCGCGGTGACCCAGAATAGCCAGCACTACGACAACCATACGGTGCTCGAGCATCTGGCCGGGCATTGCAACAGCGAAGAAACCTATCGCTGCATGGCGGCCGGCAAGTCCCACAATATATTCAACGGGCGCATTCACATCCACCGGGACGCCCAGAAAACCAACGCCCAGATGAGCAACAAGAACCTGTTGCTTTCCGCCGAGGCAGAGATTGATACCAAGCCCGAGCTTGAAATCTACGCGGATGACGTCAAGTGTGCCCATGGGGCCACGGTCGGCCGCCTGGATCCTGAAGCGCTATTTTACTTGCTCGCGCGGGGAATTGCCCGGGATGAGGCCCGCACACTTTTGAGCATGGGCTTTATCAACGAAATCGTGGCCAGGATACCCCTCGAAGACGTTCGCGAGCGGGTCGACCAGCGCCTTGCGGGATTCATCCAGAACAACCTTATTGAGGACTGAGCTACCATGACTGACGCTGCCCAAGCCGCTCGAGCAACAGCGCCGGGAAGGGTCCTGGATATCGACCGCATCCGGGCCGATTTTCCGATTCTTGCCGAGAAGATCAACGGCAAACCGCTGGTCTATCTCGACAACGCGGCGTCAGCGCAGAAACCGATTGCCGTCCTGGACGCGATGGACCACTACTACCGCACATCCCACAGCAACGTGCACCGCGGGGCCCACACCCTCGGCGATCGTGCTACAACAGCCTACGAAGGCGCGCGTGAAACCGTTCGGGCATTCATCAACGCCGGCAGCACGCGCGAAATTGTCTGGACCCGCGGCACGACCGAAGCGCTGAACATCGTGGCCAGCGGATTGGCAAAAGAGCTGAAGTCCGGCGATGAGATCCTCGTCAGCCACATGGAGCATCACGCCAATATCGTGCCCTGGCAGATGGTTTGCGAACGGACCGGCGCCAAACTGCGGGTGATCGACGTTAACGACCGTGGCGAGCTGGATCAGGACAGTTTTGAGCAGCAGCTGAACGATCGCACCCGCGTACTGAGTGTGGCTCACGTTTCCAACGTGCTTGGCACCATCAACCCAGTGCGCGACATGATCGCCAAAGCACGGGCCCATGGTGCCATCACCGTGCTCGACGGCGCCCAGGCGGTGCCGCACATGAAGGTTGACGTACGGGAGCTGGACTGCGACTTCTACGCGTTTTCGTCGCATAAACTGCTGGGACCCACTGGCATTGGGGTGCTGTATGGCCGGGAAGCGGTCCTCAAGGATTTGCCGCCATATCAGGGCGGTGGCGAAATGATCGAACGGGTAACGTTCGAAAAGACAACCTGGGCTGACCTCCCCCACAAGTTTGAAGCGGGAACACCGGCGATTGCAGAAGCTGTAGGGCTCAAGGCTGCTATCGAGTACATGGAGGGCCTCGACCGAGAGCTGATCGAAGCGGCCGAGAAAGCGCTTCTCGAGCGTGCCAGAGAACTGGTACACACAGTGCCGGGCATGACCATAATGGGCACAGCAGCACACAAGGTACCGGTCTTTTCGTTCCAGATTGCCGGGCTGCATTCCAGCGATATCGGTACGTTGCTCGATCAGCAGGGCATCGCTATCCGTACCGGCAATCATTGCGCCATGCCGCTTATGGCCCGATTCGGCGAAAGTGGATCAGCCCGGGCTTCGTTTGCTTTCTACAATACCCTGGATGAAGTTGACCAGCTCTTCAGCGCCCTGGCCAAGCTCCAGCGCCTGTTTGCCGGGTGAAGAACATCCAGACTAATGCTCAACAGAGGGGTCGCACATGACTGCAGAAGCTTTCACACCGCAGCGCGGCGTAAAGATGACGCCGGAAGCGGTCGCCCACACCCAGAAACAACTGAGTAAGCGCCCAGATGCGCTTGGCATTCGCCTGGGCGTCAGAAAAAGTGGCTGTTCCGGGTTCAAATACGAAACAGACTGGGTTGATCAACCCGAAGCCGAGGACGAGATCTTCGAAATGGCCGACGGGGTTAAAGTCTTCGTCCGGCGCAAGGATCTGCCCGTGGTGAACGGGACAGAGATCGACTACATCACGGAAGGTCTGAACTCAATGTTCTATTTCCGTAATCCTAATGCCACTGCTGAGTGCGGTTGCGGAGAAAGCTTCGCGGTTATCTGATCTAGCCGTGATTCCCAGATAAAGGTACAGGAACAGATTTCGATGCAAGAACGGGAAGTGGTGCTCACCAAACGCGAAGTCGAAGGTCGTCTGGTGCCGTCCGGCACGGAAATCATGATCCCGTCGGACACCTTCGTGACTATCACCCAGTCCCTGGGCGGTAGTTTCACGGTAGCGGTCAACGGCAACCTCGCCCGGATAGAGGGGCACGACGCCGATGCGCTGGGCAAGCAACCCCTTCAGAGCAGCTTTGAGACGCCGGCAGACGGCTCCGTTAACGAAAACCAGGTCTGGGAAGCGCTACGCAATTGCTACGATCCCGAAATTCCGGTCAACGTTGTCGACCTGGGACTGATCTACGAGTGTGCCATCATGCAGAAGACAGACCAGCCTGGTGACCCTGAGAACAAGGTTCACATTCTGATGACCCTGACCGCGGCCGGTTGCGGCATGGGACCGGTCATCGCTGATGACGTGAAACGCAAGGTCGAGAACGTTCCCAATGTCGACAAGGTTGAAGTTGAGCTCACCTTTGATCCGCCCTGGAACAACGATATGCTGACTGACGAGGCAAAACTGGAATTGGGCATGCTCTGAGCCCCACCCTGATCTGGCGCCCCTTATCGTCAATCCGTCTTCACCCGACCTGCAAGCGAGCCATGACAGCCAACAACGAATTTACCAGCACCGAACTCGGCACCGACGTGCAGCTTGACGACGTCATGGAAGCCTTTGAGGTACTCGATGACTGGGAGGACCGTTACGCCTACATTGTCGAGCTTGGCCGAAAGCTGCCGCCCTTTCCTGCCGCTGAACGGACTGAAGAGAACTTTGTGCAGGGCTGTCAGAGCCAGGTCTGGCTCACCCATTTCCGCGAGCCCGACACGGGCAAGCTGTTCTTTCTCATCGAAAGCGACGCGATTATTGTCAAGGGCCTGGCGGCGATTGTGCTGGTCGCGTTGAACGCCCGGACGCCGGACGAGGTGCTTGCGGTGGATGTGGATGAGGTATTTAAGCGCATTGATCTTTTTCGGCATATTTCCCCGACTCGGGGGAATGGCTTGAGAAGTATGGTGGGGCGGATTCAGGGCGTTGCCGCCCAGGCTTAAAGTCACTTTTTTGGGGCTGCTGAGCTGCTATTACGAACTTCTACAGATACCCTTCCGTATCTGAGATGGGCCTTTCCTTTTCTAGGAAAAACAACAGCCACTGACTAAGGCTTTCGTCCATCGCCTGCGGCGCTGACCGAGTCACTTCGTTGGCAATAGCACCAAAGAAGTAACCAAGAAAGTGCCACCCCGCTGCGCTGCCCCTCGTACCGAGGGGTCCTCTGCGCTCCTCACCGCGCGAAGGCGCCCTCTAAACTCGCTGCGCTCAGACAACGAGGTCGCTTTATCTTCGCGCGGCTCCGGTGCTCGACAGCTTAGAGGGGATTGGGCGTTGGCTGAGGAACCGGAGAAAAGTTTAAAAATCTGGACAGATGCTTGAGCACAACTGCCAAAGCAATTTTTTCTTTACCTGTTACCTTGCACCAAGCTGACTCCCACTCCCTCCCCCTCTGAACTGGCGAGCATCGCAGCAGGCCGGGGATCAGCGGGCTCGTTGTCTGAGCGCAGCGAGTTTAGAGCACGCCCCCGGCCTGCGAGAAGCACAGCGAACCGCTTGCAAAGCAAGCGGCAGGAAGGGGGTGGCGTTTTCTTGGTTACTTCTTTGTCGCTACTGACAAAGAAGTGACTCGGTCAGCGCCAAAGGCGATGGACGAAAGCCTTAGTCAGTTGCAGTGGCAGTAAGTGTTGCAAACTCAGCCGCTGCCAAGCACAAAAACCCCCAACCTGACTTCCACTCCCTCCCCCTCTAAACTGGCGAGCATCGCAGCAGGCCGGGGATCAGTGCGCTCGTTGTCTGAGCGAAGCGAGTTTAGAGCGCACCCCCGGCCTGCGAGAAGCACAGCGAACCGCTTGCGCAGCAAGTGGCAGGAAGGGGGTAGCGTTTTCTTGGTTACTTCTTTGTCGCTACTGACAAAGAAGTGACTCGGTCAGCGCCAAAGGCGATGGACGAAAGCCTTTTCTTTATCTTTGGCTCTATCCCAAGCCAAGGATTGGCGCAACGAGCCCCGTCACATCATCAACTCCCGCATATCCTCCAGCAACCGCTTCAACAACGTCGTAAAGCGCGCCGCCTCAGCCCCATTAATAGCCCGATGATCATAGGACAAAGACAGCGGCAACATCAGTCGGGGCACGAATCCATCTCCCTCCCATACCGGCTTCATGCTGGCCTTGGAAACCCCAAGAATCGCCACCTCAGGGCTATTAACGATCGGCGTGAACGCCGTGCCACCAATACCGCCAAGGCTGGTGATGGTAAAGCACGCGCCCTGCATCTCAGCGGGTTTAAGCTTCTTGTCCCGAGCTTTGGCCGCCAGATCCTGGGCTTCACTGGCCAACTCCCAGATGCCTTTTTTGTCGACATCCCGAATCACAGGAACCACGAGCCCGTTCGGGGTATCCACTGCGATGCCAATATGGATGTAATGCTTCTCGATGACTTCGCGCTTATCCATATCGAGCGAGACGTTGAACACCGGCTGTTCCCGCAGAGCATAGGCACAGGCCTTGAGAATGAACGGCAGGGGCGTGATCTTGATGCCCTGTTTCTCCCCTGCGGCCTTCTGGCTCTTGCGGAACGCTTCCAGGTCGGTGATGTCGGCGTCCTCAAACTGGGTGACGTGGGGCACGTTAAGCCAGCTACGTTGCATGCTGTCGGCGGTCAGGCTGTGCATGCGGCTCATGGCGCGGCGCTTAACTTCGCCGAACTGGCTGAAATCCGGCAGTTTCACGCCTGGGATGCCACCGCCCGTGCCCGTCGCGACGCCACCCTGGGTTTGCTTGAGCTGCTGTTTGACGTAGCTCTGGACATCCTCTTTGAGGATGCGCTGTTTTGGGCCACTGCCTTTGACTTGCGGCAGGTTAACGCCCAGTTCGCGGGCGACTTTACGTACGGCCGGGCCGGCGTGTACGCGGGCTCCAGCAGCGGCTGTTTCCTCCGGTTCGGATGAGTCTGCTTCGGTTTCAGGTCGCGCTTTCTCATCGGCTGACTGAGTCGGCTTTTTCTTCGGAGGCTCTTCCTTACGATTTTCTGTCTCGGGTTGATCCTCATCGCCCGCGTTGCCTTCATCGCTTTCGACGCTCATCTCCAGCAATGCATCGCCTTCGCTGACGGTGTCTTCAACCTTGACCAGCAGCTTCCCAATTTTTCCGGCAAAGGGAGAGGGCACTTCCATGCTGGCTTTATCGGATTCCAGCGTAACGAGCGGATCATCGACGGCGACCGTGTCGCCCTCTTTAACCTGAATCTCGATAATGGGCACGTCTTTCGATCCACCGATATCAGGGACCTTTACGGTTTCCTGCTTCGACGTTTTTGCCGCCTTTTCAGGGGCCTCGGCTTTGGCTGGCTTATCTTCAGCTTCGTTTGTGCCGCGCGACTCTGACTCGGTTTCTCCAGGTTGATCCGCAACGTCACTATCGGCCGGATCCTTGCCCGAAGCATCTTCAGCAGACGATTCCTCACCCTCGGTATCGATCATGCCGACAAGGTCGCCTTCCTTGATCTTGTCGCCGACCGCCACTTTCAGCTCACGGATAGTGCCACCCATGGGCGAAGGGAGATCAACCGTTGCCTTGTCGGACTCCACCACCAGGATGGGATCTTCTGCCGCGACGGTGTCGCCGACCTGCACACTGACTTCGATCACCTCAACCTCGTCTGAACCACCGAGGTCGGGGACGCGAATTTCTTCTTTGCTCATCGCTTTTCCTCCGTGAACCTCAGCTTAAAAGAGGGTTGGGCTTGTTGCGATCGATACCATACTGGCGCATGGCCTCAAGTACTTTGTCGCGTTCCATCTCGCCATCTTCAGCAAGCGCCGACAGTGCGGCAACGACCACGTGGTATCGGTCGACTTCGAAGAACGAGCGTAGCTTTTCCCGGGTGTCACTGCGGCCGTAGCCGTCAGTGCCCAAGACGGCGTAGCGGGCTGGCACGAAAGCACGAATCTGATCGGCAAACAGTTTGATGTAATCCGTAGAGGCGATAACCGGTCCCTGTTTGTCCTGGAGGCATTGGGTTACGTAGGGCACACGCGGTTTGTCGTCGGGATGAAGCCGGTTCCACCGGACCACGTGTTGGCCGTCACGGGCAAGTTCATTGAAGCTTGTGGCACTCCAGATATCGCTGGATACACCAAAATCATCCTTCAGCAACTGTCCGGCGGCACGCACCTCATTAAGGATGGAACCACAGCCCAGCAACTGAACGCGCGGACCTTTTTTCTTGCCCTTACCGCCGGCTTCGACGCTCTCGAACGGATAAAGCCCTTTGATAATGCCTTCTTCGGCACCTTCAGGCATTGCGGGATGGGCGTAGTTCTCGTTGAGCAGAGTGATGTAGTAGTAGACGTTCTCGTTGTCTTCATACATCCGCTTCATGCCGTGCTGCACAATGACAGCCACTTCGTAGGCGTATGTCGGATCGTAGGATACGCAGTTAGGCACCGTGCCGGCGAGAATGTGGCTGTGCCCATCCTGGTGCTGCAGGCCTTCGCCGTTCAGCGTAGTACGCCCGGAAGTGCCTCCCAGCAGAAAGCCCCGCGCCTGCATGTCGCCTGCTGCCCAGCATAGGTCGCCTACGCGCTGGAAACCAAACATCGAATAGAACAGATAGAAGGGAATCAGCGGATAGTCGTTACTGCTGTAGGAGGTCGCGGCGGCCATCCAGGCGGACATTGCGCCGGCTTCGGTGATACCTTCCTCCAGAATCTGGCCCTGCTTGTCCTCGCGGTAGTACATGATCTGGTCGCGGTCCTGTGGCGTATATTTCTGCCCTTCGGACGTGTAGATCCCCATCTGCCGGAACAGCCCTTCCATGCCGAACGTACGAGCTTCATCGGGAACGATCGGCACGACCCGCTTGCCGATGCGCTTGTCCTTGACCATGGCATTGAGCATGCGCACAAAGCCCATGGTTGTCGAGATTTCGCGGTCGCCGCTGCCATCGAGTACGGTTTTGAAGAGTTCAAGGTCCGGCGTCTGCAACGGCTGGCTGGCCTTGCGTCGCTTGGGATAGTTGCCACCGAGATCGCGCCTGCGCTTTTGCATATAGACCATTTCGGGCGAGTCGGGCGCGGGGCGGTAGTAGGGTATTTCTTCTATCTCGTCATCTGATATCGGCACGCCGAACCGGTCGCGGAATGCTTTTACCGTGTCCATGTCCAGTTTCTTGAGCTGGTGCGCTACGTTCTGGGCCTCGCCGGCCTGCCCAAACCCATACCCCTTGATGGTATGGGCGAGAATAACCGTGGGCTGACCTTTCTGTGTCGTGGCCTGGTGATAGGCGGCATAGACCTTGTAGGGGTCGTGCCCGCCCCGGTTCAGTCTGGCAATGTCGTCGTCGGAGAGGTCTTTGACCAGCTCCTCCATTTCGGGGTAGCGACCAAAGAAGTGCTTACGCGTGTATGCCCCGCCATTGCTCTTGTAGTTCTGCAGGTCACCATCGACGATCTCGTCCATGGCACGCTGCATCACACCTTCTTTGTCCTGCTCAAACAGCGGGTCCCACTGGCGGCCCCAGACTACTTTGAGCACGTTCCAGCCGGCGCCCCGGAAGATGCCTTCCAGCTCCTGGATAATCTTGCCGTTACCGCGAACCGGGCCGTCCAGCCGTTGCAGGTTGCAGTTGACCACGAATATCAGGTTGTCGAGTTTCTCCCGCCCGGCCAACCCGATAGCCCCCAGCGACTCAGGCTCGTCGCATTCGCCGTCCCCCAGGAAGCACCAGACTTTTCGGTCACCCATCTCGATCAGTTCCCGGCTGTCCAGGTACTTCATGACATGAGCCTGGTATATCGCCTGGATCGGGCCGAGCCCCATGGAAACCGTCGGAAACTGCCAGTAGTCCGGCATCAGCCAGGGGTGCGGATAAGATGAAAGCCCTTCACCATCAACTTCGGAACGGTAGTTATCCAGCTTGTCTTCGTCGAACTGGCGCTCCAGGTACGAGCGCGCGTAGATACCCGGTGCCGAGTGGCCCTGGAAGTAGACCAGGTCGCCTTCCCGCTTCTCGTCGCCGCCATGGAAGAAGTAGTTGAAACCCACATCGTAAAGCGTCGCCGCTGAGGAGAAAGACGATACGTGCCCGCCGAGATCACCCGGCTTCTTGTTGGCTCGCAGCACCATCGCCATGGCGTTCCAGCGGATCAGGGACCTGATGCGCCGCTCCATGAAAAGGTCGCCGGGCATTCGGGCTTCGCGGGCAGCGGGTATGGTATTCCTGAAAGGTGTCGTCAGAGTAAAGGAGGTAGCCCCTCCTTCACGCGTAGCGCGTTCCGACAGCTGGCTCAAAAGGAAACGCGCCCGGTCGATACCCTCGACCTCGATCACGGACTCTAGCGCTTCGATCCACTCTCGGGTTTCGGTCGGGTCGTCATCCTTCTTCATGGGCATCTCCTTAGCAGAAACCGGGCAAGGTCTGGCGGCGCCAGGCGGCGTTCGCCGTTTTCCATCAGCGTATGTGGCTTGCCGGTCAAGGGCAAACCCCAGGCCCGAAAGTTAACACTATCTCATGTACAATTCCTGTCCCGTTTACGCGCGTGGGGTCAGCAATTGGTATTAGAGGCCGGGCCACCCAGAGCCCCTCCTGCACCCCGAGTTCGACCAAGTCCAAACCCTTCGCATGGGTATGGAGGCACTACCTTCGGGCCATATTGCTTTGTCAGCGATGTTGACGTCGGTGAACTGATGGAGCAGATGGCGCTGATGACCCGACTGGTGACCAGCGGCAAACGCCTGGCCGACTATACGAACTCAAGCCCGCCTTTGGAGAAAAGAAGTTTTTTTGAGGGTGAGTACCAGCAAATGAAGCTCGGCAATGCCTGAAACAGTAGTCCTGCTCACGCAGGACTACTTCCCGCTTTTCAAACGGATCATTTCAAGCGGGGCTTCGATCAGTACATCAGCGTGAACAGTTTGCGTCGATACTGGCGAACATCTGGGTCATCGTTGCCCAGCAGGTCAAAAAGTTCTACCAGCGTAGCTCGCGCCGCGCCGTCAGCGTAATTACGATCCTTGCGTAAGAGGCTCAGGATCAGCTCCATAGCCTTGGCATTCTCGCCTTTCAACACCCAGTGCAACGCCAGCTGGTAACGCGCCTCGAAGTCTTCGGGGTCAGCCTCTATGCGGGCCTGCAGCTCTGCTACCGGCGGCAGCTGACCGGCTCGCTCGGCGAACTTGATGCGGGCCGCCAGTTGCCGGGCGTGGGCGTTGAACGTTTCTTCCTTGGGCAGACCTTCGAGGATCACCCGGGCCTCGGCTACTTCGCCCTGCTCGACTTTTATCAGGGCGATGTCAATAAGGACAGCCTTGTCTTCCGGATTCGCCTGGTTGATCTCGGTGAGCAGCGCCAGAGCCTGATCCAGTTGGCCTTCTTCCCACAGAGTTTTGGCCTGATCACGGGGACTCATAGGCGGCTTATCGATGTGGGGCTCAAGCTTCGCGCGAATTTCACTCTCGGGTATGACGCCGCTGAACTCATCCACGAGCTGGCCATTCTTGACGATTTTGACACTGGGCAGACTGCGCACTCCGAGGTGAGCCGTCAGCTGTTGCTGTTCGTCGGCGTTAACTTTGGCCAGGCGAAATCCACCTTTGAACTCATCCGCCAGCTTCTGCAGGATTGGCATGAGCTGCTTACAGGGCGCGCACCACTCGGCCCAAACGTCCACAACTACCGGCACCTGGCTGGAGGCGTCGATGACGTCGGTCTGGAAATTCTCCAGCGTGGCGTCGAATACATAAGTCTCAGCCATTTTTAGCGGTCTCCTGATTCACGTTATCCTGAAAGGTATGGGCATGAGGGGTCGGCTTCAAGCCAGGGACAGATGATTACACAAAACTGGCCTTGAAAGGGACGGGGCCGGGACTTCCGGTTGATTTAGCGAAATTCGGCTTCACATATAGGCAAAACCCAGCCTATATGGCGGAACTCCTGCCTGGGGCTGAAAGATCCGGATGCGGGATGGCAACGGGTCAAGATCACCTATCAATACAGTGGGCCTATGACAGAGCAGAACGATAATATCGAGTTTATCGGCCGCGAGGACGGCACAGTAAAAACGCCACGCGGCCTCGCTTTGCCAGACCAATCTCTTCCTAAACGGCTCTATATCCTCCCGGTCAATGGCCGGCCATTTTTCCCGGCACAGGTGCAGCCGGTCGTGGTCAACCAGAACCCCTGGGAGGAAACCCTCAATCGCGTTGCCGCCACGGATCACAGTGTTGTTGGCCTGAGCTATGTGGAACACCCACCCAAGGACAGTCATGCCGGGCCTGAGGATCTGGCGCTTCACGGTTGTGCCGTGCGGATCCACCACGCAGCAAAGGAAAACGGCAAGATCCAGTTTATCGCCCAGGGCATACGCCGGTTTCGGGTCGTGCACTGGCTGAAGCGCACGCCCCCTTACCTTGTAGAGGTCGAGTATCCGGAGGAGCCCCGCGAGCACCAGGACGAGCAGAAGGCCTATACGCTGGCAATCATCAACTCCATCAAGGAGCTGCTGCGTGCCAACCCTCTCTACGGCGAAGAGGTCAAAAACTACCTGTCCCGTTTTGGTCCGGAAGACAGCTCGCCACTGACGGACTTCGGGGCCTCCATGACCAGCGCCAAAGGGCCGGAACTGCAGGAGATTCTCGACACCGTCCCGCTGCTCAAGCGCATGGAGAAGACGCTTCTACTGCTGCGTAAAGAGCTCGAGGTTGCCCAACTGCAGGCGCAGATCAACGAGGAAGTGAACGACAAAGTCCAGAAGCACCAGCGCGAATTCTTCCTGCGTGAGCAGCTCAAAATTATCCAGCGCGAGCTGGGCATCGCCAAGGATGACAAGACAGCCGATGCCGACAGCTTTCGCGAGCGGATGGCGAAGCTGTCGCCGCCAGAACACGTACTGGGCAGGTTTGATGATGAGTTGCAGAAGTTATCTGTGCTCGAGCAGGGGTCGCCTGAGTATGGCGTGACCCGCAATTACCTCGACTGGCTCACCAACGTGCCCTGGGGGCAATACTCCAACGATCACCTCGACCTTAAACTGGCGCGAAAGACGCTCGACCAGGACCACGACGGTCTGGGCGATATCAAGGAGCGTATTATCGAGTTCCTCGCCGAGGGTGCCTATAAAGGCGAAATGTCCGGCTCGATCCTGCTCCTGGTCGGCCCGCCGGGTGTGGGCAAAACCTCGATTGGGCATTCAATCGCCTCTGCCCTTGGCCGCAAATTCTACCGCTTCTCGGTCGGGGGCATGCGCGACGAGGCTGAAATCAAGGGCCACCGCCGCACTTACATTGGCGCGATGCCCGGAAAATTCGTTCAGGCGCTCAAGGATGTCCAGGTTTCAAATCCGGTCATCATGCTGGATGAAATTGACAAGATTGGCTCGTCTTACCAGGGCGACCCGGCGTCAGCTCTGCTGGAGGCGCTGGACCCGGAACAGAACAGTGAATTTCTGGATCACTACCTCGACACGCGGCTGGACCTGTCGAAGGTGCTTTTCGTCTGTACCGCGAACCAGCTCGATACCATACCCCGGCCATTGCTGGACCGTATGGACACCATCCGGCTTTCCGGTTACATCACCGACGAAAAACTGGCCATTGCCAAGCATCATCTGTTCCCGAAATTGTTGAAACGGGCCGGCCTGCGCAAGAAGCAGATGAACATCACCGATGCTGCACTCAGGCAGGTCATTGAAGGTTACGCCCGCGAGGCAGGCGTAAGGAACCTTGAAAAAATGCTGCACAAGATTCTCCGCAAGGGCGTCGTCAAACTGCTCGAAGGCGAAGAGTCCAGCATTCGCATTGGTATAAAGGATCTGCAGGACTACCTCGGTCAGCCGTTATTCCGCCGGGATCGCGCCCTGCGCGGGATTGGTGTGGTCACCGGGCTGGCCTGGACATCCATGGGCGGCGCCACGCTAGGCGTGGAGGCGGCGCGGATTCATAGCCAGAACCGCGGATTCAAATTGACCGGCCAGCTCGGCGATGTGATGAAGGAGTCGGCCGAGATTGCCTATAGCTATGTATCGTCCCATCTTAAGGATTTCCGTGGGGACGCAGCCTTCTTCGACAAGTCCTTCGTCCACCTCCACGTGCCCGAAGGAGCGACTCCCAAAGACGGGCCCAGCGCCGGCGTAACCATGGCCACAGCGCTGGTATCCCTGGCGCGGCGGGAAGCTCCGCATATTCCGGTCGCGATGACGGGAGAGTTGACACTGACCGGGCAGGTTCTGCCCGTTGGCGGTATCCGCGAGAAAGTGATCGCAGCCAGGCGCCAGAAAATAGCCACATTGATTCTGCCTGAAGCCAATCGGGGCGATTTTGAGGAGTTACCGGAGTATCTCCGGGAGGGACTAACGGTGCATTTTGCCCAACATTATTCCGATGTATACCGGGCCTGCTTTGAGGATAAAGCCAAACGGCGCACGGTTGTCCATTGAGCAATGGTCCGCCACCGGCAGACCAGTTGAGGCGAATACGCATAATCGCGTATGGAGTCAAGCAGATGCATTTGTAAACTGGACTCATTCAAGCGCGGCAATGCCGCCGTTCTCAGCATCCATCGCTGAATGATCCGTTCTGAGATGATCCGTACCTGAGAAGAGCCCTTAAGGCGCCATCCGTGGCGCCTCTTTTTTTGCCTGCCAGTTACCTTTTCTCCTGGGGCGACCGTTCACATCGGTGAACCGTAGCGCGGCTTATCAGGTTCGATCAGCCAGCTTGGTGGCGCTATAGGCAAATAAAGCCGAGATGAGAGCCCGTGCCCGCTCGAATGCGTCGATGAACGTTAGGACGCTTTGAGCTTGGAAGCCGGGTCCGGTTTGCGGTCGTCCCGCTGGGTTGGGTTTTTCCACTCGTGATCCCGATTGATCGGCCCGACGTCGAGGAAGGGTGAAGCGTCAATACCTGACGCATCCATCATCTCCGCCACGCGCTGCAGCGATGAGATGATCATGTTTTGCTCCCAGGACTGCAGGTTCTGGTATTTGCGGATGAACTCTTCCTGCAGCGCCTGGGGGGCACGATCCAGGAGCGAACCGCCGGACTCGGTAAGATGGGCGTGGACCTTGCGCTTGTCCTTCTCACTGCGTACACGGTAAACGAGCTCCCGCTGCTCCAGACGATCAAGGATGATAGTGACCGTCGCCTGGCTCAAGCTGACTTTGTCAGCGATGGTGCCGATAGTGACCTCACCCAGATCCCTGATAGTCTGCATTATGAGAAGCTGGGGAGCCGTCAGGCCGGCCGTCTTGCTCAGACGCTTGGAGTGAAGGTCGGTCGCTCGAATAACGCGTCGGAGCGCCACCAGCACTTGCTCATAGTTGTTCATTACCAGCGCTACTCCCGGACTACGCTTTCAAATCGGACACGCGGACGCTTTCATGGCGCCCATTGGCGTAAATTATAAAAGCTGAGCTCCTTCGAGTACAAAACATTTGGCGAGCCGGCATGATCCCCTTTGCCTGGAGTCTCCCCAACTCAGCAGCGACAGCTCCTATAGCGCATATGCACGGGTAATAGCCGCACGGCCTCTCTCTGGACAAAAGACAGGATTCCGCTCTGCCACCCGCGCTTTCTTTAGAGTTCAAAGCTCCATCAGTTCAAAAACTCAGTAGCCGCCGTGACCTTTGACGGTCGAACGCGCGTCAAGCCTGCGCCACGGGATCTGCTTGACATGACACTGACCCTGGTGTTTGTTAGCTTTAAAGGCGCGCCCGGGCCCGACCTGATCTGATCTGGTCTGAATTAGCAAGCAGGAACCCGGCGTTAGCCCTGAACTATAACAAGACTCAAATTCAACCCTCACAGGCAGGACTGAACATGAAGCTCAAATTTGGCAAGACAGCACTAGGCGCCGCTGTATCTCTCGCCCTCGCGGTCAACTCGCCAGCACTCCTTGCAGAAATCAAAATCGGTATCGCTGGCCCTCAGTCGGGCCCGGTAGCCCAGTACGGTGATATGCAATTCTCCGGGGCACGGATGGCGATCCAGCGCATTAACGAACAGGGCGGTGTGCTCGGAGAGAAACTGGTGGCCGTAGAGGCGGATGATGCCTGCGAACCGAAACAGGCCAACGCCGTCGCAAACAAAATGGTCAATGAGGGCGTAAAGTACGTCGTTGGTCATCTTTGCTCCAGTTCAACCCAGCCTGCCTCAGACATCTACTACGATGAAGGCATCTTGATGGTCACGCCGGCAGCCACCAGTCCGGAAATTACCGATCGTGGCTACGACAACATTTTTCGAACCATTGGCCTCGATAGTATGCAGGGCCCCGCTGCAGCCGACTTTATCGCCGAAAAAATCAAGCCCAAGCGTGTCGCTGTTATCCATGACAAGCAGCAATACGGCGAAGGCATCGCGACGACCGTTCGGGACAGGCTCAAGGAAAAAGGCGTGAATGTTGTGATGTTTGAAGGCGTCACTGCAGGTCAGAAAGACTTTTCCCCGCTGATAACCCGTATGCGTCAGGAGAACGTCGATTTCGTCTATTACGGTGGCTATCACCCGGAACTCGGCTTGATTCTCCGCCAGGCAGAATCAAGCCTGGACGCGCGCTTCATGGGCCCGGAAGGCGTCGGTAACCCGGATATCAATACTATTGCCGGCGACGCAGCAGAAGGCCTTTACGTAACCCTCCCGCCGAGCTTCGACCAGCAGGAGGAGAACAAGGAACTCGCGAAAGCATTCAAGGACAAGAACGAAGATCCCTCCGGTCCGTTTGTGCTCACCTCTTACGCAGCAGTGCAGGTTCTCGCTGACGCGATCGAGAAAACCGGCGAGAACGACCCGATGAAAGTCGCTGAAACCATGCGGGAAATGACTTTCGACACGCCTATTGGAACTGTTGAGTTTGACGAAAAAGGCGACCTCAAGGAGTTCCAGTTCGTTGTTTACGAATGGCACTCTGACGGCAGCAAAACACCTGTCGAGTAGGCGATAAGCCACCTCTCCACTATACTTCGACACCCTGGCCCTTGATGGGCCAGGGTGTCGAGGCCGTTGGCCGCTGACCTCTTCCGGAAATAATCCCGGGCAAGACATTTGCGGTCTTGCCCTGTCGGAGCCCAGCCCCATGCATGCAGACGTGATGTACTTCATTCAGCAACTGCTGAACGGGCTCACGGTTGGGAGTGCCTATGCCCTGATCGCCATCGGTTATACGATGGTCTACGGCATCATTGGCATGATCAACTTCGCCCACGGTGAAATCTATATGATCGGCGCCTACGCGGCGTTGATTGTCATAACCGGCCTTACTGCGCTTGGCATTGCCGCGCTTCCGCTGATCCTGTTGATTGCCCTCGTCTGTGCCATGTTGATTTCCAGCGCGTATGGCTGGTCCGTGGAGCGGGTTGCCTACCGGCCTCTGCGGGGCAGTCACCGCCTCATACCGCTGATTTCGGCGATTGGCATGTCGATTTTCCTGCAGAATTACGTCCGCCTGGCTCAGGGCTCGCGCAACATTGGTGTGCCTCAGTTGTTCGAAGGGGGCTGGAGTTTCGGTGGAGCTGACACCTTCCAGGTAACGTTCTCCTATCTGCAGATGGTGATCTTCGTCCTGACCTTCCTGGCGATGCTCGCGCTCACCCTGTTCATATCCCGATCCCGTCTGGGCCGAGCCTGCCGCGCTGTTTCCCAAGACCTGGGCATGGCCAGCCTGCTGGGCATCGACACCAACAAGATCATCTCTGTCACTTTTGTAATCGGTGCGGCCCTGGCAGCGGTAGCCGGGCTTCTTTTGAGTATGTACTACGGCTCGATCGACCCACTGTTCGGCTTCATTGCCGGATTGAAGGCCTTCACCGCCGCGGTCCTGGGCGGCATCGGCAGCATACCCGGCGCCCTGCTCGGCGGCTTGATCCTCGGTATAGCCGAAAGTATGACGTCCGGATATCTCTCATCGGAATACAAGGATGTAGTGTCTTTCGGACTCCTGATACTGATTTTGCTGTTTCGCCCCACCGGACTACTGGGCAAACCGGAGGTTGAAAAAATCTGATGGCCGCCAAAAACTTCAAGTACGCCCTCCTCTGTGCACTCGTCACTTTTGTGATGGCCTACCCGATCATCGGCCTGAAGCTGGTTGGCGAAGGCACGGAGGTTATTCTGGTTAATGCTGACCCTCTGACACTCTTTCTGATCGCTAGTGCTGTTGTTCTGGTCTTCGTTTTTCAGCTGTTTCGCGAAGCGATCATGGGCGCGCTAGGCCGTCTGGCGCTTCCGACGCCAAACCTGAAGCTGCCCGAGATGTCCCAGAGCCGGCGCATCAGCCTGGAGCGGTGGGGCATCCTGGCGTTGTTTATCGTTGCGCTGGTCTGGCCTTTTCTTGTCAGTCGCGGCTCAGTGGACCTGGCGACGCTGGTCCTGATTTACGTCATGCTTGGCCTGGGGCTGAACATTGTAGTGGGCCTCGCCGGCTTGCTGGACCTGGGTTATGTCGCGTTCTACGCAGTTGGCGCCTACAGCTACGCCCTGCTTTCAGAATATTTCGGCCTTAGTTTCTGGGCTGCTCTGCCTCTCGGGGCAGGCCTGGCCGCTCTTTTCGGGCTTTTGCTGGGCTTCCCGGTCCTGCGTTTGCGCGGCGATTATCTGGCCATCGTGACCCTGGGTTTCGGTGAGATTATTCGTATTCTGCTAAACAACTGGACCCATATAACGGGTGGCCCAAACGGCATCGGGGGCATCCCGGACCCGACGCTTTTCGGCATGGAATTCGGCCGCCGGGTCAAAGAGGAAGGCAACGTCTCTTTCCATGAAACCCTGGGCATAAGTTATGACGGTAGCCATCAGGTCATCTTTCTTTACCTGATAGCCGTAGTGCTCGCATTTTTCACCTGGTTTGTGATCCGCCGCCTGATCCGCATGCCCGCCGGACGGTCGTGGGAAGCGCTTCGTGAAGATGAGATTGCGTGCAGATCCCTGGGCATGAGCCGAACCGCGGTCAAGCTGTCAGCGTTTACGCTGGGCGCCTCTTTCGCCGGTTTCGCCGGCACACTGTTTGCCGCACGCCAGGGTTTCATCAATCCAGAATCCTTCACCTTCATCGAGTCCGCGATCATCCTGGCCATCGTGGTTCTCGGCGGCATGGGCTCGCAGTTGGGGGTCATTCTTGCCGCTGTCGCCGTGACGATACTGCCTGAGCTGGCCCGTGAGTTCAGCGAATACCGGATGCTCGTATTCGGTGCCGGGATGGTCCTGATGATGATCTGGCGTCCCCAGGGCCTGGTGCCCATGAGCCGGCCCTATGTCGAACTGAAGCAGGAGCAGTCCCATGCTTGAGGTTCGCGATCTGTGTATGCGCTTTGGCGGCCTCCTCGCCGTGGATGGCGTATCTGTTGACGTTCACGAACGCGAAATCGTATCGATCATCGGCCCAAACGGCGCCGGTAAAACAACCGTGTTTAACTGCATCAGCGGCTTTTACCAGCCCAGCGCCGGCACCATCAAGCTCGAAGGTCAGGCCATCGAGCGAATGCCGGATTTCAAGATTTCCCGGCTGGGGATGGTCCGAACGTTCCAGCACGTCCGCCTGTTCAACAGCATGACCGTACTGGAAAATCTGCTGGTAGCTCAGCACCGACGGGTAAACCGTAACCTGCTGTCGGGACTGTTCATGACGCCAAACTACCGGCGCCGTGAGCAGGAAGCCCAGGACCGCGCCGTTTACTGGCTCAAAAAGGTCAATCTGCTGGAGTTCGCCAACCGGGAAGCCGGGTATCTGGCATACGGTCAGCAACGACGGCTGGAAATCGCCCGCTGCATGGTCTCGCAACCTCGCCTGCTTTTGCTGGACGAGCCCGCCGCAGGCCTCAACCCCCGCGAAACCCGCGAGCTCGACAGCCTCATTGTCAGTCTTAAGGAGGACTACAACGTCTCGATTTTGCTCATCGAGCACGACATGAGCCTGGTCATGGGTATCTCGGACCGGATCACCGTGGTCAACCAGGGCCGCCCACTCGCTACCGGCACCCCGGAAGAGATCCGCGGCAATGAGGCCGTCATCAAAGCTTATCTGGGGGAAGCATGAGTCTGCTCAAGCTGAAAGACGTACACACCCACTACGGTAAGATTGAAGCACTGCATGGGGTTTCGCTCGAGATAGAGGAAGGCGAAATTGTTTCGTTGATTGGCGCCAACGGCGCCGGCAAGACCACCCTGTTGATGACGATCTGCGGAAACCCGAGAGCGAGCTCTGGCGCAGTGCTCTATCAGGGCAGGGATATCACCAACGAAAATACCGCCGACATCATGCGGCAGGACATTGCCATTGTTCCCGAAGGACGCAGGATTTTCCCTGGTCTGACGGTAGAAGAAAACCTCCATATGGGCGGTTTTTTTCGCAGTCGCGAAGAGATAGCGGAAACCCTCGAACACGTCTTTGAGCTTTTCCCACGCCTGCGCGAACGCTACAACCAGCGCGCCGGAACCATGTCAGGGGGCGAGCAGCAAATGCTCGCGATCGGGCGCGCACTCATGAGCCGTCCGCGAATGCTCTTTCTGGATGAGCCTTCGCTTGGGCTCGCGCCAATAATCATCAGCCAGATTTTTGAAATCATTGCGAAGCTGCGCAGTGAGGGCATCACCATTTTCCTGATCGAACAGAACGCCAACCAGGCCCTTAAACTCGCTGATAGGGGTTATGTCATCGAGAATGGCCGGATCGTCCTGCATGACACGGGCTCGAACCTGCTTTCCAACGAGGACGTTCGTAAGGCGTACCTTGGGTCCTGAGGCGATTTCCCGCTGCTCAGGTAGATGCTTACCATAAGCTTTCGTAAAGGTAATTAACTCCTTTATACTTCGGTCAAGGCGGAGGCGGGAGTTTACGCATAGTTGTCCTCGGTCTTATCTGAGCCACTACGAATCTAAAAGGAGTTACCCATGAAAAAAATCATCGCGGGTGCCGTAATCATGACCGCCTCCACGTTCGCCTTTGCCCAGCAGGGCCCGGGTTGTGGCGTCGGTGCCATGATCTGGAAGGGACAGTCAGGACCGGCCCCACACATTCTGGCCGCCACCACCAACGGAACCTTTGGTAATCAGACTTTCGGCATGACCACCGGTACGCTCGGCTGTGATACCAGTGAGACAATTCAGTCCATGGCCATGTACCTCGACAGCAACATCGACAAAGTGGCCCGGGACATTTCCCGCGGTGAAGGCGAAAATCTCACCACGCTGGCCGTGCTGATGGGCATCGAAGCAAAAGACCGGGAACACTTCAATGCGAAGCTGAAGAACAACTTCGCGGCGCTCTTCCCAAGTGCTGACACGACTGCTGACCAACTGGCTTACGGCATCGTTGAGCTGCTTGAGCAGGATCCAACCCTCAGCCATTACGTTGGCTAAGTACATCAATAGAATGCAGTAAAAGGAGCGCGCCGATTTTTTACGGCGCGCCTCTCTCTTCTGCTTCCTGCCGCTCGGGATGACTCATGCTGCACCGCCTGTTGCCGTGTCTTTTTTTCGGCTGCCTGATTGCAGCACCAGCATTGGCAAATTCAGTAGATCAACTCATCAGCCAGGCACGGGTTCAGCAGCTCGCTCATTCGCCAGCATGGCTGGCCCTGGGGCATTATCAGCGCCAAACCCTGGGCAGTCTTGAGAGTCAGGCGGACGACCCGGGCTTTTTCCTTAGCGACGAGGGCAGACATAACCCTGCAGCGGAACTCGAGGCCAGCATCAGGGCAATGCTCGAGCCCGGCGGAGGCAATCGCCACGCACGGTGCCGCTTTCCCGCGCGCTACCGGTGGCTAAGGGATCAGCTAGCGCTGCCTGAACAAGCCGTGAGCTGCCCCGACTACGAGAACTGGATCGACCAGCTGAACACCGAAACGGTCACTCTGGTTTTTGCGGCCTCGTACCTCAATAGTCCTTCGTCCATGTTCGGACACACCTTTATCCGACTTGACCCGTCTCAGACCGGGGATGAAACCGATCTGTTACTGGCCAGCACTATTTCCTATGCTGCTGATGCCAGTGCCCATGAAAGCGAGATCATGTTTGCCTATCGCGGCATTTTCGGCGGCTACCCTGGCATTACAGCTATTCGCCCCTACTACGAGATGGTCAAACTCTATTCGGATGTTGAGAACCGCGACCTTTGGGAATACGAACTCAACCTGTCACCGCAGGAAACACGGCAGCTGCTCGCCCATACCTGGGAATTACGCGCGACGCGCTTCGACTACTATTTCCTGGATGAAAATTGTGCGTACCGTCTTCTGGCCCTCATAGATGTTGCCCGGCCCGGCACAAACCTTCTGAGCAATGTGACGACGCATGCCATTCCCTCCGATACCGTCCGCTGGGTACTCCAGCATGATCTGGTAGCCAGGATTCACTACCGGCCTTCGGCAGCAACTGTCGTCAAGGCACAGCTGGGCCAGTTGAACGAATCGCAGCGAGACACCGCTGTCGAGCTTTCCAGAGGCACCCTCAAGCCGGCCGACGTTGCCACAAAAGATTTCGAGCCTGTTGAGCAAGCACAGGTGCTCGATGCTGCCTACGACTACGTCCGCTATCTGGCCCTGGAACAGAACTGGCCCAGAGACAAGGCAGCGCCCCTTTCCTACGGCCTGCTAGCGGCCCGCAGTCTTATCGATCAGCCCGGCACCCTGACAGGCCCGGCCCGGCCCGAAACGCGAGACGACCAGGGCCACGATACCTTTCGCACAACATTTCGCGTGGGCAGAGACGGCCCGCGAGACTATCTCGAGCTTGCGCTCCGCCCCGCCTACCACGGTTTGCTCGACCCTCCGGCAGGGTATCGAGATGGCGCCCAGTTACAGTTTTTGCGGCTGGATACGCGCTTCTATACGGAGCAGCAGGAGTGGCAGCTGGAACGGCTGGTTGCGGTGGAGATCCGCTCGCTGGCAACCATTGATCGGTTCTTCACGCCGCTATCGTGGCAGGTAGGAACTGGCGCGCGCCGGACATACACCCATCGTGGGCATCGGGTACTCACGCCTTACCTCGAAGGCGGTGCCGGGTATCTGGCCGGCCTCGGAAGCTGGCAAGCCGGTGCGATCGCGACAGCCGATCTTGAGATCGACGGAGACCTGCAAAAAGGTTGGGACATCGCGCCGGGCGCCGACGTGCTCGCCTTACGGCAGGGACGACTCGTAAGTTTCATGACCGGATTTGGGCAAAAATGGTGGCTGCTGGGCGCGAAAACACGCGAAGCCAAACTGTACGGTGAAGCGAGGCTCCACCTTGGCAAGCGTCACTCGGTCGCCGCATCGGCAGAGCGCTCGAAACTGGACAATGCTTATACAACCCAGTGGGCTTTGGGATGGCATACCTACTTCTAGATCGCGGTCGACGCCGCCTCGTCGGGGCTATGGCTGGCGTGATGTTGGTCATCCTGAGCGGCTGCACGTCGTTATTTTTCTATCCGGATAACCGGCAGTACGTGACTCCAGATCAACTGCGCCTGGCATTCGAGGAAGTACAGCTATCGACTTCTGACGACGAGCAGCTCTACGGCTGGTGGCTTCCGGCCGAAGGCCAGCCCCAGGGGACCGTTTACTTTCTGCACGGCAACGCCCAGAACATCAGCGCCCACTTTCTGAACGTCAGCTGGCTGCCAGGTGCGGGCTATAACGTGTTCATAATCGATTACCGGGGCTTTGGCATGTCGACCGGCAGCCCGGATCTTGAAGGCGTGCTGATAGACAGTATGGCCGGGCTGGACTGGGCCCTTGACCGCAGCGACCCACTGCCGGTATTCGTGCTCGGGCAAAGCCTCGGCGGGGCCATGGCACTGCTGGCCAGCCATGAAGCCAACCGTAAACCAGAGGGCTTGATAATCGACGGGGCGTTCGCGGGCTTCAGGCGAATCGCTCAAGAAAAACTGAATCAGTCCTGGATCACCTGGGCCTTACAGGTCCCTCTGTCCTGGTTGATACCCGCGAACCGGGAGCCATTGTCGATTGTCGGCAAGCTTGATCTGCCGCTGTTGTTCATCCACAGCAACGTCGACAACGTCGTACCCGCCCATCATGGTCGCCTGCTCTATGCGGCGGCAAGCCCGCCGAAACAGTTCTTGGCCACAGAAACGCCACATGCTGCGACCTTTGCCGTAGATGAGTATCGTCAGACCGTGCTGGATTTTTTGTTGCAGCACCGAAACTCTGCAGCGGATCGACAAATAGCACACAGTCAGTCTGCGGCAGAAAGCGGAGTCAGTGATGAGAAGAGTGAAAGGCATGCCAGATGACATGCCCTGCTTCAACTAGATGTGTTCGACCAGGTCTATCTCATACTCAACAGTACCAGACGGGATCGTGACCTGAACCACGTCGCCCTCTTCCTTGCCCACCAGGGCACGGGCGATGGGTGAGGAGATGGACAATTTGCCGGCCTTGATGTCGGCTTCGTCCTCGCCGACGATCTGGTATCGCACGGTTTCTTCGGTATCGGTATTGATGAGGGTCAGCGTCGTGCCGAAGAGGACCTTCCCGGACTTCTCGATCTTGGTGATATCGATCACCTGCGAGCCGGAGAGTTTGCTCTCGATTTCCTGAATACGCCCCTCGATGAAACTCTGCTGCTCACGGGCGGCGTGGTATTCAGCGTTTTCTTTCAAGTCGCCGTGTTCACGTGCATCAGCAATCGCGGCGATGACTCTCGGCCGATCGTCGCTTTTCAGGCGCTTTAGCTCATCCCGAAGGCTCTGCTCGCCCTTTACGGTCATGGGTACTCGATTCATGATGTTGTCTTTCCTGCATGTAAGTCCTGGAGCCGACGAACGGTCCTTTCCGGTCCGAAACGGATTGCCCGGCAGTATGCCTCGCCGCCGGCCAGGGTGGTCGCGTATGTGACCTTACCCTGGAGCGCGGACTGACGAATCTGCGATGAATCGGCAATCGCCTTTCGACCCTCGGTTGTATTGATAATCAGCGCAATCTGATTGTTTTTTATGGCATCGACGATATGGGGACGCCCTTCGCGCACCTTGTTGATAGGCTCGACCTTGATCCCTTCGGCGCGCAGCACCTCTGCCGTACCCTCGGTGGCGACAATACTGAAGCCTTCGGCGATCAGATCGCGCGCCAGTTGCACAGCTGCAGGTTTATCCGCATCCCGCACACTCAGGAACGCTTTCCCACCCTTGGGCAGGCGCGTCCCTGAAGCCAGGGCCGCTTTGGCAAACGCCTCGTCAAAGCTGTCACCTATGCCCATCACTTCGCCCGTTGATTTCATTTCAGGGCCCAGAATGGGGTCAACGCTCGGGAACTTGTTAAAGGGGAACACCGATTCCTTGACGCTATAGTATGACGGGATCACCTCGGCGGTGAAGCCCTGATCTGCCAGGGATCGACCCGCCATGCAGCGCGCCGCAACCTTTGCCAGAGACACACCGATCGCTTTCGACACAAACGGAACCGTACGCGACGCCCGAGGGTTGACCTCGATGACATAGACTTCACCGTCCTGGTACGCGAGCTGGACGTTCATCAGCCCCACGACGCCCAGTTCCAGCGCCATGCGCTTAACACTTTCACGCATCTCGTCCTGAATTTCAGCCGATAACGTATAAGGCGGTAGCGAACAGGCCGAGTCGCCGGAGTGCACCCCGGCCTGTTCGATGTGCTGCATGATCCCGCCGATGACGACCTGCTCGCCGTCGCAGATGGCATCGATATCCACTTCTATGGCCGCGTTGAGGAAGTGGTCGAGCAATACCGGACTGTCATTGGAGACCAGCACCGCACTGCGCATGTAATTGACCAGTTCGCTCTCTTCGTAGACGATTTCCATGGCTCGCCCGCCCAGAACGTAAGAAGGCCGGACGACCAGTGGATAGCCAATTTCCCGCGCGGCAACAATGCCTTCTTCGTGGCTGCGCACGGTAGTGTTGGCGGGCTGCTTCAGCCCCAGTCGGTTGATCATCTGCTGGAAGCGCTCGCGGTCTTCAGCGCGGTCGATCGCCTCCGGACTCGTGCCGATGATAGGCACACCCGCGGCTTCAAGGCCGCGGGCCAGTTTGAGCGGTGTCTGGCCGCCGTACTGGACGATGACGCCTTTGGGCTTCTCCTTTTCAACGATTTCCAGCACGTCTTCCAGCGTGATCGGCTCGAAGTAGAGTCGGTCAGACGTGTCGTAGTCAGTCGAAACGGTCTCTGGATTGCAGTTGATCATGATGGTTTCATAGCCGTCCTCGCGCATGGCGAGCGCAGCATGCACGCAGCAATAATCGAACTCGATACCCTGGCCTATGCGGTTGGGGCCACCACCGATGACAACGATCTTTTCGCGGTCAGTCGGCTGCGATTCGCATTCTTCCTCGTAGGTCGAATACATGTACGCGGTGGCGGATGCGAACTCGGCCGCGCAGCTATCTACGCGCTTATAGACCGGGCGCACGCCCAGGTCATGGCGCAGTTTGCGGAAACTCTCTTCGGAAAGTCCCAGCAGTGCGGCCAGACGCGTGTCCGAAAAGCCCTTGCGCTTGAGCCCAAAGAGCCGGTCGTAGTCGAGCTCTGACGTTCCCACCGAAGCCAACGCCTTCTCTTCGGCGATGAGATCCTGAATCTGTACCAGATACCAGCGGTCGACATGGGTGTGACGGAAGACTTCATCCAGGCTCATGCCCAGGCGAAAGGCGTCGCCGATGTACCAGATGCGGTTGGCGCCGGGCACACGCAGCTCACGCAGAATCTCATCGCGAGCGTCGGAGCTGGCGAGATCAACCTGGGGCTCGAAGCCGGCAGAACCCACTTCAAGTCCACGCAGGGCCTTCTGTAGCGATTCCTGGAATGTCCGCCCCATGGCCATAACTTCGCCGACCGACTTCATCTGGGTTGTCAGACGGGCATCAGCCTGGGGGAACTTCTCGAAAGTGAAGCGCGGAATCTTCGTTACAACGTAATCAATGGACGGCTCAAACGAAGCCGGTGTAACCCCGCCGGTAATCTCGTTGCGCAGCTCGTCCAGGGTGTATCCCACCGCCAGCTTGGCCGCAACCTTGGCGATAGGAAAGCCGGTGGCCTTCGATGCCAGGGCCGAGGAGCGCGACACACGGGGGTTCATCTCGATCACAACCATACGGCCTTTGTCAGGGTGGATACCGAACTGGACGTTGGAGCCGCCGGTTTCGACACCGATCTCGCGCAGCACCGCCAGAGAGGCGTTGCGCATGATCTGGTATTCCTTATCGGTCAGTGTTTGCGCCGGCGCTACGGTGATCGAATCACCGGTATGGACACCCATGGCGTCGAAGTTTTCAATGGCGCAGACGATGATGCAGTTGTCGTTCCTGTCGCGGACAACCTCCATCTCGTACTCTTTCCAGCCGATCAATGACTCGTCGATCAGCAGCTCTTTGGTCGGGGAGAGATCCAGCCCCCGCTCGCAGATTTCCTGGAACTCTTCCCGGTTGTAGGCGATGCCGCCGCCGGAGCCACCCATAGTGAACGACGGGCGGATAATGTTGGGGAAACCAATGTCATCCAGAACCTCAAACGCTTCCTCCATGCTGTGGGCGATGGCAGAGCGCGGGCACTCAAGCCCGATCGCTTTCATGGCCTTGTCGAAGCGTTCCCGGTCTTCGGCTTTGTCGATGGTGTCGGCATTGGCACCGATCATCTCTACCCCGAACCGCTCCAGGACACCGTGGCGCTCCAGGTCGAGCGCGCAGTTGAGAGCCGTCTGGCCACCCATGGTCGGCAGCAACGCTTCCGGGCGCTCCTTCTCGATGATCTTCTCGACCGTCTGCCAGGTGATGGGCTCGATATAGGTGGCGTCTGCCATGACCGGATCGGTCATGATGGTCGCGGGGTTGGAGTTTACCAGGATGACCCGGTAGCCCTCTTCGCGCAGTGCCTTGCAGGCCTGAGCGCCAGAGTAGTCGAACTCGCAGGCCTGACCGATAACAATAGGGCCGGCACCCAGAATCAGGATGCTCTTGATGTCAGTACGCTTGGGCATAGTTCACTTTAACCTGTTCTATCACTGTGCTTTCGCTGTAATCGGGCCCGACCTGTGGCGGCCGGTGCCCATCGGGGCAACCTGGAGACGCTTTGATCAGCTCGGTGCGCGGTACTCATCCATCATGGCAATGAACTGGTCGAACAGCGGCGCTACATCGTGCGGGCCGGGACTCGCCTCCGGGTGGCCCTGGAAGCTGAAAGCGGGCACATCCGTGCGGCGGATACCCTGCAACGTTCCGTCGAACAGTGACTTATGGGTCGCTTTGACGTTGTCGGGCAAACTTTCCTCAAGAACAGCGAATCCGTGGTTCTGACTGGTGATCATGACGGTTCCGGTCTCCATGGTCAGAACCGGATGGTTGGCCCCGTGGTGGCCCAACATCATCTTGCTGGTGCGGGCACCGCTGGCCAGCGCCAGTAATTGATGGCCCAGGCAGATGCCAAAGGTGGGGATTTTCTTTTCAAGGACAGACGTGATCGCTGAAAGCGCGTAATCGCAGGGTTCGGGGTCGCCTGGACCGTTCGCCAAAAAGACGCCGTCCGGCTCCATCGCCAGCACTTCAGCCACCGGCGTCTGCGCAGGCACAATGGTGACATTGCAGCCCCGGTCGGCCAGCATCCGTAAAATGTTCGATTTGACGCCATAATCAAACGCGACCACATGATACTTGCCAGGCTGCGCTGTTCCATAGCCCGAATCCAGATGCCAGGTCGCCTGGGACCACTTTTCGCTTTTTGCCCGACTGACGGTTTTGGCCAGATCAGCACCTTTGAGTCCGGGGAATGCCCCGGCGTAGGCAAGTGCTTCTGCCTCGCTGACGTCTCCGGTTACGATGGCACCAGATTGCGCGCCTTTCTCCCGCAGAATACGTGTCAGCCGACGGGTATCAATGCCGGCAATCGCAACGATACCGTTGTCCCGAAGATACGCATCCAGCGGCTGGGTTGAGCGCCAGTTACTTGCCATAAGCGGCAGATCGCGAATGACAAGCCCCGCGGCCTGGATGCGGTCTGATTCGACATCTTCCGGGTTCACGCCGGTATTGCCGATGTGGGGATAGGTCAGGGTGACAATCTGCTGGGAGTACGAAGGATCGGTCAGTATTTCCTGATACCCGGTCATGGAGGTATTAAAGACCACCTCGCCATGGGTTTTACCTTCGGCACCAATGGAGTAGCCCTTGAAAAGGCTGCCGTCTGCTAGCGCTAGTATTGCTGGGTGTTTCAATGCCAGGTCCTCGTCATACCGTCAGTGGGCTGGAGCAGTAAGGGAACCTCCGGGTGCTCCGACCGCCTGACGTTGACCCACTATCGAGGTCAAATCAGGATCAAGCACAGCCTGGGCCGGGCACAAACAGGTTGGAGGTTCCTTGTCGGACTGTGGCAAATTCAGGTCGCAAAAAAGCGAGAGGGAGCCAGTGCAGGCCAGTAGTTTCCAGCCTCCAGGTTAACTCCGTCCCGCCCTTTGTCATTCGAATCGCCGGATGTCGGTATTGCAGTCAAACTGCCGTATTGTAAAAAATCAGGCGCGCCCTGTCCATGAGTTACTGCCCTTGCGAATGGGCCGGCTTGAAGACACTACACCAGCCCAAAGCCTCTCGGTACCAGGCTCAGCTTAGTCCTTTGAGCCCCAGAACATCCTGCATATCGTAAAGTCCCGCAGGTTGCTCGCCGAGCCATTGGGCCGCCCGGACCGCACCCTTGGCAAAGGTCATCCGACTGCTGGCCTTGTGGGTGATTTCGACCCGCTCGCCCAAACCGGCGAACATGACCGTATGGTCGCCAACGATGTCGCCGGCTCGTATGGTTTCGAAACCGATGACGTCCTTCGGCCGCTCACCGGTAAAGCCTTCGCGCCCATAGACCGCGCACTGCTTGAGGTCCCGCCCAAGTGTTTCAGCAATCACCTCGCCCATTCGCAATGCGGTACCGGATGGCGCGTCCTTCTTGTGACGATGATGCGCTTCGATAATTTCGATGTCGGTGTCATCGCCGATGACACGAGCAGCGGTCTTCAACAGCTCAAGCACAAGGGTGACGCCAACGCTCATGTTGGGCGCCAGCACCACGGGAATTTCTTCGGCGGCGAGAGCCAGCTGGGCTTTATCGTCATCGCTGAGGCCGGTCGTGCCGATGACCATCGCCTTGCCGGCCTTCCGACATAGTTCAGCATGCTCCAGGGTCAGGCTCGGAAACGTGAAGTCAATGAGCACGTCGAACTTGTCCTGGGCGTTCTCAAACGTTTCCGTCAGGGTGACGCCGACTCTGCCGATGCCCGCCAGTTCGCCGGCATCACTACCGATCAGCGAACTTCCGGGCCGGTCAGTCGCGGCACCCAGCTCCAGACCTTCAGTAAGCTCTACAGCTTCGACCAGGGTTTTGCCCATACGACCGGCAGCGCCAGCGATTGCGATCCGTACCATCCGTGCGTTTTCCTTACTGTTGCTGAAGTGCCACGTTTGCTTTCAGGAGCCCTTGCACTGCGGCTTTTACTGCCTTCTCTGCCAGTGCAGGAGCCCAGCGCAAATCAGAACTTCATGTCTTCAAAGAAGCTTTTCACGCCTTCAAACCAGGAGGTCTTCTTTGGCGCGTGCTGGTGACCGCCGTTTTCTTCGTCCAGGGTTTCCTGGAACGACCGAAGCAGATCTTTCTGATGCTTGGTGAGATTGACCGGCGTCTCCACCATGACCCGGCAAAGCAGATCCCCTGGGCCACCACCACGTACCGGAGATACCCCTTTGCCGCGCATACGGAAAAGCTTACCAGTCTGGGTTTCGGGCGGGATCTTGAGCTTCACCCGACCGTCAAGCGTCGGCACTTCCAGTTCACCGCCGAGCGCTGCATCAACAATCGTTATGGGTACTTCGCAATAGATGTTGCGTCCGTCGCGAGTAAAGATCGCGTGCTCCTTGACCGCGATCTGCACGTAAAGATCGCCTGCCGGACCACCTTGCATGCCAGGTTCACCTTCGCCGGCGAGCCGGATGCGATCTCCCGTATCGACACCGGGCGGAACCTTGACCGAAAGCGTCTTGGGTTCTTCGACCTGACCGGCGCCGTGACATGACTTACATGGGTTCTTGATGACCTTGCCCGTGCCACGGCAGCTTGGACACGCCTGCTGAACCGAGAAAAACCCCTGTTGCATGCGAACCTGGCCGATACCCCGGCAGGTGCCACAGGTCTCAGGCTGAGAGCCCTTCTCTGCGCCGCTGCCTTCGCAGCTCTTGCAGGGCACGTGGCTGGGAATGCGGATCTTGACGGTGGTGCCGTGCACGGCGTCTTCCAGATCCAACTCAAGGGTGTAGCGCAGGTCCGCACCCCGGTTTGAACGGGCGCCACCAGGGCCGCCACCACCAAATATATCGCCAAACACGTCGCCGAAGATGTCGGCGAAGCTCGAACCTCCGCCGCCGAAGCCGCCAGCGCCCGCCTGACCGTCTACGCCGGCATGACCGAACTGATCGTATGCTGCCCGCTTCTGACTGTCCGCCAGAATCTCGTAGGCTTCACTGGCTTCCTTGAATTTATCAACGGCGGCTTTGTCATCCGGATTGCGGTCCGGGTGATACTTCATTGCCAGCTTGCGGTAGGCGCGCTTGATCTCCTTCTCGTCCGCTGAACGTTCGACGCCGAGTATCTCGTAAAAATCGCGCTTGGCCATAATATCCCGTGAATTATCAATCTTCAGTTATACGACAGTTATACGACGAAAAACGCGAAGGGCTTCTCCGCGTCTCTCGTTCACACTTCATCTATGGCCCGGTTGTCGGTGCGAGATACGCTCGCACCGAAGGGCTGGGCTACAGCTTAGCGCTTGTCGTCTTCTTTAACCTCTTCGAACTCAGCGTCGACCGCGGCATCTTCGTTGCCACCGGCCTGTTGCTGGGGCTCTTCGGCGCCCTGCTCGGCATACATCTTCTGCGCAAGGTTAGAAGAGGCTTCGGTCAGCTTCTGGGTCTTGGCTTCGATGTCAGCCTTGTCGTCGCCCTTGAGCGCTTCTTCCAGTTCGCTGATGGCTTCCTCGATCTGCTGCTTCTCAGCCGGATCAGCCTTATCGCCGACTTCTTCCAGAGTCTTGCGCACAGCGTGTACCATGCCGTCGCCCTGGTTGCGAGCCTGAATCAGCTCTTCGAAGCGGCGATCCTCTTCGGCGTTAGCCTCAGCGTCGCGCACCATTTTTTCAATTTCGTCATCGTTCAGACCGGAAGAGGCCTTGATGACGATGGACTGCTCTTTGCCTGTAGCCTTGTCTTTCGCCGAGACGTGCAGAATACCGTTCGCATCAATATCGAAGGTTACCTCGATTTGCGGAACGCCGCGTTGTGCCGGCGGAATGTCCGCCAGGTCAAAACGGCCCAGTGATTTGTTCTGACTGGCCTGCTTGCGCTCACCCTGCACCACATGGATGGTTACCGCGGTCTGGTTGTCATCAGCCGTAGAGAACGTCTGCGATTTCTTGGTCGGGATCGTGGTGTTCTTGTCGATCAGCGGCGTGGCGACACCCCCCATGGTTTCGATACCCAGGGTCAGCGGCGTCACGTCGAGCAGCAGAACGTCTTTCACGTCGCCAGAGAGAACCGCAGCCTGAATCGCCGCACCCATCGCAACCGCTTCATCCGGGTTGACGTCCTTGCGCGGCTCTTTGTTGAAGAAGTTTTTGACCTTCTCCTGAACCATGGGCATACGTGTCTGGCCACCGACCAGGATGACCTCATCCACTTCACCGGACTTGATACCGGAATCCTTCAGCGCCATGCGGCAAGGCTCAAGGCTGCGTTCAACCAGATCCTCAACCAGTGACTCAAGCTTGGAACGGGTGACCTTCACGTTCATGTGCTTGGGGCCGGTTTGGTCGGCCGTGATATAAGGCAGGTTGACGTCGGTCTGCTGGCTGGAAGACAGCTCGATCTTGGCTTTCTCGGCAGCTTCTTTCAGGCGCTGCATGGCCAGGGAGTCGCCTTTCAGGTCAATACCGGAATCTTTCTTGAACTGGTCAGCCAGGTAATGGATCAGTTTGGAGTCGAAGTCTTCACCACCGAGGAAGGTGTCACCGTTGGTCGCCAGCACTTCAAACTGCTTCTCGCCATCGACATCAGCGATTTCAATGATAGAGATATCGAAGGTGCCGCCACCCAGGTCGTAAACCGCGATGGTACGGTCCGCACCCTTGCGATCCATGCCATAGGCCAGTGCCGCGGCGGTCGGCTCGTTAATAATGCGCTTGACCTCAAGCCCGGCAATCTTGCCAGCGTCCTTGGTAGCCTGACGCTGGCTGTCGTTGAAATATGCCGGCACGGTGATAACCGCTTCGGTGACCGTTTCGCCAAGGTAGTCCTCGGCGGTCTTCTTCATCTTCTTCAGGATTTCCGCAGAGATCTGCGGGGGCGCCATCTTTTTGCCTTTAACAGATACCCAGGCGTCACCGTTGTCGGCCTTGGCGATTTCGTAAGGCACCATCTTGATGTCTTTCTGTACGACGTCGTCTTCAAAACGGCGGCCGATGAGGCGCTTGATCGCGTAGAGGGTGTTGCTGGGATTGGTAACCGCCTGGCGCTTGGCGCTCTGGCCTACCAGAATTTCATTGTCATCGGTGTAGGCGACAATGGACGGCGTGGTGCGATCACCCTCAGCGTTTTCGATAACCTTGACCTTGTCCCCATCCATGATGGCAACACAGGAGTTGGTGGTCCCCAAGTCAATACCAATAATTTTACTCATCAATGTGCTCCAGTACTAAATTCAGTTGTTACTTATGCAATCTGCTTCAAACGGCCGGCAAGTCTTGTGACCCGTTGCAGGCTGACGGAGAACGCTCGTCAGTTGAGCCATTACCGCCCTATATTGGCCTGCTTTGGGACTTTTCAAGCCTTCTCATCAACGATGGGTACGTCGCCCGGACGGGATATCATCACCATGGCGGGCCGCACCAGACGATCATTCAGGGTATAACCTTTCTGCATTACGCCCACGACCGTGTTCGGCTCGACGTCCGGAGATGGCACCATGGACATCGCTTCGTGCTGCTGGGGATCAAAGGGCTCACCCATAGGGCTGAGTTGCTTGACGTTGAATTTACCCAGGCTGCTCAACATCATGTTGAGGGTCATTTCGACGCCTTCCCGCAGCCGCACCAGCAGTTCTGAATCGCCGGTGGCGTTCTCGACCGACTTTTCCAGGCTATCCACGACCGGCAGCAGCTCCCGAACAAACTTTTCCAGAGCGAACTTGTGGGCTTTTTCGATGTCGATTTCCGCCCGGCGTCGGACGTTCTGCATTTCAGCCTGCGCTCGAAGAGCCTGTTCGCGATACTCGTTGAGTTCCTCCTCAAGTGCCGCAACGGCTGACTCGGGCCCCGACGCCTCAGAGGCTACCTCGTCCACCGCGTCTTCATAGTTTTTCCCATGCTGCTCTTCTGCATCAGCCGGCTTGGCCTTCGACGTCTCGTCTGCGCTCATGCTTGTCGTCTCCTGACTGAACTTGCTCAATTCATATTCCCGGCACGGGTTTGTGCTCTCACGTACCGCCTCAACTAACGGCCAGGTTCACGGCCGACAAAGTGCTGTCCAGCGATATGGGGCCCTTGCATCCGCCTTTCAACCGTAAACCATAAATTGATGCGCGAACCATCTTGATACTGTATGAATAACCATATACTGTACATGCGAACAGCCCGCTCGCCCCAGCAGACGCTGCACGGTACCCGCGGGTAGCTGAGCATGCCGGCCACCGATGCTGCGTAAACAAGGGAGACTATCGTTATGCTGACCCACCTGACCGTGTCCAACTACGCCATCGCAGAACATGTGGAGCTACCATTCGACCGGGGCATGACCGCGCTCACCGGCGAGACCGGCGCGGGCAAATCCATCGCCCTCGATGCGCTGTCGCTAACGCTGGGTGGCCGTGCAGATGCTGCGCTGGTGCGCGAAGGCAGCGACAAGGCTGACATCACCGCCGTGTTTGACGTTCGCTCGATCGGCGCAGCCAACCAGTGGCTTGCAGCTCACGACCTTGACACGGATGGCGAGTGCATCCTGAGAAGGGTCATCCGCAAGGACGGGCGCTCCCGGGCCTACATCAACGGCCAGCCCTGCCCGCTTCAGGACATCAAGCAGCTGGGCGGCCTGCTGATGGACATTCACAGCCAGCATCAACACCAGTCTCTGTTGCGCAAGGAAACCCACAGCCAACTACTCGACGAGTTTACAGGCGCGGCAGAGCAGGCCCATGACGTCAGGGAGGTCTACCGGCACTGGCAGCAGGCCAACAAGCGACTGCTGGCGTTACAGGACAACCAGCAATCACGGGACGCCCGCGTTGAACTGCTGCGCTACCAGGTCGATGAGATGGACCGCCTCGCGCTGGGTGAGGATGAGTTGAAAGCACTGGAACAGGAGCAGCAGAGCCTCGCCAACGCCGAAAGCATTCTCCATCACAGCCATCAGGCCGCCCTCCTTACGGCTGAAGGCGAACCCAGCGCGGTTGAAATGGTGCAGCAGGCCGTTCAGCAACTGGAGAAGCTGCCTAGCCTGGCGCCGGCTCTGGACGAAACCCTGCAGATGCTCCAGGAGGCACAGATCCAGCTGCAGGAAGCAGGCAGTAATCTGCGCCACTTTATTGATGACTACGAACTCGACCCTCAACGCCTGGCAGAGGTGGAAGAACGCCTTAGCGCAATTTACCAACTGGCCCGCAAGCACCGGGTCCAGCCTGAAGATGTGCCGGCGCTTCATTTGCGCCTGAAATCAGAATTAGTGGAACTCGACAGTGGCGAACAGAGCGTGGGCCACCTCAGCGCCGAAGTGAACCGGCTGCGGGATGAGTACGAGAAGCAGGCCCGGAACCTGAGCGAAATTCGCCGTGAAGCCGCAACCCGGCTCGACGCGAAGATCGGCGAAGAGCTGACTCAGCTGGGCATGGCAGGCACCCGATTTGTGACTCAGCTGACGACAAATACACAAGGCCAGCCTGCGGCCCACGGCAATGAAGAAGTGGAGTTTCTGATTAGCACAAACGCAGGGCAACCCGCGCGAAGTCTGTCCCGTGTTGCTTCCGGCGGCGAACTGTCCCGTATCAGCCTGGCAGTGCAGGTCGTACTGGCGCAGACCTCAACCATTCCGACATTGGTCTTCGACGAAGTGGACGTGGGCATCGGCGGGGCGGTTGCAGAAGTGGTTGGCAAGCTACTGCGCAGGCTTGGCAATAATGGCCAGGTGCTTTGTGTCACGCACCTGCCCCAGGTGGCCGCGCAAGCGCATCAGCACCTTTTCGTCAGCAAATTTAGCGAAAAGAACGCCACCTTCTCCCGAGTAGAAAAACTGGAAAACAGCCAGCGAGTATCAGAAGTCGCGAGAATGCTAGGCGGGGTCGACCTGACGGACCAGACCCTCGCTCATGCCCGGGAGATGTTCGATCGTGGGCAAGCTATAACGCACTGACCAGCATGCCTGCTAAGTGCTTGCGAAGTGCTTGTTTACGAGCTGCCACAAGCGGGGTGGGAGCAGCGCCCGTCGGAAGCGGCATACCGTGCTTCTGATGGGCGCCTGCTATTTTCAGGATTTTTTCGGTTTCACATACAGGGTCAGACTGTGATCGACGATGTCGTAACCATAGTCTGCGGCGATTTTCTTTTGCCTCTCCTCGATCACTTCGTCGAAGAATTCGATCACTTCGCCGCTCTGAGTACACACCATGTGGTCATGGTGCTCGTCCCCAGCCATTTCAAAAACGGCGTGCCCGCCTTCAAAATTATGCCGCAGCACCAACCCTGCGGCCTCAAACTGAGTCAGGACCCGGTAAACGGTCGCCAGGCCTACGTCGTCCCCGGCGTCCAGTAGTTTCTTGTACACATCTTCTGCGCTCAGGTGATGCGAGTCCGAGCTTTCCAGTATATTCAGGATTTTGACTCGCGGCAGGGTCACTTTCAGACCCGCTTTTCGAAGTTCGCTATTTTCAGCTGACATGCGACTTAATCACCCTTTGGTGTCTTTCTCAGGTTCCGTTATGATGAGCCCGGTCATGGGAAACAGGCTGGAAACAAACTACCATTGTCATCCCGGCCGGCCCAACGCTTGTCTTAAAGGTTCGGCATAAACTGGTTAATGCAGAGAATTATTCCGGCCGCCAAGCGCCTCAGGTCCAGTCCAGGAGCGGCCCCGGCAACGGAGCCGGCCCGCAGAGCAAAACTATTCCTGGCGAGCTGTTCCGCTTCACCCAGAAGCCGAACGATGCCGTATCACAGGTAAATTACGATAGAGGAATTCCCCCACTGATGCAAAAGCTGGCCCCCCTAGTCCTGACTCTTTTTCTGGCAGCTATTCTCGGTGGCTGCGCCTTCCCTGGCGTGTACAAGATCGATATCCAGCAGGGCAATATCGTCAAGCAGGAGGACCTGGACAAACTCAGTTCGGGCATGACTCGTGATGACGTCCACCAGACACTCGGCACGCCCATGACCCAGAACACGTTCCGCGACGACAGGGATTACTACCTGTATACCTTTCAGGACTCAGGCGGCCAGATTCTAAAACAGCGCGTCACGGTCTTCTATAATGGCGATCAGTATGCGCGTCACACCGCCAGACTTCTGGACGAAACGCCGGCCTACTGATGGTCACCCGCACTTCACCGGCAAGCACCTCTGAAACTCAGCGGTCATCTTTTTCTCGCCCGATTCAGCCGAGCCTGCTTCGGGTCGATGGTGAGAGGCCGGTAGATTTCTATCCGCTGTCCGTCCTGGACCACATGTTCTCCGGGGTTTTTAACTACTCGACCGAAAATCCCCATAGCATCCGATTGCAGGTCGATCTCCGGAAACCGTTCGTGAATGCCAGACGCCTGCGCCGCCTGCAATAGAGTGGTTCCCTGGGCCACATCGAGGCTGAGGATCTCCTGGCGACCGGGCGTGGCGTAGGCGACCTCCACCCTGATCATCTGCCCTTCCGTACCACCTTCGTTCCCGCTCAAGTCCTGTTTTTCCCATAGACTCGATCAGCCTGGGTACAAAATGCATCCACGACAGCGTTGGCTGCCTGACTGAATACCCCGCCTAAAGCCATTCGTGCAAACCTGCCGCTAAACTCAAAATCGAGCTCTAGCACGACTTTTGACGCGTTGACATCGAGCGGTTCGAAGCGCCATCGCCCGTGAAGTGCCTTGAATGGTCCATCGACCAGCTCGATCCCGATCGAGCGTGGCTCTTCAATCAGATTCCGGGTCGTGAACCGGTGCCTGACGCCGCCCTTCGCCACTTCTATGGAAGCCAGTATTTCGCCGTGCGACGAGTCATGGACTTCAGCAGCGCTACACCAGGGTACAAAGCCCGGATACCCCGAAATGTCATTCACCAACGCAAACATACGCTCAGCGGAATGCCAAACGAGGGCACTGCGGTCGATCCTGTAAGTCATAAAAGGCTACCCGACCGGCCTAATCGAAGGGGTTTTGCAGAGCCGAAACGAATCCCCAGGCGGATATCGCCAGTATCGCCACAACTGCCACCGGCACAAGATACTTGAGCAGCCACTGCCACGAGGAGAACGCCCAGGCCCAGCGCATGGCCAACTCCTCCCGACGAGATGCAACATCCAGTTTCCAGCCTGCGAACACCGCAACCAGCAGCCCTACTATCGGCAGCATCAGGCTGGAACTGACGAAGTCGATCCAGCCGAAGAAATTCGCCCCGAGCAAGGTGGCATCAGCCCAGATATTAAACGAAAACACAGTGCCAAGCCCCAGCAACCAGGCGGCACAGCCAACCACAACCACAGCCGATGTGCGACTGCACCGCCAGCGTTGTTGTGACCACGCCACCGCGGGCTCCAGAATGGAAATGGCTGAACTCCAGGCCGCCAGGGCGATCAGAACAAAAAACAGGGTGCCAACAAAATGACCAAAGGGCAGATTCCCCAGAGCAAGAGGCAAGGCGTTGAACATCAGCCCGAAACCGGCCGTCGGGTCCAGTCCATTGGCAAAGACAATCGGAAATATAATCAAGCCTGCGCTTAAAGCCACAACTGTGTCCAGCAACGCGATAGCAACCACAGCACCGCCGATCGAAGCAGACTTCGGCATGTAGGCTCCATACGCCATCATTACCCCCATACCCAGGCTCAGGCTGAAAAAGGCATGCCCCAGCGCATCCAGAGAGGCCTGCCAGGTGATCTTCTGGGCCGAGAAGTCGAACAGGAAAGCCAGTCCCTGGTCAAAATCGCCATGTTCCCAGGCGTACCAGAGCAGCACAGCCAGGAGAATGAACAGCATCGGCATGATGATGCGCAGGGATTTTTCCAGTCCCTGGTTGATGCCCCGCAGTGAAACGATCATCACGAGCACCAGGAAAAGTGTATGCCAGCCGGTCAACTCGACCGCACTCGACTGCACGGCGCTAAAAACCGCCGCGACATCTTCAGGTCCGGCTCCGACAAAGTCGCCGAATGCCGAGTTGAACACATAGGCGAGGGAGAACCCGCCGACGACCGAATAGAACGACAGGATTATGAAGCCCGCGAGAGCCCCAAGCCGTCCAGTCCAGATCCAGGCTCGGCTGGTCCCGGCCGCTGCTGTAAGTTTCGCCATTGAGCCGACCGGGTTCTGTCCACCGCGGCGCCCAAGCAGCACTTCGGCCATAAGCAGCGGCACACCTACCAGAAAGAGACAGAGTAAGTAGATTGCTACAAATGCGGCGCCACCGTTTTCGCCGGCCATGTAGGGGAATTTCCAGATGTTCCCCAGGCCAACCGCTGAACCAGTTGCAGCAAGTATGAACGTCCAGCGACTGCCCCATGAGCCCAGGCCGGACTCGTACCGTTCGCTCATAAAAATCTCCGGGCAAAGAAAGCCGGCAATTGTAGCGGAAAGCCAAGTCGAGATTAAGGAACGCGCGCGATTACTTCCCGCATCGCCCTGCCGGCGTGCGGCACCCCATGAAGCTTTGCCCCCGGCGCATGCCTTTGCGTTACAATGCTCGCATTCTGGTCAGGCCGCGCCGCATGTCCGAGTGAGCCAAGGTTAGTGGCAGCCCTGCCTGAGTATGCGGCTGGCAGCACTGAGGCTCCGCATCGCACAGCCGGTGGCACGTCCAATAGCGACTCGTTCAAACCCCACATTTTCGAAAGCCAAAAGGGCCAATCGAGACTTTTATGAGCAAGAAAAAGCCGACTCCAGGCTCGAGTACCATCGCGCGCAACAAAAAAGCGCGCCACGAGTATCATATTGAGCAGACCTTCGAAGCCGGTATGGCATTGACCGGCTGGGAAGTAAAAGCCATGCGCGCCGGCAAGTGCCAGCTCACCGACGCCTATGTACTGCTCAAGGACGGTGAGGCCTGGTTGCTTGGGGCTCATGTACAGCCACTTAACACAGCTTCCACCCATGTTGTGGCGGACCCGGACCGCACCCGTAAGTTGCTCCTTCACAAGAAGGAAATAGCACGTCTCATCGGCGCCGTCGGCCAGACTGGTCATACCTGCGTGCCACTGGCCATCTACTGGAAAGGAAACAAGGTCAAGTGTGAGATTGCGCTGGTGAAAGGTAAAAAGCTCTTCGATAAGCGTGCCACCGAAAAAGAGCGCGACTGGAATCGGCAAAAGCAGCGATTGATGCGCCAACCGCAAAATCTGTCATCCTGAAAAAGCTCTGCCGACCGACCTTTCGATCGTCGGCGGGGCCCCCTTCCGGGCGGCCCTGTCGGTGCACAAACTCTTCCCGTCCAGCGCTTCTATCGCTAAAAAAGATATACCAAACATTGATCTAGGCGCATATAATTCAGTCACTAGCTTGAACCCCTGGCGCAGCACCTCTCCTACCCGGCATACATAAAATTAACCCAGGCATTACTTTAAGTTAGTATATCTATATTGTAGTATTTCTACCTATTGCCCGCCGTGGATCTGGCGCAGCAGTATCGGTCACGAACACTTCGACAGTCAGGCATATTCTCACTCGGAGAGGATGCAGAGCAGCTCGTGGCGAAACCATCCAGACTCAGGTTGGCTTCTGTTGATAACCCGAGTTTCGAACAGCGGATATCCCGGTACGGATAGGAGGGATTATGGTTTCTGGGAGCAGCCTCAAAGGCACGCCCATGGCGGCCGTGGACAAGTCCTGGCTACGCATGGAGTCGGCGTCCAACTGTATGATGATAGGCGTCGTTCTTATTTTTGATCGCCCGATTGGCATACCTGCGCTTCGACAACTGCTTGAAGAGCGCTTTCTGAAGTTCCAGCGTTTCCGTCAGATCATTCAGCGCAAGGGTGAACGCTGCCACTGGGTCGACGATCCGAACTTTGATCTGGACAACCATCTTCACTCCATCGCCCTGCCCGCCCCCGCCAGCAAAAAAGAGCTACAAACTGTGTTTGGCGATCTCAACAGCAGCCACCTCGACCCCAACAGACCGCTCTGGCAGATCCATCATGTCGACAATTATGGTGAAGGCAGCGCCCTGCTGATTCGGATCCATCACTGTATCGCCGACGGCATTTCACTGGTGCGCGTGCTGCTGTCACTTACTGACGACAATGCCGACGCGAAAGTAACCAAAATGCCCGGCAACAGCATTGCCCCTAAAATGCCGCCCGCGCCCGGATGGCAGAAACGCATCAATGGCTTCATGCAGAGCCTCAGCCAGACCCGACAGCAGGTTACCGCAGTGGCCGACAAGTCCTGGCGAAAAGTCAGGCATGATCCGACCTATTTGCTGCATCTCGGCCACGAAGCCTGGCGCGTAGCCAACGAGTGCATCAGCCTGGGCCTGCGCCCTTTCGACCCGCCTACCCGCCTCAAGGGCAGTCTAAGCGGCCGAAAGCAAGTGGCCTGGGCGGAGCCGCTAGACCTTGCCGAGGTCAAGCAAGTAGCCAAGGCGTTGAAGGGCACGGTTAATGACGTCTTGCTGACAGCCGCTACGGGCGCCCTGCACGAGTTTCTCAAGGAAAGCGGCGCTCCGATTCCCCCTCAGGGCATTCACGTCGCAGTGCCATTCAATCTTCGCCCGCCGCAGGAGCCGGTAAACAAACTGGGCAATCAGTTTGGACTCGTACTTGTACCTCTCCCTGTCGGTACGGCCTGTCCGCTCGAGCAATTCAGCAAGGTCCAGCAGGATATGAACCAACTGAAGAATTCCTATCAGGCCCAGGTGTCTTATAGCCTGCTGAACGTTTTCGGCCGAGGGCCGGATATTCTTGAGAAAATGGCCCTTGAAGTGCTCAGTCGCAAGGCCTCTGCAGTAATGACCAATGTCCCGGGCCCCCGTAACCCGGTTTACCTGTGCGGCGCGCGTCTTACGCAGCCCATGTTCTGGGTCCCGCAGACCGGGGACATCGGTGTCGGCCTGAGCATCTTCAGCTACGAGGATCAGGTGCAGTTCGGGCTGGTGAGCGACAAGCGTCTGATAGGCGATCCCGACGCTGTTGTCGCTCAGTTTGTGCAATCCTTTAATGCACTGAAGCGTCTGGCGGCAACAATAGCGGCGCCGGAGGACCAGAAGGACGAGGTAGTCGTGGACGCGGCCAAAGCATTTTCCAGACAATCGTCAGTCAAGTAATCAACCAATAACCGGCTCCACAGCAGACGATACGGAAAACGTTATACCGTTAGCACTTGAAGACATCAGGGCTTGCCCCCATACTACTTGATACAGGGGACGACATGGCTTCGACGCCGGTAGTGAACCCTGCGGTGCATGCCGAGATGGCAGCTAATCTCGTAAATAAAAGCTGCAACGTTATAGTCGCAAACGACGATAACTACGCACTGGCAGCGTAAGCTGCCGGTTGTCCTGACTCGGATGCTTGTAACCGAGAAGTAACACCTCAGGACATCATAGCTAACAAGCTCGCCTCCGCTCATCGTTCCATGAATCGGAGGTTAAAACCCAGGAACTCGCTTCAGGCACCCTGGCCTTCGGGTCGCCTGAAGTTAAAACAATAGAAGGACACTAAGCATGTAGAGCCAAAGGCAGAACACTGGCGGACGCGGGTTCAATTCCCGCCGTCTCCACCAAACAAGCGTTTCGGTAAGCTGAGTACCGCTTCAAGAACCGCACAACCAAGGGCCTTCGGGCCCTTTTTTCGTTTCGGGGCGTCTTAAAAGAAACCATAGATAGAAGCCTGGTTGCAGGGGGCATTTATGGGGCACAACCCAGGCTCGTTAACCGCACCCCCCAGTTGAGCCAGTCTTCACTTAGACTTATAGCCCCGGGCCGAGCCCGTGCTCGACGCTTTCCCTGCACTCCTGTCAATTTATGCCTTAGGGCTTCACCGAAACCCAGCCGGGAGTATATCGGACCAGGGCTGCGCTGCCTCGAACGCCGCGGCTGCGCGGAATAAGGTTGGTTCATCGTGGTCACGAGCGACAAGCTGAAGCCCCACGGGCAATCCTTCGCCGGTGAACCCGCAAGGAATGGAGGCGGCTGGCTGGCCGGTCAGGTTGAAAGGGTAGGTATAACTGACCCAGGCCATGGGGTTCGTATTGGCCCAACCCGGAGGCTGATCCTGCCCTACCTCGAAGGCGGCCACGGGAAGCGTCGGCGTCAGAAGCAGATCAAAATCGCGAAAGAATGATCGCATTCTCTCGCGTAGATGTTTCCGTCTTCCCAGCGATCTCTGATAGTCGGCGGCACTGCGGCTAACGGCCCATTCGAGCATCGGCAACAAACTCGGGTCGAGCATCTCGGGCATTTCACGCAAGGGTTTACGCAGAGCTTTCGCAAGCGCTCCGTAGAACTCTAGCGCCCAGATATCCACAGGGTCAGCCATAACCTTGCGCACAGTGGTGGCTTTTACTCCCAGCGCCCCGAAAGAAGCAATTGCACGCTCGCATAACGCCAGCACTTCCGGGTCGGGTCGGGCGTACCCCAGGGTCGGGCTCCAGGCAACACGCATGCCTTTGAGTGGCTGGTCGCAAGCAGAGACCAATGCGGGAACAGGCTGACGCAAGCTGTTCGGGTCATGGCGATCGAAACCGGCCAGATTTTCCAGGATGAAAGCCGCGTCTCTAACAGTTCGGGAAATGATACCGGGATGCACCAGGTTGTCAGCTGCAGCGAGGGGGTAGAAAGGAATCCGGCCGAACTGAGGCTTGATTCCAAAAAGGCTGTTGAGTGCCGCGGGGATGCGCACCGATCCGGCGCCATCGGTGCCTATGGCCACGGCCGTTACTCCCGCAGCAACGCTGGCCCCAGCCCCAGCGCTCGATCCGCCCGGCGTTCGCTCAAGATTCCAGGGATTGCGGGTAATACCCGTCAAAGGGCAGTCACCCACGGCTTTTGCACCGTACTCGCTGGTTGTAGTCTTGCCGACAATACACGCTCCAGCGCCACGTAGGCGTTGCACCAATACGGCATCCTCATGCATTCGCTCGTCTGCAGTAGTACGGGAGCCAAACCGAAGAGGCAATCCCGCGACCGGCAGCACATCCTTGACCGATACCGGCAGCCCGGCAAGCGGCCCCGAAGGACCGTCTGACGCAAGCTGCCGCTCTACCGACCTGGCCTGATCCATCGCCAAGTCCGGGTCCATGGCACTGAAAGCGTTAAGCCGAGGCTCGGTCACAGCCAACCGTGCGAGAGTCTGCTTCATAGCGGTAACCGGAGAAAGCTCCCCCTTGGCAATGGATCGGCACAGGGTTCGTGCTTCGCAGGCCAAACCGGCCTCCGTTTCGCCTCCATGTCCACTGCCCATCAATCCGCCCAGTTGTAACGTTTGGTGATCGCGTTGAACGTCCGGTCAGCTATGAGCGAAAGAGCTCCCAACACGAGCAAACCGGCCATTGCATGGCCCACTTGCAGGTTTTGCTGGGAGATATCGATGCGGTAGAAGATTCCAGAGAATGTCCCTGCGATCTCCGCCGCGACCAGGGCATAAAAGGCGATGCTCACCGCGGTGCGCAGCCCTACGAGGATATAGGGCAGAGAGCCAGGCAGGTATATCTGGGTAAGCATTTTGTGCTCCGGCGTGCCGAGGCACTGGGCCGCGCGTATGTAAAGCGGGTTAACCTTCTGCACGCCAAGATGGGCCGCCATCCAGACCGTGAAAAATACGCCCCAGAACACCAGAAAATATTTACCCCACTCGGACAGCCCAAACCAGAGAATAACAAGCGGTACAAAGGCAATCGGCGGTATGGGCCGAAGGAGGCTGAACACTGGCGTGAGCAGACCTTCAATTAGCCGGAAGCGTCCCGTGATGATTCCGACCGTTGCGCCAACCACAGCTCCGCTGGCAAACCCCACCGCGATACGCGACAGACTCATGCCGAGATCACTCCAAAGCAGGCCGCTACCCATCCAGTCCAGAAAGGATGTCACAACAACAGTCGGCGGTGGAAATAGCATGGCGTTGACAAAACCGGCACTTGAAACCCACTGCCAGAGGCCCAGGAAAAGTGGCAGCGAGACAATTCGCGCCAGACGCTCCCATGTCATAATTTCGCGCAGCGGCCGTCTTCGGGCCGGCATTAGCGGAATCTGAGCCTGAGATTGCTGCGGCGTTGAGCTACGCGCTAATTCGACAGCGCTCTTAGCGGCTGGCTGTGCCATTGCTCACAGACCTTCCGCAGTAACACGCGCCGGCGCAATTTCCTGCAGAACACCGGGATAAACGACCTTGCTGAAGTCAGGCATGGTTGCGCCGGACGGATGGTTACCAGACTCAAGACGCCATTGAGCGTGGGTGTTCAGGATATCCATTGTTCGGTCGTCGATGACAACCTCGTAGATATAATCGTCGAAGATTGCGGCCAGATCCTCCTCTGGCATCCCCGCAGCTTCCGCAATGACCGAGATGGCTTGCTCCCGGTTATCCTTTATCCATTGCTCGGCCTCTATCAGCGCCCGCATGAAGTTGAGGACCGTCTCCCGGTTGCTTTCGAGGTAGTCCTGCATGAGTACAATGTTGAACGTCTCGGCGTAGATGCCTGAAGTGTTCAGCAGTCTCGCATCGTCGCCCATGACCCGACGGGCGTTGGCGACATGGGGCTCGAAGATGTTAAAGGCATCAATGCTGCCCGACGCCAGGGCAGCAGCCATGTCCTGCGGGCGCAAGTTTATCAGTTGCACGTCGCTCTTGGTCAGACCGGCTTTTTCCAGCAATTTCATTGTGTAGACTTCAGCCCCAGTGCCCGCAGTGAAAGCGATCCGCTTACCGCGCAGGTCCGCCAGAGTATCGATACCGGCATCTGCTGACGTTAACGTTTTGAGGTCCGAATACTGGGTCCGTGCCAGGAAGGCGATAGGCTGGTTAGCCATGGCCGCCGCCGTCGTTGGGGCCTCCGCCGTCGTCGCAATATCTGCGCCGCCTCCAATCACCGTTTCCAGGCATTGCCTGCCGGTCGTAAAACTGCGCACCTCCAGGTCAATGCCATGATCCTTCATGAAGCCTTGCTGATTCGCCACCATCGTTATGCCGGAAATAGGTGAAGCATTCTGGGCCAGGCGCACCTTCTCAAGGGCCCCCGCGGTCGCAGAAAATAATAGGCCGGAGGCCATCATCGCCATCAGGCCGACGCAAGAGAGGGTCGATCGGAAATGGGTACTCATAAGGGCTTCTCCACAGTGTTTCTGTGCCACGGCGCGTGGCCTGGATGAGAAAGGGAGCGCCTGTACTTGTACTCTTAAGCGCTACCACTTGAGGATAGGTAGTGCACCATCTGTGCCAGCAGTGGCCTGCGGACTAATGCCCTGTCACGCCGAGGGAAAAACGCTGCAGGGGAAGAATCTCTGATAATCGGGACGGGGCCTCTAACGCACTGCAAAGGCGCAGCCATGCGCCCGACTGGGACGCTTCTGCCACCAGCGGCTGAGCAATACAATACAAGTAGTACAGGCCAGGAGCGTCGGGGAAGGGCTTGACGCCATGATGCACGGACCGTTCGAAATATCAGACGAGCCAGGTTTTGCAGTCTTTCACGGGGACGTAGTTACTTTCCGGTATTTGCTCCATTATGATTCGGTCGCCAGATTACTTTTTTTCGAGCACTGATATTTTTCGAGCCCTGACTCACGCTAGACTCGAATCAGTCATACGCTCCATCTCGACTGGTCTCACCACAAAAACAACTCTTCGGTTACCTTTCTGAACACCTGCGCCCACGAACTCCGCCGCGTCGCGCGCTGATTCGGAACCAGGTGCTAAAATAAGTAGAATCCAGCCAGCCATTACCTTGACCGCCCTGAGCTCAAAGCTAGCCTTCAGTGTTCCTTAATGAACCAGGCTATTAAGGGTAACCATCAGCATCAGGCTGAACGGATCCAGTTGTCGCACACGTTTATGACTGACAAAACTTCGTACGGACGATGAACAAAGTTGTGCAGAGATTTCGACTTCAACCTGAATAATTGAGCAAACCTATGTCCAAGGCGGTCCTCGGAAACCAGAGCGACAAAGCGGCCCAAACCATCAGCGGTCTGCTTGAGGGTGTTGCTGCACTTCTGCTGGCGATCAAGAAAAGTGACCCGGAGCTGGACGCGACGGTTACCAAGTCCAGCCAATACTGCCGCAATGCACTCACCCAACGTGACTACGCCAATGCCGGCAATGAGCTTAAATACCTGGCTCAGACTCTCTATCAGCATTGGTCGGCCAATATCCGCGATAGCCGCGAGCAGTACAGCCTACTCGCCAATGCTCTCTCATCGCTGGACAAAGACCACTACACCGTTGCGCAGCGCCACAATTTCGATGTGCTGGTAGAGCGACTGAACGCAGAGCACGTACAACCGGCCGGACTATCGAGGGCATTAGCAAAAGCCTATACCGACATGCTTGAAACGCTGGCGGCGTACAGGCAGAGAAACCACGGCGAGCAGCCCGTGGAAGCCGGCAGTTACCGCGAGGGTATAGTGGACGTGCGGCAGGCCGATCTGGCTGCTGTGACTGTGCGTATCAACAAAGACCTTAACAGCCTGACCCAGCGCCTCGCTGAACTACACCCCGATAACGACCATGTTCGCCATCTGAAAGAATCCGCAGAAAAAGCAGCGAAGGAAGGCATCCATTTTTTCCAGGGGATTAATAACCTGTCTGATGCAGCATGGCTGCTGTTTAAACTGAGCGACGGCAGCATAGCCCGGGAACGGGAATACCTTTCAGGTCTTACCCAGCAACTAACTTCGCTCTCTGAAAACTACGCCGGCACGCAAACGCTGGCTGATCGTTCATCCGAGGGCCTGAATGAGTTCCAGGACACGGTCGCCCAGGAGCTGAGACAGCTTTCGGAGGCTGGCAACAACAGCCAGACGCTCGAAGGGCTGCGCAGCGTGCTCGGCAAGAGCATTTCTTCGCTGACTGACAACATCACCAGGCACGTGGACAGGCAGGACCGGATCATCCAGCAGCAGAAAGCAGCCGCCGCCACCCAGGATTCGACGATAAAGGCGCTGTCCGAAGAAGTCGAAAGCATCAAGGCGAAATACGACAAGGTGAATGCCGATAGCCATATCGACCACCTTACACTGACTGGCAATCGCAGATTCTTCGACCAACAGGCCCAGCTCATGCATGACCGCTGGAAGGCCGGCAATATCGAGCACCTTGCGATCGTGTTACTGGATATCGACCACTTCAAAGTCGTCAACGACACCTATGGCCATGTTGTCGGTGACTATGTGTTACGCCACATATCTCAAGTGCTCCAGACTGAGGCAGGCAAGGGAATAAACATCGCGCGTTATGGCGGCGAAGAATTCGCCATTGTCGCCGAGGCTCCTTCGGAGCGAACCATACTGGCCCTCGCAAAAAGGCTTAATGAAGCAGTCGTTGAGCGCCCCTATATCCAGGCATCGGGCGAAGCGATTAACCTGTCGATATCCGTTGGGGTTTGTTTCTTTACACCCAAACAAGACTCTATCGCCGCCGTACTGGAGGCCGCAGACCGGGCCCTTTACCGGGCGAAAAGCGCGGGCCGGAACAATGTCTGGGTTGCCGGAATATCGAACTAGAGCGCCTGCTATTGGTTGGCGCTTGAGGCTGAGTAGCTCTAGCTGATGTTACGCGAGCCTGTCGCCCTTGTGCGTGCGAACGCTACAGGCATTCTCTCCACCCCGATAATTGTATGCTCTAGGGGGTGGCAAGGCGACGCCGATAAGATTTTCACATAGCCCAAGCTGGAACAGCCTTCGGAAGCCGCTGTGTTTCATCCCCATCTTTTCTTTTCTTCACTTAACGGGTTGGTCTCTTCATTTAACCGACGTCGCCCTGCAGTCGTCTCTCGTATTACCCGTGCTCATCAATCATCAGGTCTTCTTTGGCGGTCATGACACGCTCAAACCCTACTATCCGGCTCAAGGACCGATAATCTGTATTCTCCTGTTTTTTTTGATTCTTTACTGGGCAAAAAGTGAAGGACATCAAGTGTTACCGCCACTTAAGACACGTTGACCATGGGGTACAGGGAACGTAGCGTTTGTATCGCAAGACGTTAAAAGAAACAGGAAAATGGAGGATCCAGTATGACTTTTAGACCTTGCGTAACAGCCCTTGCCCTGGCGATAGCAGCCACCTCAGCGGGCGTTCAGGCCAAAGAGAAAAACGACGACATCATAAAGATCAGCGAATGGAACTATGAAGCGCTTTATGACAAAGGCGGCATCCAGGCCGATGAGCTTATGGACACTGAAGTATTCGGTTCCGATGGCGAAGAAATCGGCAGCGTCGAGAATGTGATTATTGGCAATGACAACAAGATTGTTGCCATTATCGCCCAGGTTGGAGGCGTCTGGGACATCGGTGATACCCACGTTGCCGTGCCCTGGAAAGAGGTCAAGATGACCAATGACGGCGTCAGGATTCCGGTCACCGAGGACAATGCCGACGACTATGGCATTTTTAAAAATGAGTACGTGACCAAGAATCTGGACCAGACAACCAAGGTCGAAGATGATGCCGACACGGGCTACCGTTCTTGGAAGCTGACCAACCTTCTGGATGATTATGCGACACTGACCGGCGGCACCGGCTACGGCTATGTCGACAATGTTATCTTCTCGAAGGACGGTAAGATCGAAGCAGTAGTAGTCGAATCTGCCAGCACTTACGGTGCGGGGACCTACGCTTATCCCTTCTACGGCTACGACTACGGCTGGAATCCGGGCTACGACGCTTACGAACTTCCCTATGAAGAAAATGAAGTCGCGGACCTGGATATATTTGACTACAACGAATTCGATGATACGTGGGATTGGGATTCGTAAAACGCTTGCCGCAATTGGCGTTAAAACGGCAGCCTGACCGGGCTGCCGTTTTTTTGGTCTTAACGGCTTGCCGCTGCAATCACCTCTTTTGCTTTTCTGATCAGTTCTTCATCAGCTTGAGGTACCGACTCATCCTCACCCATGGCGGTTCTACAGAACTTTCCAAGGAAGGGGTAATGGTCAGACCCAAACGAGGGCAGACGCTCGAGGGAAACGGTGGCGAACCCAGGCTCATGAAAGATCTGGTCTAAAGGCCACGACATCCACCAGGACTGGGCACTAAAGGTCGGCACGAAGCCATAGCTGCGGCGTGGGTCCTGAAGGTTACCGAGTTGGCGCATTCTTTCGACCGCGGTTTCCCAAGGTGTGGCGTTGAAATCACCCGCAACAATGGCCGTACCCGCCCGCTCGCGTGCCAGTAAACCCGCTTTATAAAGCACCGCGTCCCGCGCCAGGGTCGTATCTGGCCGGGAAGGAACCGGCGGGCGCGGATGTACCCCCAGAAAATCAACAGCTTCACCGTTTCCGAGCGTTATCCCGGACACGACCTGTGGAATCTCCTGCCCGGCTAAAAACCTTATCTGCGGGTCGACCAGTGGAAGTCGGGAAAACAGATGGATGCCATAGTACGACCCGGAGATATGCGAAACCGTGTGGGGCATGGTTTTCGTCAATGGCGCCAGGGCTTCATTCCATTTCGCGTTTGTTTCCATCGCGAGCAGGACGTCCGGCTGGACGTCCTGCACCATGTCCAGAAGCTTACCATCGGGATCGTTGTGCATTTTTACATTCGCGACCATGACAGTTATGGCATTGCCAGCCGGACAATCAGCTACGGGAAAGTCCGAACCCGTCGGCAAATAGGGGAACAGCACATAAGCGTGGTAACTCAGGGCGCTTGCGATAAGTATCAGGCATAGGCCTGCCATTCTGCGGAAGTAACGGAAGTAGAACAGGACGGGCAGCGCAAGGACCACGAGTGCTACGGACGCTTGAAGACGCGGAAAATCCAACAGACGGATCCACCAGCGGTCTGTGTTGATCATCGGCATGAAACTCAGCGCAGCCAAAGCCACGACCATCACCAGGACTACGCCAAAACCCATTTTCCGTTTCATCCTGCCCCCTGTTCGCTTCACCGTAGGTTCTGCAATTCATGCGACACGCGTATAAATGCTGTTCACGACGGAACGATACTTTCGCCAACAGCGCGTCCTTACACATTGGCCGACCATCCTCGCAGAGTCTCCCTGCCAGTTACAGAACCGGAACATGAAGAAAAACTTGCGACGGCACAAACGGCCCCTACTAAAGTAAGCACAGACGCTGCCCGGAAATTGCACACCGGCCGTTACGTCATTTTCAAACTTTGCCATACGCTGCCTCATTCGACGGGAATAGCAGGCGGGAGGCTGAAACTCGCCCCGCACAGGTGCAGGCACGGTGTCGGGCTAAAATCTGCGGATTCTGCTCCGCGCTCTGCCCAACGGCAGCCCGCAGTTTCCGCCGCCGGAAAGTTAGCTAAAACAACGTCCGAACATTGCTGGATGTCAATCCGATCGTTTTGACAGAAAAAGCCTCGAGATGATGTTATCGAACCGTGCCGCCGACACGCGGCATGTTGAAACACACGTCCTCAGAAACTAAGGAGAGTATTATGAAACGTGATTGGCTAAAGCTTATCGGTGGTGTAGCACTTGCAGCGACCATGGCTGGCGGTTCAGTGGCATACGCCGATGACACCGACTTTACGGATTGGGACAATAACTCATCCGATGGCATCGAGTTCACCGAATGGGACAACAACTACGGCGATGAAGGTCTCTACTCAGACTGGGATGCTGACGGCGATGGCGCTCTGACCGAAGACGAATACGGCGAAGGCGTTTTTGGCCTGTATGATGAGAACGACGACGGCATCTGGGACGAAGACGAATACAACAACTGGAACGATGACGCTGGAGATGAAGGCGTCTGGGACGTTTAAAAACTGAGCGTCACGCGATTCCTCCAGGCTCCTCTGCCTGGAGGAATTCGACCCAAAACCCGCGTGGAACACTCCTTACTTTAGCGTTACCGCTAGCTTCCAAGTGCGACCCGTAAAGTCCTTCCATGCCCACCCCACATAGTCGAAACAGCGCCTAACATCAGCCCTTGGGCTTCCGGAACCGCGTTCCCCCAGTTCTTGAGTTCAGCTGTTGGATATTCACGGGCACCCCATCTCCATCCAGCTCCACCATACCAATCCCCGCGTTATTCCAGAGTCGTTCGCCTGCTTCACGACCTTCCGGTTCGCGCGGCGTTATACGCATACGGCGGCGCTTGGTGAACCAGTTCAGCGGAGACCAGGGCGCATAGAGCCAGCGGTTGATGCGGTCCAGCCACTCCATGAGCGAATGGGGGAATTCGTTCTTTATACCGCTGCTGGTGATTTGCCAGATGCGGGGACGGTCCGGTTTACGGCGGAAGCGCACATCGTAGACAAACGAGTAGTGAACATCACCCGAGAGAACGACAAACGTTTCAGGGGTACGTGAATGACTGAAGATGTTGAGCAGCACATTCGCTGCGCCGCGATGGGCCATCCAGTTTTCGGCATCGACGACCAGCGGCTTGCCAAAGAAGGTGAACAACCTCTGTATTGTCTCGATCAGCTTGACCCCGAACATGGGCGCAGGAGAAACCACGATCACGGCCTTCTCCCCGATAATCTCCTGCTGAAACTCGGTCAGCGCCTCCCAGTCAAGCAGGCCCGAGGGCCTGGCGCGGTTCACTTCGCTGCGCCAGCGACGGGTGCGGGTATCCAGCACCACGATCCGCGGCGACGTCTGCAGGGTATAGTGCCAGTGCTGAAAGTTCAGCAGAGTGTCGATCAGCTTATCTTGCCGGGCCGGGTCAAGTACGCCATCCTGCTCTGCCGATGAGGTCAAATCCAGCGCCGCCGCCACGACCTCGTCAAACACATCGGGGTTGTTGCCCCAGCCCTGGCAGAGCATGTAAGCCATCAGTGCGTTACCGATGATACGCCGGGAAAACGGGTGCTCGTAGATTGTCGCCTCCCACAATGCCGACAGATTCCAGTCGTCCGTGACGTCATGGTCGTCAAAAATCATGTAGGTGGGCAGGTGCGCCAGTGCCCGTGCCGCACGCGGCAAATCCGCCACGAACCCATCAATGGCTATCTGCTGCTCCCGATAGACGGTCGCTTCCTCTGGCCCCAGTGCCGGCTGCTCCGGAGAGACCAGTTCCCAGCACACGGGTGACCAGACCAGCAGATACATGGCCATGATTTCGTTGAGGGCGATGAGATGGTTATGGGCACTGGCTGTGGTGAAAACGGGCTTCCGAACGCCACCGAAAAAGCGCTCCAACAGTGCCTCGTTGCTGCTCACATCGGGCAGCAGTTTTTCCCGGTGAAAGTAGGTGTCCGGGTTTTGCCGCAACGACCGGCTGTCGTCAACACAGCCACCGGGAATCGATTCCTCGTACAGGCCCAGCCGCTCGATAAGACTGTGAATCGCACGGAGCATGGGTCCGGCGACATCATCGGCATAGATCTGATCGCCGGTCAGCATCAGCATCGCCGGGCGTTTGTCGGCTTCCGCTCCTGCCTCAAGCAGCAACTGGTCCACTCTCGCCAACCCGTCGGGCGCCGGAGAATGGGGCCGGCGACAGGAGCCGTGAACCAGGCGGTCCACCCGCGGCCGCAAGACAAAATCAGGCCGGCAGGATCCCGGCATGCACAGATGCGGCGCCCAGTCCGCCACCCAGGTTTCCCCGTCGGCATTTTGTGCTGCAGACCCGGCGCCTGATACGCCCAGATCGTAACCGATGCGAGTGTCAGCCGGCAGTGGAGCCTCTAGTTCAACGTCGATCAAATGCAGGCAGGCGAATGTCCCGAACCTTAGTCGCGTGACCTCTTGCTCGGTCAGCGTACGCTCACACCAGGGCTCGTCTGAACTGCCCAGGAAAAGACGCAGCCGCAGAACCAGCGAACAGGAGCCCATCAGCCAGAGAGTGATTCTGCGATTTGTCACATGTCTGAGAATCGGCCCCGCCAACATCGGCGACAACGTTTGCAACCTCATTCCATTTCTCCGCCTTGAATCTGATCCTGTCGTTGTCTGCTGCCCGAACAGACGACGCCGGCTGCGAAGAGAGTGGCCCATAGAACCTCCGCTGACAATCATTCTGTTCGGCCCGTTACTTGTCCGGGCTGACAAACTGACAGGGCTGGAAAAAACGAAGGCGGTCCTTCAAGGTACGAAGAGAATCAATACCCAGCCGGGAGGCGATTACCATGAGCCAGACACATGCGGATATGGCCCGCCACGAACGACACGGGCCAGGCACCAGCGAATACACGCTCGCCATCATTACCGACGAAGATCACGCCTCCCAGGTGGAGCTGGAAGACGGCCAGACGGCGTGGCAATCGACCCTCCGTTACGACAAACTCTACCGCGAGACTGATCCCGCCACCGGGCGCATCAGCTACCGCCTGGAAGAAATACCGGCTGACCAGGGCGGTGAACACCAGCTCATCAGCCTGATTGCTGAGGGCGGACGTGGGGCTGAGTTTTCTGAACTGGTCCAGTTCGGCCAGCGGCTTGTGACCTTCGACGACCGTACGGGGCTGGTTTGCGAAATCCGCCACGAGAACCAGCTTGTGCCTCGCCACATCCTGATGACAGGCAGCGGCGATGAGAAGTTCAAAGGCTTCAAAAGCGAATGGGCAACCATAAAGGACGATCACCTGATTGTCGGCAGCCACGGTAAAAGGCCCGAGGAAGAGTGGATCAAGATACTCGACCGGGACTACGGCCTGCGCAGCATCGACTGGCGGGAGAATTACCAGCGCATGCGCGACGCGCTGGGCGTGGGTCCGGACGGCTATGTTATCCATGAGGCTGCGGAGTGGCATCCCTACCGCCGGGAATGGCTTTTCTTCCCGCGCAAGATCTCAACGGAACCTTTCGACGAGCCTGTGGATGAGCGCGAACGTGGCGCCAACACACTGATCATTGCCAGTGAAGACTTCAGCAACATACGCACCCTTAAGGTTGGCGAACGCATCCCGGAACGGGGCATCTCCTCGTTCAAGATCATTCCCGGTTATCCTAATGAATGCGTCGGCCTTAAAAGTGTAGAAATCGGCGACCGCACCGAGGCCTGGCTGTTTTGTTTCAACCTCGACGGCGAGGTGCTGCAGGAGGACACCCTGATTGGCCGGTACAAATGCGAGGGTGTGGAGATTCTCTGACAACTCAGAAGTATCCGAGGTTGAACGGCCGATGCACCCAGCGCTATTGCAGGCGACGGACTAGTCCCCAGGCGTTACGTGTGCCAATACTTCTGGATTCTCAGAGAGCGGTAACGCCAGAATCAGCCCTTCGTTCGACGACGGAAACACATCCGTCAGCGCGGTGATATTGACCTGATGGGACACCAGAATCACCGGCAGGCCCTGCTCCAGTTCATTCACCAGAGCAATAAGTGCGCGCTTCTGGGCCGCGCCATCGCCCCGATTGCTGAAGAACGAGTTTAGAGAGGGCCACGCCTTAACGTCCCCGATGTCCATGGCCGTCGCAGTTTCCATACTGCGACACCACTGGCTGCTAAATACCCGCGCCTCGCTGATACCCCGGATGTTCAGAAGCGGTTGCCAGGCTCGCGCCTGTGCTCTGCCCTCCTCGCTCAGGTTTCGCTGGGTATTGCAGTCATCGAGATCGAAGTTATCCGGATCGCCGGTCCCCGGCGCGAGAGCATGGCGCATCATGAGCACGGCCTGGCCATCGCGCAGGGCATCCCAGGCCTCGGCATTCTCCTCCGCCTGAGCGCCTAACGCCGGGAGCGTCGTTACTGCCCAGATCAGGAAATGCGGGAGAATGAGGTTGCGTGACAGTTGCTGTGTGCGCATAAGCTTCCGTGCCTTGGTACAGAGAACCAGTTACGCCTTCAGCACATACCGCAGAATCTCTACCACCTGGGCAGTCGTACTGGCCCGTGCCTTGGCGCCGGCATTCACCTCCTTCAGGGGGTGAATGATGTTGTCATCGTGGAGGGTGATATAGGGCTTGTCCAAAGCCGCACAATAGCCCGCGTCAAAGGCCGCGTTCCACTGCTTATACTCCTGTCCGAACCTTACCACCACCAGATCCGCCTGCTCGATCAAAGTCTGCGTACGGATCGCGTTCACCTTGGCTGACTGATGGTCGCGCCAGAATGGCGATTCGCTGCTGACATCGGCGCTTAGCATATCGCCCGCTGCATCGCTGGCGGCGTGGTCGGTGATCGGGCTGGTGAAGATAATATCAAGCTGGTGCTCCTGAGCACCCCCGATGATTTCATCGCGCCAGGAGGTATGGATCTCACCGGATAGGTAGACGTAGAAAGACAATGGGACAACCTCGTCTGATCTCGAAAACGCAGTGCATCAATGTTGCTCTGCATGGAATTCGTTGATTCTCCCAGAGATTCAGAACAAGAGCCACTGGTTGGATGGGGCACTGTGTAAAGACAGGAGGCCACCCGGACTGGGCGCGCTTTCCGTTTCAGGCGCGGTCCGCGGTCGCCAAAGCACCGCATCAGCAGGATGCTGAGAGATAGGCATGCTGAGCATCAAGGCCCCTAAAAAAATACTCAGCCTGAAAACCCGTCCCGAAGAAATAATCCAGCCATTCGAGTTACTGCCCTCACTGGTGATCGGCACTGTCGGAATGCTAGAGCAGGTCCTGGCTGTCCGGACGGGTGCAGACTTCACCCCGGGAATATTGGGAGCAGTTTGCGAAACGGAGCGGCGCTCGACTCAGAGGTAGGGAATTATTTATCGATTACGCAAACAAATTGCCCCACCACTCTGTAACGTAGGGCTTCATCTTCCGTCAGCTCAAGGGGGAGAAAGCTGTCATCGTAGGAATTGGGCTTAAGCTGAATGCGCGTGTGGTGCCATCCAGATTCGTTTTCCGTTTTGAAGCTCTCGTAGACTTTGACTGTGTATCGGGAGCCCGAATCAGAGTCGACCTTATCGACGCATTCGACAAGCACAGTCTTGCCGTTTCGGCTACCGCCGCCATCTTGGCGAAACAGACATAGGGCGCCATTGGGTATAACGCGGTTCATGGATTCACCGATTACGTGACAGGCAAACATTCCTTCCCGCAACCTTACACTATCAGGTACCGCGACCCATTTGCTGTGTTCGGCCATCTGTACGTCGCTGAAATTGCCCGCAGCTACCTTGAGGTCGAAAACGGGGACCGCGTTGACATAGGGTTCGAGTTCCACAACCTTCGCTTCCTCAGTCTCTGCCCCGTCAGGGAGATGAACAGGAATGTGCTGCTTGAGATATTCGCGCAACGCATCATCGCAGGCATAGACAAAGGTTCCGCGAATACCTCGCAGCATGATCGTCCTGTAGATGTTGATTATGTACTGCTTCAGTTCCGCCGGGTCCTTGATGCCTTGCCCGCCGGTGCGGTCGTAATAGCTGCCCTTGTCTATCACAACAGCCCGACTATTCGGGTCGTATCGTATCTCTCTGCCGAATATGATACCGGCATAATTGAGGTCATAACCCTGAGTGGTATGGATACAACCGACTTCCCTATGCGAGCCCTCCTTGTTGATCCAGTCTGTGCTGGTACTGTTCCAGCGGAGCTGAACGTCACCGATAACAATGTCATAGGCATCATCATCTTTCTTGGACGCCCATGGCCAGGAATACCCCGCAATAAGGCGGGACAGTCCGACCTGTCGTTCCTTCTCATTGATGGTGTTGACCATATCACTGAGTGATTCGAACACCTCAAACTCATAGTTCCTAGCGGTAAAGACGGTATCACCGTCAACGCGGCAATTGAGCAGGTTATCCACAAACTCCACGTAAGGCTGTCCTGCTTTGACGCGGAACTGAGACAGAAGCTGGTGGGTTACCGAGGTTTCGGCAGACTTGAGGTAACGAAAAACCTCATTATCCGCGTCAGAAGGCTTGATGGATTGGCCCTGGTCATAAAAGAAGATGGCTTTATCGGCCTGGTGGCGCACCCAATCCACTTCACTGCAGGTGTGTTTGTCCATGCCCAGCGCGGTACAGGTCTTGTCAAAGGCACCAAAGTAGGCGCCCAGGTTCTTTCGCTTGCGTAACCGATGGGACTCATCCACCAGCACGATATCGTAGGGCTCGCGCGCGAGCTCAGACGGGCTGATAACCATGTCCGGACTAAGACCCGAGACGTGTCTGAAGGCTTTCTTCAGGGTCGTCCGGAACGATGTCATAGGTACGACCAGCGCCATTTTGGGTTTCGGCATCGCTTGCCTGAGCCTCGTCAGTAGCGACTGAATCTCGGCCTCTTCTTCCGAGAACTCTCGCAGATCAATTTGGTGATCTTCCGAATTGAGCAACTTGAACAAAAAGATCGCCAAAACCGACTTGCCTGTTCCGGCGCCTCCCTCTATGACAATGTTTTTTACACCCGGGTTCAGTAGCTCATGCATGACGGTGAGCAGCCCCTGGCGCTGATCGAAGGACAGGGATTTATAAGGGGAATACTTGAAAACATCTGAGTTATCGAGGTGGTCTAGGGTGCGTAAGGCAACACCGTGGGCGATCAACCGGTTCCATACCTCTCGGAACACCTCATCGTATAGAACGTCCCGTTGGTAATAGTTGTGATCCGTCAGACCCAGATTACCGTTCAGCAGGGTATATTTGCCATCGGCGGCCATATACTTGATCAGCATCGATTCAACATCCAGCGTGGCGGACTTGTTGAAATACTCACTGGTGATCAAGTGCACGGCGGTGAGCAGTTGCTTCTCATCGTGCTTCAGGTGTGTGCTCATGCGAGCAAGGGTGGCCGTGGTTTCACCAATGTATGCGCGCAGCTGTTTTTCGTCACTCAGCACGTATACTAAAGGCCAGTTGCCAACGGCGTATGCGTTGTCGCGTATACCTTCCAGGGCTTTCTGGCTGAACGGGTAGCTATGCACCTCTACCATTGCCGAATAGCTCATAGTTCGGTGTACTTCTTCGCCGTGCCCTTGGCCTTGCTGACGGGATACCTCTGTTCGTTTAACTCGATCTTGTCGAGAACAATCTTTTCAACATCTAGATCGTAGCTGTCTGCCAGCAGCAGCGCGTAGGCAATAACGTCTGCCAGCTCCTCCTTTACCTTGTCCACATCCGCTTGTTCTGGTGACTTCCAGAGGAATAGTTCCAGCAATTCCGCAGCTTCAATACTGAGGGCCAGCGAAAGGTCCTTTGGATTATGGAACTGTTTCCATTCCCTGTCGTCCCGGAACTGACGCAGTCGGGCAATAGCCTTATTCATTTGAATACCTCTCGCTTTGGCATATTAACGTGCTCGCTTCGCTCATAGAACTGGCCCGTATGACTAGCCCTCGACAGCCTCATGCCAGAACATTAACAGACTCATCAAGGCCGCATGAGACCACTTCCCCCCGGTTTGATCGCAAGATAAATCTGGCGCTTTCGCATTGTCGCGCAGAGCACTGTAGAGACCCTGGCGTTTTGGGCAAACTCAGCATTGGTACCGCCTATTTCAATTCTTGCTGATTTCAGCGGTAGGGTTGGAGCTCGTTGCTGTCGCTGGTCATCAGGCGCAGCAGCCGCGGATTGAGGAAGAGCTTTTCATTGCCTGCCGTTTTCTCCTGCAATACGCCAATCTCGACCAATTGTTTCAAGTAGTTGGAAGCTGTCTGCCGTTTGGCGATGTCTTTTTCTACCAAGTTACTGATGCGGCAATAGGGCTGCTCAAAAATGGTCTGGACCAATTCGTGGCTGTACATCTTGGGCAGCTCATTCCTGACATAGTCTTCTGTTTGGGTAATCAGCTTTCGCATAGCGGTGATTTTCGCGCAGGTCCAGGACGATACCTGTTCCACACCATTGAGCATAAAGATAATCCACTCCTCCCACTCTCCGGTGCGGGTGACCTGAGTCAGCAATCGATAGTAATCATTTTTGTGCTGAACAATGTAACGGCTCAGGTAAAGAATGGGCAGCGTCACTAGCCGTTGCTCGATCAGGTACAGCACGTTGACTATGCGACCGGTGCGGCCATTACCGTCGTGGAACGGATGAATGGCTTCGAACTGGTAATGGCTGATGGCCATTTTGATTAACGGATCTGTGTCATCGTCTGAATGCAGATAGTTTTCCCAGTTTGTGAGCAGGTTTCGAATCACCTCTTCGCCGCTAGGCGGGGTATAAATGGTCTCACCAGATGCTTGATTGCCGATGATGGTGCCGGGTACTTTCCGGACGTCCATCTCTACGCCTTTTAGAGTGCCGCATATCTCCACCGCAGCACTGGTGCAAAGTGGCTTTCTCTGCAGCTGCAGGGAGCCCTCGTACAGTGCGGTACGGTACCGCAGCGCTTCTTTGGTTGCGGGATCGGCTCCTTGATCTTCCTGTGAGTACCGGAAGAGCTTGTCAGTAGTGGTAACGATATTTTCGATCTCAGAACTGTCCTTGGCTTCCAGCAGTGGTAGCAGATTAATGAGAAGAGACTGGTTGGGGATCAGTTCTCCAGCCTGTTTCAGTTCAGCGAGAGCGGCACGGGCTGGTATGCAGGCTTTGAGAATGTTCAGAGTTTCCGTCAACTCTTTAGCAGGCGGAAGCGGTGGTAACTGGTTATAGGGCTGATCCGATCGCCAGGCCATGTTTAAATTCCTTTAAAATTTCGACATATGTCGACGCTTCACGCAGTCTATGTTTATGCGGTAAACATCGCAACGACCTATGTCGAAAAAACTGGAAAAAATCGACAGAGGCTAAAACTATGTCGATACAGTAAACAGCGTCCTTACGCACCGCGATGCGGCCACATTGCCTCATCCAAGCTCATCCAGCACCGTACGCAGCTGTTTCCCCAGAGCCTGTCCATCTGTTCTGCGCCGTCTTCAGCGTTGCCGGACATCCTCATCCCTGCCTCCAGCGGATACAACGCTGATAAATCAACGCGACCGATGACTCAACCATAGCGCTAGTCATCCCAGCCTCTGGAGAAAGCATTGAGACGTCGGCCTTGGTGGAGCCGGCAGGCCTGCGGTGGCTGGAGCTCCGCCCAGCCTCTTCAACAGACAAACTGCGATCCCCGTCTCGATATAAAAACACCCCCCATGGGAGACTCAACACAACTGTCCTCAAGCGGCAGTGCGAACAAAAACAATAATCTGCAACGAGGCTAACCCGTGAAACTCAGTTCACTCAACCGACTGTTTTATCTATCCCTATTACTAGCGCTGCCCGTGATGGCCCAGGCGGAGATCGGCGATTACGGCACTTTCAAAACCCTGCGCAATCTTATCTCTCCGCCTTCTGCTGACCACCCTGTTACACCGGCTGACCGCCAGGGCGACTACCCTCTGATCTCCAACCCCGATGGGTTCGAAGACGGTTTCAAGCCGGGTAAATATCGTGCGTGGCAGACGGTGCAACTGGCGCCGGAGACCGGCGCGGTGTGCGGTAACGGTTCCGAGTACAAGTTCTTCGTCAACCGGGTGCCGAATACCACGAACACGATGGTTTACTTCCAGGGTGGCGGTGCGTGCTGGGATTACCCCAGCTGTACGGGCCAAACGGGCATTCGCGGAGCCGCGAATCCTAATGGCATTCCTGACGACTACATGACCCTGGCAAATCCCAGTTCGACTTTGATGAGCCCGTTTATCGTGCGCCTGCATCCCTGGAGCCGGGTCAAGACCCAGAACTGGAACATGGTGTTCGTGCCCTACTGTACCGGCGATATATTCTCGGGCGACAAGGTCGCGGTTTATGAGGATGAGACCGGGGAGAATGAGCCGCTGGTCTGGCACCACAACGGTATTCGCAATACACGGGCCGTCGTCGCCTGGCTGAGAGACAACATGCCCCAGCCGGGCCAGATGCTGTCCACCGGGTGCAGTGCCGGCGGTGTTGGCAGTTTCACCAACTACTACCCGCTACGGAACGATCTGGCGCCTAAGCGCGGCTACCTGATCAATGACTCTGGCCCCATCTTTGACGCGCCTCGCGACGGTGATGCCTCGGAGTATCCATCTGCGCCGCTGCACACCAAAATACACGATGCCTGGGGACTGGATGGCGCCAACGGGCCGCTGGAATATCTGGATGAGCATGTGCCCGGGGTGGAACTGGATAACCTGGGCAGCCTGTATGCCGCACTGGCAACCCATTTCCCTGGGGACCGGATGGGACACACGCACTTCTGGAAAGACCTGAACTACTCGGCCTATTCCTACGAGCGTTTCCACGAAGACACGGCCAATGCACCGGATCAGGAAACCCTGGAAGCGCAGCTTCACCAGCGCTGGGAGAAAGATACCACTCGATTGACGCAGACGCTTTCAGGTCTGGATAACTTCGGCTATTACCTGCCGCAGTTCCGCGACATCAACGAGAGCCACTGCACCAGCATTATCGAGTTCGCCAATGCGGACATTCAGGAGCAGGGGCTGGACCTGGAAGACTTCATCAATAACGTCCTGAACGGCTCGGGCTCGGTGATGCAGGCTTCGGAGTCGAGCCCCGAGGCCGACTACAACAAGCCGTTTAATCCGCTGTACTGGGCATTGGGTGGAGTTCTCTAGAGCCCTCTTCACTCTCTAAGCTCTACAATGGGGTCGCGCCCTCGACATGGCTAACGCTATGGCGAGGGCGCAGTGCCCGCCTTGCGGGCCTCGATCCGTGCTTCCAGCAGGCGCTCACGCAAGTATTCGCTCTGCGTCTGTCCCCCCGGTATTTCATCCATCGCCATGACCTCATCAACAATGTCAGCTTCGCGCTGCTTGTAGTGCTCAAACACGGGGTTCGGCCTGTTCTGCCACTCATCCATTCCCCGCTCGGCTCTCTCCTTATAATCGGCAAGCAGCTCGCTCGTTGCCTTCTCGGCCGCCACCGCATCCGGCTCCCCGATCCGCACCAGCGCCAGTCGCAAAGTGAGCGCCTCCGCTGCGCTGACCTTGCCCACTTCCTCGTACTGGACCACTTCGTCGGCTAGCGCTTTGGCCTGTTCCTGCCGCTCTGATTCGGTCAGTTCGCTCGCCCCATCAAAGAAAGACCTCACCCGGTGCTGAAAGTCCAGTTCCCGCTCAAAAGCAGCGAACTCGGGCGACTCCAGCATGGCTATCTGGTCGGGTGTCACGGGCGCTGTATCTTCCGGAGTCGCGGTTGGTGATAAGTTCGGCTGAGCCGGCGAGGTATGGGTCACAGAGGTTTTATCCGGACTCGGCTCAGACGGCAACAGCGCGAAGAAAACCCCACCAGCAAGCGCCGCTCCAGCTAATAGCCACCGATATGTTTTAACCATGTATCGTTACCGCTCTTTTGACTGTGTCCCATCATACGCCGGACAGCCATCAGCTTCGTGAACAGGACCCCAGACGAGGTGCAATGACTTCACATCGCTTTCCTATCTATGGGATAGAATAGCTAGGACCCGGCAATCCTCAGAACATTCTCTATATGCAGTTTTTCGCCGATACAGTCATGCACAAAATCATGTACTAAAACTCTTACAGGAATTCGATGATTGAGGTAATGGCCGGAAAACAGACACCGTTTGCCCTTTCCGCGCTCATGCCTCAATACACATACTCATGAAAATAACCAGAAAGCACCTCGACGACGCTGCGGAAAAGCAGATCATCACCGCCGGGCAAGCCGAGGCGCTGCATGCCTATCTCGCAGCTCTGCCAACTACCGGCCCGACCTTCAACTTCACGAACCTGCTCTACTATCTCGGCGGCCTGATTGCGATTGGCGCTATGACGCTCTTTATGACGCTGGGGTGGGAGTCCTTCGGGGGCTGGGGGATATTCTTTATTGCGCTGGCCTATGCAGGTGTTGGGCTAAAGCTTACAGGATCGTTTCGGGACAAGGGCCACGCCATTCCAGCAGGCATCTGTGCAACATTTGTCGTGGCACTCACGCCACTGGCCATCTATGGACTGCAACAAGCCCTGGGACTCTGGCCGGATGAGAGCGTCTACCGGGACTACCATCGCTACATCAAGTGGCACTGGCTGTATATGGAACTGGGCACGCTGGTCGTGGGTTTGCTTCTCGCCTGGATGTACCGGTATCCATTCCTGATGATGCCAATCGCGGTGACGCTCTGGTACATGTCGATGGATGTGGCCGCAATGATCATGGGCGAGCAGTACGACTTCCATTTCCGGGCCCTGGTATCCATGTATTTCGGCATACTGATGATCTTTATTGCCTTTTGGGTCGACCTCAGATCACGGCGGCAGGTTGATTACGCATTCTGGCTTTACCTGTTCGGGGTTGTCGCCTTCTGGAGCGGGGTGACCGCGCAGGAATCGTCGACTGAACTCTCCAAGTTCCTCTACTTCTGCACGAACATGCTCATGATCGGCGTCGGCATCGTCGTTGTTCGCCGGGTGTTCGTGATATTTGGCGCCGTGGGCGCCTGTATTTACCTGGGTCACCTGGCCTGGGATGTCTTCAGGGACAGCTGGTTTTTCCCGGTCGCTCTGAGCGTGATCGGGCTATTGATTATCTATCTGGGCGTGCAGTGGCAAAAGCATGAGAAAGCGATAACACGACAGGCACGGCGCCTATTGCCAGTCCGCTTTCAAGAGTACCTCAACGCCGTTGCATCTTGACGGGAATAGCTCCCGCCATTCTTTAAGGAAGAAAACATGAAACTCTACGACGACCCAAGGTCCGGCAACGGTTACAAGGTGCGGCTGCTATTGGCTCTCTTGGGTGAGCAATACCAATACATTCCCATCGATATCCTCCGCGGTGACTCCAGAACAGATGAGTTTCTGCAGAAGAACCTCAACGGCCGCATACCCTTGCTCGAACTGGATAATGGTTCTTTCCTGCCGGAGTCAAATGCGATCCTCTATTACCTCGCCCAGGGCTCGAAATACTGGCCAACTGGTTGTTTTGAGCAGGCGCAGGTGGTGCAGTGGTTGTGTTTCGAGCAGTACAGCCATGAACCCAATATAGCGACACCCCGGTTCTGGCTGACCATCAAGGGCATGGATGACACGCCGTTCAACCATGAGTTACTGGCACAGAAGCAGAAGGCGGGGAATCAGGCGCTGGCGGTAATGGATGAGCATCTGCGGTCCCGACAGTTCTTCGTGGGGGAGCGCTATACCATTGCCGACATCGCCCTCTATGCCTACACCCATGAGGCGGACGAAGGCGGGTTTGATCTGGCGCTGTACCCGGCCGTTGTTGCCTGGTTGAAGCGGGTCAGTGAACAGCCCGGGCACATTACCACGGAGCACCGAAACACCGCGTAAAGCTGCTCGTCACACCTGCCCTCCCTGTACAGAACCGCATTCTCCCAACGAAAAAGCGGCCGGACCCCTGGGGTACGACCGCCCTGCCCCTGCTTGAAAAGGGACTTTAGTTCGGCGGTGTGTAGAGCTGGGTTGAGTACTCGCCCAGTGCCGGCTTGCTTAACGTGCCCTTCGCGTCCACATAGTCGACAAAGGACTGGGCATAGTCGAGAAAGGTATCGACCGCGCGCCCGTCTTCGCTGACCGTGCCGAAGGTGACGTAGCCGTCGCGCCCCTCGGCGGTGAAGCTGTTGGTCACTACGTTCAGCGTTTCGGTGTCAGCCAGCGCACGCCATTGGGTTTCATCCCGGCCCCGTACTTCGATCCCGTAGAGGCGTTGGCCCGCCGGCCGGTTCATGTCCACTGTCCAGCGCAAGCCTGCCGCGTAGGGGTACGCGCCGCTTGAATCCGTGTGGGCGTAGTCGACCGCTTCGTTCAGCACGGCTTCGATCTCAGCACCGGTAATGGTCAGATCAGTCAGGGTATTGGCGAATGGCAGCAGGGTGTATGCATCGCCAATGGTGATGTCTCCCTGGAGAATATCCGTTCTTACGCCGCCGGCGTTCTGTATGGCCACGTCGGCATTCTTGCTCAGAAAGAGGAAGGCCTGGGCGACGACGTTGGGTATGTCCCCGCCGCGCATCGCATCTTCTCCAGAGCAGCTTTCGTCGCCATAGGGCTTGCCGGGAATGCGAGCCAGGCAGAGATCTTCCGTTGCCATGCCAACAACCTTGTTTCGGAATTCGTCGAGCTGAACCGTATAACGCGCCAGAGCATCGGCGACTACCGGCTCCTCCTGCACAATACTCAACTGCGGAGCCTCCGCTACGGCGTTCAGTATGCTTTGCAGCTCATCGCCTTGCGGACTGTAGTCGTTTCCGCTTGTTTCGTCGGTACGGGAAATGGTGTCCCCCAACAGCAGGTGGGGGACACCGGAGCAGGACTCAACCACGCCCTCGGCATCCCAGTTAACCTGCAGCTCCCCGACGACTTTGGCGTATTGCCAGGCCTGGCCAATACAGACCTGCCCGCCGTCGGCGTTGGTGGCCATGGTTGGGTATGCGCCACTGCTGTTCAGGCCGAAAGGCTCGAAGTCGCCCAACAGTGAGTGGGAGTCACCGCCAATAATCACATCCACGCCGGTGAGCTCTGCCGCCAGCGCGAGGTCGTTCTGGTATTGGTAGTGCGTCAGCAGGACGATTTTATTGACGCCGTCTGCTTCGAGCTCATCAATCATCGCCTGAGCGGTTTCCACTTCGGGAAGGAACCTGGTCGATACTAGCGGGCTGGAGCTGTTCTGGGTTTTGGTTGCGATATCGATCCCGATAATCCCGACCTTCTGCCCGTCTACGTCTTTCACAACGTAGGGCTTGATGTAATCGTCCTCTGCAGTTGGCGCCAGCGGCGTACCGACTTCTGGCTTCACGTTGGCCGCCAGAACGGGCGTGTTGCAGCCACCTTCCCCAAGCTCGTCCAGGAACGCCTTGAGCCCTTCGTCGCTGCCGTCAAACTCGTGGTTGCCCAACGCAAACGCATCAAAACAGATCAGGTTCATCAGCTCGGCGTCGGCCTCACCCTTGAAGGAGGTGAAGTAGAGGGTCCCGGTGATGGCATCGCCCGCGTGGAGCTTGAGCACGTTCGGTAGCTCTGCTGCACGCTCAGACATCTTGGCCGCGACGCGGGCGAATCCGCCGGACGAGAACTCGGTGGGCTGACCGGCTATGTCCAGCACTTGCGACTCGGCCTCCAGATGCGAGTGGTGGTCGTTTATATGGAGGATACTGAGGGAGAGTGGGCTTGTAGTTTCGACAGGGCTTTTATCGTTGTTATCGTCATCGCTGTCCCCGCAGCCTGCCAGGGCGAGCAACGGCAACAGAACCCATGCTGATTTAGAGATCATGTTTTGCTCCTTGAGTGAGTTGCCCAAGCTTCAGGGAGCGAGGTGTCATTCAGGTTATGGTTTTATGGCGAAACAGAGACACTGTTCTTCGCTCCGCCCCGCGCCAGTAACCCCTGGCGACCTGTAACACAACTGTCACGATCACAGCCTAAGTTAGACGATTTAGCGCCGCACGCGCAGCGTTTCTCCGCGCTTATTCAGCTGCTGCGCGGCTGGGGCCAGCCAAGTATGGCGCCGTTTAAATCTTCAGGGGTTGGTGATGCAGCAAACGCTAGACGAAGGGTCGTTCACTGATAGCGCGACACAGGATGGGCCCGCCGCCGACATCGTCGATGCTTATCCTGGCGGTGTGGATGGAAGTCGTAGTACGGATGGGAGTCACGGTGCGGATGGGAGCAGTACTGACAGTAGTGCTGAGGGTCCCGTCCTTCGGGTCAATCGCACGCGGCGGGGTATAAGAGCCAAGGCTGTCGCACCGCCCGAGACGAATCTTGCTGCGCCGGAACTGTACTTCAACCGGGAACTCTCAACGCTGCAGTTTCATATCCGCGTGCTCGAGCAGGCGCTGGATCCCTCCCACCCCCTGCTCAACCGACTGATGTTCCTGCTGATATTCTCCTCCAACCTGGACGAATTTTTCGAGATACGCGTGGCCGGGATCAAGCACCGGATCGCTTTCCAGCATGAAGAAGCCGACATAGACGGTCGTCGCCCCTCACAGCTGCTGGATGAGATTTCGGCGATTGTCCACCAGCAGGTAGAGCGTCAGTACCAGATACTCAACGACGTGCTGATTCCGGAACTGGCCCAGCAGGGTATCCGCTTCCTGCCCCGCGCCGACTGGACCGCGCCACAGAAAAAGTGGATCAAGCAATATTTCGAGAGCGAGATCAAACCGGTTATCAGCCCCATCGGGCTGGACCCATCTCACCCCTTCCCTCGTCTGGTTAACAAGAGCCTGAACTTTATTGTGGAGCTTTCGGGGCAGGACGTGTTCGGTCGTGAGGGCGGTCTGGCGATTCTGCCGGCGCCCCGTTCGCTACCCCGACTGATCCGCGTCCCGCCAGAGCTCTGCCAGGACGGCGGTGATGAGTTTGTGTTCCTGTCTTCGATCATCCACGCCAATGCCGATGACCTGTTTCCCGGCATGACGATCAAGGGGAGCTATCAGTTCCGGCTTACCCGCAACGCCGATCTGACGGTGGACACCGAGGAGGTGTCTGACCTGGCGTCCGCACTCAAGGGCGAGTTGTCGGCCCTGCGTTACGGTGCCGGGGTGCGCCTGGAAGTCGCGAGCAATTGCCCGCCCGAGCTGGCTGAGTTCATGCTCAATCAGTTCAAGCTGGACGAACGAGACCTTTACCGCGTCGACGGGCCGGTCAACCTGAGCCGGATGATGCCGCTCATTGCCAATGTCGGTCGCCCGGAGCTGCTCTATAAGCCCTTTATACCGGGTTTGGCCAAGGGCCTGCGCAGCGGTAACGAGAGCTTGTTCGACCTGATTCGCCAGGGCGATGTGCTGCTGCATCATCCCTTTCAGTCCTTCGCACCGGTAGAGAGCCTGCTTTCGGAGGCAGCCCAGGATCCCAATGTGCTCGCGATCAAGCAGACGCTCTACCGCACCGGCGCCGAGTCGCCCATCGTCAATGCCTTGGCTGAAGCGGCCCGCAACGGCAAGGAAGTGACCGTCGTGGTCGAGCTCCGGGCTCGCTTTGATGAGGCCGAGAACCTGGCGCTGGCGTCCAAGCTCCAGGAAGCCGGGGCGATTGTGATCTACGGCGTGATGGCCTACAAAACCCACGCAAAACTGATGCACATTGTCCGTCGCGAGAACGGCGCGCTGCGTTATTACGCTCACCTGGGCACCGGCAATTATCACTCTGGCACCGCCAGGCTTTACACCGACTACAGCCTGTTCACCGCCAACGTCACCCTGTGCGAAGACGTCTATATGGTGTTCCAGCAGCTGACCGGCATGGGCAAGGCAAGGAAAATTTCGACACTGCTTCACGCGCCTTTTGTGCTGCACGCCGGGTTGTTACGGCTGATTGCTCGGGAAGCCAAGGCGGCCGAGCGCGGCAAGAAAGCCCACCTGATAATCAAGTGTAATTCGCTCACGGAGCCAGAGCTGATCCGTGCGCTTTATCGGGCTTCCCAGGCGGGAGTGCGCTGCGATTTGCTGATCCGGGGCATGTGCTGTTTAAGGCCCGGCGTGCCCGGCGTTTCGGACAATATCCGGGTGCGGTCTATCGTCGGACGCTTTCTGGAGCACACACGGGTGTTCTATTTCCATAACGAGGGAAAGCCCGAGGCCTGGGCCTCCAGCGCGGACTTTATGGAGCGGAACATGTTTCAGCGAGTGGAAACCTGCTTCCCGATCCTCGACAAAAAGCTGGCCCAACGCGTGCGCAAGGATCTGGAGACGTATCTGGTCGACAACAGCCAGAGTTGGGACCTGACCCCAGACGGCAGCTACGTGAAGCGAACCCCGATCAAGGAAAGCGCTGCGATCAGTGCCCAGGAAACTCTCTTGTATGCCCACGCGGCGCAGACCTGAAGGCCGCTCATCCGCGCTTCGCAGTTGAATTTAGCTCAACCGCTGGGCGATCTCCCGCCATAGGGTAATGTAGGCTTCTGCGGCGGGCGAGCGAGGGGCAAACTGGAAGATGGGCGCCTGCTCCAGGCCCATCTTTTCCACTGCGCTCGAACTGGGTATAGCCGTGCTCAGGAGCAACGGGGACTCGGCCGACAGCTCCGCCATGGTCTCGAGATGCATGCTCTTGCGCCGGTCCGCCAGCGTGAAAAACGGCCATATCGGGCAGGGGTTATCCTGTTCATCCAGATGGCTACGCAGCTGATGAAGTGTACGCAGGGAGAGCGTGGTCGGTATCAGGGGCACAAGCAGCGCGTCCACGCTTGAGAACACCTGCTCCGACAGAACCGAAATGCTCGGCGGGCAGTCCAGGATAATCAGGTCGTAATCGTCCCTGACCGGCTTGAGCACCTTACGCAGGTGGCTTGGTTTGCGCGCGTCCAGCATCTGGTCCAGTTCGCGAGCGTCAAACGACGCCGGCAAAAGGTCCAGCCCTTCCACCTCGGTCTCGTGGATGACTTTCTCAAGCGAGGCCTTGCCTTTGACCAGCTTGTCCATCCCGCCTTTGACCTTGGGTTTGGCCCGCAGGTAGAAGGTCGTGGCGGCCTGGGGGTCGAGATCCCAGAGCAGCACCCGATAGTTATCCATAGCGGCCTGTGCCGCAAGGTTCACCGCTGAGGCCGTCTTGCCCACCCCGCCTTTGATGCTGTACAGCGCCAACATTTTCATGGATGCCTCCGAAGCGGATCCCACACCACAGGACCCGCTGCAGTTTACTCAGCTCCGCAACCGGGACACAACCGCGCTGTACAGGTTCATTTTACTGTCACATATCGCCGTTAGCGTCGACGCATCTCCAGCATAAACTCAACTGAGGTTTAAACGAATGAACCACCCATGGATCAGTAAGAAGCAAGCTCTCGCCTGTGCGGTACTCGCGGCCTCGCTCGGCCTGTCAGCGTGCGGCAGCGACGACGATGACGACAACTCGCCTGATCCAGAGCCGGCCACCCGCTTGAGCATCTCCCTGGAAGAGACAGGCCGCTACGTCGATGACGGTAATGGCTTTGATGAAGGTTCCGCCGAAATCGTGGCGTATGACGCTGACTCCGCGACCCTGTTTGTCGTCAATGCCCAGGCCAGCCGGATTGATGTGCTGGATATCCAGGATCCCACGGCTCCAAAGCGCATAGGCACGATTGATGCCCTTGCCAACTGGCCGGACGCCGGCGGCATCAACAGCGTGGCCGTCGCCAATGGACTGGTCGCGCTGGCTGTTGAGCATGACAACAAGACAGAAAGCGGCCGCGTACAGATCTACAACAGTGCCGATTATGCGTTCCGCGCCCAGGCGGAAGTAGGCAGCCTGCCGGATATGGTCACCTTCACGCCGGACGGCTCGCGTGTGCTCGTGGCCAACGAAGGCGAGCCCAGCAGTGACTACAGCATTGACCCGGCAGGCTCGGTCAGCGTCATTGATGTGACCGACCCGGACAGCCCAGCCGTCAGCACGGTAGGTTTTGTCGACTTTAACGCAGGCGGGCCGCGCCACAACGAGGTCCCCGAAGGCGTGCGTATTTTCGGTAACTTCAACCCGACTGTTCTGCAGGTGACCGCTTTCACCGACACCGATCCGGCCACGCTGACCGTCGCCGACGCAACAGGCGCCACCGCCGGCGCATGGGTCACGCTTGCTTCTTCAGAAGGAGACCCGCTGCCCTACCGGGTCGAATCAGTGAGCGGCAACGTGCTGACCCTGACTACCGATTTCGACGGCGATTCCGAAGTCGCCGATGCAGGCCCAGCCGGCCTTGCCGTCTACCTCCACGGCAATGGCTCGTCCGTCGCCCAGGACCTGGAGCCTGAGTACATCGCAGTATCGCCGGATGGCTCGAAAGCCTGGGTCTCGCTGCAGGAGAACAATGCCGTTGCGGTAATTAACATTGAGTCTGCAGATGTCGACCGCATCATCGCTCTGGGCACCAAGGATCACAGCGTCGCGGGTAACGAGATTGATCCCTCCGACAGGGACGGAGGGGTGAATATCGCCAACTGGCCTTTGCAGGGCATGTATATGCCCGACACCATCACCTCAGCCCAGATAGGCGGTAAGACCTACTACCTGACCGCGAACGAGGGAGATGCGCGGGAATACGACGCTTATGTAGAAGAGATAAGGTTCGAGGATGCTCCGCGGGCCGCTACCGGCGCGATCGCCGCTGATGATTTTGCCGATGAGACCCGCCTCGGGCGTATCGCGACCACGCTGACCGCAGACATCAACGGCGACGGCCTTCTGGACGAGCCCTTGGTGTTTGGCGCGCGCAGCTTCTCGATCTGGGCGGATGATGGCTCGCTGGTATTCGACAGCGGTAGCGATCTCGAAACCGTGACCGCCGAGCAACTGGGCGCGAATTTCAACAGTAACAATGATGAGAACGACAGCGGCGACTCCCGTAGCGACGCCAAAGGGCCAGAACCCGAAGCGATTGCCGTAGGCAAAATCGGTGAGCAGACGTTTGCGTTTGTCGGGCTGGAGCGGGTCGGTGGCATCATGGTTTACGACATCACTACGCCTGAAACGCCTGAGTACATACAGTACCTCAACAACCGGGACTTTGGCTTCGACATCGAAACACGCCTGGACGACAACGGCGAACCCGCGCACCTGGCTGGCGATCTCGGACCGGAAAGCATTGTGTTCATAAGCGCGAACGAAAGCCCGACCCAGCATCCCATGCTGGCTGTAGGCAATGAAGTCAGCGGTTCAACGACGCTTTTCGCAATTAAGGTTGAAGAGGTTGTGGCAGAGTGAAGCCGGGCCTGGACTGAAGCTTTTACGGCGTCGCCGGAGCGCCCATTGCAGCGATCAGCGGCAATCAGCAGAGCAGGCACAAGGTCTGCGTCAGGCCTTGCCTTTCTCCCGCGCGTAACGTTGAAGGTCGCTTTTTAAAGGTTCAAGGTCGTGTCCGGCAGACTGGGCCGCGGCCATGAGGTCAGCGATGGGACATTGCGGCGCCTGTGAAAAGGCCCAAAGATGCGAAACTCGCCTGCCCGTGCGACAGAACCCGATCATCGGCGCAGGCGAAACCTCAAGCACCTGCGCGAATGCATCAATGTCCTGCTGGGAGTATTCACCCGGCTTAACGGGAATCTCTCGCCAGACCATGCCCAGGGACTCGGCTTTCGCCTGCAGGGCCACCATGTCCGGCTGGTCCTCGGTTTCTCCACGGGGCCGGTTAGAGATAATGGTTCGGTAACCCTCGCGCGCCAGGGTTTCAATATCCTCTAGCCCCGGCTGTGCTGTAACACTGAGGCGCTCGTCGAGCTGCTTGATATCCACGTAACTCTCCTTTTCTCTGGGAACGCTTTCAGTCTTTGAGAAAGCTTCTGGAATCCACTTCTGCTTGCCGTTGATGGCCGCAAACGTAGCCCGGCCCACTCCTACATCGCATTGTGGGCCTATCTCTGCGGTGCCAGTGCCGTCACATTTGCGCCTCAAACCCAGCGGCAACGCGCCAGGGTGTAGTACAACAAGGGCACGACCAGCAATGTCAGCAGGGTCGACACCGCCAGGCCGAAAACGAGCGAGATCGCCAGGCCATTGAATATCGGATCATTGAGTATGAAGTAGGCGCCGACGATCGCCGATATGGCTGTCAGCGCGATCGGCTTGACCCTCACCGCCCCGGCAAGCACGACGGCCTCGTCCAGATCCACCCCTTCAGCCAGCAACTGTCGGATGAACACGACCAGCAGGATGGAATTACGCACGATAATGCCGGCAAGAGCGATCATCCCGATCATGCTGGTGGCGGTGAACTCTTTTCCCAACAGCGCATGGCCGGGCATGATGCCGATCAGTGTCAGTGGGATGGGCGCCATGATCACCAGAGGCAGGATGTATGAGCGGAACTGTGCCACCAGCAAAACAAAAATCATGAAAACGCCAACGCTGTAGGCCGCCCCCATGTCGCGGAAGGTCTCGTAGGTAATCTGCCACTCACCGTCCCACTTCAGCGACGCGCGCTCAGGCACATCGGGCTGGCGAATGAAGAACTGCTCCGGCGCGTCCGCCTGCTGCTCCAACTGATCCACCATCCGGAACATACCGTACAGCGGCGAGTCGACTTCACCGGCCATGTCAGCGGTCACATAGCTCACCGGGAGCAGATCTTTGTGGTAACGCGCACCCAGCCAGTCAGCTTCCCGTATCTCTGCGATACTTGCCAGAGGAACCAGCTCTCCGCTACGGCTGCGCACAGCCAGCGACAGCAGGCCGGACTGCTGAGCCTTAGTGCCTTCCGCCAGAATAAGGCGGATGGGTACCGCGTACTTGGCGTTTTGGTCATGCAAGAAGCTGACGTTGGTGCCCCCAAGCAGCGTTTGCAGTGCCGACACGACCTGGGCCTGGGAAACGCCCATACGTGCGGCACGGTCCCGGTCTACCTCCACCTCCCACTGACGGGTAGGCGCCTCAAGCGTGGTATCGATATCGACCAGACCCGGGATCTCGCTCATGCCTTGGGCAAGCTCCCGCGCCAGTTCGGCACGTCGGGCCGGGGCCGCTCCGTAGACTTCCGCCACGACCGGCGATAGAACCGGCGGCCCCGGTGGGACCTCGACGATCTTGACCGCCGCACCGTAGCGCTCACCGATACCGCTCAATGGCCCGCGCAGCGCAAGCGCTATGGCATGGGACCGTCGGCTGCGGTGTTCTTCATCCGACAGGTTGATCTGTATGTCCCCCTGATAGGGCTGGTCGCGTAGGTAGTACTGCCGGACCAGGCCGTTGAAGTTGATCGGTGAACCGGTACCCGCGTAGGCCTGCCAGTTGGCAACCTCATCCACAGATTCCAGGTAATGGCCCATCTCCAGCAGCACGCGCTGGGTCTCCTCCATCGGCGTGTACTCGGGCATGTCCACCACGACCTGTAGTTCGGATTTATTATCGAACGGCAGCATCTTGAGGATCACGGCCAGGAACACTGGCAGCGACGCCGCAAGTAAGGTCAGGCCAACAATGCCCAGACCAAGCAGGCGGCGGCGCCAGGGGTGGTCGCCGAGAAAAGGCCCCAGCACCAAACGGAAAAGCCCCAAAATCCTTTGGTTGACGCCAGCGGCTGAGTTACTGGCCTGCTCCGCTTCTTCAGCGGCCTCGCCTTTTTTGTGCCTGAGCAGACGCAAGGCCAGCCAGGGCGCGACGACAAAAGCCACAATCTGCGACAGCACCATGCCGGCCGATGCGTTGATCGGGATTGGCCGCATGTACGGACCCATCAACCCGCTGACAAAAGCCATGGGAATCAGGGCCGCCATGACGGTCAGGCTTGCCATGATGGTCGGCGTGCCCACCTCATCCACGGCCAGCGGTATTATTTCCCTGATCGGGCGCCGGGTGTTCTGGATGCGCCGGTTGATGTTCTCGGTAATGACGATGCCATCATCCACCAGGATGCCGATAGAGAAAATCAGGGCAAACAGAGACACCCGGTTGAGCGTGAAGCCCCATGCCCAGGAGAACACGAGCGTCAGCAGCAGGGTAATGAGCACCGCCAGCCCCACAATCAGAGCCTGACGCCAACCCATCGCCGCGAGCACCAGCAGAACGACCGCGACCGTTGCGGAGACCAGATCGGTAATAAGCTTGGCCGATTTGGCCGAGGCGGTTTTGCCATAGTCCCGGGTGACCACCAACTCAATGCCGGGCGGCAACGACTTGTTGCGCAAACGCTCCAGGCGCTGTTCCACCTCCCGGGTGATATCAATGGCGTTTTCGCCGGGTTTCTTGGCGATAGCCAGGGTAACCGCCGGGTAGACATCACCGGGTTGTCCTGCCCGGCTGGCGTCATTGGCGGGCCCGAACCCCATCATCAGGCTCTGGTCCGGTACCGCACCACCCCGACGGATCTCGGCCACATCCTCCAGCCGCACCGCGGCGCCTTCGTTCACCCCGACAACCAGCCCGCGAAGCGTCTCAACACTATCCAGAAGCGTACCGGCCTGTACCGGTATGGACACTCGATCCTGCGTCACCCGGACTTCCTGGCTGCTGGCGTTGGCCGCTTCCAGCGCGCTACGGAGGTCGTCAACCGCGAGGTTGTAGCCCTTCAGCAGCGCTGCATCCACCTGCACGTCGACCCGGTCCGGGACGCCGGCCACGGTATAGACGTCGCGGGTGCCGGGGATCCGTTTGAGAGCGACTTCGAGCATGTGCGCGAGGCGCGTCAGCTCCTCCCCTGTATGCCGCTTGGCCGGATCGTAAAGCGTCAGCGTCATGATGGGCACATCATCGATGCCCTTGGGCTTAATCAGGGGCTGGCTGGCCCCCAGGTTTTGCGGTAGCCAGTCCTGGTTGGAGTAAACCTTGTTATAAAGCCGAACCAGAGCCTCCTGGCGCGGCACCCCTACCTCAAACTCAACAGTAATGAGCGCCTGGCCCTGGCGCGATACCGAGTAGACATGCTCAAGCCCTTCAATCTCGCTCAGTACCTGCTCGGCAGGCGTGGCAATAAGGCTTTCAACTTCCCGGGTGCTTGCGCCGGGCAACGCCACCATGATGTCGGCCATGGTGACATCAATCTGGGGCTCTTCTTCCTTTGGGGTGATGATGATCGCCAGAATCCCCAGCACCACCGAAAGAACGGCCAGTAAAGGCGTGAGCTTGGAGTCCTGAAAGACCCGGGCAATTGCGCCGGAGGGGCCGACTGAAGGTGTTTCTCCGCTCACGGGTTACGCTCCCGGTCGCTGGAAGCGTTATTTTCCGCCCCTGGCTGGCGCTCGGTATCATCCAGCTCGGTCGGATTGGTGACAACCCGCTCGCCTTCGCTCAGCCCCGCCAGCACTTCGATGCGCCCATTATCCCTTACACCGGTTCTGATCTGCCGCAGGCGCGGCCTGTCGCCCTCCCCGACCACATAAACAGCGCGCAACTCACTGCGCTGCACCAGGCTGCTGGCGGGGATCCAGAGTGCGCTACGCTCGCCGGCCGGTACACCTACCTTGACCAGCATGCCCGGAAACAGCGCACCCTCGGGCTCGTTCAGGGCCAATCGCAGGCGGAAGGTATGGGTCTCGGGGTCCGCGTAAGGGTAAAAGGTCATTCTGCCGCTTTCCAGGACGCGCCCGTCATCGAGGGTGATGCGCGCCTGGCGCTCCTCACGCACCCGGCTGGCGTACTGCTGGGGCAATTCGACAACGACCCGCAGTTGCTCCAGCGAGAGCCCGCTCAGAAGCGGTTGGCCCGGCCGTACCGACTCACCGATTTCGACATGGCGTTCGGTCAGGATGCCACTGTACGGCGCAACAACGCGGGTATATTCCAGCTCCTGCTCGGCCTCTTCAACGGCAGCACGGGCACTCTCCAGCCGGGCCCGCGCCGTGCTGAGGTTATTGCGTGCCTGATCGAAATCCTGCTGGGAGACAAACCCCTGCTCGTGCACTTCCTCGATCCGTTCGAACTGCCGGCGTGCATTCCCGAAGTTGGACTCCGCCTCTTGCAGACTGCCGCGGGCCTGGTTCAGCCGCGCCTGCTGTTCGCTGTCCTCCAGCTGTACGATCAGCTCGCCCGCCTCGACCGAATCATCCACATCAAACGGCAGACGCTGCACCGTACCGCTGGTCTGCGCCGACACGGTGCTCTGCTGGACCGCCTCGATAACACCGTCCAGATTGATGGTTTCCTGCAATACATCCCGGCGCACGGGCTCGTGGTTTAGCTGGGCGAGTGCCAGGCCCGGCAGACAAAGGAGCAGTAGCGACAGTGACCGGCTAAAAGGCGTCATCAGATTTCCCTGGGCTTAACATTCTGGTTCAATTGTTTGACTCATGTTTTAGCTCATGTTCCGACACGGTCAACGGGCAGACCCGCAGCCTTCCATGACGGGTAGCCGTCTTCGAGCCGGCGCACCTGAAACCCGTGACTGCGCAGAATCCGAACGGCCTCACGGGACAGAAAGCAGTATGGCCCCCGGCAGTAAGCCACAACTTCACGATTCTTCGGCAGCTGGTCCAGCATTTGTTCCAGCTTTTCCACAGGTATGTTTATCGCACCGCGCAAATGCCCGGACTGGAACTCATCCTGGGGCCGCACGTCCAGCACGGTCACCTCGCCGCGCTCCAGCTTGCTTCTCAGCGCGTCCCGGGAGATTGCCTCCAGCTCCCCAGCCCCGTCAGACTCAGGGAACAGCTTGCCCAACAACCGCTCCATTTCAGCCAGGTTGGTTTCAGCAATACCCCGCATCAGACACATCAATTGCATAATGCGCTCATCCGTCAGCCGGTAGAAAATCTGCCGACCGTCACGGCGGGCCGTGACAAGGCCGGCCCGCCGAAGGTGTTGCAAGTGCTGGGAGGTATTGCCAACCGTCAGATCAGCACAACTGGACAGCGTCTCGACGGGCGCTTCCCCTTGGGATAGGCGCTCAAGGAGCGTCAAGCGGTGTCCGTTGCCCATGGCCTTACCCACTTGGGCAAGGGTGTCAAAAAGAGCTTGGCGGGAATGGTTCATGGGCCCTCGTTGGTTCAATGCCTGAATGCATTCGGCAGTATACTCTAGCATTCAATAGAATATTATATAAAGAACGGAATGAGTCGGCGGATAGTGGACTCATTCTGCCCAATCCCGGGCTGAAAGCTGCTGTTTACATTGAGATAAGACGCTGCGTTCCCAGGACGAGAGCGCTTTTCTTCACGACAGGTTGGTTCAGGGCTGGGTGAGTTTGGGCTGGTCGGCGCCATCGGCGCTGCTGACAGTGGCGGATTTCGGATCGAAACGCATCAATGCCCGGGGGCAGGCGTGCCGCCCCCTTATTACCTTATTACCTTATTGCCTTATTACCTTATAAGCCGATGCTGCGCTGGCCGGGTGGTTTTGCAGCGTTTACCCCTGGGGACTTGCCGCCATTCGATCGCAATACTCCTGCAGGTGTTCGGGCAGCAGATCGGGACAGAGACCGCACTGTTTATTGCCGGGAACGGCATAATCGATAAACTTGGGGTACGCCAGATCAAGCCCACCCATAATTGCCCGAAACTCCGCCAGGCTCTTGCCCTGCCCTAACCGCGGATTACGCTCTTTCTCTTGGCGAATCGTCGAGACGCGCCTGTGATGATAGTCATGCGCGGGGTAGACCAGGTAGTCATCGGGAAAGGTAAACAGCTTTTCGGTCACAGTCCGGTACAGCATATCCACGTCGCCGTTCTGGAAGTCGGTTCGTCCGCAGCCGTCGATTAACAGTGCGTCTCCGGTAAACAGGCGGTCACCGAGTCGGTAGGAGAAATGGCCGTCAGTGTGCCCGGGCGTATGGATGGGCTGGAAGTTTAGCCTGCCTACCCTAAAAGGCTGGTCTTCTTCTATCCCGACATCGGTGCAGGGCAGACGGTCCATGGCTGGCATAGCTATTTTACTTCCGGTTCGCTGTTTCAGTTCGCGGGCGGAGGTAATGTGATCGGCGTGAATATGAGTGTCGAGGGAGTATGCGAGTGTAAGACCAAGCCCCGCTAGCTCTTTCAGGTCCCGCTCGATCGCATTGATCACGGGATCAATCAGCACCGCAAGTCCCGTATCTTCACAGCCGATAAGGTACGTGTAGGTATCAGAGACGGGTTCGTGCAACTGTCGGAAAATCATATAATGTCCTTCAGGCCAATGGCGATACCGCCGGGTTTTCAGGCTGCGCGAGGCAGGCCGCATTCTCTGTTTCAGCCGTCTGCCTGCGCCGGGCCTACCCTAAGGGCCTCAGAAACCCCCACCTACAGGAAGCGGCAGCCCTTCTGGGCATTGCTGCTTTCAATATATCGCAGCCTGGCCCGGGCTTTACCCCTATGGTTTCCGACGGAATAGCGCCGTCCCTCTCTTCCCAGCACATTCTGGTGCTCTGCCATGGCTTCCGGAGATGCACACCCTTCGGCCGTTTCAGGCCGGGCTGGTGCATCGGTCGACGAGCTTCGTTGTGCGTCGTTGCTGCAAAAGGCTGACGGGTTGTAGTCACTATCGCTCATTATTACCTCCACATTTTTCGCCCAATACACCTCTACGGACCGGTACTGTAGAATAAAGATCCCTATTGCTTCACGGTAATTGGAACAACATGGCAATGGTTAGTCCGTGGCTGCAATAAAACGCTTGCAGTACATTTCCACACCCTTGCTCCAATGTAACCTCCTGAGCCCGCTCAACTATTGCTTTGCGCATGGTCGCCGGATAGCCTGATAAGTACGGATAAGCAGTCAGGACGATTCCGCAACCGGTAAGGAGTACCGGTATGATCCACGGGCAAAGCAGCAAACCCTTCTCAGGCATGCAGCGTTTTTCCGCTCAGTGCCACTCCCCTGGTGTGTTCCAGCCAACTCCTGTTGCGTCCTGCCACCCGGCCAGCCACCCTATACGCAGCACACGCAGAAGCGGGCGAGGCAGCGCGATTCCAATCCGCAACGTTCTGTTCGGCCACCACTCACAAGATAACACCGCAACCGTCATGGGGCAGCTTGAGGACGGATCCTTAGCCCGTGGTTTTATCGACCTGTCGTCTATGCGCCAGGTCTTCGCCCACGGAGACCAAGACCTCGTTGCAACTGCAAGCGGTGAACAATCACAAGGAGTGACCCATGCCAAAGACCGCTGAAAGACTATTGGCCACGCTCAGCCATGAAGAGCGTAAGGCACTGACGCATGGCAGGCCCGTGTTCCGGCCACCCATGACCGGTAAATCGGCTAAACGTATTTTCTCCGATGACGATTGGCTGTTCGAGCGGAAACTTGAAGGGGTCAGGTGCCTTGCCGTGCGAGAGAATGGTATATCTCACCTTTATGACCGCGACGGCGAGCTATTGGATGCCAATTTTCCGGACATTCTTGAGGCTTTGGACAAGCTGCCCCCGGATGCCGTCGTCGATGGAGAGATAGTCGCGTTCGACGGCAAGAAAATGCGGCTCGCTTATCTGGAGCCCTACCTTGACCCAGGTAACTCTCAGCCCGGATATACACTCGAATCGGCCAATGACGACCACGCCGACGCCGAGCCTGCAGCCGCGCGGCGTGAGAAGCGGCCGCCACCTTGCTGGTTTTATCTTTTCGACCTTCTGCAGGTGGGTCCATATGACCTTCGCAAGCTACCGCTTGAAACGCGCAAATTGCTGTTGCGAAACCTGATCCGGTTCTCCAAACCGTTAAGATTCACCGACCATCGCCGGGCTGACGGTGAGCATCTGTTTGAGATTGCCTGCCGCAAGGATTGGGAAGGCATCGTCGCCAAGCGGGCAGCGAGTCCGTACCGCTCGGCCCGGGTCGACGACTGGCTGAAGATCAAATGCAAGCAGAGACAAGAACTGGTTATCGGCGGCTACACCGTCCCACCCGGCTCAAAAGGCGCATTCGGTGAACTGCTCATAGGTTATTTCGAGGGGCAGCAGTTCCGCTACGCCGGCAAAGTCGGCACCGGCTTTGACCACCAGTCGCTCGGCTCACTAAAGCAGGCGCTCGACCAGCATCGACAGCGCCAGTGCCCGTTTACCGACCCGATAGACGAGCAGAACTGCCACTGGCTGTCGCCCGAACTGGTCTGCGAAGTGGGCTTCACCGCCTGGACACGCGGCATGAAACTGCGCCAGCCGCGATACATGGGTCTGAGGCGGGGCCGGGATGCGCGCGCCATCGTGAGAGGGGATTCCCTGGAGGTGGCATGACGGTAAGGGAATACGAAGGGCACCGTATCGAGATTAAACGGGGCGACAAAGTCCTGTTCCCGGACACCGAGTATTCGAAGCGGGATCTGGTGGACTATTACAGCCGCGTTGCGCCCTGGATATTGCCACATACCACGGGTCGCCCGCTGACATTGAAACGGTATCCCGACGGCATCGGCAAAGCTGGCTTTTTCCAGAAGGAGGCCCCGGCGGCTTATCCCGAGTGGATTGAACGAATACCGGTACACACCAGCAAAGGCGAACAGCCCATGCTCAATGCCGACTCGGTGGGCGCATTGGCTTTCGTCGCCAACCAGGGGACTGTGGAGTTACATGTAGGCCTTTCAAAGTACCCGGACCTCGACTTTCCGGACCAACTGATATTTGACCTGGACCCGCAGGATGGGGATTTCAGCAAAGTCCAGCAGGCAGCCAGGGATACCCATACTCTCTGCGAAGAACTCGGCTTACCCGCCTTCCTGAAAACCACGGGCTCGAAAGGGCTGCACGTGGTCATTCCCATAGAGCCGGAATATTCCTTTGATGTCGTCCGCAATTTTGCCCGCAACTTCGCTCAGATTCTGGTCGACCGTTACCCTGACCGGTACACGCTTGAACATCGGATCAACAAGCGCGGAAACAAGCTCTACCTGGACGTATTGCGTAACGGCACGGCGCAAACCGCGATTGCGCCCTATTCGGTACGGGCTCTACCGGGTGCGCCTGTGGCAACGCCTCTGGGCTGGGACGAGCTGGGCGGCAAAAACATGAGGTCAGACAAGTACAACCTCGGCAATATTCTGCGTCGGTTGGGGCAGAAAGACGATCCCTGGCAGTCGTTCCATTCGGATGCCGTCCGGCTCTCTCATGTGATGAACGAGGTTGGCAAAAACTGAGTGGGCGCCCCCGAAGCCGGCCTTTTCGGTCATGCCGCAAATAAATGTTTAGCGGACGTAACCTGACAATCCCTGTCTGGAGCATTTCGCTGGCTCAGCCAGGGCAACAATCCTGATGGTTGCGGTAAAAAGCCATTTGTCAGCACCGACGTGGCTTTGTTAGAACTGGACAGGAAGAAACATAAAACCATGGAAGATCTCCTGAGGAGGACGCTCAATGAAAAAAGCTGTCGCACTCTTTCTTATGGCATTACCTGTGTTGCCCGCCGGAGCCTACGCCGCCACCTCCGGCACGGCGGTAGGGGCCAACCTGGCGATTGAAATGCATAAGGTCACCACGGACGGTATCGGCGAGCCCATGGGCGAAATGCGGGTCCTGGAGCATTCCGATGGTGTCCTGTTCGAGCCGGACCTGGAAGGTCTTGAGCCTGGGCTCCACGGATTCCACCTCCACCAGAACGGATCCTGCGGGCCAGAAAAGAAAAACGGGAAAGTGACGCCTGGCGGAGCAGCCGGCGGCCATTTCGATCCCCAGTCGAAGGGGGCTCATAACGGCCCCTATCAGGCCGGTCACCTGGGCGATCTGCCTGCCCTTTACGTGGCCGAAGACGGCACCGCCACTCACGAAGTGTTGGCGCCAAGACTACGGTTTGAGCAGGTTGCCGGGCATGCACTGATGATCCATCAGGGACCGGACAATTATTCCGACAATCCTGAAGCTCTGGGCGGCGGCGGCCCCAGAGTCGCCTGTGGCGTCATTCGTCCGGACTAACCCCTGGCATATCCACAACAGGAGAACTCCATGAAATCGAAAGCAGCAATTGGCGCGCTCACGCTAATTTTGGGCACCTCACCCTTCGCGGTTGCCCAGGAAAGGGAGCCTGCAGAACGCGGCGAAACGGCCAAAGAGAGTGAGCCGGTCAATGGCCAGCAGCAAACCGTCGAAATACACAGCGTTTCGGGCGACGGAAAAGGAAAATTCCTCGGTATAATCAGGGTGGAAAACCGCGTGGATGGTACCCTATTCCAGCCACAGATGGAGGGACTCCCCCCCGGGCTGCATGGGTTCCACATCCACGAGAATCCCAATTGCACCGCAAGCGCCGAAGAGGGGCAAGGCGCAATTGGAAAGGACATGGTACCGGCCGGCAATGCGGGCGGTCATCTCGACCCCGGTATAAAAGGCAACCATGCAGGTCCTTATGGCGACGGCCACGTGGGCGATTTACCAAACCTGTTTGTGCGGGAAGACGGTACGGCGCAGCATCCGGTTTTCGCGCCCCGAGTGAAGCTGATGGATGTAAAAAGTCATGCCCTGGTCATCCATGAGAATCCGGACAATTACACGGATGACCCGGAAAACGGCGGCAGTGGTGCCCGCATTGCCTGTGGTGCTGTGCCCTGATGCGTAGCATTACACGCCTGAGTGGCGCCTGTTCAGCAGATGCTGGTTACCAGACCCGGAGGGTACTTCCGGTCGAAGTAGCCAGCAAAGTGGGGCAAGCAAAGTACAGTGCGTTGGGGAACTTTGCTACCCAGTAACGGGCTATCCGCCCAACCAGCAACCAGACAGGCACCAGGAGTCACGATGAGAAAGATCTCACCAGAAGATTCAGATGCGGACTTAGTCCCTCAGGCAGATCTCACTGATGAAGAGCGTCTCTGGGCTACCTTTTCACACCTGTCGGGTTTGCTCGGATGGATTTTCCCGCTGGGAAATCTGATAGCTCCGGCGGCGCTGCTATGGTGGCACAAGGATCAGTCCCGTTTTGTTTCTGATCAGGCCAAAGAGGCGCTCAACTTTCAGCTGACGCTTACACTGGCGGTTATGGCGAGCGTCATGCTGATGTATGTGCTCATAGGATTTCTGTTGATGGGCCTGGTCATTTTCTACGGGTTCGTCATGCTCGTCATAGCTGCAGTAAAGGCCAATAAAGGCCGGTATTACCGCTACCCACTAACCTTCCGCTTCATCCCCTGAGCTGCTGCGGGGCGCGACCCGATACGCTGTCCTGAAGCACCCTCGCCCCGAATGCTCAATCCATGGCCGACAGCACGGCCAGACGCTCGCCCCAGAACGATTCCGGACTCGATCGCCAGGCAGCGTTGTGAAGCCAGGCCAGTGATTCGCGATCCCGGCATAGATGGCTCAGCTCACTACGGGTCAGGGCATCAGGACCGAAGTCCAGGCAGAGTTGTGCCAGGCGATTCAGTGACTCCCGCCGGACAACCCCCCGGGGCAACCGAGCCAGATCCTGATGCATACGGTTCAGGCGCGGCGACAGGATGGCTTCCTCGAACGAGGTAAGCCCATCCTGGTGAGGCGAAAGCCGACCCTGATCGGCAGCGTCCTCCATGAGCAAGGAACGCTGCCGCTCTTCGGGAATAATCAATAGCCCCCGCTTTTTGAATAAACGCCCCGCCCGCACACGGCTCAGGAGAACGCATGTCGGCGCAGCGAGAACCAGCGGAATAGCAACCGGCAACGACCAGAGGAAAAAGACGGTATCGAGGGTCCAGGCGAAGGCCGACCAGGCAAAGCCGATAACCATGCCCGGCGCCTGACTCACCAGGGCGTCTCGCCAGGTCGTCTCCTCGGTGCGATTCTGGCCCGCCCAACTGAGGGAGAAATTCAGGAAAGCGCCCAGTATGTAGCGACTGTGGGCCAGCATGCGCACCGGTGCGAGCAGAACGGAAATGAGAATCTCGATCATCACACTGAAAAAAAGGCGAATGAAGCCACCGAATTGACGGGCCTGGCGACGGACCAGCACATCGAATATGGCGAAGAATTTGGGCAGGAACAGCAGGGCCGCGGTACTGAGCGCGAGGCCGATGGCCCACTCCGGGCGCCATTCAGGCCACAGGGGAAAAAGGCCCTGGTGATCCTCGGGAAAGTAGTCGATGGGGGTCAGCGCCATTTGAGTCGCTTCCACCGTGGTCAGTATCAGGAACAAGAGCCATAACGGCGAGGCGACGTATGCCATGATGCCGTTGAGAAAAGCCATACGGTGGGCAAACCGGAGCTTACGACCGAACAGCATGATCCATAGATGCTGCAGGTTGCCTTTTGACCACCGCTCGTCACGGGTCAGTTCGTCGCCCAGGGTGGGCGGCGATTCCTCGTGGCTCTGCCCCAGCCCGGGCTCCAGCCAGACTTCATACCCGGCGCGACCCATGTATGCGGCCTCGACAAAATCGTGGCTCATAATGGGCCCCTTGAAGAGCCCGAACCCGGGCAGCTTGCGCAGGCCACAGTGGCGCATGAAGGCATCGTTACGAATGATTGCGTTGTGCCCCCAGAAGGCGGCGTCCCCCATCTGTACTGCCGCCAGGCCGGTGGCAAACAACGGTGAATAAACCCGGTTGGCGAACTGCTGGAGGCGAGCAAACAAGGACTGACCGTTGATCAATGTGGGATTGGTTTGCAGGATGCCGGTTCGCGGTTCCCGCTGCATGAGTTGCACCATGCGTACCAGCGTCTTCCCGCTGAGCAGGCTGTCGGCGTCAAGCACCACCATATAGCGGCTGCGCCTGCCCCAGCGGCGCAGAAAGTCCGCGACGTTACCGCTCTTATAGTTGAGGTTGACGGTCCGCCTGCGGTAGAAAAGCCTGCCTTCGGCACCGAGCTCGTCGCACATGTATTGCCACGCAGTCTGCTCTTCAAGCCAGACGTCGGGATCACGGCTGTCCGACAGAATGTAGAACTCAAAATGCTCCAACTGGCCTGTACGCTCCAGGTCCCGGTAGACCGCCCGGAGTCCGCGAAGCGTCTTCTGCACCGGCTCATGATAGATCGGCATCACTATGGCCGTTCTGGCCAGGGGTGTTGCGTCAAGTTGTTCAGGCGTATGGCGCTTGAGCAAGGAGTAGCGGTCACCGCCCGTCAGGCGGATGACCAGGCCGAACACTGCCGTCCAGAACCCTACGGCAATCCAGGAGTAAAGCAGTGCGAACAAGGCCAGCAGAGCCTGTTCCAGAACCGTGCCGCCATGGTAAGGGAGTATCCACAGGAGGTAGTAACAAGCGATAGCCGTTTGTCCGAACACAAACACGGCCAATAAGGCCCGGCGTATGAAGGCGATTCCGCGCCAGCGGAATGGCCGCTCTGCCTTTTTTGCGGACATCTTCGACCCGATAGCCTCAGACATGTGGGTTATACCCGATACTGCCCCTTTCCAGCGGAGGCCGTTGACTCGGCACTTGCGGCTCGGGCAGTTGAAAGAACTCGGGAATCTTGTCGAGCGCCCGCTCCATGACTCCGGCGCTGCCTTCGGACAGCGCCGCATCCACAACTTCCAGCGCCATCCGACAGACGTCGTTTGTTGGCGTTATGCCATAGCCCCTCAGGTAGGCTATGACGCGGTCCAGCGCCTGCTGGCAGATTGCTTTGGCCATACTTCTACATCCTTGTTCATCGGCCGGCGCGGACGTCTTCACCCGCGGGGAGTTCGTAGGTCCAGGTTTCGGTCAGAGGTTTGTTGTCCAGGCTCAGATAGGCCCGCAGCGCCAGTGTCTGCTCCGGTGCCGGGCGAACCAGCATCGAGATCCGCCAGCGGTCCGTGGGCCCGATGTGTTCGACAAAATGTTCCAGGACTTCCACTGACTTTCCGCCAGAAACCTTGCTCACGACCGCAGCAGTCGGGTCGAGTTTATCCAGAGGTCCGCCGGCGAAATCGACGATCATCCGGTATGCCCCGGCTTCAGCACCGCCACCCAGGCGGTTGCCATCTCCGAGGAAGGTTTGCACTGCAGGCGCCAGCGGCTGGCCGGTAATGTCGGGGCCGCCGAACGTTACGCTGTAACCGAAATTGAGTTCATCCCCGGACTCAACCGGCGTTTGAGGACGCCAGAAAGCCACAATATTGTCGTTCGCTTCCGAGCTCGTGGGAATTTCAACCAGTACCACCTCGCCCTTGCCCCAATCACCTTCTGTTTCAACCCAGGCGCTGGGCCTTTTGTCGTAGCGGGCACTCATGTCTTCATAGCCGGAAAACCCGGTGTCGCGCTGCATTAACCCGAAGCCCTGCACATTGTTGGTCTGCAGGTAACTCATGCGGAGCGAGCGTGGGTTAATCAAAGGTCGCCATAGCCACTCGCCTGAGACACCGTCGTGAATGAGGAGCCCATCGGAGTCATGGACCTGGGGGCGCCACTCACCCGCAGGTTTCACTGTGTTGGAACCGTAGTAGAACATGCTTGTAAGAGGCGCCACACCGAGCAGCCCGATGTTCTCCCGGAAAAACAGCCGGGATCTGACCTCGACCCGGGTCTGATCTCCGGGGTAAACCTCAAAGCGGTAGGCGCCAGTCACGCTCGGGCCGTCCAGCAGTCCATACACGACCATGGAATCAGCATCCGCCGAAGGGCGGACCAGCCAGTACTCGACAAAATTGGGGAACTCTTCTCCGGAGCGCAGCCCTGTGTCTACCGCAATACCTCGTCCGGAAACGCCAAAGGTATTGGCGCTTCCCACACCGCGAAAATAACTGGCGCCCGCGAACACCAGAAACTGGTTCTGGGTATCGGGTGTGTTGAGCGGGTAAGTCACCTTGAAGCCGGCATAGCCGAGGTCGGCGGGAATGCGTTTCGCCAGTTCCTCAGTGGGGTAGGTGAAGTCACTCTTGCGGAACGGGATCTCCCGTACGCCTTCGCTGTCGACCTGGTTGAGCTGGACCGGATGCCCGTAGAACATACCCGGGGTCACCGTCATGATTTCGAAATCCGAGTTGTCGCTTTGCCACAGACTGGCCTCCGGCTTGAAACGGATCTCCTGGTACTGGTTATAGCTAAGGTCCTGCAGGAACTGTGGCACCTCCGGAGGCGCCTGGTAGGCTTGACCGGCCCGCTGCCTCGCTTTTTCAATGACTGCATTGAAGTCGAACGGCTGTGCTTTTTCCTCGCCCGATCCGACTACCGGTACCGCCGCTATGGCGATACCCAAACAGATCCCAGCAAGGGCACGGATTGACGACATTGGACTTCCATCTCCATATTTACAGATTTATGCGAAATCCTTGACCTGTACAGGACCCAAGGCATTTTGCACTGACTTCAAACAGACGGGTCCGGCCCACCGAATCCGACAGGACAGAGGCGAGCTATTACGACAGGCGGCAGGCCTCCTGCCATTACCTGATTTCGGCCTGATCTTCGGATAGCGCTAGCCGTGCGTGAGCTGGAGAGCTTTTGCTTGCGTGTGATCCCGGCATCAGTTCAGAAAGCGTCTTCTCAGGAGACTCATACCGTCTCAACTCATGATATAACACAGGCCCCGGAGCCCGTCTTCAAGTGACAACTCTGTAACGACGCCTCCGCGAACATTACAACCTTGAAGGTCAGCCATGAAGGCAGCAGCCAGGTCCGGACTCACAGCTGTCACACTCGCGTTCGTTATGAACGTCATGGCAAACCCCGTGTATCGCTGCGAATCCGCCGACGGGATAAGCTATGGCGAGTTCCCCTGCGAGCCGGGATCAGAACCGATGGAACGGGATGTTCCCGACCGGCCCGGTACTTTCCAGGTTCTGCCTATCCCTCGCGTCCCCTCCCAACAACCGGGCAACGCCAACAAACGCCACGACCTCATCAATGGCCCAGACACACCTGCTGAAACCGGAGCCTCTCCCTGTCGGTTTTTTCAGTCCACAGTTCTGCGAACTCATCTGATTCGGGGCGAGGTACTGCCGGGCATGCGCCGGACTGACGTTACTAGAGCCTGGGGCGATCCGGCCGAGTCATGGCAGGAGCCGGTTGAGATGTGGACCTACGAGACCCGATACCATGGGCGGCTCGCCAGGATCCAGCGTGTCTATTTTGAGGAAGGCTGCGTCACGACGATCGAGTCCGCCCCACCCTGAGTCCTCGTACCTCAGCTTACGCGTGAATGTCCGGCGCCTGCGTGAGCAGATATTGCACCGGCGGTATACGAGGCTTACTGTTAGCGCCACATCAGATCAGAGGAGCCGCAGTGAATGAACAAGGTCGAGGCGCTGCCTGGAACAGACTTCTGCTTCGAGCACCTGGAGGGTGCGCTGCCGGCGCTCATGGTTCGCCATCCGGCATTCACCGCTTCGCTGCTGTTACAGGGCGGCCAATTGATCCGGTTCAGTCCCCGCGGGCGATCCAACTGGCTCTGGCTCAGCGATCAGGAGCGCTTCATCGCGGGCAAGGCCGTGCGCGGCGGTATACCCATATGCTGGCCCTGGTTTGGCGCACCCTCTCGCAACCCCGAAGCCGTCCAGCGACAAGTCAAAGTGGATAAGGCCCATGGCTTCGCTCGCCTGGCTGACTGGTCGCTGGAAACCGTAGAAGAAACACCAGACAGGGTTCGCATCACGTTGATGCTGGACTGCACGGCTGCAGACGGTGAAGCAGAGAACTGGACCGGCCGCGCTTGCGTCAGAGTGCATTTCGGGCTGTCCGCGGACGCCCTTGAAGTGACATTGGAAACGTCGAACACTGGCGCCGAGCATGTCTGGATAACTCAGGCCCTGCACAGTTATTTCCCTACCCCGGACGTCCATCGCACAACCATCCGCGGGCTCGACGGACAACCCTACGTCGATGCGCTGAGAGACTGGCGCACCTTCGAGCAAATCGGACCCGTAACCTTCAGCGCAGAAACCGATCGGATCTATCAGGTGACGGGGCCACTGCAGCTAACGACGCCAGACACGCAGCTACAGCTTGAGCCGCAGGGGTCACGTTCAGCCGTCGTCTGGAACCCCTGGGCAGAAAAGTCGAAAACACTCAGCCACTTTTCGCCCTCTGCCTGGGAGAGAATGTTTTGTGTGGAGACAGCCAACGTGCTTGAAGATGCTGTCTGCCTTGCACCCGGCGCTACCCACCGCATGGGCTTAATCCTGACCGAATCCTGAGAAAACGCTAGCGCCCTGGCCGGTTACCGCACGTACCCGCCGCCGGCAATAACCTGGATGTCAGCGCGGGCTCTACCGTTCCGTTCACGAACGCAAGCTGCTGTCTATACCTATGGACCTTTGCTACGATTGCAGTCATGCCACACATTTATCAGCGAAATACAGGGCCTTGCGCGCAGCAGCCTCACCCGCTCGATGCTGAAGCACGACTTATCTACGACCTCAAGCTACGCCTGGGATCCATGCATGCCTGCCAGCGGCTAGGCATCGAACGGGAGGCCGAGTCGAAGGTTATCGGGCAGGGATTGAACCTGTTCCATCCGGAAAACTGGTACTCGATGCATGCCGCTATCCGACTTTGTCTTCGCATGGTCGGCTTGCTGAAACGGGGCCAGCGGAACAGCCGGCGCATCCGCGTGGTTGAGAATCGTTTTGTACATCCTCACCTGCCGGCGTCCTTCGAAGGCTATCGCATCCTGCACCTCAGCGACCTTCACGTGGATATGGATGAAGCCAACCTGCATAACCTGATCGAATGCGTGCGGCCCCTGGAATACGACCTGTGCGTACTTACCGGCGACTACCGCCGGGCCACATCGGGGCCGGTTGAAGATGCGCTTGACGGAATGCGGCGGCTACGCCCGCATTTGCAAGGCGACGTGCTGACGGTGCTGGGGAACCACGACAGCATCCGGATGCTGCCCTCGCTCGAAGAAATGGGCTACCAATGCCTTATGAACGAACACGTCGCGATACAGAGCGATGAAGATACCCTCTGGATCGCAGGCGTAGACGACCCTCATTATTACCGTGCCGACAACATGGAGAAAGCCACGGAGGCTTTCCCCGCCGGCGCTTTCAGTTTGCTGCTTTCCCATACGCCAGAGATTTATCGCCAGGCAGCCCATGGCGGCTTTTCGCTGTTCCTGTGCGGGCACACCCACGGGGGCCAGATCTGCCTTCCCGGCGGTTATCCTCTGACACTCGATGCCAACTGCCCCAGGTTTGTAGGCAAGGGCCTGTGGCAATACGAGGGCATGCAGGGCTACACCTCCGCAGGCTCGGGAACTTCCATTGTCAACGTCCGCCTGAACTGCCCGCCTGAAGTGACCCTGCACACCCTGAGCCGAGGCCCACGCTGACACAACCAGTGCGTTACTGTTGCTAGCCGTTCCTGGCTATAGCCGATGGCCTGGATGGGCTGTTTGGTGCGCTTTTTAGCTTGTCGACTGAATGAAGAATATGACAAAGATTAATGCGGCCGCTGGCGAATGCCCAGGCGGTAAAGCAGCGGCGAGATTCCGGTCACCACGATAAAGAAAAGCAGACACGCTACAATGACCGTCAGCCAGCCCACGCCCATCCACCAATGGCTCAAGAGCATGGGCAACAGGGCTTCCGGGAACTGATCGAGACCGGTTGACCGGGCGCTGGGTTCGAGTGCACGGCGGCGCTTGAGGTAGCTCGATATCAGGTCGCCGAACATGGCCATAAAGCCGAAAATCATTCCGAAGCCAAACCCCAGGCCGAGCAAGGCGGCGGCCGCACCTGTTACCAGTACTGAAACGACCAGGCCGCGCCAGGTTTTGCTTCTGCCCAGCAACGGATAGCCGTCGCGCGCGACGCGTCCCCCATCCAGGGGCCAGTTCCAGCCAGTTGGGGTGAGATTGCGCGCCAATACAGGCGAGCCATTGGCCGTCACCAGCAGAAAAACAAGCGCAAGCAGATCTGCCAGCCAGCTCATCACCAGGGCCAGTACCCCCTAAGCACCAGGCACCCCGCCGCGAGTCAGGTGCAGCGGATCCATCAGTTTCTCCAGATCAGCGCGGGAAATGTCTGTATCTTCCTCTGCCACATCGATCACCGCCCGGCCTTCCTGGTAGGCGCGCTTGGCGATTTTCGCTGCATTGGCGTAGCCAATGACGGGGTTCAACGCCGTTACCAGCACAGGATTTCGTCCCACAGCAGCCTTGAGGCGGTCAGAGTTGACCTCAAAACCTGCGATAGCGCTGTCGGCCAGCAACACCGAAGCCCGTGACGCCAGTTTGAGCATCTCGAGCAGATTGCTGGCTACCAGGGGGAGCATCACATTCAACTGGAAGTTCCCCGACTGCGCCGCCATGCCATTAGCCGTGTCCAGCGCCATCAACTGAGTCGCCACCATCGCAACCGACTCGGGAATCACCGGGTTCACTTTGCCCGGCATGATGCTGCTACCGGGCTGAAGCGCAGGCAGGCTGATCTCGGCCAGTCCATGAATGGGACCGCTGTTCATCCAGCGCAGATCGTTGGCGATTTTCATCAGCACCACGGCGAGTCCACGCAGCTGCCCGGAAAGCGCCAGGGGCGCATCGAGGCCGCTCTGGCCAACAAACTTGTGATCCATCGTCGTGAAGTCGAGGCCGGTCAGATTATACAGTTCTTCAGTTATGAGGCCGGCAAACTCGGGGGCCGCATTTACCCCGGTGCCCACGGCTGTGCCACCCTGGGGAATGGCGAGCAAACCCGGCATCGTGGCTTCGATACGGTGCCGGGCCGCAGCCAGTTGCTCGCGCCAGGTCCGCAGCTCCTGCCCCAAAGTAACCGGCATGGCGTCCATCAGGTGGGTGCGCCCCGTCTTCACCTCATCCTTTAACTCACCTTCGCGGGCACCGATCGTGGCTTCCAGGTGCCTGATCGCCGGAAGCAGGTCTTCGGTGACAGCCAGCGCGCCACTTATGTGAATCGCACTGGGGATCACGTCATTACTGCTCTGACTCATGTTGATGTGATCGTTCGGGTTGACCGGTTCCGGGCTGCTGCGCGTTGCCAGCGTCGCCAGTACCTCATTGACGTTCATGTTGGTACTCGTGCCCGACCCGGTCTGGTAGACATCAACCGGGAACTGGTCTTCGTGAGCGCCCGACAATAACTGGTCGCAGCCATGGACGATGGCTTTGGCCCGTTCCTGGTCAAGTTGACCCAGGCTTTGATTGGCCAGGGCAGCACAGCGCTTGAGCCGGACGACGGCATGGATGAAACGGGTCGGAAGGGGCCGCCCGCTGACCGGGAAATTGTCGATTGCCCGCTGTGTCTGAGCGCCCCAGAGCGCCTGCTCCGGGACCTCTACCGCACCCAGACTGTCATGTTCGGTTCGTGTATTCATGATTGCTCTGCTCCCTTCTGTGGCTCCGGCGGCGGGTTGCCACCGCCGGTTTCCAGGTCCCTGGAAAACCCGCCCCCCTACAACTCTCCCGGCAGCAAAAACGGGACCGTGACATTTGCTGACCTAGGATGACGCGGCGTGATGGTCGTGCAGACGGACATGGTCGCAGATCGCGGCAACGTTACGAAAGTCGACGATGACCGTATGCACGCTATTGCTTGACGTATCGTGCAGGTGGAACTTGAAACGCTGTTGTTGCTCCCCCTGTAGAAAGCGGTCGTACTCCCGGAACAGTTCGCGCACATCGGTAGGCGCGTCCTTACTCCAGGTGGCCAGGAACGGCCCGAGAACAGCGCCGCCATTAAGGCAAAGCGTGACTTCGTGGTCTGATTTCGCATCTTCGGGAATAAACATCGGCGTCATCCTTGGAATAGGTGTGTTGAAAGCCACAATTACATTACCTGCAGCTGCCCCCTGAAGCATAGCTCAGGCGCATCGCCCGTCCCTATGCGGACCTGCTCAAATTACAATCGCACAATTGTGCTGCTCCAGACCAGATCTGTAAAAACCCTGCTCCTCTGAGAACTGCCGCACATGCCAAGTTGCTGTCAGCCAGGCCAAAACAAGGCCTGGTCGTCTTTTTCGATGGCCAGACAAGGTGCAAAAGCGAAGGACCACACAAACACAACAATATATTACCTCCGTGACAGAAGGGTTCCTTATACTGAAACAATGGTTTAAAGCGATAATAAGAAAAGCGCTGTGAGCTACAAGGCAGTGGCAATATCCAGCCCGGAGACGCGAAAATGAAAGCAAGCCACATTCGCAAACTGATCAAACCCATCGAGCCCTGCTACACGGAGATGTTCTCGGGCCGGGTCTATCGAATCGGCAAAGGTGCGGTTTCAGTCCGCAACCATAGCGGCGAACCCCTGCACACCGTTATTGCTGTCCACGGCTTTCTTGAAAACCACTGTTACTTCACCCAGGCCTATGATGAGCCGACAACTGAGCTGATCCTCCTGACCTGCAGTAACTACCACATTCCTGTCAGTGGCCCGGTCTACGAAACAGCCGACTGGGAAAAACCCATCAAATACCCTGAGTCGACCATCGAGTACGATGCGGCGATTCTCAACCAGACCGTCGCGAACCTGGTGTCAGCTGACCACCTGCGCCTTCATGGACACTCCCGCGGTGGCGCAGTCATTCTGGAAGCCATGCGGCAGCGGCCTGAACTCTACGCGGAGGCTGAGGTTGTCCTTGAAGCGCCGCTGATGCCCCAGGGCAAGCCACACGCGCTGGTCAAGGCGGTACTGGAGCCGGTAAGCCATGGCATGTGGCCATGGGTTGTCCGGCTGATCAACAGCATGCCCTCGGCCGGTTACGGACAGACGTTTTTCGGTCGGATGAACACCCGCAAAAAACAGCTCCTCAGCAAGATGTTCAGCGCGACCCAGGATCACCTCACGATCGTCAAGAACATTGAGAACGTGATGGCATGGTCTGAGCGGAACGGCGTAGAACTGCTGGGCCGGCTCCACCAGGGCACTATCCTGATTCCGAAGGTCGACCACATTCTTGACCGGGTTTCCATGCTGAGCAGCGCCAAACATGCGCCAAGTGGCGTGTATGTGCATGAGACCGAGGCAACTAGCCACTTCATAACACTCGACAGCAAATCCTGGATACCAAGCCTGCCAAGTATGCTGCGCGTCGCACAGAGCGCCTGACACACCGCCAATAATCCGCCCGGTCAATTCGCTTACGTTTCGCGAACTGACCGGAGCGGTACCCGAAGCCCGCCTGCCGATGCCAACCCGGCGCCCAGTCGCTGCCAAAGACTTGTGGTTGTATTAGAATGCGCTTTTCCGATGCAAAGGAGCTTGCCCTTGCCCCGAGAAAAGCTGGTGGCTATTCAACCGCGCGCTCCCCAGGCCCGGCGCCTGCAGAAAGGGATGCTCGAGTACCATGACTTTCGCTCGCAGCGGGATGCCGCACCGCTGCGTCGACAGATTGATGAACTTGGCCTCTGGCAATCCCAGCGGCTAAAGGACACACACCGCGATCTCTACCAGGCGCCACACTACCGTGAGGGCCTGGACTTCCTGCTCGAAGACCTTTACAACCCGCGCGCGTATGAACGACGTGACGAAGACTTCGAGCGGGTTTTTCCAACCATGGTGCGCCTGCTGCCGGATTCCGTCCTCGCCATCGCGGCGGATCTGGTCGAGCTGAACCTGCTGACACAGAAGCTGGACCGTCAACTGGCCCACGTCCTCCATCACGACCTGCCGGCGGAAGCACTGAATCGCGAAAGCTATGCTGAAGCATTCCGTATGAGTGCCGACGCCGACCAGCGTTGTCGTCAGATAGCATTAGTGGCCGTAATAGGCGCCAACCTGCAGCGCTATGTCGACCGGCGGAGTCTGCGGGTGGCCTTGCGCATGACCGAAGGCGCAGCGGAAATGGCCGGCGTTGGCGAACTGCACCGTTTTTTAACCCGGGGCTTCAGGGTCTTTCGCGAAATGCAGGGTGTAGACAGGCTTCTGGAGCAGATCGTCCGGCGCGAAACCTGGGTAATGGAACAGATTATGGCCGGTCACGCTCTCCCGGCAGAGCTGCCGGAAGATATACGCTAACGCGCTGGCGGGACGTTACTGGCTGGGACGGGAGGGTGTTTTCAGGGGCCGACTCGACGACTGAGCCAGGTTATGCGCGGGTCAGACCGTCCAGATGCTGGTGAATTTCCTGCTCGATACGCCCCTTGAACGGTCGCAACAGCATGCCCAGTTCCAGGTGGACGTTGATCGTCTCAGGCTTGACTGTCAGGTTGCCCTTGACCCCACTACGCTTGAATTGCAGAACATCCCCCTCCCAGCCGTAGTCCACATCGAACCGCTCAGAAAGGCTCTTTGCCAGACTATCAGCGGCCTCAACCGCGTGGGCGTGATCAAGCGTGTGCGGGCGGGTAATATCAATGGTCGACATTGCGGCTCCTCGGTTTCATGAGCTGGGATTCGTTAAGGGCAAGATTAACACGTTCAGCAGAGCCAACCCGAAGACATTCATTGACCATATCGTTAGAATACGGGCCAACGTAAAGGTGTGATCTCATGAGCGAACAGACCCGGCCACAAAGCCAGCAAGAGAAGAACCAGGAAGCGGAAACCACCCATTTTGGCTACCGCTCGGTCCCCCGCGAAGAAAAGTCCCGTCACGTCGCGGACGTATTCCACTCGGTAGCCGCGCGTTACGATCTGATGAACGACCTCATGTCCATGGGTATTCATCGGCTGTGGAAGCGTTTCACCATCGAGTTGAGTGGCGTGCGCAAAGGTAACCGTGTACTGGACATCGCCGGGGGCACCGGTGACCTGACGCTACGGTTTTCTGATCTCGTCGGTGCTGAAGGCCAGGTCGTTCTGGCCGACATCAACGCCTCCATGCTTTCCGTCGGGCGTAACCGCCTGATCGACCGCGGCTATATCGACAACATCGTTTTCGCCCAGGCCGATGCAGAGTCACTGCCATTTGCCGACAACAGCTTTCATGTGGTGAGCATTGCTTTCGGCTTGCGCAACGTGACCGACAAGGACAAGGCGTTAAGAGAAATGGCCCGCGTCCTGAAGCCCGGCGGCAAGCTGCTTATACTCGAGTTCTCGAAGCCGACCAACCCTTTGCTCAGCAAAGCCTATGACACCTACTCTTTTTCTGCCCTGCCCCTACTGGGTCGACTGTTTGCCGGCGACAGCGAGAGCTATCGGTATCTGGCTGAGTCCATCCGCATGCATCCCGACCAGGATACGCTGAGGTCGATGATGGAAAACGCTGGGCTGGTCCAGTGCCGGTATTACAACATGACCGGCGGCATCGTCGCCCTGCACGCCGGAGTGAAGCCTTGAGGGAATGGGGACTCACCCTGGGCTCTGCAATAGCCGCCACCGTTGAACAGGCGCTGAACCGTTCCCTGGGCCTTGACCCAGTGAGCCACGAGGCCTTGCGCAAGCTGCTAGAAGAGCCTTTTCTGATACGGCTTGAGCCCCCCGGGCTGGAGCTCTGGCTTACGGCTGACCACAGAACCCTTCATGTTCAGCAGCACTGCGCCCTTGAACCCGCCCTCACACTTACCGGGTCCCCCTTGGCATTTGCCGCTGCCGCGTTGGGCGATCCCCATGTCTTTCGCGATGAGCGTGTCAAAGCGGTCGGCGATGTGAGCCTGGCCCATCATTTCCAGCGGTTGCTGCAGCAGATGGAGCCTGACTGGGAAGCAAGCCTGGCCAAAGCTGTCGGCGGCGTCCCGGCGCATTTCATTGCCAGGCGCGTACGCCAGAGCTTGCGCTGGAGCCGCGAGGCCCGGCAGACCCTGAGCCGTAATGTTGAGGAATACCTGCATGAAGAGAGCCGAACGTTACCGGCCCGGGGGGAAGCAGAGGCCTTCTTCGAAGATGTAGACAACCTCCGGCTCGACACGGATCGGCTGGCCGCTCGCCTCGATCTTTTGAGCAGACCGCGCGCCGAGCCGCCCGAATACAGCGCTTCAGGAAAACAGCCATGAGTCGCGCGCGGCGGCTCGTCCGCATAACCTGGGTTATCTGTAGATTCCGCCTGGATGATTTCCTGCATCAGGTACGGTTGCCTCTGCCGGTTCGACTGCTGCTGCTGTTTGCCCCCTGGCACCTGTTCCCGCGGAACAAAGTCAGTCGCGGCGAGCGGCTGCGCCTGGCGCTGGAACAGCTGGGGCCTGTATTTGTGAAGTTTGGCCAGATACTGTCCACCCGGCGTGACCTACTCCCGGAAGATATGGCGGATGCCCTGCGTGATCTTCAGGATCGCGTGCCGCCCTTTCCGGGGGAGCAGGCGCAACAAATCGTTGAGCACGACCTTGGCAAGCCGGTCGGTGAACTGTTCCGGGCCTTCGACGCATCGCCACTGGCCTCAGCTTCAGTGGCGCAGGTGCATGCTGCCGAGCTGCTAACGGGTCAGGAAGTCGTAGTCAAAGTTATCCGTCCGGGTATCGAGAAGGTGATACACCAGGATATTGCCTTGATGTACCTGCTGGCCCGCCTTCTCCAGCGGCATTGGCCAGACGGGCGGAGACTCCGCCCGGTAGAGGTCGTGGCCGACTACGAACAGACTATTTTCGACGAACTCGACCTGCAGCGCGAGGCGGCCAACGCCAGCCAGTTGCGGCGCAATTTTCCCGATTCGACCCTGATTTATATCCCCGAAGTCTTCTGGAACTTCGTCAGTCGGCGCGTGCTGGTCATGGAGCGTATCTACGGTATTCCCGTAGCGGACATGGCCGCACTTCAGGAAGCCGGTGCTGACCTGCGCATTCTGGCGGAAAAAGGTGTTGAAACCTTCTTCACCCAGGTTTTCCGCGATAGTTTTTTCCACGCTGACATGCACCCGGGCAACATTTTTATCGATGCCAGTAACCCCCGTGATCCACGCTATATTGCAATCGATTTCGGTATCGTGGGGACGCTGACGCCGGCGGACCAGACCTACCTCGCGCGCAACCTGCTGGCTTTTTTCAATCGGGACTATCGTCAGGTGGCGGAGCTGCACGTGCAGTCCGGCTGGGTGCCAGCAACGACTCGTGTCAACGAGTTCGAGGCGGCGATACGCACGGTCTGCGAGCCTATTTTTGAGCGACCGCTGAAAGAGATATCATTCGGCCAGTTTCTGCTGCGTCTGTTCCAGGTAGCGCGACGCTTCAACATGGAAGTACAGCCGCAGCTGGTGCTCCTGCAGAAGACCCTGCTCAACGTAGAGGGGCTTGGCCGTCAGCTCTACCCAGACCTGGATCTCTGGCGCACGGCGCATCCGTTCCTTGAGGACTGGATGTACCAGCGCCTGGCCCCGCCCGGCCTGATCAAGACCATGCGCGAGCAACTGCCCGACTGGCTCGAGCAGACGCCGGAAATGCCCCAGTTGCTCCATGATGCTCTGAAGCAGCTCACGCGCCTGGAGAGCACCAACCGCTCGGAAGAAAAAGTACTGACCAGCCTGCGGGACGAGGTCAGCATTGCGGCCAGCAGGCATCGCCGTTACTGGCTGGCCACCCTATGCGTGGGCGGCGCAGTGGTTGTGAGCGATATGTCGACGCTGGAGTGGTTCAGGCAACTGCCCCCTTCAAGTTGGATCCTGGTCGCCGCGGCAGCCTACCTGCTCTGGCCCAGGCGTAATGAAACTGAGATAAAGGCAGAGCATGATAGGTAGCGATAAGGACTGGCTGAGCGCTATCCGCTGGGATGCGGATGGGCTGGTACCGGCCATTGCACAGGATGCCACCAGCGGTGATATCCTGATGATGGCCTGGATGAATGAGGAAGCACTGCGTCTGACGGTCGCAGAAAACCGCGCGATCTATTACTCGCGTTCGCGCCGGAAACTCTGGCGCAAGGGCGAAAGCTCCGGACACGTGCAACAACTGCACGAGATCCGGCTAGACTGCGACGCCGACGTAATCCTGCTGAAAGTAACCCAGGAAGGCGGAATTGCATGCCATACGGGACGGCGCAGCTGTTTTTATCTGAAGCTGGCCGACCTCCGTTGGCAGCCGGTGGACCCTGTGCTCAAGGATCCCGAAGCTATTTATGGCGGTGGTCATTGAGCGCTGGAATGGCGTTCAAGGCAAAAACAGACTGACCAGGGCTGCGCCCGGCACTGGTTCGATACAGGTCCGATACAGGTCCGATACAGGTAATATGATGTCAAAACAGGTGACGCCATGTCTGACGTACTGACAGCGCTGGGTGAAGTGCTCGAACAGCGCAAGAACGCCGCTGCCGACAGCTCATATGTGGCCCAGTTGTACAGCAAGGGTCTGAACAAGATTCTTGAGAAAGTTGGCGAGGAATGTACCGAGACGGTTATCGCCGCAAAAGATGCTGAACGGTCAGGCAACAATGATGAGCTCGTATACGAGACCGCCGACCTCTGGTTTCATACGTTGGTCATGCTGGCACACAGGGGCACCAGCCCCCAGGCTGTACTGGATGAGCTGGCCCGGCGTTTTGACTTGTCCGGACTGGCCGAGAAAGCATCGCGGCAGCGCAAGCTCGGCGACGCCTGACCGCGTTCCTGACCGTCAGCTGCAGCCCCAGTACGCCGGCGCGGGCCCGGACCCATGACGGCTGGAACGACTGGCCGGTGGCGAGGTCCTAGGATTACACTGGACCCCAAAGTTTACAGGTAGCTTTCCACTGTGAGGCTGCCGTTTTTTCACCAGACCCGATAGCGAGACAGACCCATGGGTGGCATAAGTATCTGGCAATTGTTGATCGTACTCGGCATCGTTCTGTTGCTGTTCGGAACCAAGCGCCTGCGCAATATCGGCAGCGACCTCGGCGGGGCCATCAAGGGCTTCAAGAAAGCGGTGGGCGACGAAGAGAAGAACGAACCCCATCGTGAACCTGAAAAGTTGGGAGCTGCACAGCATCGCAGTGCAGAGGATCACAACGACAAAGTGAAAGAAAAACAACAGCCCTGAGCGCCCCGCGATGTTCGATATAGGCTTTGTTGAGCTTCTGATTTGCGCCGTCATAGCACTGCTCGTGCTGGGCCCGGAGCGGCTTCCTGTTGCAGCGCGAGCAACCGGCCGGTGGATCGGCAAGGCGCGCAGGATGGCCAGCAGCTTTACGTCCGAACTTGACCGCCAGCTGAAAGCGGAGGAGTTGCGGGAAAAGATACGTAAGGAAAGCAGCGACCTGGGCGCGGAAGAAATCCAGCGTAATTTCCAGGAAGGCCTGGCTCAGGCAAAAAAATACAGCGAGTACGTCGTGACCGAAGACCAGGTCCTGGGCAAAGACAAAGCCCCGGCCCGGCCCGTAACCGAAAGCCCGGTCGTGGGTAACGCCGCCCAGTCAAACCAGCCCGGGACGGCTGAGCCACAGACCGCTGACCCGGAAGCCCCAGCCAAAAGCCAGGAACCGCCGCTTCGATGACCGCCGCCCCCACACCTGAAAGCCCCGACAATGCCCCACGCGACGACCAAACGGCAGAGACTGATTACAAAGACCCCGGGTTGCCGCTCGTTGCCCATCTGGTAGAACTTCGCAACAGGCTTTTAAAAGCCGTTCTGGCAGTGCTTCTCGCTTTCCTGGGCCTTTTCCCGTTCGCCAACCAGCTCTACACCTGGCTGTCCGAGCCCTTGCGCGCTTTCATGCCCACGGGCACATCAATGATCGCAACCGAAGTTGCATCGCCTTTCTTCGCGCCTCTCAAACTGACCATGGTTGTGGCTGTGTTCCTGGCGATCCCTGTCGTGCTCTACCAGATATGGAGCTTTATTGCGCCCGGGCTCTACCGCAACGAAAAACGGCTGGCGATTCCCCTGTTGGTATCGTCTGTCCTGCTGTTCTATCTGGGCGCCGCATTTGCCTACTTTGTCGTTTTTCCGCTGGTGTTCGGGTTCTTCACAGCGGCAGGGCCGGCCGAGGTTCAGATAATGACTGACATTTCGGCCTACCTCGATTTCGTCCTGAAGATGTTTTTCGCCTTCGGACTCGCTTTTGAAATCCCGATTGCCACGGTACTGCTGATCGCGTCCGGCATCACGACCCCCGCGGCCCTCGGTGAAAAACGGCCCTACATCATAGTCGGCTGTTTCGTGCTGGGCATGCTGCTGACGCCACCCGACCTGATTTCACAGACCTTACTGGCAGTGCCGATGTGGATGTTGTTCGAGATCGGCGTGCTCTGCGGTCGATTTGTCGCCCCGCGAGACCTCACGAACCGTTCATGAACCTGGCTCTGCTCTTCCCTGCGGACCTGACCGCTGAAAACCGTGCGCAACTGTCAGGACGAAGGGCTCGTCACTGGCATGAAGTGACAGGTGCCCAAGTCGGCGACAATGTCCCTGTCGGGCTACTGAACGGGCCCATCGGCTGCGGCCGTGTCCTCGCCATTACTTCACAATCCGTCGATCTCGAGCTCGAGTTCTCTGGCACCGCGCCTGAACCCCTGCCGCTGACGTTGATCCTGGCCCTGCCCCGACCCAAGATGCTGCGTCGCGTACTCCAGACCGTTGCCGCGATGGGCGTAAAAAAGATCGTTCTGCTGAACAGCTACAAGGTCGAGAAAAGTTTCTGGCAGACCCCGTGGCTGAAACCGGAGGCGATCCGTGAGCAACTGATACTGGGACTGGAGCAGGCTCGTGATACTCTAATGCCCGACGTTATCCTGGAGCCGCGCTTCAAGCCCTTTGTTGAAGATCGACTGGCCGCATTGGCTGGCACCAGCCGCCGTCTTGTAGCGCACCCGGGGACATCTGACCCCTGCCCCCAGGCCATCCAGGAACCGGTCACGCTGTGTATCGGACCGGAAGGGGGATTCATACCCTACGAGGTCGAGAAGCTGGTGGACCAGGGCTTCAGAAGCGTTCACCTGGGCAGCCGCATCCTGCGCGTAGAAAACGCTGTACCTGTGCTGTTGGGGCGCCTGTTCGACAGTTGCAGCTTCTGACACGACGCCTGGAAACAGTATTATCCGAGAGGGAGTATTCATGGGGCCAATTATCGAGGTCAAGGAGCTCAGCAAGATCTACAGCTCCGGCTACCAGGCGCTCAAAAACATTAACCTGGATATTCAACGGGGCGAAATCTTCGCGCTTCTTGGCCCTAACGGCGCCGGCAAAACGACGCTTATCAGCATTATCTGCGGCATCGTCAATGCCAGTAGCGGGACAGTATTTGCCGACGGACACGACATTGTGTCGGACTACCGGGCTGCCCGGTCCAGAATCGGCCTGGTGCCTCAGGAACTTTCAACTGACGCTTTTGAAACAGTTTGGGCCACAGTCACCTTCAGCCGCGGGCTGTTCGGCAAGCCGCCCAGCCCGGCCCACATCGAGAAAGTGCTGCGGGCGCTGTCCCTCTGGGACAAGAAAGACGCCAAGCTGATCGAGCTCTCTGGCGGCATGAAGCGCCGCGTCATGATCGCCAAAGCCCTCTCTCATGAACCCCGCATCCTCTTTCTCGACGAGCCGACCGCTGGTGTGGACGTGGAATTGCGCCGGGACATGTGGGAAATGGTACGTGGTTTGCGAGCCGACGGGGTCACGATCATTCTGACCACGCATTACATTGAAGAAGCCGAGGAGATGGCGGACCGTATCGGGGTGATCAGCAGCGGAGAAATCATCCTGATCGAAGAGAAGAACCAGCTCATGCAGAAGCTCGGCAAGAAGGAGCTGACCCTGCAACTGCAGGAACCCCTGACTGAATTGCCCCGCATTTCCTCTGCAGAAGGTCTGAAGCTCTCGGACGACGGCACGGAGCTGATCTACACCTTCAGTACTGTTGCTGAGCAGACCAGTATCGCGCGGCTTCTGCGGGAGCTGGCGGAACAGGGAATCGAGTTCAAGGATTTAAAGACCCGTGAGAGCTCGCTGGAAGAAATCTTCGTCAGTCTTGTGGGGACCAAAGCATGAATTTTCACGGCATTCGGGCCATTTATCTGTTCGAAATGGCACGGACCTGGCGGACGCTGATGCAGAGTATCGCTTCGCCGGTGATTTCGACCTGTCTCTATTTCGTCGTGTTCGGCTCGGCCATCGGCGCGCGTATGGGCGACATCGACGGGGTGAGCTACGGCGCATTCATCATACCCGGGCTGATCATGATGTCGCTGCTGATGCACAGTATCTCCAATGCGTCGTTTGGCATCTACATGCCCAAGTTTTCGGGGACGATCTACGAAGTGCTTTCCGCGCCGATCTCCTACGCCGAGATCCTGATCGGCTATGTCGGTGCCGCCGCAACCAAGTCGACCATTCTGGGGCTGATCATACTGGCCACCGCCCGGCTGTTTGTCCCGTTCGAAATCGAGCACCCTTTTTGGATGCTGGCGTTTCTGCTGCTGACCTCCATTACCTTCAGCCTTTTTGGTTTCATTATCGGTATCTGGGCCGATGGCTTTGAAAAGCTGCAGATTGTGCCAATGATGGTCGTAACACCCCTGGCTTTTCTAGGCGGGACTTTCTATTCCCTCGATATGCTGCCGCCCATTTGGCAGACAGTGACCCTGTTCAACCCGGTGGTTTACCTGATAAGCGGCTTCCGCTGGAGCTTCTATGGCGTAGCCGACGTGCACGTGGGCGTCAGCATCGGCATGACACTTGTTTTCCTGGGCATATGCCTGGCAATGGTGGCGTGGATCTTCAAAACCGGCTACCGGTTGCGTAGCTGATTCGCCCTTCCTTACGCGCTGGCAAAACCCTTAGAATCGGGACAAACTCATCCATTATGGTCCCTGCCGTTTACGTTCAATAACGTGCAACGGCGTCCTGCAGAATCGCTCAATGGCTGCCAATAGCAATAGTGTTGTCAGTAACAACAATGGTGTCAGCAACAACGATTCCAATATAGAAATTCCAACAACAACGAACGAGAAAGGAGTGCAAAGATGCTCGGAATGATGATGGACCGACCACTGCTGATCGCCCCGGTCATCGAATACGCCGCCCGTAATTTCCCCGACCAGGAAGTCGTTTCCGGCGCGGTGGAAGGCGGTGTGCACCGGTATACCTACGTCGACGCAGCGCGACGCAGTCGCCAGATGGCCAACGCACTCAAGGCGCTCGGCGTCTCCCCTGAGGATCGCGTCGGCACAATTGCCTGGAACACCTACCGGCACCTTGAACTTTACTACGGCATCTCCGGCATTGGCGCTGTGTGTCACACTATCAACCCGCGTCTGCCGGCCGATCAGTTCGGCTACGTGGTCAACCACGCGAAAGACCAGTTCCTGTTCATTGACCTCACGTTCGTGCCGCTGGTAGAAAAACTCCAGGCCATGTTTGAAGGTGTGCGCGGCTACGTGATCATGACCGACGCTGAGCACATGCCCGAGACGTCTTTGCCCAATGTGCACTGTTACGAGGATCTCCTCGCGGCCCAGTCTGACGAGTTGGAGTGGCCCGAGTTTGACGAGAACACGGCCTCCTCGCTGTGCTACACCTCGGGTACGACGGGCAACCCCAAGGGCGTGCTCTACTCCCATCGTTCCAGCCTCCTGCACTCCCTGTGCGTGCTGGCGACACCGGGGCTGGATATGGGCGAAGAGAAAGCCCTGCTGCCGGTTGTACCCATGTTTCACGTTAATGCCTGGGGTGTGCCTTACTTTGCACTCATGGTCGGCGCCAAAATTGTGTTTCCGGGGCCCCGACTCGACGGCGCCAGCCTCTCCAGCCTGATGAACGAGGAAGGGGTAACCGACGCCTGGGGCGTGCCTACGGTTTGGATGGGTCTGCTTGGCCACATGCGCAGCACCGGCGAGAAATTCCGGTCGCTGTCCCGGGTCATGATCGGCGGCTCCGCCGCACCCAAGGCCATGATGAAGGAATTCCAGGAGAAGCACGGCATCGACGCCATCCAGGGCTGGGGCATGACCGAAATGAGCCCCATCGGGACGATCTCGCTGGTCCGCCCAAAAGACCGCGACCTGCCCCTCGACAAGCAGATCGATATGAAAGCCAAACAGGGCCGGGCCATGTTCGGTGTCGAAATGAAGATAGTCGACGACAGCGGCAAGTCTCTCCCCCACGATGGCGTCGCCCAGGGCGAGCTTCTGGTGCGTGGCCCCGCCGTTATCAGTGGCTACTACGAGAACCCTGAAGCCTCCAAAAAAGCCTTCGACGCAGACGGCTGGTTTCGTACCGGGGATGTCTCCCGAATCGACAAAGAAGGTTATATGGAGATCGTCGACCGGACCAAGGATGTCATCAAGTCCGGCGGCGAATGGATAAGCTCGATAGACCTTGAGAATGCCGCGGTGGGCCACCCTGAAATAGCTGAAGCCGCGGTTATAGGCGTTCCCCATCCAAAGTGGGACGAGCGCCCCCTACTGGTGGTCGTGCGCGAAGCCAACAGTTCGGTAGACAAAGCAGGCGTGCTGCAATTCCTTGAAGACAAGATTGCCAAGTGGCAGCTACCGGATGACGTGGTTTTTGTGGATGAGCTCCCACACGGCGCAACGGGTAAGTTACAAAAAGCAAAACTTCGGGAGGACTTCAAAGATTTTCGTCTTTCCGGGGAGTAGTATTCTGGAAAACGTGATCGCGGGCTGATGTTCGCGATCGCAGGTCTTCCGGACGCCTTCCGTGTGTTTTATCGTGAGGCCGGGAGACCATTCCAGCCCGGAAGCAGCCAATGCCGCGGGCTCAACCGTGCGGCGACGCGCACTTCAACGGGGACCACGCTTATGGAAAAGCCACCGTTCGACCAACTCAAGAAGCTCGCTTCAACCGATCCGGCTGCCTTTGAGCAGCTCAGATCCGACCTGCTGGAAGACTTTATCCAGAGCACTCCACCCGCACATCACCAGCGCCTTCGTGGCCTGCAGTTTGTTGTCGACAGCCGTCGGTCTCTGGCGAAAACGCCGGTCAAGGCCATGCTTGAAATCCAGTCCATGATGCACGGCTCGCTGGAAAAACTCCGCCAGTCCCTGAACAGAGGTCGCCCGGAGCATCAGCGCCCGCCCTCAGCACATAAAACAGGCAACGTGGTGTCGATCCAACGGCATCATTAGTCGTCTTCCCTGATCAGCAGCCCTGCCTTGCGTCCTCCTGAGATGACGATCCGCGACGGTGCCGCCTGTCCGACCAGTTTACTTGCCAAAGAGCCTGGACGGCATGCCGCCAGAGCCTTCGAGCCTGCGCTGCCAGCCCCTTGAACGGGTAACCGCCGCGCCTGCGAGTCAGCGCCGTCTCCCAATGCTGTAGCGGTACGCGTGGGCGAACAGACAACCCAGTCAGGACACCCGTCGTATTGCCTAGCGGTAATTGGCGCTCCGCCCTATTTCCGTTACAACCTATCTGTTACACCCTGCTCAATAGAACTGCTGTCTGATGGTTTCAGACCAGCATACGGATAGGATTTAGCGTTCGACTCTTCAGTTCAACCCTTACGATTAACCAGCCAGCCAGGGAGGCGATATGGTCGCGGTATGGAGCGAGGCAAGTGTTGAGGAGCTCGGCTTTACGGAGCTCAGGCAAAGCGTCACCACAGACGTGGTGGTTATCGGAGGCGGCATAACCGGGCTGACCACAGCCCTGCAACTGGCGGAACAGGGCCGGGACGTCGTCGTTCTCGAGGCCGACCGTGTCGGCCAGAGCAACACCGGCAATTCCACCGGCAACCTCTACAGCACTGTAGCTAAGGGGCTTGAGCCCATACGCCGCAAGTGGGGCGATGAGGTTGTCCGTGACCTAGTGCGTGCACGCGCCTCTGCCGTCGACCACATGGAGTCGCTGAACGACCGGCTCGGGATGGATTGTCAGTTTGCCAGAATGCCCCTGTATCGGGTGCAACTCAACGACGACCCGAAGAGAACTCAATCCCTTGAGCAGGAGGTCGATGCGCTCCGCGCTGCCGGGCTTGCTCCTCAGGAGGTCAGCGGGTCGCTGTTCGGGCTGACGATCAAGCACGGGCTAAAGCTGGACAACCAGGCTCAACTGAACCCGCTACGGTTTACCCAGGAGCTGGCCAGGGCTGCGACTGCCGCAGGCGCCCAGATCTATGAGAACAGCGGCGTCGTTGAGATCAGCTACCGCGAAAACCGGGTTAAGACGGCATCCGCGGAAGTCCATGCCAGCCATATTGTCCACGCGACTCATACCCCCAAAGGCATCGACGTGCTGCAAACGGGCATGATGCCGTCACGCGAATATGGGGTAAGCGCCCGGGTGAGGTCTGGCACTGAAACACCCGAGGGCGTGGTTTGGGTGATTGATGCCTTTCATTCACTGCGCAGCTACCACTACAACGGCAACGACTATGTCATGGTCGTAGGCGAGGATCACAAAGGCGGCGAAGGAACCCACGGCAAGGGGTATTTCGACAAGCTGGAACAGTACCTTAGCGCGCACTACGATATCGGGCCTGTCAGGCACCGATGGTCCGCCCAGCAATTCAGTTCCCCGGACGGCTTGCCGTTCATCGGGCGGATGCACGGCAAGGATAACGCTTACGTTGCTACCGGGTTTGCCGCCGACGGTCTGGTCTGGGGTACCCTTGCAGGCCTGATACTGTGCGATATGATCACAGATCGCCCCAATGAGTGGGGGAAGCTCTTCGATGCCCGCAGGTTTACCCCTGTGAAGTCACTGAAGGGCGTGGCCGAGGAAGGCGCCAAAGTCACCAAAGATCTGGTAAAGGACTACCTGAGCCCGGACCGGGTCAAGGATCTGGACAAGGTCGAACCCGGCGAGGGACGAGTACTCACGCACGAAGGCGAGAAACTGGCGGTCTACCGGGACCCGTCGGGTACCTGTACAGCAGTATCCGCCATCTGCCCGCACATGAAATGCGTCGTCCATTTTAATGGTGCCGACACCAGTTGGGATTGTCCCTGCCACGGCAGCCGCTTCCGGATTGACGGCTCTGTCATCGAAGGGCCTGCGCTTTCAGGATTGACCCCGAAGCTTGGCGCCAGAGACACCGGCTTCAGTAGCAGCGAACACACGGAGTAACTATGACCTACGGAGTAACTATGACCTACGTGCAGAATTACACCCCTCAGGATCTGGATCGGCCTGACGTGGAGGCGATTGACGGGCCTGCGGTGATCGAATTTGGAACAAACTGGTGCGGTCACTGCCAGGCGGCACAGCCCGCGATTCGGGAAGCGTTTGAGACATACCCCGGCGTCCGCCATCTGAAAGTGGAAGACGGCAAAGGCCGGCGCCTGGGGAGAGCCTTCGGCGTAAAGCTCTGGCCGACGCTTGTGTTCCTGAAAAACGGCCAGGACATCGAAAAGCTTGTACGTCCCGGCTCAAGCCAACCGATCGAACTGGCCCTGAACCGCATAGCGGATTAGCTCTGGCGCTCAACCGCCCTTTCTCGGCCGGTTTTTTCCCAGTGAGGACGTCGGCTGCAATCTACCGAAGCGAGTCTGGGGCCGCGCTTTTCATTGTCGACAGGCCGGGTTCAAGACACGTTGGCGCGGGGTTCATGAGCTGATGGGGCGACGGTCGCGACGGGCGCGAGCAGCGCGGCAATCATTGCGGCGTCGCCTGGCGGGCTAAGGTAGGTCCCTTGGCCGAAGTGACAGCCGTGAGTCCGCAGGAACTCCAGCTGCTGGGGTCCCTCGACCCCTTCAGCGACTGATCTCATACCCAGCGTATCCGCCATCTGAATGATGGTGCTGACGATCGCCGCGTCGCCAGCATCGGCGGCAATGTCGCGGATAAAAGCCTGGTCGATTTTCAGGCAATTGACGGGAAAATTCTTCAGAAAGCCGAGCGAGGAATACCCAGTACCGAAGTCATCAATGGCAAAGCCGAGCCCCATGTCCTTCAGGCCAACGAGCACATCTGTAACCGCGTCGTTGTTATCCATCAGCACACTTTCAGTCACTTCAACCACCAGCAGCGCCGGATCGATCTCGTTCTCCTGAAGAACACGGGAAATCAGGCTGACGAGTTCGGCGCTCTCGAACTGTCTCTCGGCGAAATTTATGGCAAGCGGCACCAGCTCACGCCCGGCGTCGCGCCACTGCCGAAGCTGAACGCATGCGGTTTCAAGAATCCATTCCCCGACTGCGACGATCATGCCGGTCTCTTCGAGTAGCCCGATAAATTTGAGCGGTGGCACCAGCCCCAGCTCGGGATGTTGCCAGCGCAACAGCGCCTCTACCCCAACGATAGCGTCCGAGTTCAGGTCGAACTGTGGTTGATAGTGGAGCACGAACTCCTTCCGCTTCACCGCCCGACGCAGCTCGTTTTCCAGCTTCAGCCGTTCCACCGCCTGAGCATTCATCTCGGCCTGATAGAAATGGTATGTATTACCACCCTGTTGCTTTGACCAGTACATAGCCGTGTCGGCGTTCTGCATTAGCGCCTGGGTGTCTGTGCCATCTTCGGGGAAAATACTGATTCCAACACTGCAAGTGACGAAAAGCTCCTGCCCTGCCACCACGAAAGGCGTGGCCAGCGCGTTAAGCAGGTTCTTGGCCAGCGGCACCACATCATCGCGCGCGGCAATATCGTTGAGGAAGACCGCGAACTCATCTCCGCCGAAGCGCGCTGCTATATCTCCTTCGCGCATACAAGACTGCATCCGCTCGGCTATGGACTGCAGTAGCTGGTCGCCCGCCTCGTGGCCCAGCGTGTCGTTGACCATCTTGAACCGGTCAAGGTCAACAAACATGATAGCCATGGTACGCTCGTGCCACTTGGCCCGACTGAGTGCCTGCTTCAGGTGATCCACGAAAAGCATGCGATTCGGCATGTCGGTAAGGATATCGTGGTGTGCCAGATGGTGGAGGCGCTCCTGGGTCTGCATTCGCTCGGTCATGTCCTTGCCCGAGAAAATATAATGGGTGCACTCGCCCCGGTCGTCAAAGAGCGGCGTCACCGTGACCGCTTCGTGGTAGAGCTGGCCGTCCTTCTTCCGGTTAATCAGAACCTCGCGATAGATCTCGCCCTCACCGAGAGTTTCCCAAATGCGCGCGTAGAACTCAGACGAGTGCTGACCGGACTTGATCAGTTTCGGTGTGCACCCAACCGCCTCTTCATGGGAGAACCCGGTTATTTCCTCGAATGCGGGATTGACGTACTCAATGACGCCGCTGGTGTCGGTCATGAAGATCGAGTCCGCCACTTTTTCCACAGCGCTGGAGAGTTTGCGAATCACCAGCTCAGCGCGCTTGCGTTCCGCTATTTCGGCGGTCAGGGCAGCCGTGCGCTGGCGAACCAGGCTCTCGAGATGATCCTCATGCGCGCGTAGCTCCTGGGTTTTATGGAACAACTCGACGAAAACAGAAACTTTTGCGCGGAGAATCTCCGGGATGATCGGCGCAAAAATAAAGTCCACAGCGCCAAGTGAATAGCCTCCGACCATGTCAGTTTCAGCGTCGGAGTATGAGGTGATGAAGATGATAGGCGTGCACGACGAGCGGCCACGGCTGCGGATCAGTTCGGCGGTCTCGAAACCACCCATGATAGGCATCTGCACATCCATGAGGATAACGGCGAAATCCTCGGACAGCAGCGCACGAAGAGCGTCGTGGCCGGACGCTGCTGTGATGATGTTCTGGCCAAGCTCTTCCAGCACGGCGGAGATCGCTCGACGCTTGGCTTCATTGTCGTCCACCACAAGGATGTTGGCTTTCGGTTTCCTATCCACTGATCACTACCCTTTCGGTACTGCCTTCAGGTGAATTCAACGGGACAACCAGACCCGGAGCAAGGACAGCAGCTGCTCGGTATTAACGGGCTTGGGAATATAGTCTGTAGCCCCAACCTCAATGCATTTTTCCCTGTCCCCGGGCATGGCCTTGGCCGTCAGCGCGATGACGGGTAGGGATTTCAGGTCTGGCATTCCCCTTACGGCCCGGATCGTCTCGTAGCCGTCCATTTCAGGCATCATGATATCCATCAGTACGATTTCGATTTCGGGTCTTTTCTTCAGCTGGGCAATGGCGCTCTTGCCGTTCTCGGCGGAGAGCACGACCATGCGGTGCTGCTCAAGAAACGCCGTCAGCGAGAATATATTCCGAACGTCATCGTCAACAATCAGTACCGTCCTGTCGGCAAGACGGGGATCAGCCTTGCCGACCCGTGCCAGGATGTGCCGCTGATGCTGTGGCAGCGCCGCCTCCGGCAGATGCAGGAAGAGCGTCATCTGATCCAGCACCCACTCTGGCGTGCGCGCTACCCGCAACGTCAGCGCGGGTATGGCCTGGCGCAATCGCATGCTCTGCTCGGCTGATAATGACTCGGGCGTGTAGGCCACGACTGGCAAAGCGCGATAGGCAGGATCCCGGCTGAGAGCACCGATCAACTCGAACCCGGCTTCGTCCGCCAGGCGCAGGTCGACAATCAGGCCGTCCACATTGGACTGATCCAACGCCCTGAGCGCAGCATCGACGATGTCTCCGCTTGAGATGCGAACGATTTCCAGGCCGTCATGGGCGAGCAGCTTGGAGAGGCTGCCTTCGTCCCCGACGGGCTGTTCAACCAGAAGCAGCTTGCGTATTTTTCGGTTGATGCAATCGCGGGCGCGGGCGTAAATCAACTCCAGGGCTTCAGGACTGGGGTCGGCGACTGAACCCAACGCCCCGAGGCGCCTCCCCCACTGCTCGTCCTTTTCTTCCGCTATCAGGAATACCGGGATGTGCCGGGTACTGGACTGGTGCTTCAGATAGTCCAGCACGCCCCAACCACTCATGCCGGGCAAACTGATGTCCAGCAGTATCAGATCGGGTTGGTATTGACTCGCCAGAGAAAGCGTCGGTTGCCCCTGATTCGCAACCAGCACTTTAAGCCCCTGCTGATGGGCGAATTCCGTGAGCCTGCCGGCAAACTCAGGATCGTCGCCTGTGATCAGTATCACCCGCTCGCCGGGACGCAGATCGACGCGGTCGTCACTGATTTCTTCAGGGACAACAGTGGCCGGGCGGATGTCTGGTTCGCTGCCACGCACCTTCACTTTTTCGGAAAGCTTGTGCAGTGTCTGGTCGTTCGGGCGCAGTGTATGCCAGGCGCCGTCGTTATCCCGGGCTGATGGGCCAGTCGCCGCCCCGACCGGGTTCGGCCCGATGCTGGAACGGTAGTGCAAGGGCAGGTACAGCGTAAACTGACTACCCTCGCCGGGTGCGCTGTGCAGCGCAATCTGCCCACCAAGCAACCGGGCCAATTCCCGACTGATTGCAAGGCCCAGCCCGGTCCCGCCGTACTTGCGGCTGGTGGTGCCGTCGGCCTGTTGGAACGCCTCAAAGATAACCCGCTGCTTGTCGGGTGAGATACCAATGCCCGAGTCGCTCACTGCAAATGCCACTACTCTGTTGGCTTTGGACAGCGACGCCTGTTCGACCCAGCCGTCGGACACGAGCTTGATGCTCAAGCTGACGTAGCCGTGGGATGTAAATTTGAATGCATTAGACAACAGGTTTTTGGCGATCTGCTTCAGGCGACGCTCGTCGGTGAAGATCGACGCGGGCAGACTGCTGTCGAGTTCCACGGAGAAGTCCAGTCGTTTGTCCTCGGCCATGTGCCGGAAGGTCTGCTGGACAAAGCGGTCGATGTCCCTGAATGACACTTCCCCAATATCGGCGGTCACGGTGCCTGATTCGATCTTGGAAAGGTCCAGAATGTCGTTGATCAGGTTCAGCAGGTCGTGGCCGGACGCGAATATGGTCTTGGCGTACTCCACCTGTTTTTCGGTGAGGTTCTGGTCAGGATTGTCGCGTAACTGCTGAGCCAACAACAACAGGCTGTTTAAAGGCGTCCGTAGTTCGTGGGACATGTTGGCCAGGAACTCAGATTTATACTTTGAGGTCAGCGAGAGCTGCGCAGCCTTCTCTTCGAGTGACTGCTTGGCGATTTCTACTTCCTGGTTCTTGCGCTCCACCTCGATATTCTGCGCGGAAAGCAGGTGTGCTTTTTCCTCAAGTTCTTCGTTGGTCTGCTGCAGCTCTTCCTGCTGGTCCCGCAGCTCTTCCGCCATTTTCTGGGATTGCAGCAGAAGCCCTTCCGTACGGGAGTTGGCCTCGATGGTGTTGAGGACTATACCGATACTTTCAGTCAGCTGGCCCAGGAACGAAAGGTGGGTAGGGCTGAACCGCTCGAAAGAAGCGAGTTCGATAACCGCCTTCGTCTCGCCTTCAAACATGACCGGCAGCACAACAATATTAAGCGGCGTCGCCTCACCCACGCCCGAGTTGATCTTGATGTAGTCCGAGGGCACGTTGGTCAGTAATATCCGCTCTTTCTCCAGGGCGCACTCGCCCACCAAGCCTTCGCCCAATGCAAAGCTGGTCGGCAGGTCATCCCGCACCTTATAGGCATAACTGGCCTTGAGCCCGAGTCGGGCCTGCTCAGCTTCTCCCTCGACGCCGTAGAACACCCCGTGTTGGGCGTTTACCAGGGGCGCCAGCTCAGACAGGATCAGCTTACAGACGGTCAGCATTTCGCGCTGCCCCTGCAGGATGCGGGTAAATCGCGTGAGGTTGGTCTTGAGCCAGTCCTGCTCGGTGTTCTTGTCAGTGGTGTCCTTGAGGTTACGTATCATTTCATTGATCGTATCCTTCAGGACCGCCACTTCACCCTCCGCCGCGACCCCGATGGAGCGAGTCAGGTCGCCCTTGGTTACCGCGGTGGCTACTTCGGCGATGGCCCGCACCTGGGCCGTCAGGTTCGCGGCCAGCTGGTTCACGTTGTCGGTGAGGTCTTTCCAGGTGCCGGATGCGCCAGGCACGCGGGCCTGACCGCCAAGCTTCCCTTCGACACCTACTTCCCGTGCCACGCTGGTTACCTGATCGGCAAAGATCGCCAGCGTATCAATCATATTATTGATTGTGTCTGCGAGGGAGGCGATTTCGCCCTTGGCGTCTACCGTCAGTTTCTTGTTGAGGTCACCCTCGGCCACCGCCGTTACTACCCGGGCAATACCCCGCACCTGGCCGGTCAGGTTGGACGCCATGAGGTTGACGTTGTCTGTCAGATCTTTCCAGGTACCGGACACACCTTCTACTTCGGCCTGGCCGCCGAGTTTGCCGTCGGTGCCCACTTCCCGCGCTACCCGGGTCACCTCGGAAGCGAATGAGCCGAGCTGGTCCACCATCGTGTTGATGGTGTTCTTCAGCTCCATGATCTCGCCTTTTACGTCTACGGTGATCTTCTTGGAGAGGTTGCCATTGGCGACGGCGGTGGTGACTTCAGCGATATTCCGCACCTGGGAGGTCAGGTTGCCTGCCATGGAATTTACGTTGTCGGTCAGGTCCTTCCAGGTACCCGCAACGCCTTCAACCTGGGCCTGGCCTCCGAGCTTGCCGTCGGTGCCTACTTCCCGCGCTACCCGGGTTACTTCCGAGGCAAATGACCCGAGCTGGTCCACCATCGTATTGATGGTGTTCTTCAGCTCCATGATCTCGCCTTTTACGTCTACGGTGATCTTCTTCGAGAGGTTACCGTTGGCTACGGCGGTGGTGACTTCGGCAATGTTCCGCACCTGGGAAGTCAGGTTGCCGGCCATTGAGTTTACGTTGTCGGTCAGGTCCTTCCAGGTACCGGCCACTCCTTCCACCCGGGCCTGACCGCCCAGCTTGCCGTCGGTGCCCACTTCCCGCGCTACCCGGGTTACCTCCGAGGCAAATGAGCCGAGCTGGTCGACCATGGTGTTGATCACGTTCTTGATCTGGAGGATCTCGCCTTTTACATCCACCGTGATCTTTTGGCCCAGATCACCCTGAGCGATGGCCGTTGCGACCTTCGACACGTCCCGCAACTGGACCGTCAGGTTGCCGGCCATGGAGTTCACGTTATCGGTGAGATCCTTCCACGTACCGGCCACCCCCTGTACTTGGGCCTGACCACCCAGCTTCCCCTCGGAACCGACCTCCCGCGCTACCCGGGTTACCTCCGAGGCAAACGAGCCGAGCTGATCAACCATGGTGTTGATCACGTCCTTGATCTGGAGGATCTCGCCTTTAACGTCCACGGTGATTTTCTGGGTAAGGTCACCCTGGGCGATGGCTGTTGCGACCTTGGACACGTCCCGCAGCTGGACCGTCAAATTGCCCGCCATGGCGTTCACGTTGTCGGTCAGATCCTTCCAGGTCCCCGACACGCCTTTTACCTCAGCCTGCCCACCCAGCTTGCCCTCGGTACCCACTTCCCGTGCTACCCGCGTGACCTCGGACGCGAAGGACTCCAACTGGTCCACCATGGTATTTACGATTTTTGCGGTCCGCATGAACTCGCCGCGCATGGGTTTACCGTCGGCGTCGAGAATGACGCGTTGGGTCAGATCCCCTTTCGCCACCGCACCGATAACCCGGGCCATTTCTGTGGTGGGCATGGCCAGGTCGAAAATGAGGGTATTGATCGAGTCACTCTGGGCAGCCCAGGCGCCGTCTACGGCACCGAAAGAGACCTGCTGGGCAAGTTTGCCCTCTTTGCCGGCCGTATTGCTGACCCGGTCAAGCTCTCGCGCGATTTTGTCATTTATATCAATGATATCGTTGAGTGTGTCGGCTATTTTGCCGTTGACACCAGTCCAGTCGAGGGGCATACGCCGGGAGAAATCCCCTTTCTTGACCGCGGTAAGTACTTCGAGCAGCACCGTAGGGTCAAATTCAGCGTCGGCGGCCAGGGGGGCATCAGGCGTTACGGCGGTGTTCATTGGCGGGGTTTACCTTCAAATTGAGAGTAGGGAACAACTAGAGCTCATTTAAGGTCATTTCAATTACGGCTAATCAGAACGTCGATCGCATCCGTGGCGTGCAGAGGTCCTTCCGGCTTCCTCGGCAGGCGGCGGTCAACCGGCGTGAGGGGGGCGCCGAAATCAATAAACAGCCCAAGCCGCTGCATCAGGAAAATTCTCCATGGGGAAGCCCGCATGGCAAGAGTCCTACGCTAGGAAAGCTCCTGTGTAAGAAAAGCCTCTCTGGAAGGAACGGTCCCGTGTAAGAAAGCTTCCTAAGCGAGGAAAGTCCTACGTGGTGTTTTTCCTACTTGAGGAAAGTCTCCAGCGCTGCATTGAATAACTCGCGCCAGACTTCGACAAAGCCGGGTAGTATAACCCCGCAAATTACCCCAACCACATACCTTATCTCAACCCAATATGGCGTTATATCGGCTAAATGATGAACAACCTAGATTTAGGTTAAAGACAGCTCGCATTAAGGACATGTAGTGTTTGAAGCTGGGCGTTTACCGGGTTGGCGTTATGCTTCAAGAGCGACCGGCAGCCATTCACCGCACAGGTCTTGAGAACCTCGGCAAGCCCTTGTGCAGGCCCATGGCGTCTGCCGCCAGCCAGCGTTTGAGCGGCGCCTGGCGATTGACCCAGCGCATACCGCTGTTTCGTAGCCAACGGAGCGGTAACTCGTCGCGCCCAAACAGCCGTTTGAAGCCCTCCATCCCGGCCATGACAGCAAGATTGTCGCCTTGGCGCCGACGCTCGTACCGTTCCAGCACGTTGGGTTCGAATACGCTGAGGTTACGCACCAGACCACGGCGAACTTCATCAGCCAGCACCGCTGCGTCCGCAAAGCCAAGGTTTACACCCTGCCCCGCAAGCGGGTGTATGGTGTGGGCAGCATCACCGACCAGCGCGACCCCGTTACCCGTATACACCTTGGCGTGCCGTTGCTTCAGCGGCAGTGCATGCCTGCGCGAGACCGCCACAACCCGACCGAGCCTGGATTCGGAAGCCGCCTCCAGGGCGCGGCGGAAGGCGGCGTCATCCAGCGCCATCAATCGCCGCGCTTCAGCTGTATCCTGGGACCAGACGATTGATGTCAGGTGGTCGTCCCCGTCCGCTCCAGCAACAGGCAGAAACGCCAGGGGGCCGCTGAGGCTGAATCTTTGCCAGGCAGTATGGCGATGACCTGTTTCAGTCTGGATCGTGCAGACAATTGCCTGCTGTTCGTAATCCCACTCGCGGATTGGCAAACCAGCCCATTGTCGTATCCGTGAGTTGGCGCCATCGGCGCCGACCACAAGTTGCGCCTGGACCTGCCGGCCATCCGCAAGACGAATCAGGCTGCCCTGCTTCTGGCCCAGTTGCTGCCAGGCGGTCACCTCGACCTGATCCATCAGCCGGATACGGGAGTGATCTCGCATGGCGGCTACGAGCGCTTGCTGGAGCACACGGTTCTCGATGATATGGCCCAGTTGCGGGACTTGCAGGTCGTCGGCGTGGAACACGATCTCGCCATTGCCTTCACCGTCCCAAACGACCATCTGCCGATAGGCTTCGGTCCTGTTGACAGGCAGGTATTCCCATACGCCCAACTCGGTGAGCAGGCGCCGGCTCGCTTCGGTAATGGCGCTGACCCGGGGTTCAACATCATTGACGTCATGCGCTGGCCCGGCCGGCGCGTTGCCCGTCAGAGATTGACCTTCAAGCACGAGGACATTCACCGGCGCTTGTGACAGAGCCAGCGCAAGTGCCGCGCCAACCAGGCCGCCGCCGACTATAGCGACATCTGTATGGACGACTTCTGCGTTTTCGGCTGCCACTGTCGCATCCTCGGGGCTCTCCCCACGCTGACCCCCGGGGCTCTGAATCGCCTTTTCCGTCACTGTACCGACTCCACTGAAGTGCCTCGCCCCAGGCCCATGGCCTGACGGGTAAACCAGCGTCGCGCCGGAGGAACCAGCTCAAGCGCAACCAATCCAAGATTCCGGCCCAATTCGATCGGGCTCGGCTGGGTGCCGGAGAACAGGCTAACCAGAGCGCCGGATGCTGCGACCAGGCCGTTGACGTCCTCCTGCTGGCCTGTCCAGTAGCGTTCAAGTACAGCCAGGTCGCCGGGACACTCACCTGCCTCGAAGGCCCGCGTGACTTCGCCAGACAGGCGCATGAGCCCCCTGATGGCCAGGTTGAAGCCCTGCCCTGCAACCGGATGCAGTGTATGTGCCGCGTTTCCGACCAGTACGATATGAGGCCGCAATGGCTGCCGCACGCGCTCCAGCACGAGCGGGTAACAAAAACGCTGGCCCACATCGACAAATCGACCCAGCCGCCAGCCGAAGGCCTGCTGTAATGCGGCGAGGAACGAGGCCTTATCGAGGCCCCGCATGCGCTCAGCTTCCTGCGGCGGCATTGTCCAGACCAACCCGCAGCGCCCCTCGCTGTGGGCAGGATCCCCCTGAGGTAGCAGCGCAATCGGTCCCGAACAGGTGAAGCGTTCAAACGCCTCGAACTGATGAGGCCGTGCGGCACTGACATTTGCTATCAGCGCAGTCTGTTCGTAGGCGCGGTGCTCCACCTGAAAACCGAGCGCTTCCCGCAATGGAGAGCGTCCACCGTCCGCTACCACCAGAAGCCCGGTTGTGAGCGTCGCTTTATCGCCACCGAACGCTGCCCCGCTCCCTTCCAGCGTTAGTTTTGCACACTCGCCGGTAGTTTCGACTGCAGCTACTCTGGCCGGACAAAGCCAGTCAATCGCGGCCTCGGCCTGAAGTGCGGCCTGAAGGTTGAGACCGGTCCAGGCGTTGTCGACCACATAGCCCAAAGCCGGCTGCTCATGCTCAGCTGCGTCCATGCGGCTGCTGCCGAAGCGCTGCTGTTCCGAGACGTGAATGCGTTTGATCGGCGTGGCTTTTGGCGCAAGCGCCGCCCAGACCCCGATACGCTCGTAACACTGCCGGGTGCCCCAGGACATGGCTGTCGCCCGGGCGTCATAGCTGGGCTGGTAACTGGCCAGCGGAGTCTCGCCTCCGGCTCCCGCCGCAAACGGCTCCACGACCCCTATCCGCAACTGCGGACTTTGCCTGGCAAGCGCGAGCGCCAGGGTTGCGCCGGCCATGCCGCCGCCGGCGATGGTAACGTCGTAATCAAGCTGGTTTCGGGTTATCGCCGTCATGCTGCAGTCCGCGCACCTGCCATCAGACTCTCGATCTCGGCAATCGTTTTAGGTACAGCGGCCGTGAGAACCCGGGCGCCGTCCCGGGTTACCACAACATCATCCTCAATGCGGATGCCGATGCCGCGCCACTTTTCAGCGACCGAGGTGTTGTCAGGCGCAACATACAGCCCCGGTTCTACGGTCATGACCATACCCGGTTCCAGCACTCGCCAGGCGCCGGCGACCTTGTAGTCACCGACATCGTGTACATCCATGCCAAGCCAGTGCCCGGTCCTGTGCATGAAGAACGTCTTATAAGTCTCTTTCTCTATGGCTTCGGCCGGAGTCATGCCAGTGATAAGGCCCAGCTCAACAAGCCCTTCAACCAGAACCTGCAGCGCCGCTTCGTGCGGGTGATTCCAGTGGTTGCCGGGCTTGATAGCATCAATAGCCGCAGCCTGGGCTTCAAGCACGACCTGATACAGGGCTTTCTGGGGCTCGGAAAAACGACCATTTACCGGGAATGTACGGGTAATATCGGCGGCATAATGCTCATACTCACAACCAGCATCGATCAAAACGAGGTCGCCATCCCTGAGCGGTTTGCTGTTCTCGATATAGTGCAGCACGCAACCGTTTGCGCCGCCGCCGACGATGGAGGGATAAGCCGGTGACCTGGCGCCATTTTCCATAAACCAGTGAATCAACTCGGCCTCCAGCTGGTACTCGGTAACCCCAGGCTGACACCGCTGCATGGCGCGGCAATGGGCCTCAGCACTTATCCGCCCTGCCTTTTCCATCAACTTGATTTCGGCCGCGCTCTTGATCAGTCGCATATCGTGGAGGAAGTGTTCCAGTACAACGAACTCGCCGGGGGGATGGGCGCCGCTGCGCACCTTGCTGCGGATTATATTGACCCACTCCATCAGACGCTGGTCGAAGGCGGCGTCGAAGCCCATGGAGTAATACACCCGATCCTTGCCTTCCAGCATGCCGGGCAGAATCTCGTCGATGTCTGCAATGGGAAATGCGTCATTAAGTCCGTATTGCTCCACGGCTCCTTCGGGACCGGCCAGATAGCCATCCCACAGTTCCTTCGCAGGATCGCGCTCGCGGCAGAACAGTACTGACTCACCATGCTCCCGCCCCGGAATCAGCACCAGGACAGCGTTAGGCTCGCTGAATCCGGTCAGATAAAAGAAGTCGCTATCCTGGCGGAACGGATAGAGCACATCGCGGTTGCGGGTGCGCTCGGAGGCGGCCGGCACGACGGCGATACTGTTAGGCGCCAACTGCTCAATCAGCCGAGCCCGACGGCGGGCAAACTCACTCATCGACAAACTCATAGACTCTCCTCGTCCGAAAACGGCATACGGCAGTGGCCCTGCGGCGTGCGCGGTGACCGGAATAGACCCAGGGCCCGCTGGCAGCGTCTTTCCCCGCATGCGGTGGGCTCTTAGTGCAGGCTGGGGGCAGCAGTCGCCCGGTTGAATTCGGTAAAGACAGTCAAGGCGCCGACGCGAACGAACTCTGAAATCTCGACCCAGTGGGCTTCATTTTCAGCGTCGTCCTCCTCGTCAACGTCATCCTCGACCTGACTGATCGCAACAAAGTCCTGTATCAACTCCCGAATGTCTTCAGGTGCCGTTGCCAGCCGTTCGCCGCCAACCCTTGCCATGCCTTCCAGGAAACCCCGGGTCCAGGCGCTTAATGCAAACAGCCGCTCGCCCATGGGTGCTTCGTCATCCGGCAGCAAGAGACGGAACTGCATCTGCTCTGACTGCAGGCCTGTCAGCACGTCCTCATAAACCACAGCGAAGAATTCGCGCGCGCCGGGGCTTTGCTGATCCCCGGGCAGGAAATTCTCCGTACCCAGATGATCGGCAGCAACTGATTCCCACTCACTGGCGGACAGCCGTTCGCCAGCGGCCAGCTGTCCAGCCAGGGCTCCATGAAGTTCCGCTGGGTGGTTGAACGCACCATGCCGCACGTAAATGTTGGCCCAGGTCTCAAAATTGCGGGTAGCGGAGGCACCCCAGTGCTCGCCCATAGTCTCTCCCAAGTTCCGCCATGCCAATGATACTGGACTCTATCCTAGCAGGCTGTCGGCTGACGGTCATCGAAGCAGTTGCGCGTGCACCTTCGCCGCGCGCTCAGCGGAGCCGGCTTGCGCACCCCTGAGGCCGCACGCATTGACCGGCATCAGTACCCCCACTATAGTTATCCGATCAATTTTCCAGGTCCGCGCCGACACCGGAGCGAGCCCTCACCCGTCGCCTCCAATGGCCGCCTTCGTCGAGAGTCACCATGCAACAGCCTGATCTTGAGGCGCTATCCCGAAAACTGGACAGACTGATTGACCGCTGCCAGAAACTGGAAGCCGAAAACACGGGCTTGCGTCAGCTACAGGATGACTGGCAGAAAGAGCGGGCCCAGCTGATGCAGAAAAACGACCTCGCACGCAGTAAAATTGAGGCCATGATCGGACGACTCAGGGCTTTGGAGCATCATTAATGGCTGAAAAATCGACAACCGTCGAAGTCAATATTCTCGACAAGGAGTATCTGGTTGCCTGTCCGGAGGATGCCCGTAGCGAGTTGGAGAAAGCAGCGCGGCATCTCGACCGAAAAATGCGAGAGATTCGCTCCAGCGGCAAGGTATACGGCACAGAGCGCATCGCCGTCATGGCAGCGCTGAATATAACCCATGAGCTTCTGCAGAGCAGTGGCCTGTCGGGATCAGCCGAAACCGTACTGGGTGAAATGGATCGAAAGCTGGACCGTGCCCTTGAGTCTGACGGACGCTAGTGTCCTTTGCCGGCCGCCCCTTCCGGCTTGCCCACCCTCTGCCGGTTGCCCCATCGCTTTTTTCTGCCAGATGCACCCATCGCTTTCTGCCGGATGCACCGTCCCTTTCTGAAAGAAGCGAGGCAGGCTTTCCGATACAGACGCCTATCCGCGCCTGGTCGGGATATACGCCCCGCGGAAGAGTTACCGGCCGCTCTGGGGCATATCATCACCCAGAACTTTTGGCAGCCGGAGCATCCGAAGTGAAGACGTGTTTGCATCCCGCCCCACCTGATGGCCTATAATGACCTCAGCTCTCTGGGCTGTGCGAGCTGTTGGATTTGTTCCTCGAGCCGATGCGCACGACTTCGGAGACCACTCCCTGGCGATGTGAGCAGGTCCCCCACTGCAGGGGAAAGCCTAATTCGCTAGACTGGTCACCACCTTGAACTATTGGGTTCAGGGGCCATATCTGACGACGGCAGTCCGGAGAGCGCTTTTTTGACTTCTCATCACGGCGATATCGACGCCGAATTCCCCGCTGTTATTGACCAGGCAAGCCGCCGCGAATTGCGCAAATCACTGCGTAAAAGCCGACGCAGTCTGACTCTTCTGCAACAGAAACAAGCTTCCCGCGCCCTGACGCGACAACTTTTGAAGCATCCACAGGTCATCCGTAGCCGCCATATAGCCCTTTACCTGGCAAACGACGGTGAAATTGACCCGGCTATTTTTGCAGCGGAAGCGCGACGGCACGGCAAGGTATGCTATCTGCCTGTGCTGCATCCCGTATTGCACAACAGACTCTGGTTTGTACGCTATGACAGTGAGGCGGAGCTGCTGTTAAACCAGTTCGGCATTCCTGAGCCTGCAATCAAACGCGGCAGGCGGCGGTCGGCGCGGGCACTCGATCTCGTATTGCTGCCTTTGGTGGGCTTTGACGCTGCAGGCGGACGCCTGGGTATGGGCGGCGGCTTTTACGACCGCACTTTCGCTTTCAAGCGGGCAGGCACATATAGTCCCTTTCTGATGGGCCTCGCCCACGAGTGTCAGAAAGTTGAGTCTTTGCCGATTGCATCTTGGGATGTGCCATTGGATGGCGTCGTCACGGACCGTTACAGCTACCGGTTTAATCGGGCTTCAGCCTCTTCGACCCCGAAGCCTGCGGTAGACAGGCTGTTTATCGGACGTTACCGGACCCAGAGTTCCGCCAGACGTTTTCGGTCAAGCAGGTCTAACGGTTAGGCGACGTATTGAAAGCCCAGACGTGCGACTCTTTCCAGGCCAATGAATCCCGGTGCTCGGCCTGAAGGGTGGAATTAGAATCGCCTGTAGCACTTTGCACAGACTCAAACTGGCTGGGACCGGCCTGCCATGGTGAAAGCTGAGTGACCGCGCTGACCACGAGCCCTCCGGCAAAGAGAAAAACCAGGGATTGAATGACATCTGGCTTGCGAATCACTGTTTATGGTCTCCTGAGCCAAGCCTTAAAATTACCGTGTCATCATCTTGGAGCACACTCGCCCAGCCATTCTGATGAAGTACCGTGGATGCCAGAGCTGAATAACGAGCCACCGGCTGAGCAATGCTTCAGCACTTAGAAGGCGGAGCCCCGCTTTAGCTCCGGTAATTCAGGGAATTAGGCGTGAGCACTACCGAGATTTCTAAGGTTATCAGCTAAGTTCGCCATTACAAGATGTTACTCAAAAAAAATGGCTGCACCGGTTCTTGGGCAGCCACCTCAAGCGCTGATTAAACGCAGTTAAGATCTCAGGCAGGGACTCAATTGCCCAGAAACAGCTCGTATGCGGGATTACTGGTTACATCTTCGTATTTGAACCCCACCTCAGCGAGCATTGCTTTCAGGTCGGCCAGATCATCGGTGTCAACCTGGACACCCATCAGGACGCGGCTATAGGCAGCGCCGTGATTGCGATAGTGGAACATTGAAATGTTCCAGCGGGTACCCAGCGAACTGAGGAACTTCAGTAAGGCCCCGGGGCGTTCCGGGAACTGAAACTGGAATACACGCTCGTTGGGAACGCCGGGCGCGTGTCCGCCGACCATGTGTCGAATATGCGCTTTGGCAAGGTCGTTGTCAGTCAGATCCATCACCGCATAGCCTGCCCCGCGAAGATCCCTGACCAAATCATCCCGGCCCTGACCATTGCTCTGCACCTGTATACCGACGAAGATCCGCGCTTCACTTTGATTGGCGTAGCGATAGTTGAACTCGGTGATGCTGCGTTTGTGCAGGGCGCCAATAAAGCGTTTAAAGCTGCCCGGACGTTCTGGAAGCGTTACCGCCAGTATGGCTTCCCGCTGCTCGCCGATTTCCGTTCGCTCCGAAATATAGCGCAACCGATCAAAATTCATGTTGGCACCCGACAGGATGCCGGCAAGGTTTTCGTCCACCAGGCCCTCGCGCTGGATGTACTTCTTTATGCCGGCGACGGACAAAGCACCCGCCGGCTCAACGATAGAGCGGGTATCCTCGAAGACGTCCTTGATCGCTGCACAGATCTCATCGGTGGATACGGTGATGACCTCATCCACGTAATCCTTGCAGACCTCCCATGGGTGCTCGCCGATACGCTTGACCGCCACGCCGTCAGCAAAGATACCTACCTCGTCCAGGGTCACTTTCTGGCCAGCTTTCAAGGCTTCAGACAGGCAAGCGGAGTCCTGGGGCTCGACCCCGACAACTTTGATCTCGGGCCGGAGATATTTAATGTAAGCGGCCATGCCCGCGATCAGGCCGCCGCCGCCTACCGGGATAAATACCGCGTGCAGCGGCTTGCTGAACTGCGAGAGCAGCTCCATGGCAACCGTGCCCTGGCCCGCAATCACATCCTCATCATCGTAGGGGGGGATGTAGGTATAGCCCTTTTCTTCCATAAGCTCTCGGGCATGGGCCGCGGCCTCATCGAAGGCGTCGCCCTTGAGCACGACCTTGGCGCCATGTGCCCTCACCGAGTTCACCTTGATCTCCGGCGTCGTCTGGGGCATGACGATAACCGCCTTTATCTTCAATACCTTGCAGGCCAAAGCGACACCCTGCGCATGGTTGCCGGCGGACGCGCAGATTACCCCACAGGCTTTTTCCTCGTCGGAAAGCTGCACAATCTTGTTATAGGCGCCCCTGCATTTGAACGAAAAAACGGGCTGGAGGTCTTCCCGCTTCAGCAGAATGTTATTGCTGAAACGCTGGGAAAGAAGCCGTGCCTGCGTCAAGGGTGTCTCGTGGGCCACATCGTAAACGCGGGCGTTCAGGATCTTCTTAATATAGCGTTGCAGCATAATCGGATAATCCGTTTGGATCGCGCCAGAGCCAGCGCGTACTCAGGGCGACTGAAGTTGAAAAAACGACCAGTTTACGGAGGAAGCTGCGCTTACGTCTACACGCCTCCGGCTCGTGGCCGTATACTCCCGTAGCCCATACAGCGAAAGCGGAACCGATCATGAACCAGGATGCGATGAAAAAGGCCGTCGCCGAAGCGGCGATAGCGCTTATCAAACCCGACCTCGACGCCAAGACAATCATTGGTGTGGGTACCGGCAGTACCGCCAACTTCTTTATCGATGCCCTGGCGAAGCTGAAGATGGACTTTGACGGGGCCGTGGCAAGTTCAGAGGAAACTGCCCGGCGCCTGCAGCACCACGGCATCCCGGTCTATGACCTGAACAATGTGGCGGACCTGGAAGTCTATGTGGACGGTGCCGATGAAGCCAATGAGCACCTCGAACTGATCAAGGGCGGCGGCGCGGCGCTGACGCGGGAAAAGATCGTTGCTGCAGTGGCCCGACGCTTCATCTGCATTGCCGACCAGAGTAAGCGGGTAAGCCAACTCGGCGCCTTCCCTGTCCCGGTCGAAGTTATCCCGATGGCCCGCAGCCATGTCGCCCGGCAGATCGTCAAACTCGGCGGTGACCCGGAGTATCGGGAGGGCGTCGTTACCGATAATGGTAACGTCATACTCGATATCTACAACATGAACCTGGCCAATCCGATCGAGATTGAACGCGAGATGAATCAGATCGTCGGCGTTGTGGCCAATGGCATCTTTGCCCAACGGCCTGCCGACATTCTGCTTCTCGGTTCGTCCGAGGGCGTGACGACGTTGCGCCGGTGATGCTGACGCTGGGCGATCTCTCCTGGATTTTCCTGCTGGCTTTTGTGGCTTGGTACTGGTGGAAAGCCAAGGCTATTTCAGAAATCGCGTTAAAGGCAGCGCAGGAACACTGCCGGAGAATGGATGTGCTACTGCTGGACCAGGCCGTGTTTCTGCGCGGGCTCTGGTTTAAACGTGACGGCGCCGGACGGATGCGCGTCTGGCGACGCTTTCTGTTTGAGTTCAGCACCACTGGCGAGAGCCGCTATACCGGCCGCGTTATCCTGCTGGGGCTTCAGGTCGAATCAGTGCAACTCGACCCCCACCGCATCAGCCAGCCTTAGCTGGCGAACCTTCGCGCGGGCCCAGCACGACCTGCCTGATGTCCAGTGCGCGGCCCTGTTGATCCTGCACAGCCACCGGCGCAATCGGTAACCCATCCCGGCAGCGCAGGTCGAGGCTGCCACCCGGCGCAGGCGTCCAGCGATCTCCCCACTGGCGTAGTGCTACCAGTACCGGGAAAAGCTCCCGTCCCTTGTCTGTAAGCCGGTACTCAAAGCGGCATCCGTGAGCTCCCACATCTTCCTTTCGCAAAACCCCATTCTCAACCAGCTTCTCAAGCCGGTTACAAAGGATGTTACGGGCGATGCCCAGCTCAGACTGAAAGTCCACAAACCGGCGCGTTCCATACATGGCCTGGAGCACAACGCGGAGTGACCACCAGTCCCCCACCTCGTCCAGCGCGCGGGCAACGGAGCAGTCTGAATCATCAAAACGTTTTCGTGACATGGTCGCAGTATAACACTTCGGTTGCTTTATGAAACTGGATTCAATAAAGTTGCGTTACGAAACCTGACAGCCCTTCCATAACACTGATGGAGCCACCATGAACCTCGGACCTCTTTTCGAGCCATTCGAGACCAAGTCTCTTCACCTCCGCAATCGCGTGGCGATGGCCCCGATGACTCGTAATTTCTCACCAGACCGGACTCCCAACGACGATGTTGTGGCTTATTACAAACGCCGCGCCGAAGGTGGGGTAGGCCTGCTGATCACCGAAGGAACAACGATTAACCATGCCGCGTCCAACGGCTACCCCAACGTGCCGGACTTTTTCGGCGAAGCCGCTTTGGCGGGCTGGAAAAAAGTCGTCGACGCCGTGCACTCTGCGGGCGGCGCCATCGTCCCCCAGCTCTGGCATGTTGGCGCAGTTCGTCGGGATGGCATGGAACCTGATGGTTCTGTACCCGGAATGAGCCCATCGGGCCTCTACGCGCCTGGCAAGCCCAACGGCAAGGCGATGACCCAGGATGATATCGCCGATGTGGTTCGTGCGTTTGCCCAAGGGGCCAGAGACGCCAAAGCCCTCGGTTTTGATGGCGTAGAGTTGCACGGGGCTCACGGCTATCTGATCGACCAGTTTTTCTGGGAAGGCACCAACCAGCGCGACGATGAGTACGGCGGCAGCATGGCCAACCGCCAGCGTTTCGCGATCGAAATTATCCGCGCCGTACGGGAAGCGGTTGGTCCGGACTTTGCCGTTATCCTGCGATACTCGCAATGGAAAATGCAGGACTACGATGCGCGTCTGGCTGCCACGCCCGAGGCCCTCGAAGCTTTCCTGAGGCCTCTGGCCGACGCCGGTGTAGACATCTTCCACGCATCGCAGCGGCGCTTCTGGGAACCGGAGTTCGAAGGCTCGAACCTCAACCTCGCCGGGTGGACCCGCAAGCTGACCGGCAAGCCGGCCATGTCCGTGGGAAGCGTGGGCCTGACCGAAGACTTCATCAGCGGGACCTTCATGAGCAAACAGGCCCAGGTCGAGCAGGCAGGTATCGATGAACTGGTCGAGCGCATGCAAAACGACGAGTTCGAGCTGATTGCCGTTGGCCGCGCATTGCTCCATGACCCCCAGTGGCTGGCTAAACTCAAGACGGGCCGCACAGATGAGCTGGAGCCGTTCGCCAAAGCATCACTCACTACTTTAACCTGAACGTATCAGCTAGTTTCACCTGAACATATCACTGCTTTGACCTGAGCGTACCTGACCGGTGCTCCTCTGTAGGTATATTTCCCTACAAGCGCCGGTCAGCACAGGTACGACCAGTGTCACTCCAGATTTTTTGCCTGATACTGGCTAACCTGAACATGCCGCGAACAGCACCTGAACGTTTCATAGGTTAAGTCGATGCTATACTCGATTTCCGAGTTGTCCGAAGCAAGTAAAAAGCCCGCCCGGAATGACTGATGCCGTTATTTTTCCCCTCCATTTTCGCGATTGCCCTGACACTCTTCTCCAGCACAGCCACTCTGGCGGCCGAAGAAGAGAAAATTCTGCGCCTGAACGTTTCTCCCCAAGGCTACCCCCCCTTCACGATCGTGCATGCGGATGGGACCTTCAGTGGAATTATCTGGGACATTCTTGCCCTGGCTGCAGAGCGAAAAGGGTATAAGCTCGAAGGTCTGGAGATTCCGCGCAAGCGCGTCGATGACTTCATCCTCAGTGGTCATATTGATGCCACCCCTCGGGCCATTGAGTGGACCAGCAAGCCGGAACGCTTCACCTTCACGGAACCGCTGGTTGAGGTTCAGGAAGTCTTCTTCAAACGTCGGGGCAGCCAATTTGAATACACCGGTCCCGAATCACTGGCGGGCAAAAGCATCGTCACTCATCTCGGCTATAAATACCCCACTCTCGAACCGATGCTGGCGAGCGGCAGGGCTGAGCGTTTCGATGTACAGAATGAGAGAGACATGCTCCGCTATCTGGTCGAAGGCAAATACCACGACCTGGCAATAGCCGTTCGCGAGGTTGGGCTATGGCATATCAAGCGGGAGGGCTGGCACGACCAGCTCGATTATGCGCCCCAACCATTGAGCAGCGTGGAGTACCGCTTGATGTTCAATAAGGATAACGAGGCGTTCGTGGCGTGGTTCAACGACGAACTGGCAGATATCAAGCGATCGGGCGAGTTGGAAGTCATACTCGACCGCTACCGCTAGCGGCGCCCTGCAACCTTACTGATCAGCCGCCGAGGCCGATAAATGGCATTACCGACAGGTAGAGAATTACTGCAACCCCGGCCACGTAGAGCAGCGCCCGCCAGGGGTTGCGCCGTACCAGACTCCACAATGTAGGCGCCTTGCCTTCAATGATCGCCTGCTCATGCTCTTCCCGCGCACGCCGGAATCGTGCTGCCTGATAGGCTGCGACCAACTCCCTTGCCTGAGCCAACTGGGAGGTATCAGCAAGCCACAGCGCCGGCACGGCTATCTTCCAGTTCCCTTCACTGGTCTCATAGTAGCGAATGCCATGCTCGTCGAGTATCGCCCGGACTTCCTGCGCCTCGTCGTCGGGAACATTGCGCAACTTGAACAGTAACTCCGGCATGATCCGAGACCTTCAGTAGCTCACCCTGAACATGGATACCGGTCCAGATACAGGACCTTGAACCGAGCGGTCATTAGCCTCAGCTGACGCCCAGCATCCCTCGAAGGGTGAAGAACAGCAACGCGGCCATAAACCCCGACGCCGGCACAGTAATGATCCAGGCCGCGACAATGCGGAACAGCTGGTGGCGCTTGACCAATTCTTCTTTGTAGATGGACTTGAGGCGCTTGCGTTCTTTTTTCTTGAGTACGATTTCCGGATTGCGCTTACGCTTGGTGGACTTGATCATCTCATCCATTTCTTCCACCGAGGCCTGGCGGAAATCGTCCAGAAAAGCCTGCAACCTGGCTCTCTCAGGCCCCTCGTGCTGGGCAATGATAGAGTGCAACTGACTTGCATAACTGACCTTGAGGTACTCACGCAGGAAGCCGACGCCAAATACAGCGCCAAGCGCCGTGTGCGTCGAACTGACCGGCAGTCCCAGCTGAGAGGCAATAATGACGGTAATGGCAGCGGAAAGCGCGATGCAGAATGCCCGGGTTTTATCCAGCTCTGTAATTTCGCTGCCCACTGTTTTGATCAGCTTCGGCCCGTACAGCGCCAGCCCCAAAGCAAGCCCGAGGGCACCGACAAGCATGATCCAGAACGGAATGCCCGCCTCAGTAGCGATACCGCCGCTTGTAATTGCATCATTGACTGCCGCCAGCGGACCCACCGCATTAGCGACATCGTTGGCGCCGTGGGCAAAGCTCAGCAGCGCTGCGCCGAAAATCAGGGGCCATGTGAAGAGGTCGTTCACGCTGCCCCGGTCGTTTCGCGTCGCGCTGCGGGAGCGCTTCAGGTACTGCCAGGTCAGCAGCACAACAACCACGGCTATCGCCAGACCGACGCTGGCAGCTTCAAAAAAGCTGCTTTCCCAGAGACGCTTGAGCCCTTTGACGATGATGTAGGTTGAGAAGGCCCACGCCATGAGCCCCATGATCCAGGGCACAATGCGGGTCGCGGCCTGGGCGCGGTCGGACTGGTGAAGGATGGCCAGCTTGATGAAGTAAAGCAGCCCTGCCGCGATCACGCCGCCCATCACCGGAGAAACTACCCAACTGGCCGCGATCTGGGCCATGACCGCCCAGTCCGCAATCGCGAAACCACCGGCGGCAATACCGGCGCCAAGGACCCCACCAACGATAGAGTGAGTGGTCGAGACAGGCGCCCCCATCCAGGTGGCGAGATTGAGCCATAGGGCCCCGGCCAATAGCGCTGCAGTCATCAGCCATACAAAAGTCTGGCTGTCGGGGAGATTGCTCGGGTCGATGATACCGCCTTTGATCGTGGAGACGACGTCACCACCGGCGATGATGGCGCCGGCCCCCTCGAATATTGCCGCGATGATGATAGCGACCGTGAGGGTCATTGCCTGAGAGCCCACCGCCGGGCCTATGTTATTGGCGACGTCGTTGGCGCCGATGTTCAGTGCCATGTAGCCGCCGACTACAGCAGCAAAGACCAGAAGCGGTGCATGGGGTACATTTTGACCGGTAGCGCTGACGTACAGCCATATACCCATCAGAAAGAACGCAGCGAGTCCGAGCCGTATCAGGCCACGACGATGTTCTTCAGCTTCTCGTGTCAGACGTTTCGCTTTTGCCATTTTCATAGCCAGCCCCGAAAACCTGTGAATTGAAGAGCAGAACTCCAGTGGATATGCCCCAGACTCAAATCGCCGCCACTATAAGGCGATAGCAATCAAAATGAAATATTCAGCGGCCAGGCCTCCCTGCAACAGCATCAAAGATAGGGCGAAAACAGCCGGGCCAGGCCGTTGCGTAGCTGGATCAGCCAGGGCGTACGCTCAATATCGGCCAGGCGCCACTGCTGACTCTGGGCCAGGCGAACGTCGAAGAACCGCACCATGGCCTCCGCGAGGTCGCGATCGTAGCACTCCACATTGCACTCGAAGTTGAGCGCGAGACTGCGCGGGTCCCAGTTTGCGGAGCCCACCAGGCACCAGCCGTCGTCCACGGTAAAGAGTTTGGAATGATCGAACGGCGGCGGCGAGAAAAAGACACGCACGCCCCACCGGATAAGGTTGGCCAGCTGCGCCCGGGAGGCCCAGTCGACCAGGGCCAGATTGTTTTTGCCAGGAAGCATCACCTCCACCCGTACGCCACGCATCGCAGCAGTGATAAGCGTGTCCTGCAGGGTCGCGTCGGGCAGAAAATACGGTGTCTGGATACAGATGCGCGTCCGAGCCACTGAAAGCGCGCCGATCAGCAAGCGCCTGAGTACGTCGTAGCGCTCGTCAGGACCATCGACTACGACCCGCGCCAGTGTTTTGCCCGGGGTTACCGGCCGCGGAAACCAGACGGGGCCGACCAGCCGCTCCCGGCGAGCAAAGGCCCAGTCTTCGGCAAAAACGGCCTGCAGCTCGGATACAACCGGGCCGCGCCATTCAAAGTGGAGATCCCGCACCGGGTGCGCGGGTTCATCTTTCAGTTGATTCCCGGCGGCGATATTCATCCCGCCGGCAAAACCACACTGTCCGTCCACCACGAGAATCTTGCGGTGGTTGCGGAGATTGAAAAACGGCATCGCCCGGGGTAAGCGGGTGGGCATGAACAGCGCAAAAGGAATACCTTGGCGGCGCAACCGCCAGAGTATGGTCGGGAAAGAGTAGCGTACGCCGACTGCGTCAATGAGCACGCGCACCTGCACGCCACGCTGGACCGCCGCCGCCAGCTCGGCCACAAAGCGTCGACCAATGACGTCATTGCCGAAAATGTAGGTGCTGAGGGTGATGCTGGATCGCGCTGCGGCGATCGCCGCCAACATTCTGGGGTAAGCCTCGTCGCCGTTGAACAACGGGATTACTTCGTTGCCTTCGAGTAACGGCTGCTGGGAAACCCGATCAGATAACTGATGAAGCGACCGAAGCGCCTCGGGCACACGGCGGGTTGTCCGGCGCGAGGCGAAGTCCCTGAGGCGGGTGCCCCGACCATACTGGGGTACACCACCGCGCAGCTCGATGGCGCGGCGACGTATCCGGTTGATACCCAGCAACAGATAGAGCGTAGGCCCGATAAGTGGCAGCAACCAGATGAGGCCCACCCATGCCACTGCGCTGCGGCTATCCAGCTTGCGTAGTATGGCGTGGGCTGATGTCGCGGCCGCTGCAAAGAAAGAGAACCCACCAACCAGGGCGGCGATCCAGCTTCCATCAACCTCGGCGAGGCTCTCCATCTTCGCTTCCTGTCATCCTGCCCAGCGGAGTCGGAGCCGGCTCCAACCCCGATTCAAGCGATAGGCGTGAGCGGACTCCAGTCAGTGCGATTGGCCAGAAAATTCGGCCGGGGCCGGTTACCGCAGTAGGGATCGGCCAGTGTGTTCTCCACGCTGTTATACACGAAAAACAGGTTACTACGGGGCCAGCACGACATATTCTGGTTCGACCCGTGCAGGGTATTGCACTCGAACAGAATAAGCGAACCGGCTGGCCCCGTGGGTACGTCGATACCCCCGTCGTTCATCAACCGACGCAGGCTACCCTCGTCGGGCACGCCGACCGTCTGAGATTTCAGCGATTCCTGGTAATTGTTCTCGGGGGTTCGACCGATGCAGGGCACAAACTTGCGGTGGGAGCCGGGGATCAGCATCAGCGGACCGTTACTTTCCACGTTATCGGTCAGGACAATAGAGCAGCTGAGACTGCGCATACGGGGCATGCCATCCTCGCTGTGCCAGGTTTCGAAGTCACTGTGCCAGTTGAACCCCTTGCCCTTGAAACCGGGCTTGTAGTTTATCCTGGACTGATGGATGTAGACTTCGCTGGCCAGAATCTGGCGGACCATATCGAGCAGGCGTGGGTCTCGGGTCAGCCGGTCGAAGCGTTCGGAAATCTCGTGAATGCCGAAGATCGAGCGAATTTCCTGCTTGCCCGGTTCCAGAATCGTTCCTTCTGACAGTTTCAGATCTTCATCGTCTTCGCTTTCGCGCAGGTCATCCAGAAAGCCCTGCATTTCTGCCGGCGTGAAAAAGCCGTCAAAAAAGAGGTAGCCGTTTTCCTCGTAGCTTTTGAGCTCGCGCTCATCCAGGGGTCCATCCTTTCGCGATGAGCTATCGGCGAATACCGTCGGGTCGAGGCGCTCGCTCATGGGAATCTTGCGCTCGGCACGCGTCGGGAAAAGGTCTGTCGTTGTCATTTTAAGCCTCCATTCTTAACTGACACCTGCATACCCTTGCTGACTTGGCGCCAGAGATCAACCGAATGGCCGTTAAGACCCCGCAATTTGATCAGGTCGCTATATACTTGCCCGGTGTTGGCTGCCGTTGCCCACCCGCTCCGCCTCATCATGTCTCATACACCTTGATCTTTGAGCGAACAGTTGTACGCTTCTAGCGTGCTGACAGAACGTGCCCAAAAAGTCAGGCTCGACCTGGCTGCAGAACGGCGTGACAATACCCGCGCTATGGATCGGCTGACTTTTCCACCCGCTACCGGACATTGATCGCTTTATGGCTAAACGATTCCTGGCTAACTCCCGGCTCTTTATTGCATGGGCCTATGTTCTGTTTATCTCATTGATCGGTTTTTTCCTGTGTTTACTTCGCCCATTCAATCCGGGCAATAACCACCTCATTGCCCGATTCTATGCTTGGGGCGGGCGCCCGATCCTCGGCTTGAAAACGCATGTTGAAGGTCGGGAGTACCTGACGGGCACAACGCCGCGTGTCGTGGTAGCCAACCACCAGTCCAATGACGACGTGTTTCTGCTGGGGGACCTCCTGCCCTACCGCACGGTAGTCATCGGCAAATCAAGCCTGCGTTGGATCCCGATTTTCGGTCAGATGTTCTGGCTTGGCGGTAACGTCCTGATCAACCGCCAGCGCGGTGCGGGCGCCAGCAACACAATTGATCAAACGGCCCGGGCGCTCAACCGGGAGCGTAAGTCAGTATGGGTTTTTCCGGAAGGCACCCGTAGCAAGGGGCGCGGCCTGTTACCGTTCAAGCGTGGCGCGTTCATGGCAGCGGTAGAGGCTCAGGTGCCGCTGGTGATGATTTGCTGTAGCGATTACCAAAGCCGCGGCCGACAGACCCTGCCTGTTCACATCCGCGTGCTGGAACCGATCAGCACAACAGGGCTGATGAGAAGCGACGTACCCACACTGATGGCTGACTGTCACCAGGCCATGCAGATCGCCATCGCTGAGCTCAACCAGCTTGCCACCGCGTCTGCGCGAGACCAGTAGCTTCTGCAGCACCGGCGTTGAGTCCCGACAGCGACCGCTTCACAATGTGCGCTCTGTGGGGGCCGTGTGCACCAGTGTCCCACCCGCGTTTTTCCTGGAGGATTGCATGCAAACGCCGGCTCAACCGGTCTTGCGCGACATCGTGCTGGTGGGCGGCGGCCACAGCCATGTAGGCGTTCTCCGGCGATTCGCCATGAAGCCCATACCCGGCGTCCGGCTGACTCTGATCTGCCGGGATACGGATACGCCCTACTCCGGCATGCTGCCGGGCTATGTGGCAGGACACTACGCCTTCGACCAGGTCCATATCGATCTGAGCCGACTGGCCCATTTTGCTGGCGCCCGCTTTCTGCGGGATGAAGTGACTGGCCTCGATCGCGATGGGCGACGGGTGTTTTGTCGGCAGCGGCCGCCGGTGGCGTATGACGTCGTCTCCGTCAATATCGGTTCCGCACCTCGACTGGACAGTGTCGACGGCGCTGAAGCATACGCAGTGCCCGTCAAGCCAATCGATCAGTTCAATCAGCGTTGGCAGGCGGTACTTGAACGCATCAAAGCGCACCGCGGCCGTTTTGTTATCGCGGTGGTCGGCGGCGGTGCTGGCGGAGTAGAGCTCCTGCTTGCAGTTCAGTATCGACTGGCAGCAGAGTTAATTGCGCTCGGCCGCAATCCGGCGGATCTTGAGCTACATATTTTCCACGGCGCAGGCGAGTTCCTGCCCACCCATAATGCCGCCGTGCGCAAAAAATTCCATCGCGTGCTGGCCAATCGGGGTGTTCAGCTTCATCTGAACACCCATGTGACCCGTGTGAGCGCGGGCTCATTGCAAACTGACCAGGGTGAAGCGTTCTGCGTCGATGAAGTGCTCTGGGTGACTCAGGCGGGCGGTCAGGCATGGCTCGCCGCCACCGGCCTTGCGCTTGACGATTCGGGCTTCATCCTGGTGAAAGACACGCTGCAGAGCATCACGGACGCCCGGGTTTTTGCAGCGGGAGACGTGGCCACCCTGGTTAACGCACCGCGTGAAAAAGCCGGTGTTTTTGCGGTTCGACAAGGGCCGCCCCTCGCGGAGAACCTGCGACGAAGCGTGCTGGGCAAGCCTCTCAGGCGCTACCATCCCCAGCGTCGCTGGCTGGCTCTGATCAGCACCGGCGACCGCTTTGCCATAGGCTCCCGCGGGCCGCTGGCCTTTAGTGGCCGGTGGGTCTGGCGTTGGAAAGACCTCATCGACCGCCGTTTCATGCGCCGCTTTTCCGAATTGCCGACCATGGCTGGCGTCACGCAGCCGCTCAGGAGCCGTAACGAAGTTGCGCTGAATGCTGACGAACAGGGCCAGGCTATCTCGGCGCTGGCCATGCGCTGCGGCGGATGCGGCGCCAAAGTTGGCAGCACCGTCCTGACCCGGGCACTGGCCGGGCTCCGCCCGGTCGAGCGAGACGATGTGTTATTGGGCCTTCACGCTCCGGACGACGCTGCGGTTGTGCGGATCGCCCCCGGTATGGCCGCAGTACACACGGTCGACTTTTTCCGCGCGTTTATCGACGATCCGTATCTGTTCGGTAAAATCGCTGCGAATCACGCCTTGGGCGACATTTTCGCGATGGGCGCAGAAGCCCAGAGCGCAACAGCGATCGCAACCGTGCCATACGGACTGGAGTCAAAAGTTGAAGCACTGCTACTGCAGATGATGACCGGCGCCGTGGAAGTCCTGAACCAGTCCGGCTGCGCCCTGGTCGGCGGCCATACCGGCGAAGGTCAGGAACTGGCTCTCGGCTTTGCTGTGAACGGTATAATAGACCCGAAAGCAGTGCTGAGCAAGTCCGGCATGAGCCCGGGAGACGCTCTCATACTGACCAAACCACTCGGGACCGGCACACTGTTCGCCGCCCATGCTCAACTGAGAGCCAAGGGCCGCTGGCTCGACACCGCACTAGAGTCCATGGTTCAGTCGAGTGAGCAGGCCGCCACTTGCCTGCGCCTTTTCGGGGCCACGGCCTGTACAGACGTCACCGGCTTCGGCCTGCTCGGTCACCTCCTGGAGATGACTCGACCGTCGAAGGTTGATGCATACCTCGACCTCGCGGCCATACCGGTGCTTCCGGGCGCACTGGAAACGGCGGCTGCAGGGATCCTGTCATCCCTGCAATCAGCCAATCTCCGCCTGCGCAGTGCGATCCGCAACCAAGCTGGGGCGGCGACTCACCCCGTCTACCCACTCCTGTTCGATCCCCAGACCGCAGGCGGCCTGCTGGCCAGTGTGCCCCAGGAAAAAGCCATCGCATGTATAGCCGCCCTGCGCGAGAGGGGCTATAGCTGTGCAACCGTTATCGGGCGGGTAGCTGAACAGAGTTCGGAGCCGCAACCGATCATATTGAATCGCTAGCCGAGATGCCGCTAATGATCTGCTTCGTCTGGCTTTCGAACAGATGGTATCCTTGCGCGCCGGCCGGCATCAGCCGAGTCCGATCGCTTTTTATCCAACACTTCCAGGGACTGTCCGTCATGCTCCATCAAATTGCACTCACAGCTACACTGGGCCTGCTTCTGGCCAGCCAGGCATTCGCTGATACTTTTGTTTTCACTGCAATACCGGATCAGGACGAGACCCAGCTAAGGGAGCGGTTTGAGGCGGTTTCGGATTATCTCAGCGCCGAGCTCGACACAGACGTAAGGTTCGTGCCCGTGAAGTCTTATGCTGCCGCTGTCACCGCCTTCCGGAATGATCAGGTGCAATTGGCCTGGTTCGGCGGACTTTCCGGCGTGCAGGCCAGAAGCCTGGTGCCGGGCTCTGAGGCGCTGGCCCAAGGGGTTGAGGACGCCCAGTTCAAAACCTATTTCATCGCGCACAAGAGCGCTGGCCTTGAGCCTTCCGAGGCCTTCCCCGAGGGCATAAAAGGCAAGACGTTTACTTTCGGCTCCAAGGGGTCCACTTCCGGGCGGCTGATGCCTGAGTTCTACATACGTAAAGCCTTCGGGCAGCCCCCCGAAGATGTGTTTGAGCGGGTCGGTTTCAGTGACAACCATTCCCGTACACTGGCATTGGTTGAATCGGGGACCTATCAGGTTGGCGCGCTCAACTATCAGGTCTGGAAAAGCGAAACCGCCGGCGCCGACATCGACACCGATGCGGTTCAGGTCATCTGGGAAACCCCTCCTTATCCAGACTACCAATGGACCATTCGCGGCGATGTTGACGAGCGATTTGGCAAGGGCTTCAAGGAAAAGGTACGGGCTGCACTGCTGGCGATGGACGACCCGAAACTCCTGGAAACATTTCCGCGGGAAGGCTTCATTCCCGCATCCAACGACGATTACGAGCCTATCCGCGAAACCGGCGAGGCAATCGGAATTCTTGACTGATGGCGTTAGTCCATCTGACCGAGGCCAGCGCGGCCTTTGCCGGCCGGCGGGTACTCGGCCCGGTGTCGCTCACCGTATATGAGGGGCAACGTGTTGCGCTGGTCGGCCAGAGCGGTGCCGGGAAGTCCACGCTCCTCGATCTGCTCTATGCGCAAGCCCGCGACCGGGCTGCGCTGGTCCCCCAGGAACTCGGGCTGGTGCCATCACTATCCGTGTTTCACAACGTATTCATGGGCAGGTTATCGTCGCGTCCTACCTGGTACAACCTGGCCAACCTGGTGCGGCCCTTCCGCCGTGAGCGGCAGCGCATCCAACCGCTGCTCGACCAGTTACACCTCGGCGACAAAATCTTTTCTCCGGCCAGCCAATTGTCGGGCGGAGAAAAACAGCGCACGGCTGTGGCGCGAGCTTTGTACCAGAAAGCCGGGTTACTGCTGGCGGATGAGCCGGTTTCGGCCCTGGATGGGCCTCTCGCGGCGGGTGTTATGGCTGCGCTGGCCGAGCACTACCCTACGAGTGTTATCGCACTGCATGATGTCGAGCTGGCTTTGCGCTACAGCTCCCGGATGATCGGCATCCGGGATGGGCTTATTGTGCTGGACGAGGACAGCCACCGGCTGAACGTCCAGGACGTGCTCCCGATCTACTGAAGGCCCGCTATATGTTCACGTCCCCGGCCCTGCGAATCAGCCTCAGCTTCATTGGGGTCGCCGGGTTTTGCCTGTTTTTTGCCGATATGGCGATTTCCAGCCAGAACCCCTGGCGGGAGATGGGCCGGCTGGCGTTGGGACTCCTCACGCCTGATCTGTTCGCGGTCGGCGACGTCGGGACCGCACTGGTTAAAACCATCGCCTTTGCCATTGTTGGTGTCACCCTCGGCTGCGGGGCGGGTTTCTTGCTGGCACTCGGCTTCGACTCGCGTTTCATCAGGCTGGGGTGCGCGTTCGTTCGGGCCATCCATGAGCTGTTCTGGGCACTGATTTTCCTCCAGTTCTTCGGTTTTCACCCACTGACCGGGGTGCTGGCCATCGCGATCCCGTATGCGGGAATTTTTGCCAAAGTGTTCGCCGAGATTCTCGAGAACGCAGACCCTTTGCCTGAGCATGTTCTGCCCGCAGGCAGCGGACGCCTTTCCGCTTTCGTCTTTGGTCGGGTCGCGGTCGCCTGGCCGCATCTGGTCAGTTATACCGCCTACCGTCTTGAGTGTGGTCTGCGCTCCAGCGCGATACTGGGCTTCGTCGGTCTGCCCACGCTGGGTTTCTACTTGCAGTCATCATTTTCCCAAGGTTATTACTCGCAGGTCGGGGCTCTGTTGCTACTGTTCTTTATCCTGATCGGTACACTGCGCATCTGGGCAAGGCCCAGGCTGATCCCTGCTTACGTGGCTCTGGCGCCTTTCATGCTGGGTAGCGGCATGCCTATCGCGTGGCAGAATGCATCTCGGTTTTTTACGCAGGATATCGTGCCCTCGCCGTTAAGGGACGGCGAGGGATGGGAAGCCCTTTGGGATTGGCTGGCTTCAATCGTGCTAACCGAAGCCCTGCCCGGCCTGTGGAATACACTGGTACTGACACAAATCGCGCTGGTGGGCACAGCAGTGATTGCGCTATGCGTTTTTCCTCTGATATCACGCCACTTTGGCGGCCCCAAGCGGCGCCTGGCCGGCCATACTCTGCTGGTCGTTGCGCGTTCTACGCCCGAGTACATCCTTGCGTACATTCTGCTTCAGCTGTGGGGGCCCTCCATGCTGCCCGCAGTGGTGGCGCTGGCACTGCACAACGGGGCGATCATAGGTCATCTGATCGGGCGCCAGAGCAACGAAATCATCCTGAGACCAGACAGCGCCTCTGGCTTGAACCGTTACGGGTTTGAACTGGTGCCCCGGGTGTACGGCGGCTTCCTGGCGTTTCTGTTCTACCGCTGGGAGGTCATCCTCCGGGAGAGCGCCATTTTAGGGATTCTGGGCGTAGCGACCCTGGGCTTCTATGTTGACAGTGCGATCCAGGAAATCCGGTTTGATCGCGCCATGGTGCTGATCCTGGTCACGGCGCTACTTAACATTGCGGTGGATGCCGTGTCGAGACGCCTCCGCAAAAGGATCCGGGCCCAAGTTGTACCCACCTGCTAGTGTCCTGCGCTTGATCGGCGGCCAGCCGTCCTTCCGGCGCCTTCGTGGCGGAGTAGCTCTTCCATTTGTGACGCCGGCATGGGCCGGTGGAGAATAAAGCCCTGGGCGAAGCGGAAACCCAACTGCCGGATGGCGCTGAGGTGTTCCTCTGTCTCTGCCCCTTCGGCAACCGACTGCACATCCAGGGCTGTGGCGAGGTTCAGCACCGTACGCGCGATTTCACGGCTCTTGGGCGATTCGGGGATCTGCTGGATAAGCGACCGATCCAGCTTGAGTACATCAATAGGCAATGATTGAAGGTAGCTGAGGGAAGAGTATCCGGTGCCGAAGTCATCGATGCAGATCCGGACGCCCATGGCCTGCAGCTCAGCAAATATCACCGCCGCCTCCTGCGAGCTTTCTATCAGCACACCCTCGGTTACCTCCAGCCGAAGATGACGACCCTCAAGGCCGTTCCTCTCAAGTGTTTCCTGAACGCGCGCCACCAGATCGCCCACAAAGAACTCTCGAGGGGAAAGGTTCACACTGACGAAACAATCCGCCGACACTACCCCAATCTCTAGCCAGCGGCTGAGGTCCTCGCAGGCGCGCTCGGTTACGAACCGGCCCAGAGCGGTTATCAGCCCGCTTTTCTCTGCGATAGGAATGAACTCGCTCGGGCTCATTTCGCCGAGCTGGGAGTGCTTCCAGCGGATCAGCGCTTCACAACCCACCGTGCAGTTGCTGTCGAGGGCCACCACGGGTTGGTAGACGACTTCCAGTTCCTGTCGCTCAAGTGAGTTACTGAGTTCTGCCTGCACCACCGTGCGGGTCATCTGCTCGGTACGCATTCGCTGGTCAAAGAAAATAGATCTGTTCTTACCCTGGTTTTTCGCTTCATAAAGCGCCATATCCGCGTCCCGCAGCACTTCATGTGTTGTCTTGTAGCGGCTGTCACCCATGGTTATTCCCATGCTGCTGCCAACTCGCAGCTCGAGACCGTCGAAGACAAAAGGTAACTCCACGGCTGCCTGAATCCGTTCAGCAATGTAGCCGACGTCTTCCCGGCTGGCGGCTTCTTCCAACAGAACAATGAACTCATCACCGCCGAAGCGTGCGCAGGTATCCACCGGTCTCAGTTGCTGCTGCACCCTCTGGGCAAAGGCAGCCAGGAGTTTGTCCCCGGTCAGGTGCCCGTAACTGTCATTGACCGTTTTGAAGTTGTCCATATCCATGATCATGGCTGCGTAGCTTTCGCCATAACGTTGTGAGCGATCAATGACGTGTTTCAGTCGATCCAGAAAGAGGGAACGGTTTGCGGTACCGGTCAGCTTGTCGTAAAAGGCGCTGCGGTGGAGTTCCTGCTCGAGCTGCTTCCGCTCGGTCACATCCCGGCCATTGCCGTAGAACGCGGGCTCCTGCTCAGCGGCTACAAAATGCCATTCCACCCATCGTACGCCGCCGTCCTCGGCGAGATTACGAATTTCCATCGTCGTCCGGCTTACTTTCTTGCTGGTCAGGATCTTCAGTTCATGTTCGGCGCGATCGCGGTCGTCTTTGTGGACAAACTCCAGAAACGGCGCGCCCACCAGTGCCTGACTCTCGAACCCGAGTATTTTCTGACAGGCGGGATTGACCTGCCGGAAGGTGCAGTCTTCGTTGACGGTGCAAAGCAGATCACCTGATAGAGAAAAGAAACGATCGAGTCGCAGCTCCAGATTTTCCCGCTGGGCCATTTCTTCGAGCAGGTCTACATTGGCCTGGCTCAGAGCCCAACTACGTTGCCGGTTTATGCCAACGGCCCAGACCAGGCCAGCCAGCAGAAAGCTGATGACAATGCCCGCCCCCATCACGACCAGCGCCTTGCCCGGATCGGCTAGCGCCTCAATGGGATCTCGGGAAAAAAAGCGCAATGTCCACTGATGGTCGTTGAATTCAAATGGCAGCGTTTCCCGGAACTCGCCATCCACCTCTGAATCCGGGTCAGCAGCACTGTCAAAAATTTTCATCCCGGGGCCTTCGCCCGCCTCGTCATAAATCTGCAGGCGGAGATCGTTCAGTCCTGAGGCGGAACCGAATATCCCCGTCATCAGGTCGCGCATCCGAAACGGACTGTAGACATAACCGATGAGCTGCTCGCGTCTTTCGGCTACCGTGGCGGGAACCTGGCCGTCAGCGTACACCGGTAAATAGATCAGAAACCCTCTTTGCGCGTTAACCCCTGTCTCCTGCACCAGTGATACTGACTGGGTCGCTTTGGCCTCACCAGTATCGCGGGCCTTGATCATTGCCGCCCTTCGGGTCGGATCGCTGAACATGTCGAAACCAAACGCACGCTGGTTGCGCCAGTCAAAGGGTTCCAGGTAGACAATGCTGGTATAGGTGGCGCGCTTGCCCTCGGGCCAGAGGTTAAACTCGGGGTATCCTTCAGCCCGGACGCGTTCGACGAAGGCTGAAACGTCCTCCGGAGCGATCACTTCGGCGAAACCGAGGCCCTGAACCCCAGGATAGTTGCGATTGAGATCCAGCTTTTCGACGTACTTCGCCCAATCTTCTCGGCGAACATTGGTAGCCGCGAAAAGTGCGGCGCCGCCCCGCAGGGCATTCTCGTGGGAGAGCAGGCGCTGACTTATCGCGGCATTAATCTCGCCGATCCTCGATTCAAACTGCCGGGCAGCGTCTGCCACAGACTCGCGGTACACACTCAGCGATTGATAGAGCGTCAGACCGATGAGCACCAGAAAGATGGCCAGAGCCGCGTATGTGCCTTCGCTTCGTTTTAGAATGGTACGCCTCGTTCTTGTCGATATTGCGCCAGATTTCCACAGGCCCACTGCGCAGATTTTCGTAGCCCAATGCGCAGGGTAGCCTGAAGCTCTCGCCGCGGCATTAAAGAACGATTAAGTCTAGTGTCCCATTCGGGTAACTCGTTGACCTACGCGCGCCGCTAAAGGTTTTGAACAAGATGCAGGACCGGCAGATGTTGTTTCAGTAAGGACTTGTCCGACTCCGTTCAGGAGAGGTGGTGCATGAGAATCAGAAAACCTGTGGCTACGGCGCAACAGTAAAGGGTTACAAGGCGAGTGATGCCCAGTTGCCTCAGCACAACCCCTGGCATCAGCAGGCAGTGAAGAAGCGTCAGGTCAAACTCGGGACGCTCCGCCAGCTCCCTTAGCCAGAGAGCCACCGCGAGCCAGATAAGCACCCCCATGAGAAGAAACATGGCCGCATAGATTCCAGATTTATCTCTATCAGCCCGGGCCGCTTAAGCTGACTAATGACCGGACCTGCTGAACAGATGCTCAAGATCTGAAATGTCGACCATGGGGTCATCCAGGTCAACCACCATTTTCAAGTGAGCCAGGGTCCAGGCGCGTCCCGTGATGTGGCTGTGCATCGCCTTGTACTTACCGACTTTTGCGGCACCGATAACAGTGCCGATGAAGCGGGTGTTCCGTGGCGAAATGGTCTCAAGCCACTGACCATCGGTGATCTCGCCATTTTCGTACATCAGGGCCAAGCGGGCAGAGGTGCCGGTACCGGTTGGGCTTCGGCAGATCACGCCCGGATGCACATAGGTTGCTGAGCGAGCCTGAAACCCGTCCTTGTCCACTTTCTCGACCGGCCCCATAAAATGGGCAAAGGGAAGAGGGCCGACTTTGCCCAACTCTGGATGCTCTTCGGCAAACTCAGCCCGCACCGCACGCACAAACGCATCGCCAAAAGCAGTCAGCGCGATACTCTCTTCCTGAGTCAGCTTGAAGCCCACAGCCGTGGCATCTACGAGCGCAAAATAAGCGCCGCTCCAGACCACGTCGTAAACCACCTTGCCATAGAGCGGCACTTCCACCACCAGGCCTCGCGCGGCGACGAAGGCGGGTTCGCCCTGGGTGGTGATGGACTCGACGCGACCGTCGCGATTCTGTGCGGTGATATGAGCCAGCCCGGCCGGCGACTCGAGCACCAGTTCCTGTCGACCTTCCTGCATCGGCACCCAGCCGCTTTGCAGGATGGTCGTCGCCGTGCAGATAGTGTTGGACCCCGAATACATCGGGTAACCCATTGCCTCCATAATGATATAACCGGCCTGGGCTTGTGGATGGCTCGGCTCAACAACAAGATTAACCGACATCGCCGGGTCGCCGTAGGGCTCGGATAACAGCAGCCGCCGCAAGCCATCGCCATGGCGCTCGAGGTAGCGCATCTTTTCCAGTACAGAACGGCCCTCAAGCTTGTCTATGCCGCCGAGCACGATGCGGCTGACGTCGCCTCCGGCTTGGGTATCGATGACTTCCAGCGACCTGAGCCGCGAGTGGGACGGCCCCGGCTTACGCCTGTCCGGCGCGAATTTGGTCGAGAGACGGTTGAAGTTATCATTTGGCATAAGGCGCTCCGACGATATCCCACTTGCGATCCGGAACTACAACCAGCTTGCCGACGTAGGATTTGTCCATGAACGCTTGCTGAGCCTGATGGAATTCAGATAGGCGGTAAGTCCGGTCGAGCAGCGGTTTTATCCGGCCCTGCTCGATGTAGTCCACCAGTCGGCGGAAGGCGACCCGCGTGCCCTGGGATGAACCGTGCAATTCGAGCTGTTTGAGGTACATGGTCCGCAGATCCAGCTGGACCACAGGACCACTGATGGCGCCGGCGGTCGTGTAGCGCCCTTCGGGCTTGAGGATCCGAAGGAGGTCGTTGAACATTGGCCCGGCCACCAGATCCGCGACTACGTCGATAGGCGCGTCATTAGTCACTGCGGCCACGGATTCGACCAGATCGCCTTCACCGCGTAAAACGGTAGCTTCTGCGCCAATGTCGCGCATTGCCGCTTCTTTGCCGCGACTCGTCACGGTGTAGGGGACAGCACCCCGAACCCGCGCCAGCTGAACGATAGCCGAGCCCACGCCGCCAGACGCCCCGGTTACAAGCACGCGCTCACCTTTTGCCAGCCTCGCCCGGTCCAGCATCTGTTCGCCGGTCAGGTAGGCGCAACAGAAAGTCGCCAGTTCAGCATCGCTGATGTCGCTATTTACCACGTAGGCATTTTCCGCCGGGACCGTCGTGTACTCGGCGTAGCCACCGTCCCGGCCATGGCCGATATAGTCGATATCCGCCAGGCTGTTGTCGCCCTCGGGCCGGTTATAGATGCTGAAATCCACAATAACACGTTCGCCCACCCGCTCCGGCGACACGCCCTCGCCCACGGCAGCGATCGTGCCGACCGTATCGGTGCCCTGGATGCGCGGAAACTCGAGGGTCGATCTGCCCCGGCGCCAGGTCGAAACAGTCGCCGGATCAGTATCACTGCCGTAGGCGCCTTCCCTGACCCATACGTCAGTATTATTCATGCCACAGGCACTGACCTCTATCAGTACCTCGCCTTTGTCCGGCGTGGGCACCGGAACATCCCGGTAGGCCAGTTGCTCGAGGCCGCCATGGCCGAGCAGCTGGACCGCTTTCATCGTTTCAGGGAGCATGCGCCCTCCTTATCCCGTTGACGGCGGTTGAACACCGTAGACTGCGTCGGAAAACCTGCGAATCCAGGTCGTCCGGCTACCGGTGTTGTGACACTCATTTGGTATCACCCTGTCCCCGCTGCTGACAAGACCTTTAATGTGACAACACCAGGGTGTAGGGCTTCTGTCGTTAGTGCAGAGCCTGAAAACGGGATGGGAAGTCAGAGGGGGCAGTGTTGCCGGGCCAGAGCCGGGATTATCCTATCGACAATCTGGCCAGCCTTTGAGGAAGAGCTTGAGATAGGGAATCTGAAAAGGCACGCCGGGCCTGAGTGAGACCGCTTTGCTGAAGTCGGCCTTGTTGACGCGTTATTTGTTGACGACGGCTATGGTCAAGGGGGTTTTGATCGTCCGGCCCTTGAGTGTCCCGCGCGGCCTCGGCATGCAGGACCTGGGGCCGGACCGGCTTCCGACTAGCCTCCTGCCAGGGTTTGCATATCCTGTCCGGACTTGCTCTGCTCGTAACGAAGCGCGGCGCCGGCGATCGTTCCGGATTCGCCAGTATTGATCCAGCGTTTGATACGGCCGGCGTCACCAATGGGCGTCCATTTTCCGTACGAGTCCAGCATCACCATGGCAACCTGCCTGCCGTCGACCTCAGTCAACATTACCAGGCAGCGCCCTGCCTCGTTGATATAGCCGGTCTTGCTCAAGGCAATGTCCCAGGAGCCACGGCGAACCAGTACGTTGCTGTTGACATAAGAGAGGCTATAGCTTGGGTTTTCGAAGCGGGCCACGTGGTCCGCCTGGGTGGTAAATTCACTTATCATCGGATAGCCGGACGCTGCCCGTACCATTTTGACCAGATCACCCGCAGTGGAGACATTGCCCGGACTGAGTCCTGTGGCATCGACAAAGCGCGTACGCAACATACCAAGGGACGCGGCCTTGGCGTTCATTGCCTCCACAAACCCTTCTTTGCCACCGGGGTAATGCCGCCCCAGTGCAGACGCAGCTCGGTTCTCTGATGACATCAGGGCAATCAGTAAAAGCTCGCGGCGGCTCAGCCTGGACCCGAAACGGACGCGTGAATAGGTATTCTTGAGCAAATCCCGATCCGCGCGGGTGATGGTCAATTTCTCATCAAGTGGTTGGTCGGCGTCCAGCACGACCATGGCCGTCATCAGCTTGGTGATAGAGGCTACCGGTCGCACCGAGCCGCCGTTTTTCAGGTAGAGGACTTCGCCGCTTTCGATTTCGACTACCGCCGCACTGATGGAGCCAAGACGAATGCTCTCGCTGTCGAGCTGGTCAAGCTGATCAATAAGGCTCGTTCCGGCCTGAAGCGGAAACGAAAGAACGAGAAATGATAAACAGAGCAGCAGTTTTTTCATGACGACAACTAATGTTCGGGAAGTGGTAAGCCAGGGGGCAAAGGCGCCCAAATGTTAAATAGAGGTTAGCAAACAGAAAGGAAGTCTCCACCATAAAACAGCAGCTGTAACATTACAGTTGTGAATCCAGCGGAGCTCCGCACAACCACAAACCCGACGCGATCACATCAGGCGCGGTACCCGGCCATGCAGGAACTCGTAGGCGAGGAAGCTCAGGATACCGACGAGCATAACCCGATAGGCCAGTCCTTTATCAGCCTGTGTGCCGAGAAGGCTGATGCCGACGCCGGACATTGCACAGAGTGTGCTGGCGAGAAAGAGCGCCAGGGCAATTGCAAAATCCAGAATATCGCCCGATCCAAACGCTGCCCCCGATTGCGGCTGCATGGTCCAGTAGATTGTCGCGCGGAAGACGAGTCCGACGACCACAAGGCCCAGCGTCACCACTTGAAGCACCGCGGCTACTCTTCTCAGCTTTTCGAGCTTGATCATTCTTTTATCCAGCCTTGGCCATTTTTTTGAACGTAATTGCCGCTTTTTTTAAAACGTAATTACTTCGATGCTTGTTTTAACCGTGTCGCGCCTCCATTGTTAGAAGCATGACAAACACTGATCATTTAACCCGAAGAACGACACTCACGCTTATCGGCGGGGGCCTGGCTCTTGTCGCCCTAGGGGTGAGGCTCTCCGGTAATAACGCCGTTGAGGCGGAGCCTGCGCCGGCAGAGCGATCGCCGGCCAGGCCAGACCAGCCCGCAGACTGGCACGACCTTTCTGAAGCGGACTGGCGGGCGCGGCTGGACGAAGAAGCTTTCGCGGTCCTGAGAGAAGAAGCAACAGAGCCTGCGTTTAGCAGTGCCCTCAACAAGGTAACCGCTACAGGAACCTACCTCTGTGCGGGCTGTAGCTTGCCGCTCTTCAGCTCAGAAACCAAATTTGACAGCGGGACCGGGTGGCCCAGTTTCTACGCGCCGTTAGCTGACGCGGTCAACACCCGGCGCGACTTCAAGCTTATTTTCCCGAGAACCGAGTATCACTGCAGCCGTTGCGGCGGACACCAGGGCCATGTATTCAACGACGGTCCCGAGCCGACCGGCAAGCGCTATTGTAATAACGGTGTTGCACTTCGCTTTGAGCCGGCGCGGCAAGCCGGCTAGCGGCAGCCGTCTTGGGCCTAGAGCTGGGCCATATCGTAATAGTGGACCTGTCAGCCCCGCAATAGGCCAGCAGACTCATCTTTAGAGCAGTCTTCGCGGCCTTCAATGTCGGCCATGCGTATAGATGACCACTTCGAGCCGATCAGTCTTCTGGAGCTTTATGAAACGTTCAATGGGTTTAGGCATATTGCTGCTGCTGCAGCTTTCGGCTTTGTCGGGGCTGCAGGCCCAGGAGTTCGAGAAAGCAACATTCGCCGGAGGCTGTTTCTGGTGTATGGAGCCGCCCTTTGACGGGCTTGAAGGCGTTCAGTCGACCACTTCCGGGTACGCCAATGGCCACACGGAGAACCCGACCTACGAACAGGTCACTGCTGGCGGCACCGGCCACATTGAAGCTATGCAGGTTACGTACGACCCGTCCAAGATCAGTTATCGTGAACTGCTGGAGGTCTACTGGCCAAACACGGACCCAACGGATGACAAGGGCCAGTTTTGCGACCGGGGTTTCAGCTATAAACCCGCCATTTTCTATCATTCGCCCGCTCAGGAAGCCGTCGCCCGAGAATCCCTCAAGGCGGTCGCGGCGAACCATCTTGACGCCCCCATCGTCACTAAGGTCGAGCCTCTCCAGGCGTTCTATCCGGCCGAGGACTATCACCAGGATTACTATCGCAAGAATCCCGCCCGCTACAAGTTCTACCGCTGGAACTGCGGCCGGGAAAACAGGCTGGATCAACTGTGGGGTGAACAGCGCAGGCTGGACCTGTTCGGTGAGCCCAGCCCGTGATGGATGGTGCTACTTTCAAGAGACAGCTGCCAGACTCGCCGCTTCCCGGGTCACTGTTATCGTTTGACCAGCCTCGCGCTAATCCAGCCGGGCTTCCAACGCCTCGGCCATTTCTGCAATGGCTTGCTGCCAGGCTCTACCCAGACTTCTGACGAGGGCTGGATAGCCATCCGAACCTAATGGCTCTTCTATCTGAAAGCGCCGGTGTGCGACCCGGCGCCCCTGGTCGTTCCTGATTTCCCACTCCCCGCCCACAACCGCTTTGCCATCATGTCGCCCCTGAAAGCGGTCGATATCGACTGTCAGCCTGTAATTGCTCTCTTCAATAGCAACGCCCGGTCGGACCTGCAGAACTTGAGTGTCTGCCAGATTCTGCGCCAGGGAGTACTTGAGGGTACGGTCCAATTGCCGTTCAAGGGGCTCAGCCCAAAGATGGTTATCGGCGTGACGCAGTTCTATATCGCTCAGTTGCATCAGGATGCCGTCGTGCCGCAGGTAACGGGCTGTGCTCACGGGTGCCACGGTGACAGTTTGCCCAGCGTCGTCACTCAAGTCCTCAGCCTGTGCGTCACCCAGGGGCAAGGTATACCGACTGACAGGTGTTGGGCTGCTAACACATCCCGAAAGTCCGACAATCAGCATCCCGGCAATGATGGCTCGGCAGAGGCTGCTTTTGACCTCGCTTTTGGCCAACCCGAATTGTCTCTTTGCGGTCACCATTGGCTTGCGATCAAGCGGTTCTTCCGCCGAAGCAACTGATATCACCTTCATTCCTGGGCCCTCGGTTCCGGGTCATCGGTCTTGGTGCGATTGAAAATGAGTGCATTGGGCTGTTCCCGCAAGGTTCGGGCGACCGGTTGCAGGTCGTCGAGCAATACCTGGAACTGCTGGAGGGTATCGCTCATCTCCCGGTAGGCGCGGGAATCGGGAGAAAAGCCATCTAGTGTGGTGCGCAGCTTATCCAGTGTCTCGTTAAGGTTACCAGGCACATCCTGGACGTTGGGGTCGGAGAGTAGCTCCTGCACCACCTGCGCCGTACGCTGAACCTCCTCCAGTGTCGCCTGGGAGGTCTGCAGGTTACTGTCGAGGCTGGCCAGAATTGGCTCAACCTGGAGCTTATTCAGTTTATCCATGAGTGCCGAGACCTGGTCGCCGAGTTGCGACAGCCCGCCCGGCACGGTGGGGAATACCGTTTTACCCTCGAAAGAAGCCAACTGGTAGTCCGGCGCTTCGCGGTCGAAAATCAGGTTGACGTAGAGCGACTGGGTCAAGTAATTACCGGTTTTGAGCTTGGCCCGCAGGCCGCGGTCGAACAGTCTGGCGATACGGGTTTTCCAGTCCTCGATGTCGAAATCGGCGCTGATATCCTCGAACCTCTGGGGTTCAAAATGGATCAGAACGGGTATGGCGAAGCGTCCTGTGGAGTCCGGTTGAGGTGCCGTGAAGCGCCACGGCACACTGGCGACTGTACCAACCCGCACGCCCCGGTATTCCACCGGCGCTCCGGGATCGAGCCCACGAACACTGCCGTCGACCATCAGCACATACTCAAGATGCCGGCTGTATGTCCCCTGATGCGCACTGTCCCTGTTGGCGTAGAGCGTAAACACGTCGCCAGATTGCGCTTCATCCCCCCTTTCGCCGTCGTTGGGAATGCCGAAAGTGACCCCGCCACCAATGAGCGTTTCCAGCGACTCGACCGACGCCTGGAAGCCTTGCGAGTCCATCCGCAACGTGACACCAGATGCACTCCAGAATCGGGTATTCTCGGTCACCAGCACCGTATAAGGTCTGTGTATATAGAGGCTGTGCCGCAGTTCCCGTGTTTCCGGGTCAAACTCAGTGGCTTCGACCCGACCGACTTCGTAGCCCTGGTACGTGACAGGATCACCGGTGCTCAGTGCACTCCCCAGTTTGCTGACCAGCTCGACCCGCAACCCCTCTGCGTTGGGCGGTGCTACAGGCTCGTTCTCAAGCGCTTCGAAGCGTCGCTGGGGCTCGTCACCACGGCCGGGCAGCAACTCTATATAGGCCCCGGACAAAACCGTGCTGAGGCCGCTTATCCCTTCCCGGTCGATACGGGGCTTTACCACCCAGAAGCGGCTCTGCTCATTAAGCATGCGCTCGCTATCCGGGCTCATGGATGCGGTGATGATAGCGTGGTTAAAGTCATCGGACAGTTGCACGGTTTCAACCCGCCCTACCTTCACATTGCGCGCTTTGATCAACGTTTTTCCGGGTTCTACGCCCTCGGCGTTCTCCAGCAGGAGTGTTATAACCGGGCCGCGACTGGCGTAGTTGTCATAGAGCATCCACAAACCGATCAAGACAGCCACTAACGGTACTATCCAGATGGGCGAGATTCGTGCCTGCTTGCGTTTTACTGCACGCTCGGAATTCGGGTTGATACCGTTACTCATGTTCCCTCAGCCTTGAGCTTGCGATGGCGGAACTTCAATCGGTCAGATCCTGCGGGGTTGTCCCACAGCAGGCGCGGGTCAAAAGTCATCGCGGCAAGCATGGTCAGAATTACAACAGCACCGAAAGACAGGGCTGCCGGGCCCGGATCGATGGACATCAGCACGCCGGCCCGGATCAGCGCCACCATAACAGCGACCACAAAGACATCGATCATGGACCAGCGACCGATGAACTCGGTAAGACGATAGAGTCGCACCCGCTGCAGATTGGTCAAGCGCTCACCGCCACGGCGAGCGATGATACAGAGCCACGCGAGAGCCAGCACTTTGCTGATCGGCACAACGACGCTCGCGGTGAAGATGACCAGCGCAATGGGCCAATCGCCGCCGGCCAGGAAAATCATGACCCCGCCGATAATGGTTGAGGCTTCGCTTTCGCCCAGTTTCGTGGCCGTCATGACGGGATAGGCGTTTGCGGGAATGTAAAGCACCGTAGCCGCGGCAAGCAAGGCCCAGGTCCGTTGCAGGCTATGGGGCTCGCGCTGGTGCAGATGCTCGCCACACCGACGGCAGTGCGTTTCGCTGTCAGTCTCGCAACGGTTTACCAGGCCGCAGATGTGGCATCCGACAAGCCCCTGGGGCGCGGTTTGCTCACCGGGGCGGGCACCGGCAGGCGCAAGCGGCTCCCCCGCAAGTGAGAACCACATCCAGTCGCGGTCGAGGGACTGGTTGGTGAGCAGCAGCAGAACAGCAAATACACAAAATGCCCAGAAGCCTACCCCAAGCGTGATGTCGGCAATGCCCGCAACCTTTATAAGGCTGACCAGCGTACCGACCACGAATACATCGGCCATCATCCAGGGCACCATGTATACAAGCGCCCGTGCAATCAGCCGACTTTTTGGTAAAGGGTTTCGCCGTATCAGCCCGACCTGCAACCAGATGACCGCGGCAAGATAACAGCCCGGCAGCACCACAATTGTAAGGATGACTATTATCCCGACAAGTGGCTCGTTGAAACCAATTAAAGCGCTTGCGGTCTCCGTCAGCTGTATACGGTTGCCGATGCCACGGACCTGGAAACTGATGAAGGGAAAGGAAACCGCGAGCAGCAAAACCGTAAGCGCAGACACGGCAAGCGCCAGGCTTCGTTGCGCCGGGTGGTGGTGCCGTCGCACCAACACGTGTCCGCAACGCGGGCACTCCGCATTGAGGCCGCCTTGCAATGCGGGCAGCGCGACCAGCAGGTCGCACTCATGACATGCACGCAGGCGCCGCCGGGGCAAGGTAACAGCGTCCTCATTGCCACCGCCGGCGGCCACCGGGACGACGCCGTGAACATCTACTAGATTAGTCAAACGTGTCCAGCCTTAGTCAAACAGGATCAGCCCGGGCGCCGAGACAGACGCGAGCCCTTTCACTTTCTCTGTTTTTCGCAAGCGGGGCAACTTCTGCCTTGGTGCTGAAGCAGTAAAGTGCCTAACGGCAGTAACGAAAGCCCCTATTATCAAAATGGAAGTGATCGAGATGGGCGGCGTTATAGTCCGGTCCGAGTACCGTTCCAAAATAACGGCATGCGGCCTGGTGAGCCTGATGCAAAAACGATTGCTCAGCCGGACGCTCCGGGTTATTCCAGTGGCCGGCCAATGTTAGCCGCCGACCGTCGGCAAACCGGAACGCAGCAACATCCAACGCCGAAGCCGAGGCATGCGCGCTCATTCGGTTGGTCGGGCTATTGGCAATCGTCCGACAGGAGAAACTTCCGAGGTGGTCGACCTGGGAAAGCTCCACTTGCAGAAGCTCGCGCGCCAGGGGAGCAAGCGCCTGTCGCTCATACATGACCCAGGCCACTGCGATCGGGCAACTGACGGTAAAGGGCCGGTTAAACGCGACGGTCGTACTTCGCAGCCGGACGACGTTGGTCAGGGGGCACCCCTTTACAGGGGTGTAGTCTTCAAGGGGCATGTAATCAATGGCGCCCGCCGGGATACGCGCCAGTACATCCAGGCAGTCCTGCGGGCGCTTGCTCAAGCGGGAAAGCTTCCAACGGGTGACTGGCGTCATAGCATGGTTTACGTCCAGTTCGGCGCCGGGATTCCAATTCGCGGGCAGCACCCACCACTGCTGAACAAAACTAAGTACAACCAGGGCTGCAACCGCCAGTGGGATCGTGTAGCGTTTCTGAATTCTGAACAATCGGTACGCCCTAGTATCCTGTCTGGGTAATTCATGCCGCCGGCCAGTCATACTGCCAGCTAGCCATGCTACAGACGAGCCAAACTGCCAGCGTGCGCCAGACTGGCCGTGAGTTATTCAACCACAGCCCATAAAGAGACTACCTTTGGCTTAAAACCCCAGCGTCGCCAACGTGACCTCCAGCGCGGACACGATGGCGCCACAGCGCGCCCGCTGCAGCCATGCCGAGGGCCAGAAAGAGCCCTTTTGTCAGCCCGGGATTGCGCACAGCGCGAGCGTAATAGCTCGTCTTGCGTACCGAACCGCCCAGCATGTCACCGTGCTCACGCCCTTCTGCGGACGCGTGTTCAAGGATACCGGCCGGGTCTCGGGGCGAGACCCCTGAATTTATCTGCTTTAATGCGACTTCTTCGGTGAATCGGTCGACTGTGCGCGGGAGATGGTTCCTCAGGGCACCGAACATGCGGGCGCCTCCACCGATATACAGGTCGCGACCGCCGCGCTCGGCCGCGTGGCAAATTGACAGCGCGACCTCGGACACCGCGTAGATCGGCGTGGGCAGTTTCGGCTCGACATTCATGTAGTTGCGCGCGTGCTGCGGGAACGGTGTGTCGATAGAGGCAGGCTTGATCAGAGTCACCGAAACCGGCGCGCCTTCTGCTTCCAGCTCTGCCCTGAGCCCGTCAGTGAACCCTTTGACAGCATGTTTGCTGGCGCTGTACATCGTCAGGTTGGGCAGGGTTACGTCAGAGGCCACGCTGCCTATATTGATGATTGCACCACCCTTGTGGCGAAGGTGAGCAGACGCCAGCAACGAGCCGTTTACCAGGCCCCAGAAGTTTGTTTCGAAAAGGCGACGGTGATCCTCTTCTTTTACTGCATCCACGGGGCCAAAAAGTCCCACGCCTGCGTTGTTGATCCAGGTATCAAAACCGCCGAAGCGCTCAATCGCGGCCTCAGCCACTCGCTGAAGGTCTGCCTTATCGCAGACATCCCCCACCACCCGGATAGCCTCACCGCCGCCGGCCGAAATCTCATCTACCAGATTATCCAGCGCAGCCCGATTGCGACCGGTAGCCACGACCCGGGCGCCGATTCGCGAGGCCTGCCGGGCTGTTGCAAGACCAATACCGCTGGATGCGCCCGTGATAACCACGACCTGATCGCGCAATGGCTTAAGTTTTACCATGTCTGTTCCTCCCTGAAGTTGAGCAGTTGGCGTCCACTCCCGGATGCCATAAACCCCGTATCGGGCACATACTCGAGCCCGTTCGGGTTCAAGCCGCCACGTGGGCCAGCTTGTGGTTCTGTCGTAGCCACTGGTCCTGGAAAACGCGTCGGGCAGCGAGGCTTACATCCCGGATATACCAGGCGTTGACCGAACCACCCACCAGCGCGCCGATCATTGGGACTGTTTGCAGCGCCTTTCGTTTGGCCAGATTGACACTCAGTTGGCGCGCCAGTTGTTGAGCTGTCACTTTGCTACGGTCTATGGACGTGACGTTATCTGAGTTGGAGTGGCCGCCCCCCGGACTCAACTGCGACAGAACAGCCTCCAACCGTGTCAGCGCCTCGGTTTTCTCTTCCATGTTGTTGGCGCCAGACACTGCCAGAATCCCTAGCGCCACCTCGCGCTCGTTTTTTACGTCGAACCCGTAGCAAAGGCCAGTGCGATAAATCGTCCGCAGCGCCAGCGTAACCACCGCCGGGATGTCGGCGACCAGCCCCATCAGTCCCGTGACCCCGGTCACAGCGCCTTCTGCCGCGGCCAGGCCCATAGCCCAGCGGTGCGTTCCCTCAGCAAGTCGATCGCTGAGATTGAGGTCCTTTTCCTGCAGCTCATCGCGCTGACTGACTCCGGCATCGCGAACGATGACACGCTCATCCGACAGCCAGACTGCGGTTTTATCCAGCCAACCGAACGTCTGGCTCAGGGGGATGTAGGGCACAATCTGATCAACCGCCCAGTTGAAGCGTTTCGGCAGCGTGCCAAAACGACGTGAAAGAATGGCTGGTTTGGCCCGTTTCCACGCTTCGATTTCCGCTGCCTGAGTGGACTCATATTCGGTAACCATCGTGCTATCCCTCCTGAGTGTACCAATGTCCAGTGTACCAACATGTATAGCCGGCGCTGCCGCGCGGCTCAGGCAGTCTGATTGCTGTGCTTGCCTTCCGCGAACTCTTCGACGAGCTTGGAACAGAAGCTTTTCAGGTCGTCCGGCTTGCGGCTGGTCACCAGGCCACTGTCGACATGAACCTCTTCATCAACCCAGGTACCGCCTGCGTTGCGAATATCAGTCTGCACCGAGGGGAACGAGGTCAGCGTACGACCACGGACTACATCGGCTTCCACCATAGTCCAGGGACCATGACATATCGCACCGACAGGCTTTTGCTGGTCGAAGAATGCTTTTACAAAGCTGACCGCCTGTTTATCAAGGCGCAGATTGTCAGGATTAACCACGCCGCCAGGCAGCACCAGCCCGTCGTAGTCTTCAGCCCTAGCCTGGGCTACTGACTGGTCAACCCGAAACTTGTCGCCCTTATCGATATGATTCATGCCCTGAATTTCGTCGCTTTTGGGCGACACCAGTTCGACCTTTGCCCCGGCGTTTTCCAGGGCTTCCCAAGGCTCCGTAAGCTCTACCTGCTCTACCCCATCGGTGGCCAGAAACGCGATTCGACGTCCATTTAGTGTTGCGGTCATTAGATGCTCCTTGCGGATGTCCGACTGAATTCTTGCCTCATGAATATTTTGCGACTGCATCTGCCCCCCCTAGCCGTCCGGCCAGCTCTCCAAACTGTTCAGGCGGGCCCGCCGGTGAGATGAGAGTGGCAAAACCGGCAGCAGTGCAAATACGGCGTGAGATTTTTCCAGTTAGCGGGCCAGGCCGCGTCTGCCGCAACCCCCCCCGCCTGATCCTCACGATGTGGGCGTGACGCCCGCCGGTCAAGTTACCGCAAGGAAAGCAGGCCTTGAGCCGCGGGCTTTACGGGACCGCCAGCCGTATCCATTACAAGACCGCAACGATTAGTTTGTGCACAGGCTCTCATTCCTCTCGCTACGTGCTGGTGATTCGTTCGTGAAAGCCCCACATTGGTGCCTATCTACCGGCGGACGGAGGCTATTTTGGAGTTGGCGCATCCGCTAAGGAAAAGGAGACAAAAACAAATGGTTTATACCAAAGCATCCTTTTACACGATAGCGCTGACCGGCATGCTGACCATTGTCGTGCCTGGTGCGAATGCTGAAATGGAGTCCCTGGAAGACCAGGAGCTGCGCGCGGTTACCGGCGGCTCTGCATTGCAGTATTCCGCCACCGACATCAGTTATAACCTGAGCCAGTTGACCGGCATCGATTACAGCAGCGGTTCTCGCACCGAGACCCGCACTGTCACGGAGCGCGTCGACGCCACGGTCCACCGCCTGCAGATCAATGGTAGCGGCGAGATTCATGCGTATGCTGAAGAATTTACGCTGGGCGACTACGGTGGAAGCAACAACTCGATCTATAAAACGGCAGACGGCCAGGGTATTCCCGATAACGCACTGCGTAATTTCGGTTTTGGTAACAGTGCAGAAGACCCCTTCAGATTTGAAGACCCCTACATTGAGGTCCAGAAACAGCGCCACGCAGATGGCAGCGAGTCGATCCGTGGTGTCCGGATAGGTTTTGGCAAAGCTAACGGCCATACGCCACTGACCATCGACTCCACTACGGGCTATATCTCGACGCTGAGCCTCATGCCGGAACTTGAAGGCTTCGTCAAGGCTCAAGTTTACGGCACCGGAACAAAAGACACCTTTGTCAGCCTGCTGGGCGAAATCCCCGACGGCAGCGGTAACTATCCGCAGACCGGTCCCGGCCAGAACACGAGCGGCGCACTGGCCCCGCCAGACCTGATCTCGAATATGCTTAACAGCTTGATCCCGGGAACCGACACCTTGGGCTTGAGTCACCTGACCGGTTTGCTGGGAGACATTACCGAAAGCAATATAGCTACCCAAGGCCCTGGCGGTAAGGAACTCAACCTTGAGCATGTACGTAGCCTCGACTTCAAAAATGTCGACAATTTCTATATCTCAATGAATCAGGGCGGAGGCAATTCCATGGTCAACGCGGATGGCAGCGTTAATGGCGCCATGTGGTCCCAGCACCTTAAGGGTGTAATACCTGAGAGCCGGCCTGACCTTCCGGGATGGAACATGGTCATGCCCTTTAATGACCCCAACAACGTCACTGCCGGGTATGTTGAAGCGCACACTGACATGGTGCCTGCGTTGAGCCAGATTCTGCTGGGAATCGGCGACGACAACCCGAGACAGAGTTATCAACCCGTGTTTTGATTGAGTGCTATACTTGCCCCTATTGGCGAAAATAAGAATGGCACGGGAGTCTATTATGACGATCAGAACCAAGGCGGCTATTGCCGCTGGCTGCTGCCTGCTAAGTATCCCGGTTTTGGCTTTGGAAAAGATGAGCGATGAGCAGCTCAGCACTGTCCAGGCCAAGGGCGCTTATAATTTCGCCTTTGAGAATATTGAGTTCCGCGGTACCGAGATCCCGGGCGTGGCTGAGGCCGGCAGTATCAATAGTATTGGTACGGACGGCTCCTCCCTCGGGCTCAAGCAGTTCCAGTTTTCGGCGGGCAGCATCGGTACGCTTACCTCACCCCTCACTACTGAATCTGTAGTGGCCAATGGTAGTGTTAACGGCAACTCAATGGCTGACCGTAGCTACCTTCGAATTGGCCTGCCAGAGGCAGCTGGCTGGAACAATGTCGACATCGCTTTCGACGCTGTTTATGGCAACCCGACTGAACTCGATCCTGAAAACCCAAACATCGCGGTAGGCGGCACGCCCTCGAGCAATGGCCGGTTTGGCCTCGTCAGTATCGACGACATCAGCGTGACCGGGCATCTCGACGTCAGCTCTATTCCTACCGGATTCAAGATCAGTAGTGTTCACGGTGAAGACGGCGGACTGCTTTCCCGGGAAGGTCTTCTGCTTAACGTCGCTATCGATGAGTTGAAGATGAACCAGGTGCTATTCGAACCCGGCACTGCAAACGGTGTCTTTGATGGTGACAGGGATCTGGTCATCAACAATTTCGTGCTCGAAAACCTGAGCATGAACTCAGCCACAATTGAAACGACCAGTAGTGGATGGCGCTTCGCCTATTCCGATCCGCAGCCCTTCAAAGGCAGTCTTGGGGAGACGTTAACCCCGGGCGTGTCAGGTCATCCGGATACGGCGAGCCCTAACTACAATCCCGATTTTCCCAAGGCAAACCTGTCATTTGAATCGCAGATGACCCACTCCCAGGTCAGTGAATCCAGGCTGCAAGGTGTGACGCTGGATCATCTGGTATTCAACGTACGGAACGACTGAGGGGGTCGCCATGCGTAAGCCATTATTTGCTCTTCTACTCCCGACATTGGCTGCATCTGTCATGTTCGCGAGTTCAGCTCAGGCCGAAATGGAACGTCTTGGCGAGACTGAGCTTTCGACGGTCTCCGGCCAGAGCGGCATTTCGCTCGACCTCGCCCATCTGCGTGTCAACGCCTACGCTCCAGGCAGCGTAGACAATCCTGACACGCCGGTCGACGAGAGCGACGGCCGTCAGAAGAACGGTTTCAAACTGGACTACGTGACGAAAAACCATGCCGGTGGCGGCGAAACCCATTACTTCATAGACGACGTATCGCTGGCTATGGACCTGACCGGCGCTATCACGCTCGACATCGAAGAAGATGGCGCACTTCTGATTGGGCTACCGGACGCTGTTAACTTTGTGGGTGACGGCCTGGCCCTGCGTAACATTCATCTCAACCAGACCGGACTGGCTACAGACGGCGGCAAAATGATGAACGAAATCAACATGCAGGGCAACTTCGATACAGGCGGAACAATCCGCATGTGGTCTGAATAGAACCCTGCTACTCCTTGGGTGAAACCCGGCTAAACCCCGGGTTGAGCTAGCTTCTGCCTAGGGGACCAACCGGTGCCGCTCGCCTCCCGCGGCGCCCCCTGCCAGCCTCCCTCGCGCCTTCGAATTAAGCTTCTGCAAATTACGGTTCTGCAAAGCTCGTATCGAACAACCTCGTTTTCTGCCACGATCAGCATCAGTTCTGGCTTCGTCCTCTCCGCAAGCTCTACCTGCTTAAAGGAGTGATGGGGCATCGTCTGCGCTCTTACCTGGTGCTTTTGGCTAAACGCCGCCCTAACGACGCGGTTATGCTGATCCAGGACCTGGTCGGAGATATCTGGATCGATACCAAGGTCGGTATTGCGCTGTAGCCGGCGTTATAACAAGGAGTTAAACATGCCCAAAAACCCTCACACCCAAAGCAACAGCGGACCCGCCGAGGACAACGCAACAACTAACGAGCACAGCAAAACCGATCAGCTGGAAGCGAGCCGTTCGCGCGCTGAAGGTCGGGACCTGCGTACCAATCAGGGCGTTCGCATATCGGACAACCACAATTCCCTGAAAGCCGGCGAGCGCGGCCCGACCCTGATGGAAGATTTCATCTTCCGGGAAAAACTCAATCATTTCGATAATGAGCGCATTCCAGAACGCATCGTCCATGCGCGCGGCGCTGCTGCACACGGGCACTTTCAGCCTTACGAAAACGCAGCAGCGTTGTCCAAAGCCGGCGTATTCCAAGACCCGGACAAGAAAACGCCCGTGTTCGTGCGATTTTCAACGGTGCAGGGCGGGCGCGGTTCCAACGACACCGTTCGCGACGTGCGAGGCTTTGCCACGAAATTCTATACCGACGAGGGCAACTGGGACCTGGTAGGCAACAATATGCCGGTATTTTTTATCCAGGACGCCATGAAATTCCCCGACTTCGTCCATGCCGTCAAACCAGAACCGCACAATGAGATCCCCCAGGGCCAGTCTGCCCATGACACCTTTTGGGATTTTGTATCACTGATGCCGGAATCTGCCCATATGGTGCTCTGGACCATGTCTGACCGGGCGTTCCCCAGACACTACCGGACAATGGAAGGCTTTGGCGTCCACACTTTTCGCCTGATCGACAAACAGGGGAAGTCCCGCTTTGCGAAGTTCCATTGGAAGCCCATGGCAGGAACCTGTTCCTTAATCTGGGACGAGGCCCAGAAACTCTGGGGTCGCGACCCTGACTTCAACCGACGAGAAATGTGGGAAGATATCGAGAACGGCGATTATCTTGAGTACGAGCTGGGCGTGCAGATTGTCGAGGAGGAAGACGAGCATAAATTCGACTTCGATATCCTCGACCCGACGAAGATCATTCCCGAGGAACAGGTCCCGGTTACACCTATCGGCAAGATGACTCTAAACCGCAACCCGGACAATTATTTTGCCGAAACCGAGCAGGTCGCCTTCAGCCCCGGGCATGTCGTTCCGGGCATCGACTTCAGTAACGACCCACTACTGCAGGGCCGGCTGTTCTCGTACCTGGACACACAGATGCTGCGTCTCGGCGGTCCGAATTTCCACGAGATCCCGATCAATCGCCCGGTCTGCCCGTTCCACAACAATCAACGGGACAGCATGCACCGACAGACGATCAACACGGGTCAGGCTTCCTATGAGCCCAACTCTATCGATGGCGGCTGGCCCAAAGAGACACCTCCCGGGCCAGAGAACGGTGGCTTTGAGTCTCATCATGAGCGCATCGATGCCCACAAGATTCGCGCGCGCAGCGACTCCTTCGGCGATCACTACTCCCAGGCCCAGCTATTCTGGAACAGTCAGAGTGATGTCGAGAAGGAACACATCATTGCGGCCTATGCGTTCGAGCTTTCGAAGGTAAAGCGGCCTTACATCCGCGAGCGGGTGATTACGGAGATTCTGCCCAACATTTCGGTAGATCTGGCCCGGGCCGTGGGCAAAATGCACGGACTCGACGCACCGTCCTCCCCTACCGCTTCTGCAGAAGAGCTTGGTAAAAGCTCGCAGAAGACCTCCAGCGCACTGAGTCTCATGGCCCGCCTCCCCGGCAATATCAAATATCGCAAGGTTGCTCTTTTGGTAGCGGATGGCGTGGACTCGGGCCAAGTACTCGACCTCAAGCAGAAGCTGGAAGCCGAAGGTGCTATGGCCATGATTATCGCGCCAACGATGGCTCCGGTGAAGGGGTCCGACGGCAACAGCGTAATGCCAGACGCCATGCTAAATGGCCAGCCTTCGGTAACCGTCGATGCTGTTATCGTGCCCGGTGGCCAGGACAGCGTTTCCAAGCTGGCCAAATCAGGCCAGGGCCGCTACTACCTGCAGGAAGCGTTCAAACACCTCAAAGTCATTGCTACACTGGGCGAGGGCAAAGAGTTGCTGACGACCGCAGGCATACCCGTTGATGAGGGCATCCTTTCCGGCAGCGAGCCGGATGATGTCTTTGCAGAGTTTTGCAGGCTGGTGGGCCAGCACCGCGTCTGGTCAAGGGATACCGTGGCCAACGATATGCCAGCCTAGAAGCCCGCAAACGCCGGAACGGGGGCACGTGGGCAGGCAAAGCCCTCATTCCGGACCGGCTTAAGCTTATCCGGCAGCAGGAGAATCCACCATGCGCAACCTGCTGGTGCTGGCGTTAGTCATTCTGCCTTTGTATGCGGCCTTCTACGCTCACTCACGACTGGCCGCGCAGACACCCAACAACAAGCAACTCTGGCTTACCCATATTTTACTGGTTACAGTAGGGTTGGCGTTCGGCTGGGCAGTAAGCAGTGTCTACCTCGATACCAGCGGCCTGGAAACGCCAGCCGCATTTCTCGGGGCATTCGGCGCGGCCCATATTCCCGCTGCAATTATTCTTTTTCTGAAGCGGCTTCGGGCCAAGCAGCTCGATGACGGGCACTAGTGTCCCGGACGACCCGGCTACTGCACTATCGCCCTACTGCACTATCGCCCTAATGACCTACTCACCTACTGACCTACTCACCTACTGACCTACTCACCTACTCACCTACTGACCTACTGACCTACTGACCTACTGACCTACTGACCTACTGACCTACTGCAACTGTGCGGCAAAATTGTCGCGAACATGCTTGTTGATATAGGTGTTCAGATGGGCTCCGGCCTGTGCCAGCTTGCCCATGGCCTCCACGGCCGCCGCTCCGGGATGGCCATCGTCGTAACGATAAACGGTCCCATCTTCGAACTGAACGTCGATAAAGCCGCGGCCCAGCCTGTAGGCGACAATGCCCGAGCCCCGGCCGGCTCCCGCGTATGGTGTCATCTTGCCCACGATGCTACTCGGTACCGTCTCACCCTCAATCCCGAAAAGCCTGCGCTTCAGGCTTCCATGACACTGCTATAGGCGCCTTCGCAGGCTGCGCTGTTGAGCCCCGCTCGTAGAAGGAAGGCCTGCTGGGCCACTTCTGCGTTTAGCTCTCGGCCCTTCCAGGCGTTCAGTACCGGCTCCTGCAAGGCCCTGCCATAAGAAAAGGAAAGCCGCCATGGCACATTGCCGGCACCAACATTGAGGGCATTAAGGTTCCGTGTCGCCTCGACGGGCGTCTGCCCTCCCGAAAGGAAATTCACGCCCGGAACGGCGGCGGGGACGCAGCGCGTCAGTAAGCGTAGCGTTGCCTCAGCAACTTCCTCGGGTGTAGCGCTGGCGTCGTGGCCTTCCCCGGGCGTTATCATCGCGGGCTTGAGTAGCATGTGTTCCAGGGTAACGCCGTGGCGCCGAAGGGCACGAAACACTGACTCAAGCACAGCCTCATGCACTGCCTCACAGCGGCCCATGTCATGAGTCCCGTCCCGCAGCACTTCAGGCTCTACAATAGGTACGATTCCGGCTTGCTGGCACGCGGCGGCATAGCGGGCAAGCACTTCGGCGTTGGCTTCTAGTCCGAGCGAGGTCGGATTCTGGTCCGATATGGGGTAGACCTCCCGCCATTTGGCAAAGCGGATGCCCTGCTCCCGGTATCTATCAAGTCGATCCTCCAACCCGTCAAGGCCATGGGTGATCATGTCCCCTGGCGCGTTTGGCAACGGCCCCTTGCCTTTATCCACTTTTACGCCCGGCACGATGCCTTGGGTTTCGAGGACATGGACCAGAGGGTCGCCAGCACTATTGAGCTGGCCTACGGTCTCCTCGAAGAGAATGACGCCGCTGATGAACTCATTGATGCCTGGCGTAGTAAGCAGAAGGGAGCGGTATGCGCGTCGGTTTTCTTCGGTGGGCTCGAGATCTATCGCGGCAAAGCGCTTGGCAATGGTCGGGTGGCTCTCATCGGCCGCGAGCAGTCCTTTTCGAGGCGACACCAGGTTATCGATAGTACGCTGCAATTCGTTATGGTGCTCCATGGAGTCTCCTTAATCCGCGTATGTCTGCCCTGAATCCTCTTACTCTAACGTCTGCTGCTCCAGAAACACAAAACCCCCGCCGAGGCGAGGGTTTTGCAGAACACTTTGACTTCGTCTAACCAGGTACCGTTAGAACTGGTTCATCGTGTTGTCTTTACCACCTGCTTTCAGGGCAGCTTCACCGGCGAAGTACTCTTTGTGATCGTCACCGATGTTGGAACCCGCCATATCCTGGTGCTTGACGGTGGCGATACCTTCGCGGATTTCGCGGCGCTGAACACCAGCAACGTAAGCCAGCATGCCTTCGTTGCCGAAGTAGCCTTTGGCCAGGTTGTCGGTAGACAGAGCTGCAGTGTGGTAGGTCGGCAGCGTAATCAAGTGGTGGAAAATACCCGCTTCACGCGCTGCGTCGCGCTGGAAGTTCTGGGTCCACTTGTCTGCTTCGATACCCAGCTCGGTGTTGTCGTACTTCTCGCTCATCAGTGCAGCGCGATCGTACTGGGACATGTCCTTGCCTTCCTTTTCCCAGGCGTCGAAAACCTGCTGGCGGAAGTTCAGGGTCCAGTTGAACGACGGGCTGTTGTTGTAGACCAGCTTGGCGTTCGGTACAACTTCCCGGATGCGGTTAACCATACTGGCGATCTGGCCGACGTGGGGCTTCTCGGTTTCGATCCACAGCAGATCCGCACCGTTCTGCAGGCTGGTGATACAGTCCAGCACAACACGGTCTTCGCCGCTGCCTTTCTTGAACTCGAACAGGCCGCTGGCCAGACGCTTGGGCTTGATCAGCTTGCCATTCTGCTTGATCACGACGTCGCCGTTGTTGATGTCTTCAGCCTTGGCGATTTCATCGCCGTCGATGAAGCTGTTGTACTGGTCGCCCAGATCGCCCGGCTCGTTGGTCACAGCAATCTTCTGGGTCAGGCCCGCGCCCAATGAGTCAGTACGGGCAACGATTACGCCGTCGTCTACACCCAACTCGAGGAACGCGTAACGAACCGCATTGATCTTGGCCAGGAAGTCGGCGTGAGGAACGGTTACTTTACCGTCCTGGTGGCCACACTGCTTCTCATCGGAAACCTGGTTCTCGATCTGGATACAGCACGCACCAGCTTCGATCATCTTCTTGGCCAGCAGGTACGTCGCTTCGGGGTTACCGAAACCAGCGTCGATATCGGCGATGATCGGCACGATATGGGTCTGGTAGTTATCGATCTGGCTGATCAGATCCTGTTCCTTGGACTTGTCGCCAGCTGCGCGGGCGTCGTCCAGGTTACGGTACAGATGGTTCAGTTCCCACGCATCAGCCTGCTTCAGGAAGGTGTAGAGCTCTGCGATCAGCGCAGCAACGGAAGTCTTCTCGTGCATTGACTGATCAGGCAGCGGGCCGAACTCGGAGCGCAGTGCTGCAACCATCCAGCCGGACAGGTACAGGTAACGGCCTTTGGTGTCGCCGAAGTGCTTCTTGATAGAGATCAGCTTCTGCTGACCGATAAACCCGTGCCAGCAACCCAGAGACTGAGTGTACTTTGAGGTATCGCCATCATAGTCAGCCATATCCTGACGCATGACTTTTGCAGTGTAACGGGCGATGTCCAGGCCAGTTTTAAAACGGTTCTGGGCACGCATACGTGCTGCGTATTCGGGGTTGATACCGCCCCACGGGCTGCCCTGTGCTTCGCGCAGAGACGCTACCGCGTCGATGTCTTTGCTGTACTGTGACATGAGTCAGTTCCTTCGGTGGCTAGCTTACGGACGATAGCCGGTGCGGGTTGAGATATGCACTCCAGCTAACGATGGGGCTATTCTAGAGAGGACTGAACATAATTGAAATCGATACCATTTATGTTCGGTATTTTTTACATGAATGGTGCGGCTCAGCCGAGAGTTTTCACCGGGATTTGCCGCCAGGATGCCTCTGGGACCGCGGGCGCAGCGTCAAGACCCAGGTTATCACGGTCGAAAACACGATCGGCACGGTAGCTCGAGCGTACCAGCGGGCCAGAAGGAACCTCCATGAAGCCCATAGCCAGCCCCTCGGACCGGTAATGAGCGAACTCTTCAGGCGTTACCCATCGCTCGACGGGCAGATGGTTGGGCGTAGGCCTTAGATATTGGCCGAGGGTCACGATGTCCACGCCGATATTCCGTAGATCGCGCAGGGTGTCCAGAATTTCCGTTTCTGTTTCGCCGAGCCCAAGCATCAGGCTGGTCTTGGTCAATACATCGGGACGGTAGCGTTTCGCATGGGCAAGTACGCTAAGGGTTTTCTCATAGCCCGCCCGGGGATCACGCACCTTCCGGGTGAGACGGGACACGGTCTCTACGTTTTGCGCAAACACCTCAAGACCTGAGTCGACTACCTTTTCAACGGCGGTTAAGTCCGCGTCAAAGTCAGGGGTCAGCGCTTCCACCACAACCTCAGGGGTGCGGCGTTTGATAGCCTTGACGCAGGCCGAATAGTGCCCCGCCCCACCATCAGGCAGATCGTCGCGATCCACAGACGTGAGTACGATGTAACGCAACCCCATCAGCTCGACCGAGCGAGCTGTGTTCTCGGGCTCGTCGCTGTCAAGCCAGCCTTTGGGATTGCCGGTGTCGACCGCACAGAAACGGCAGGCGCGGGTACAGACCGACCCCATGACCATTATTGTGGCCGTGCCGTTCGTCCAGCATTCGCCAATATTGGGACAGTGCGATTCTTCGCAGACTGTACTCAGCCGGTGCGAATTCACATTCGCACGCACTGCTTCGTAACGTTCGCCCCCAGGCATGCGGGCCCGCAGCCATTTAGGCTTGGGCGACAGCGGCAAAATATCGGGTTCCGCAGGTCTGGCTGACTTCTTGACGCCATTCTTTATGGCTGAAAAGCCGTGCAGGCTGCGAAATTTCTCGCCACTGCCTATGCGTTTGCCTTCGCTATCGCTCATTCAAATACGCGCTCTGCCGCAATTGCTGGATCAGAAGGGAAAGTTTCGCGGATTGTAGCATGGTCACGAGCACGCCCGTATCGGACCAATTACCTACACGCGGACTCTAGCCCCGCGTAGCGTACCCACTTCGGCCTCAGCCTTTTTCTGGCTCTGCCAGCCCATGCGGAACTAATCGGCCCATGCGGAACTACCAGCCCATACCTAACTATAAGCAGATAAGCATACTGTTTCGTAATGCGGTCGTTGTCGTCGGTATGGTGGAATAGGCTCTTCTGATCCGTACGCACTCGTCGATAATTGCAGGGGACGCGATAATGGAACGCAACGATGGATAGGCGCACGGTACTGAAGATGGCCGCCGCACTTGGTGCCTACGGATTGACGGTACCCGCGATGTTCGGCTCCGGCCTTGCCGGTGCGAGGCCGATCGGCGAGCCGAGACCCTTCGATTACGCTTGGCTCAAAGGCCATGCCCGCGATCTGGCATCACGCCCGCACCGGTCCCATGAAGGGGAATTACCAAAAGTTCTGCAGAATCTATCCTGGGATGATTATCAGGCTATCCAGTTTCGTCCTGAAAAGTCACTCTGGCAGGATGAGGGCAGTGCATTTCGGGCGCAGCTTTTCCATCTCGGGCTTTATTTCCAGACGCCTGTCCGGATCTATGAGGTTATTGACGGCAAGGCCCAGCAACTGGGCTACGATCCGGACTACTTCAAATACGACGGCGAACAGGCTCTGGGTGACCTTCCCGATGATCTGGGTTACGCGGGCTTTCGGATCCAATACCAGTCGAACTTCAAGCTTGACCTCGCGGCCTTTCTCGGTGCCAGCTACTTTCGCGCAGTTGGTGAAGAAATGCAGTACGGCATGTCAGCTCGCGGGCTGGCTATCGACACCGCAATGAACCGGGACGAAGAGTTTCCCTCTTTTACGGCCTATTGGCTTGAGAAGCCCCGGCCCGGTGCGTCTAAACTGACGGTGTATGCGCTGCTGGATTCGCCCAGCACGACCGGCGCCTACGTATTCGACATCTATCCAGGCCGCAACATGGTCATGGATATCAGCGCAGCGTTATATCCGCGCATGAGTATCGAACGACTGGGCATCGCGCCACTGACCAGCATGTACCAGGTGGGTGAAAACGACCAGCGCATGGGCTATGACTGGCGCCCGGAGATTCATGACTCAGATGGCCTGGCGTTATGGACTGGGTCAGGAGAGCGGATCTGGCGACCCCTCGTCAATCCCGACCAGCTCCGCGTCAACAGCTTTGTCGACAACAACCCCAGGGGCTTCGGTTTACTCCAGCGAGATCGGGACTTCGATCACTACCAGGACGACGGGGTATTCTATGAAAAACGTCCGAGTGTCTGGGTCGAACCGTCGACCGGTTGGGGCGAAGGCTCAGTCATGCTGGTCGAGATACCCACCGTCGACGAGACGTTCGATAACATTGTTGCTTTCTGGAACCCTGCGCAGCCGCTTGAACCCGGGCGGGAGCACTTGTTCAGTTACCGTCTGACCTGGGGCGCCGAATTGCCCCACCAGCCCTATGAACTGGCGACCACACGTGCGACAAGGACTGGTCTTGGCGGCGTTATTGGTAAAGATCGGGAGTATTTTTCGTGGCGGTTTGCGATTGACTTTGCAGGTGGCAAACTCGCGATGCTGGGCGAGAATGTTGAGGTAGAACCGGTTATCACGGCCAGCCGCGGTGAGGTGGAAATAACCTCTGCCCGGCCACTGCACGCGATCGATGGGTATCGCGCCATGTTTGATCTCGTACCGGGCGACTCCGAGGAGCCGATTGACCTGCGGGTGTATCTGAAGCTCGGGGAGCAGCCCCTTACAGAAACCTGGGTCTACCAGTACACCCCGCCGCCGGCAAGTGAGCGGAAGCTCTACTAATCCCCCGCCCCATCTTTCGATCTGGCCGCCTCCAGGCTTTTTTACCGTCCGCTTGCGGGCGGTATGCGCAGTCCGGTCCCAACGCACGCCTTTTCTCTGCCCCGGGGAAGTTATAAAATAGATATCTAATATGACTTTTTAGAATATATGCTTATTCCGGGACACTATATGGAATTGCACTTCGAACACGTCGCTAAAACCTTTGGCTCCCTGGAGGTCATCAGCGAGTTTGAGAACCGGATCGAGGATGGCGAAATCGTCGCGCTTGTGGGGCCGTCCGGGTGTGGCAAATCGACTTTGCTGCATATGGCAGCAGGGCTCGAGTTTCCGTCCAGAGGTACGTTGAGCGCTGGGGGCGAGCCTATTACCGCGCCCTCACCCAAACGCACGCTGGTGTTTCAGGAGCACGCGCTCTACCCCTGGATGACGCTGCTTCAAAATGTAGCGCTGGCGCTCGAATTCCAGGGTACGGCCCGTGCCGAGGCTCATGCCGAGGCAACGAAGTGGCTGGAACGGGTACAGCTATCGGGATTCGAACAGTACTATCCGCATCAGGTTTCCGGCGGTATGCGCCAGCGAGCCGCCCTGGCGAGAGCGTTCATTGCCCGCCCGCAGGTACTGTTGCTCGATGAGCCTTTTGGCGCCCTCGACGCTCTGACTCGCATGACGCTTCAAAGTGTACTGAAGCAGCTGATCTCCGAGGCGCGTCCGACTGTGCTCCTGGTCACCCATGATGTCGACGAAGCGCTTTACCTGGCGGATCGGGTGCTGGTTTTCAGCCAACGCCCGGCAAAAGTCCTGAAGGAAGTTCAGCTGGGGCACATCCCCAAGACTCATGATCTGGCTGTATTTGCCTCAGAGCGCCGAGAAGTACTCCAGCTTCTGGGCATAGATACCGGAATTGATACCGACACAGCAAACTACGAAGGAGCAAATATATGAAACGCTGGATCGCAATAGCATTGCTGGCGATGGTCGCTGGCCACTCATTTGCAGCCGAGGACTTCCGCGTCGGTTATGTACGGGTTATGGATGATGCCCAGGCCATGCTTGCCTATGAGGCCGGACTTTACAAAAAACATGGACTCAACGCAGAACTCATTGAATTCAGTTCGGGTACAGACCTCATCAAGGCCATCGTTGGGGGTCAACTGGATATCGGCGTACTGGGCTTTTCCAATGCCTTTACCTGGGTATCCCGCGGCGCTGACCTCAAGATCGTCGGTGGCGCCCAGCGTGGGTATCACTCTCTGCTCGCGCGCAAAGGGTCCGGTATCGAAGAAGTAGCGGACCTGAAAGGCCGTAATCTGGCCTCACAGAAGCAGGGCAGTACAGCGGATATCGTCCTGAAAGGGGTCATGCTGGCTGAAGCTGGTCTGGTGCCAGAAGACCTGAACATTATGGGGGTTGCGCCCGCGGTGGCGGTCCAATCCCTTGTGGGCGGCCGGGTGGACGCCGCGTTCCTGTTCGAGCCCTATGACCGGATCGCGCAACTTGTGGCCCCCGTCGAACAGATCTACGAGATCGGGGAAGTCTGGCCGTTCCCTTGCATGGTCGTAATCACTTCCGCTGAAACGCTGGGCAAGCGCAAGGAAGCCCTCTGGTCCGCGCTTGACGCCCAGCGAGAAGCCATCAGTATGTTGGAAGAGAACCCCGAGAAGGCGGCGACTTACATCACCGATTACTTCATAAAGGAAGATACATTGGATACTCTCGAGCAGGGTAAGGTGCCCGCCGAACAGGTGATTCAGCAGGCCATCGCCACGCAGGACTTCAGTGCCAAGTTGACGGAGGCTGACATCGATCGCATGGAGGAGCTGGCCGGCATCATGCAGAAGCAGGGCATCTTGCCTGCGGGAGGCGATTTTGATGTGGATGGCATCCTCGATCTCTCATGGCAGAAAGCGAGGGACCTGTAGACGCCACCTGAACTGCCTGACTGCACGGAGCCCAGCGGGCCCGTGCATGAGATAACTCACCATTCGAAGGGCCTACCCACGCCATGAGTGTTACCCAATCTACCGGAGTGCGGAGCAAAAGCGCCTACCTGGTGGCGATCGCTTTCATTCTGTTCTTTTGGCAGGTTGCCGCGTGGTACCTGCCAGACTTTCTGATGCCGGACGTATGGACGTCCATGGTCCGGCTCTGGGAAGAGCTGAATAGCGGCGACTTCTACGAAGGCCTCGCCAACAGTATGAGCCGCCTCGGTATCGGCTACGGGTTTGCCCTGTTTTTCGGTATTGTGCTGGGTCTGCTGGGCGGTACAGTTAACGCCATACGAAGCCCGTTCAAGGCCGCGATAATCATATTGCAGTCGATTCCTTCAATCGCCTGGGTGCCCCTTTTTCTGATTCTAATGGGCTTTGGCAATCTCCCTATTATTGTTGTGGTCGCGATTGGCGCTTTTTTCCCGACTGCGCTGAGCGTGATAAACGCCACCGAGAGCGTCGATAAGGTACATATATCGGCCGCACGAGTAATGGGCGCATCGCGCTTTCAGCTCCTCAAACGCGTTTACTTTCCAGCCGTGACCCCAGAATTGATAACGGGTGCACAGCTCGCCTTTGGGAACGCCTGGCGGGCGCTTATCTCTGCGGAGATGATCGTTGGCTTCAGCGCCGGCCTGGGTCGATCGCTGGCGTATTCCGGTGAGGTAGCAGACATGACCGGCGTAATGACCAACATCCTCGTTATTGCCATACTCGCCGCAGTGATCGACCAGGTCGTTCTGGAAAGCATCAAGCATCGCCTACTACGCTATCAGTATCTGTAATACCCATTAATCTGGGCTCTGCTCCCTCTCGTTGCTCCAGCCTTCCAAAGCGCGTGCCACTGACTGCACGCGCTTTTAGCCTGCGCATCCGCTGCCCTCTGGCTTGTTCAATCCTTTTGCATTCTGTGCAACGCTGGCCAGCTTCCGCCAACATGGCTGGCTTTCCGCACCACACTCCCGGTTGGGCGGTTCTATGGCCGCGAGGCGAAGGAGGTCACGAAGCGGTTTCATATCGCGTTGTTGGCGGCTCAAGACGCTGACCGGCCGGGAACTCAGGCGCGCCCCTGGCATTTCAAAACGAAACACATGGGCAATACAAAGGCGGGGCTGCTTGGAGGCTAAGTAAGGTAAGGATCGCGTCGTGTGGTCATGCTCTGCCAGGGACAAACCCGTAAAACCTGGGACAGCCCAAAAAAAAGGCGGCCGAAGCCGCCTTTCCTCACTACTGACAAGCGCCGATTTTACTTACGACGGCTTGCTACACCCAGACCTACCAGACCAAGGCCAAGCAGTGCCAGTGAACCGGGCTCCGGTACTGATACTGCAGAGCTTTCGATGCGGAAGTTACTGGTGAACGTGTTGACGTTATCTTCCTGAGTCAGGAAGCCGATGCAGTTAGCGGGTGCATCTGCAACGCCACACTGCTCGTCAGTCAGCGTGTTCAGGCCAACGATTTCCAGGAAAACCGTGTAGTTGTAGCCATCAATGGTGAAGTTCTGAGCCGCAGCTTCGAAATTACCTGCTGCGTTTACGCTGCCGAACTCAGGGTTCTGGAGAGAGAAAACGTCATCACAAACAGACTCTGAACCTTCGAAACAGCTGCCGCCATTATAGGTTTCGGTGAAGAAACTGGAGAAGCTGACTGAGACTGGCTCAGGCTCGGCTCCGTCCATCTCTGCCGGCGCACGGGCGATCAGGTGCAGGGTGCTGTTCAGATCGAAGCTCGCCAGCATGGCTGAGTCGTTCGGGATAGCCTGGTTGTTGTGGGTAAATTCACCGCCGGCAGCAAGGCCACCGTTAGTGATCAGGCGGTCAGCCGGCGGAGCGCTCACGTCAGTGATGGAAACGCTGCTGGTTACGCCGTCAGAACCCCAGATCAGTTCCTGCTCAGTGGAGACCGGGGTACCTTCGCCGTCGGTATAAGTCGCATTGGTGAAGGCGTTATCGACGGTGTAGTCCCACTCGGTGATCTGAGCAGCACTTGCAGAAGCTGCGCCCAGGGTGAACGGAAGAACCAAGGAAGCGAGAATGGCTTTTTTAGGAAAGTGATTCATGCAAAGCACCTATTTCGGTTGGTTGAACATCCATTTCAAACCCACTACTGGACTTGAATGACTCACGTTTTCGAACGCGACACCCAACTCGAATGCACCCACCATGCCAATCTCACTTATAACTTAATTTTCAGCTACTTATAAACATAAATGCAAGTTAACCTGGCTGAACGTAAAACCTATCGACGAACCCCGTGGGCATCGGGTAAGCGTTAATTTTTATCAATAATAACAGCGTCCTATGCACCCGTCGTTATTATCTCCACACCTCTCGAGCAAAGCCGTGATCCGCCGCAACTTAGACTCTGTTTTGGGACCAATATCCCAAAAATAGAGGGTCTGATTGATTTGCTTTGCAAAGATTATGATTATTACAAAGCGGCAGGAAAACGATACAGCTGAAGGCTAACTCAACGGTTTGTCCCAAAAGCTCAGTTAACGATATTTTCCTTTATATATCATAATGATAAATAGAATCGACCTGCTTTTATTACACCTAATGAGCGCCCTCCTGCTATCAGCGTCAACATTATTTACACATGTTTTTATTGAGTAATATCAGTGTGATACAACCTGACTTCAGCCAAAAACGCGGTCGCCACAGTGCCTGGCATAAGGATTGTTACGCCGTACCGATACGCCCGAACTCTGTATTGACAGGCTCTGAGCCGTATGAAGCCTGTCTGCTGGCCCTCCCTGGCGCTAAAAGCGGTTTTTTAGACGCCGTGCCCGAACTGTTAAAAAGAGCGGGCTTATACTGGTGCCAGGTGGACCAGGGCAACCCGGTCCAGCAAAAGCACCAGCTGGCCCAGTAGCCAGCCGACTACGTAGTAGCTATGGCGGACCGCATCCCATGGACAACGATAGCTTGGTTATTCGCTTCGATATCAGTATCTCTTCGCTGGGGCACGTACTGGTCGCCCAGAGTGAGCAAGGGCTTTGCGCCATCCTGCTGGGAGAAAATGAGCCGGCGCTGCAGCGCCAGCTTCGGAATCGCTTTCCAGATGCCGAACTGGTTCAGGCTCAAGCCGAGTTGCAGGAGCTGAGCAACCAGGTCAGGCGGTTTCTCGAGAGTCCTTCCAGCACGCTACCTTACCCGCTCCATATCAACGGAACAGCGTTCCAGCAAAAGGTCTGGGAGGCCATCAGGCAGATCCCGCCGGGAAGTACTGCAAGTTATAGCGACATCGCTCGCAGTATTGATTCACCCCAGTCCGTTCGAGCCGTAGCGGGAGCCTGCGGTGCGAACTGCCTGGCCGTCGCAATTCCCTGCCACCGGGTTGTGCGCTCCGATGGAAGCCTATCGGGGTATCGCTGGGGCATTGAGCGCAAGCGCATGCTCCTGGAGCGAGAGGCAGAAATGGTCGCAGAAACACAGGCTCCCCTGGGTAGTGACCTCGTTAGCTCCGACTAAACGCTAGTTGGCGCACGCCAGCCCAGCATTTACTATCTCCTCCCGGCTGCTGGCAGCGTTTCCGGTGTTCCGTTCCAGCCGAGCCTTGCTGGGGCGCCTGCCGTGTGCTGCCCTCATCGCGTCGTCGCTGCTTTTTTCTGGATGACGCCGAATCGGAGTCCCACTTTATGACCAGCAAACCCCATGTTCTGATAGTTGGCGCTGGCGCCATTGGCAGTTTTTACGGCGCGATTCTCAAACGCGCCGGGTGTAGAGTTGGGCTGGTCCTGCGCTCGGAATACGACGCTGTTGCCGCAAATGGCATTCAGATAGACAGCCCTCTCGGGGATCTGTCGTTTCGCCCTGATGATCTTCTTCGCGATGGGGACGAGCTTGAGAGTGCGCCGGATTACCTGATCCTCTGCGTCAAAGTACTGCCTGGGGTGGATCGTGCCGCACTGGTAAAGCCCTGGATGGGCAAGTCTACGCGGCTGGTCCTGATAGAGAACGGCCTGGATATCGAACGGGAGTTGGCAGAAGCCTATCCCGACAATCCTCTGATCAGTTGCCTCGCGTTCATCGCGGTAAGTCGGACCGCACCCGGCCGGGTTGACCATAAGGCCTACGGCAAGCTGGTGATGGGCCGGTATCCCCAGGGTATAGATGACAACGCCCAGGCGTTGAGCGCCCTGTTTACGGAGGGGGGCATATCTATTGATCTGACTGAACAGGTGGTCGGCGAACGCTGGCGCAAGTGCCTGTGGAATACACCGTTTAACCCGCTATCGGTGCTGGCTAACGGAGCCGACACCAGAACAATGCTCGAGACCGAGGGCGGCGAAGCGCTCATTCGCGCGATGATGCAGGAAGTAAGCGCTGTCGCCGAGGCTGATGGTCATCCCCTGCCGCAAGATATGATAGACAAAAACATCAGCGGCACGCGCAAAATGCCGCCCTACAAGAACAGCATGGCACTGGACTACCTTAATAACCGGCCCATTGAGCTTGACGCTGTTCTGGGTAACGTTGTTGCCATTGCCCATCGTCATAATGTGCCGGTTCCCCACCTGACGACCGTACTGGTCGCATTGAAGATGCGCGAACCGCAGTAAAGACCTGTTGAAACGACCTCATCGTGTCAACGGCTCAACCGGAAACGGAGCGAGAAGTGGCTCAGCGTACCGGGGAGAGGCTCCCGCGGATCAAGCAGGGATGGCGGATCCAGCTCTACCTGGTGCCCACTGATCAACGCGCCCAGCATAGTGCTTGTAACCAGTAAAACCAGATGCCTGGCCGGGCACACGCCTGGACCGCTGCTGAACGGTATAAGGGGCCAGTTTTCTCCGGGTCGGTCTGCTTCCCACAGTTCGGGGAAGAACTGGTTCGCCTGGGGCAGGCGCCGCTCGTCCCGGTGGAAATAGCCGCTGAAAATCACCACGCTGGTATGGGCGGGCATGAGCCCGTTTGCCCACTGAGTCTCTGCGGTTGTTTCCCTCAACACCACAGGTGTCGTCGGCCACAGCCGCAGAGACTCGAGAATACAGGCCCTTATGTAGGGCAGGTATTGACGGGCGGTACCTTCACTCTTCCGAAATTCAGCGCGGGCCTTCTCAGCCTCTTCCGGATGCGCGGCCAATAGCGCCAACGCCCGGAATGTTGTCATTCCCGCGGGGTCGAACGCGAACAGCCAATGGGCGACCTGATCCGTGGGCGCGATGTCCTCATCAGTTGGTGTCGCACCAATCACGGCGGCGAGACTGCCAGGTTCGGCCCGATCCAGATACTCGCTCAACCGCTGATGAAATTGCTCCCTCAGAGCCTTTCGCCGAGGGTGCAGAAATGCCCAATTAGCGGCTTCGCGAAGCTGGTTAACCTGTTCGGTCAGCGCCTCGTCCTCCCTGGCGCCGTCACCCAGCACCACGCGGCGTACGACCCTGAACCAGACCGGAGCAAAGCGCTCCCAGGTCAGCACCTGGGAACCTGCCAGTTCTGCCAGAAGTCCGTCAGCTTCCTCGGCAACCACCGCCACAAACCGGGCCGCCAGCCCGTGCACCGGCTTATCTGATCCCAGTACCTGCTCATTAAACTCACGACGCCTGGCTCTGGCCGCCCCGTGCGAGATGAGCACGCCGCGGGGCTGAAAATGAACCAGCGCAGCGTGCTTCTCAGCAGTCACCGCAGCGAAAGGTTCCGGTGTCTCATCCAGCACACGTTTTACGTGCTCCGGTTTGAGTATGACTGCCTGGGGCCGACCCGGGAGGGGCAGAAGGAGCGGCCCATCGCCGTATTTATTCCTGAGCTCCTGTATGCGATCGACTCCCCGGCGGTTAAGGTCCAGCTTGTCAGCCAGCTTCAGCACGGCGGGACGGCGTATTATGACCCCTTCAGCGAACAGCGGCCCGAACACCTGGGTAGCAATCGTAATGGTTTCGGCAAGGGTGGCTTTCGGCAGGGATGAGGCAGTTGTTTCCATTGAGATGCTCCTTATCTCGGTTTTAGCGCGTCCATGCGTATCAGTACGGCAAATCAGGATAATTCTGCAAACTTCATCAGGTACAGTCCGGGACCGGCCTTACTCCTCGTTCGGGAGTGAGCGCTCCTGTGTTTGAGCACAAGCGGGCGACGGCGACGGCAACTGCTTTTACTCGGGGCGAACTGGCCGTTCGGACGAGCCATCACTTTTGGGTACGCCGTCGAAGAACTCGACGATACCTGTCTCAAGGGAATACTCAGCACCCACCACGAGCAGATCGCCGCGTTGAATGAGCTGCTCGAGCACCTGTGAGCCGTTGCGAAGGTGGTTTGCGGATGACCGTATGTTTGCGCGAACAGCATGCCGGATCAGCTCTTCCGACTGCTTCAGGCTTTCCACCTCCATCAGGGTTTCAACCGACGGCCTGATGCGGTCAACGATCGAGCGCAGATTGGGTGAACGGCTTTCGCTGGGCCGCTCCAACTCTTCGATTGTGGCGGAAACCGCACCGCAGGACGAGTGGCCCAATACGACAACCAGCCGCGTGCCGAAACGTTCGGCGGCGTACTCGATACTGCCGACCTGGGAAGCGGCAACGATATTGCCAGCGACCCGGATCACGAACAGATCGCCCAGCCCCTGGTCAAAAATGATTTCGGCAGGCACTCGCGAGTCGGAGCAACCCAGAATGATAGCCAGCGGATTCTGGCCGGTTGCCAGCTCCGAACGGCGCCGATGGATGCTATCGGAAGATTCATCACGACTGTCTGACACAAACCGGCGGTTGCCCTCCTGCAGACGTTCGAGGGCTTCCAGAGCTGAAATCGTCATTGTGCATCCCTTCTGATCTTTGGATTAATACCGCCGGCTATTGTAGCGAAGTCGAATCCGATGCGCCCTTTCAATGCAGCAAAAACCTACCATCAACAGCTAGCCACACAGACATGGGAGTCGCTTCTCAGCCGCGCCGCTGACTTCTGACATCGTGGTCGCGTCTTTCACTACCGCCGAAATAGCGCCCGTCATCGGTGATAAAAGCCCATACATCCGGACGATCCCGACGGATCCCCTCAAGCACCGCCGCGGCTTCATCAAACACGGGTTTGCGTCGGCCATGGTAGTTAACAATATGGCCGACGTGCTTGAAGCGGATGCCGAACCGTTGCAACAGCCGCAGCAACGCTGGCTCCATCACCGCCATCCAGTGAGTAATGCCGTGCAGGTCAGACAGCCGGACGATCGCTGCAAACAACCCCAGGGTGATATAAGGCAGGTTCCGGTGACCATCTGCCTGGTCGATGTAGCGGATGCGATCGCTGGCGCCGGAGGGTGTATCCAACTCACCGAGACGACGCCGGAACTCCCGGCTGACCGCAAAGCGTGACAGTTCCGCCACCTGCGCTCGCGGGGTGCTGCGTAGAACGTGCCGACCCGCTGGGGTCAGTGCCTCAAGGCATGCTCCCTCCATGGGGAAAGGCGCCCGCTCGTGGGGTGAACGGGACATGACCAGGCGTACTCCAGCGATGGCCTTGCCGGTCCGGGTATGGCGCACCAGCCCGTGCACCGAGTGACGATCGAATTCGTCATGCTCACGCTTGTCGGGAAAGCACTGGGCGTTTTCGAACTCGCGGTCCAGACAATAGACGTCGTAGCGCAGTTCATAGGCTTCCTCAACCTGCCGAGGGCTTTCCGCCATCTCGACATCAAACGACTTATAGAAAGAGTTACTGACTTCGTTCATACCGGGTGACTCAGCCTAAACAGGTGAAACAGTGTAAGGGGCCGTAGCGAAAATCTCAGACTGCAGCGGAAGAGGACTTTCGGACATTTTTGAATGCGCTCCGTCCAAGCTTAGTCCCCCGGCGGGTTCGAGGGGCCGTAAACGCAAAAAATGAATATCTTTTAATCGCTTATGTGTCGCCTTTAGCGATCTAAACTGCATTGGGTAAATTCCCGAACCGGTGAGCAATAGGCGGTAACAATAAAAAGCCCCGGACGCTAGAGCGAGCCGGGGCAAGCAAAGTTCAGAAACAGGTTAAGCGTTGAGTCTAGTGGTTTGGGTCAACCGCGCTGTGTGCTTCGAAGACGTCGTGATTCTCGTCCCCGACCACATGCAGAAGCCCTGCGAGTCCTTTCTCCACCCGAGCCAAGGCATGATCGACCAGGATGTACTTGCCCGGAACCTCAGTCTTGAACTCAACCATTGTGGCGCCACCTGCCGGCACTGTGGTGGTCTGAACGCTTTGCATTGGCGGTGAAATCAGGTCGCCCTGGTTGTAGACCCGATCGAAGATCTCGCCGATTACGTGGAAGCTGGACGTCGCGTTAGGCCCACCCACTCCGAAGAAGATCCTGACGGTTTCGCCGACCTTCGCTTCCATCCGGTGGGTCTTGGTCAAGGCATTCATATTGCCGTTGAAGCTCATGTGCTCCGGCTTCTCATCCATCATCTTCTCCCGCGAGAACTCATGGTGACCGGTTTCACCGTGACGCTGGGCTGTGTATAGCTCGCCCTGCATGACGTAGAACTCGCGATCAACCGGCGGCAGACCACCCTCGGGCTCGACCAGAATCATCCCGTACATGCCGTTTGAGATATGCTGGGCAACTGACGGGGTGGCACAGTGATAGACGTACAGACCCGGGTTGAGCGCTTTGAACGTGAAGCTCTTGCTGGTTCCCGGCGCCGCCTGTGTGACCGCTGCGCCGCCGCCAGGGCCGGTGACTGCGTGGAAGTCCACAGAGTGGATCATGGAACTGTCTTTATCATTGGCCATGTCGACAGTGACGGTATCGCCGACCCGCACCCGGATGAACGGACCCGGAACGGTGTTGTTAAAAGTCCAATACTTGTAGGTAGACCCATCCCCAAGCTGTCCAATGACTTCTGTAGTCTTAAGATTGACCTTGTGGGTCTGCGGTCCGCGTTTTCCTACCGGGGTACCGACTTCCATGGGGTTCTTGCTGATATCGAGTGCCGTCGACTTTGGCTCGGGCTTGACGTCACCGACGATAATCTTGCCAATCATGCCGGCAGCGACGTGCCCGGGCAGTGAACAGATGTACTTGAACTCACCGTTCTTGTCAGCGCGAAAAACGACGGTAGTACTGGAGTTTTTTCCGCTGATGTTGTCGGAATCCACTCCGAACTCTGGCAGCGCCAGGTCATGTATCGCTCCGTCGCCGTTGACCAGGTTGATCTGAACGACTGCACCTTCTTCAACTTTCAGGTCCGGATTGATCTGGCCTTTGATATCGCCTTTGTCACCGACGAACACGAGACGCCCGTCAGCAATGTCCGTGCGTAGGGTAAAGGTCACATCGGGCCGATAGGTAACGGCTTCACCATCCGGATGTGCCGCCTGCGCGGGGCCCATTACAACGCTACCGAAAAGTACTGCCGCAATCGCATTCCGCAGGAGTTTGGTTTTCATCTTGTTTACCTCATGACGCTGACTATGTGCCACCTGGCTCATCCTGGTGATCTTTCATGGGCTCAAGATATAAATTACAGACTGGTTAATATTTGACATTCATCAAGCGCGGCCCGAAGCGGCAAAGCGCTGGCGTAAAAGGCACACAGAAACCCGGCAATTCACCGGCGTCAACCTCGCATCTCATTGTTTCGTATCCTAAATTTTGAACAAAAAAACAGACTGCTCCCAATGGGGTACAGCCTGTTCGAAAAGGAGGTACCTACTCTTACCGCTATTTTTCTGTGAGGCAGCGCATCAATTGCCACGAGAACGATTACTGCTTTAAAGGGGATAAAAACGCGCTCTGGCTTGATCCAAGTCAATAGCTTTCGCCGGGGCTGGAGCTAGAGTTGTAGACAAGACCCCTTTGACCGGAGCACCGACCTATGTACGTTGACACTGTTGTCCTGGCTGGTATCGGCACTGTCGCTTTGATGCTGAGTTTCTTCGGCGGTTTTGGCTACTTCGTCTACCGCGACTCCCACAAGAAGGCTGGAAAGACCAAGACCCGCCCGCTGGTTTAGATTCCGGCTTTCCAGCTTGATTTGAAAGCGCCTGCTGTATCACTGCCTGATGGTTGGCCTGACCAGACCCGCCATCAGACCCACCATCAGGCCCATCATCAGACCAGGCCCCACAATGCCAACCATGCCTGTCGCAGTGCTGGCATCCCCGCAGCGAGAACGTACCCGCCAGGCGAACGCGGCACCCCCACCGAGCTCCAGGGCGTAAAGCGATAACAGTGCAAGCAGCGCCTGCTGACCCGACGCAATCAGAGCTCACGCATTCCGGTCCTCACGCTAAGGCCATATTGTCCGAACCCTGTCAGAACCGTTGTCCGACACCGCGCGCTGGCACTGCGGGGGCCCTGTCTATTAAACTGAGATCCGGTTCGCATGCGCTGACCGGGCCGGATCAACACCGTTCACCGGTCGAAACCCGCTCGCCCAGGCTGCCTTAAAATCGCCAAGAACGAGACCGAAGCCCATGCCCCTACTGCGCGGTTTCCTGACGCTGATGATCTTCCTGCTGTTAGGTGAATCTCTTCGCTTCCTGCTCGCCTGGCCCATCAGTGGCGGTGTCGGCGGGATGCTGATACTGACCATTTGGCTGGTCGTCACTGGTCGGGTCAGTGATGAACTTGCAGCTGCCAGCCAGGGCCTGATTTCGGTCCTGATTGTGCTGATCATGCCGGGCGTCGTCGGCGTTTTCTTTCTGGGCGATCGGTTTGACGGGCAGTGGCTGGCAGTCGGGGTAGCGCTGGTGCTGGGGACCGCACTGAGCGTGCTTACAACCTTCCTGTTAATGATGCGTTTTACACCGAAAGACGGGCAGGACAGTCATGACTGAAGCGTCTGCCCTTTTTCACCGACTGCTCGATCACCTGCTCGAATCCCCCCTGCTGGCGGTGGTGCTCACCTTGCTCGCCTATAGCATAGGTATACGTGTGTTTCGGCGCCTGGGCTCGCCCGCCTGGTGCCCGCCGGTACTGGTCGCGGCCGTTGTGGTGGCGGTCATTCTGTGGTTGTTTTCGATCGAGTATGAGGATTACAGCCGCGGCTCGACCTGGCTGACCTGGCTGCTGGGGCCCGCGACCGTAGCGCTCGGCGTTCCCCTTTACCAGCAGTTTCATCACATCAGGGCACTCTGGCGGCCCATACTGCTGACGCTTCCACCTGCGGCAATACTCGCCGCCGTGTATGCCCTGGTGCTGGCTTCCTGGCTCGGCGCTTCGCCGGAGGTCATGGCATCGCTCGCGCCCAAATCGGTAACAACGCCGATAGCGGTGGGTATTACTGCGCAGATTGGCGGATCGCTCTCCCTGATGATGGGCGGCCTGCTGATCACCGGCGTGGTCGCCATCCTGTTCGTGGATCTGATAGCGCCCAGACTGGGCATCAGGGATGAACGCATCATAGGCCTGGTGCTCGGCATAAACGGTCACGCCATTGGTACGGTCAGGGCCTTCGAGATCAGCGCTACCGCAGGCGCGTTCTCATCCCTGGGCATGGGACTGACCGGGGTTTTTACCGCAGTTTGGCTGCCCATCGCCTGGCAGATGCTGGGCTTCGTTTAACTGCGGAAAGAACCCGACCCAACCATTGCGGGTGCATTCAGGCTCATGTCCGTGTTGAGGAAATAAGTAGCGAAGTCTTCAGCCAAGTGCAGATTACCGCGGTAATAGCGCCTGGCCTCCACCGCTATTTCGCTCACCTGCGGGCCACCGGCGCTCATCATCTGGTAGCGGGAACTGAAGTGGGTCAAGACCAGGTGGGGGAGCCCGACCGACTCGGCAAAGCGGGCCACCAGGGCTGCACTGCTATGCTGGGGCGCAGGCCCTACCCGGTCAGCGACCTCCTGGGTATAGGTAGCTTCGTGGACCAGCAGCTGTGCCTCGGCACAGGCTTCTCGTAGCAGATCCGGATTATCATTGTCACCACCGACTACCACTCTGCGGGGCCGTCGCCGGATGGCCGTGTACTCGTCGCTAAGGATCAGCCGTCCATCTTCCAGCGTGACGTTCTCACCCTTCTGTAACCGCCCCCATACTGGCCCGGCTTCCACGCCACTTTCCTCCAGCCGATCAGTCAGCAGCTGCTTCGGTACGTCGTTCTCGGTGAAGACATAGGCATAACAGGGCACCCGGTGGGAGAGAGGAACCGTCGTCACCCGCACAGCCTGATCCTCCCACCTGAAACCCAACGCCCCGACGTCGATAAACGCCAGCTCGTAGTCAAGCCTGGTGTCCGAGGCCAACAGGACCGCTTCAATCATGGTTTTGATTGGCCCGGGGGCGACGATATAGAGTTTCTCTTTGCGGCCCGCCATGGAAGCGCTCGCGAGCAGCCCCGGCAAGCCATAGCAATGGTCGCCGTGCACATGGGTTATGAATATTGCCCTTAACCGCACGAGCGAATGGCGGGTGCGCAGTATCTGGTGCTGGGTGCCCTCTCCGCAATCGATCAGATACCACCCGCGGGAGTTCCCATGCTGCAGCGCCAGCGCGGTCACATTCCTAACCTTGGTCGGGGTCCCGGCAGAAGTACCCAGAAAAGTGAGATCCACGAACTGTGCCCTTACGAAGCGATTTGCGTCTGATTCAGCCTTCCAGCCTACCGCTTTTAATGCCGGCAGGCAGCTGTGCCCCACCCTGGCTTGCCGAACACAAGGAAAATGATGCCTAAGCCACGCGCCCCGTCTTTTCCACGAACCGGTCAATCAGCTGATACAGTTCTTCGGCCATGCCCTCCAGCTCGGCACTGACAGACGCTGCAGTTCTGGATTCCTCGGTGGTTTCATCGGCCAGATGTGCAATGCGGGTGACCTGCTGGTTTATCTGCTCTGCGACCGCACTCTGTTGATCCACCGCTGAAGCCATCTGTACCGTTTGGGCAGCGAGTGACGCCATGGTATTGGCGATAGACTGCAGATTCCCTTCGGTTTCGCGAACATGCTCCAGGCTGTCCTGGGCGACATCCCGGCTGCTCTCCGCAGCGCCCAAGGCCTCATCCACCCGCTTACGGAAGTTGGCAATGATGTCGTGGATCTGCTTGGTCGCGGCCTGGGTACGGTTGGCCAATTGCCGGACCTCGTCTGCCACTACCGCAAAACCGCGACCTTCCTGCCCCGCGCGCGCGGCTTCAATGGCGGCGTTGAGGGCCAGCAGATTAGTCTGTTCAGCGATATCGCCGATCAGCCGGGTCGCCGAACCAATCTCTTCTGTCGCCTGACCCAGCCCGGCAACGACGGTACTGACGTCCTCGACACTGGTGGCGAGCCGCTCGATAGTCAATCGGCTCTTCGCGGACAGGCCTGCACTTGAACGTACCGCTCCGTTGGCCGCTTCAACGTCATCGGCGCTGCGACGCAGTGCCTCGTTAACCTCTTGAACCGAAGCGGCCATTTCGTTGATCGCAGACGCTGTCTGCTCAGTTTCACCCCGTTGCTCGGCTATTCTCTGGGCGCCGGACTGGGCCAGATGATGGCTGTGAGCGGCGCGGGATGTGAGTCGCTCAGCCAGGTCTTCGGTGCGGGTCATCGCCGTTCGCAGGCGTGCCTCTTCGCTACGGATCATCAGTTCCAGTTGGCGTTCACGTGGGCCGCCGTCGGAGTACATCCGACCGACCAGGTCGTCCTTGAAAGCATCGGGCCTGAGGCTTAGAAAATGGTCGAGAAGGCCTGCGTGTTTGCGGGCAGCCCACCCACAGGCTGCCAGCGTGCCCATGACCAAAACCGCCAGGGACAGAGCTTTCGGAGTATCCAACAGGCTCAGGCATGCGCCCAGTAAACCGAGGGCGACTAAGGGTGCGGCGGCACCGAGTCGGGACAATAGTCGGCGTTTCTGGTCCAGTCTGCCGTCTCCATTCAGTGCACGGTAGATCCGCTCAGCACGCTGAATCTGCTCAGGCGTAGCACTCACCCTTACAGATTCGTGCCCGACAATTTTGCCATTTTCAACAATGGGGGTTACGTAGGCGCTGACCCAGTAGAAATCTCCGTTTTTGGCGCGGTTTTTGACAACCCCCATCCATGGACGGCCAGCATTGAGGGTGTCCCACATGGCCTTGAATACAGACGCGGGAACATCGGGGTGGCGCACCAGATTATGGGCCTGCCCCTCAAGTTCTTCCCGGGAGTAGCCGCTGATGCGCATGAAGTCCTCGTTGACGTATCGAATGACGCCTTTGGCCGAGGTAGTTGAGATCAGTAGATCTTTGGCATTCACCGGAACTTCGCGCTGGGTAACAGGGCCAGTCTTACGCATGACTTACTCGTTTTCGGGAGCCGAGGCCGGCTCGTTCTGATAGGCAAATACTTCGGGCGCGCGATAGCACCAGGAACCCATATCGGAGGCTCACTTCAGCGCCAGCACAGGAGAGCTTCGGCTGCAGTGAACAGACTTGAACAGGGGTCCTGGAGTCGCGGGCCGTTGAATGATAGACCGTTATAGAAGCATTATGCGGCGCAAGCTAATCTTTTACTGTAACGGACTGTTAGCGAGAAGTTTTCCGGATCTTGTCCGGAATCGGCACCCGCGAGTGATCGCTTGAGAAAGCACGCGGCCGGCTGGAAATGGCTGGCGTAGGCATTAGCTGATACCGAGTACCAGCAGCTGGTCCCCCTCTGCGAGCGCCAGAGGCATGCTGCGATCAGGGTTGAGTTGTAAGCGCTGCCCGTCAGCATCAGGCACGCACCGGTAAACGCCCAGCCCGATCTCTCCCTGGCGGGCCGCCGCGTGCTCAAACGCCTGAAAGTCGGCGTCTTGATCGAGCGCGTAGCTCCCCTGGTCGCGGAACATGATTTCTGCGCCCCCCACGGTGAAGAGCTCATCGAAAACCACCCGAAACTCCCGCCGCAGAGCTACCTGGGCCAGAACGTGGCTGATAATCAGCGGACTGACCAGCATTTCACTCTGCTGGACGGTTAGCAGTGACTCGTTGTCGGGGTCGCAGAGTTCCATTATCAGCTGTGGCCGGGTCTTATTTTCAGCCGCGTCTCCCTCGACCAGGAAGCCTTCTGCCAATAGGTCGTCCAGCTGCAGGTAGCCCATCATGGTTCGGGCATCGGCTTCCTCACCTGACGCCAGCCGGTCGCTGCTCAGAAGCAGAATACTGTCGTAATGTTGCGGCTCCAGCCGTCTGAGCTCGGCAGCAATGCGGTAGTCGGCTTCAATGTGGCGGCACACCGCCGTGATTTCAGAGTCAGCGTATTCGCGAATTTCCTGGTCTCGCGTCATGGCCGGAATAACCGACACGATATCTACCTCAAACCGGCGCCGCGTGTAGCTGGAAAACTCTGACATCAAGGACGGAACCCGTGAGTTCCAGCCCAGTACCAGCACCCGGGATGCGCGCAGGCCTTTCAAAGGCGCGCTCGTCTCAAGCGCCCGGCGACTAACAGTGGGCCGGGGCTGAACCCGCAAATCGGGCTGTGTATCGGCATAAGTGCGCGCTATCAGGACCACGCAATCCTTTTTCTGTATCTGTGTTTTGGAATCCGCAAGCAGCATGGGTTTCCAGCCGCCTGACTCGGGTCGCAACAGCCCCATGACGATGGCTCGCGGACAACGGGAGGACAATGTCTGCAGGTCGGCGCCCGGCAGAATGTCTCCGGATCGCACATAGATGGCATTACCTTTTGATCCGGTCAAAAGCTCATTGAAGACCTCGGACAAGCCGGGATGCAGAATATTCTGGGTGAGCAGGCGGCTGATAGTGGCGTCGCCGGCGATCACCTCAACCGCGCCTGGGTATGCGCGCTCTACCACCGAGCGTTTGCGCATATCCTGGATCTCAGCCACAACCAAGGGCAGTGTCGCGGCATTCAGCCGCGCCTGCGCCGCAATCGAAAGTAACGCCTTGACGGTCTCCACGTCAGATGTCACCAGGCTGTCGGGACCCTGGGAGCTACTGGGCAGAATCACTGCTGCGGCGTCGAGGCAGGCTACCCGATGCAAGGCATCGGGCTGAATGGCGAGCCCGGAGCGCAACACCACCTGTTTTTCCTTGGCGCCAATGCCGGGCTCGGCCTTCAGCTCAAGTCGCTGGGATGCGGACGCTTTCTCGGACAACACCACAAGACGTAAACGCCGCGCATCGTTCCGTTCCAGAAACCGCCTGACCCGGCCGGTCGAACCCAACAGTTCTCGCAGCAGCGGCAGTGTCCGGCTATTCCAGCCCAGAACAACAATGTGGTGCTGGAACGCAACCGGCGTCAGTCCGCGCTCCAGCGCGTCCATGATCGCGATCAGTTTGCGGGTCATGATGGCGACCAGGGCACCCAGAAAGACAACATAGCCGCTGACAGTCAGAAGCGTAGAGACAAACCTTCGCCAGCTGCCCTCGTCGTCGCCCAGATAGCCAGGATCCGTGAGTCGCAGGAAGGCCCACCAGATCGCCGTGCCCAGGTCGTCAAAAGGTTCGCCGGTCGGTGCCACAAGGAGTCCGCCGACGACCGAGATCAAGCCGATGGCGACCATCACGACCAGCAGCTGGAAACCGGCGCCCTTGACGAACTGGCGTTCAATGGCGAACTTGACGCGATCCGGGAAACGCAGTGACATGTCTAGCCTCGCAACGTCGGGAATGAGCGCCACTGACCCGTTGGCCGGTTGCCCATGAAGGCGGCTAGAATGCCACATCTGGGACCGGATGCAACGGTCACACAGGCCCTCGGCGGACATCGAAACGTCATCTCTCTGTCGTATTGATGTCATGGGCGTACGACAGATTGGGGGTATGAAACTTCCAGACTTTCACGTGCCAGCCCCACAAAAACTTCAGCGACGGCATATCGCCATCGTCACCGAAACATTCGCACCAGACGTTAACGGCGTCGCCAACACCCTTGGTTACCTCTGCCACGGACTACTCTCTGCCGGACATACGGTAACCCTGGTTCGACCAGTGCCTACCGGGGACGTCTCACGCATCTTCGATGCGGGCGAACATGCGGACAGCTTTCAGGAAATCAGGGTGAGAGGCGTGCCGTTGCCCCGCTATCGCGAGCTTCAGATCGGCTGGCCCTCAGCTACGCTTTTGCGCACAAGCTGGGCACAGAGCCGCCCAGACCAGGTCTACGTCGCTACCCAGGGTCCCCTCGGCTGGTCCGCTCAGCGGGCCGCAAGAAAACTGGCAATACCCGTCTGCGCGGGCTTCCATACGAACTTCCAGACCTACAGCCGTTACTACGGCCTGGGCTTCATGCAGCGATTCATAACGCTCTACCTGCGGCTGTTCCACAATCGCGCCGCCCTAACCCTGGTGCCGACTCAACGTATGCAGGAGCACCTGTTGTCCCTGGGCATACCGCAAACCGCCGTGTGGAGCCGCGGTGTCGATTGTGGACAATTCAGCCCGGAGTCGCGCGACCCGACTTTACGGCAAGCCTGGGGCGTTGGAGAAGAAGAGCTCGCCGTTCTGTATGTGGGGCGCCTGGCCGCCGAGAAAAATCTGCGGCAGGTCAGCGCAACCTTTGACAGGCTGCTCGCCATTCACCCCAGGGCCCGCCTTGTGCTTGTCGGGGACGGCCCCCTAAGGGCGGGTTTGGCCCAGCGCTATCCCGATTACATATTTTGCGGCATGCAAACCGGCACCCGACTGGCCCAACATTATGCCAGCGGAGATCTGCTGCTCTTCCCCAGCAAAACCGACACCTTCGGCAATGTTGTCATCGAAGCCATGGCCAGCGGTCTACCGGTGGTCGCTTATGACGATGGTGCTGCGGCTGAACACATCGACGATAGCGTATCCGGGCTGACTGTCCCCCTGGACGACGATGAAGCTTTCACGCGAGCCGCGCTTCGTCTTGCCGATCGACCTTCCCTCCGCTCCCGCATGGGCAAAGCTGCACGACTTGAAGCATTGAGCCTGAGCTGGAACCGATTGGTGGAACAGTTCCTGGTTCTGATCCCAAACGCACCGCCAGAGGTTGCCGAAGATGCCGCCAGACAGAGCTACCCGCCTCTTTGAGTGGGTTGATCATCATGAGTATCAGGTCTGTAGCCGGATCAATCGTAGCCTGCGCTACCGCCCGCTGAGGAGCTACTTCTCGACTGTCAGCAAACTCGGAGACGGCTGGATCTGGTACCTGCTGATCCTGGGCATGCCGCTGGCTGATCCGCTCGACGGGGCCCTGGTCGCACTGCAGTGCACGCTAACCGGACTGTGCTGCACGCTCCTCTACAAACTTCTGAAACGGAGATTGAGCCGAGAGCGCCCTTTCATCTCCTTCCCGACGATTCACTGCGCCGTACCGCCACTGGACCGCTACAGCTTTCCCTCGGGGCATACCCTCCACGCAGTCTGCTTTTCGCTTGTCATCTATAGCAATTACCCTGCACTGGGCCTGGCCCTGATCCCCTTCACCCTGAGCGTGATGGCGTCACGTGTTGTGTTGGGCCTGCATTACCCAAGCGACGTCGCCGCCGGTGCCATCATCGGTGCCGCACTAGCGCTGGTTTCACAGCACAATTTACAGCCCTGGCTGCTTTCTGCACTGGTTTAGCGCAGATGCTGTGTGACCAGGCGCCACACAACCAGGCACCCTGTAATAACCTGTTGTTCAAGCGCACTGTTGACGCTTCAGCCTAGCCATTAATAAACCCGGTTAACTCAATTATCTCTGGCGGCAACAGATTCAGTCAGGCCAGCGGTTTAACTCTCTCTGCGCAGAGCCCGGATGTGCCAAGCTGCACGGCAGCACTATTATGGCCGGGCCTTGGAGCCGCCTTTCAGCCCTTCAGACATGGACGATGACCGGGCAGAGTTATAAGGCAGGATAAAGTAGAGGAGCCGCGCCGTGGTGCTGCCCGGGATAGTCAGGGACGAGCTGGAATGATGGGTAACTGCACAACGAAAAAGGCCGGGGCATTGCCCCGGCCTTGCTCCTGGATCAGCGCTCGCTAACTTGCACGGCGCTTGCCAGACATCACCAGTCCGGCCAGGCCGGCCAGCATCAGCCAGGCCGCGCCCGGCAGCGGCACAGAGGCAGCCTGACTGAGCATTTGCAAGGAATAGCCAAAAGGTCCTGTTCCATAGGCCAGGAAGTCCGGCACTTCGCCGCCGATTGCCAGCGTGAACATGCCCGAGGCAGGCAGGATGAAATCCAGGAGGTACTCATTACCCAGGGTAGACGACAGCGTCACCAGGCTGAACAGGTCCCAGTCGCTATCGTTACTGAAGAAGAACGGCTGGCTGAACGCGTCCGGTTCGCCCGTAAACAGTGAAAAAGCAACGTCGGTCGATTCGCTTTCCGCGATGAAGCTTACGCTTTCGCCGGCATTGCCCGAGAAAGACCAGAAGTCCACGTCGTTTCCGTTGGCCTGTGCCCAGCCGCTTTCAGTCTCCAACGAGCCGGTCTGAACCGCTCCGCTGTCGAGACTGCCGTTGTAGCTTATGGCGGCCGACCCTACGGCCGGGATCAATACCAGCGCAAGTACTGCAATCCACTTTGTCATTTCCGTTTCCTTTCCAGAATGGGGCGAGCGGCGGTTGCCGCTGCCATAATTGTCTTTAATGGTCGTGGTTCTGACTGGGGAACGGCGGTTAAAGCGAGCCGTTATCCCAGGGGCCGGTGATTGCGAAAGTGATCCCCGGGGTCTGGATATTGACGAACAGCCACTGGTTGTAGAATGTGGCACCACACCACTCCCTGCCGGTGTAATTGCCAATTAATCCGTTTTTCTCCCCGTTAAGCACCACATTGTTCTCGGCAAAAGGGAAAATCTGGCCATCGCGGGTCAGGCCGTGGAGCATCTGCTTGGGGCGACTGCCGTCTTCGCACAGAATGATGCCGCCGCGCGGGCTCACCGCAATATTGTCAGGCGAGTTGAGAACAGCGGCGCTGGGGCTTTCGAAGACCAGACGAAGCTTTTCACTGCGTGGCTCGTACTCGAAGATCTGGCCCTGGCCAGCGCTGCCTCCAGAGGTGGAAACGAAGTAAATGTAGCCGCCGTCGTACCAGCAACCCTCGCCCCTTGACAGGCGAGCGCCGCCCTGGGCCCAGCCCTGCTTGAAGACACCCAGCGAATTCGTCGTGCCAGGTTCGTGGGCCCTTTCCGGATCTTCGATATCGACCCAGTCCACGGTCCAGGTTGTGTCGTTGGCATAGCCGGCTGACAGGTTGACGTTGTCGCCCTCGAGCACGCGCAGCATCTGCAGCTTGCCGCCATTCTGGAGCTTGCCGTAGTCGTTCGGGATGAACCGATAGAAGCCAGAGGTGCCGCGGTCTTCTGTCTCGTAGACGATGCCAGTCGCAGGATCAACAGCGACGGCTTCATGCACGAAACGGCCCATGGCCTTCAGCGGCTCTGCTGAGGCGCGCCCGTAAGCCGGTACTTCGAATATCCAGCCGTGGGTCTTCGCTGCGTCGTTAGTCTCCGGCCCGGCTGTCGTTTCTTCGCATGTGAGCCAGCTGCCCCAGGGGGTCAGACCGCCGGCACAGTTGGTAGAAGTGCCCGAAAGTGAAGCGAACGATTCACCCCACTCACCACGATAGGTGTCGAAGGTCAGGTTGGTCGTGCCACCGATGGCGGTCGAGTCATAAGCCAGCCGCGACCATGCTGCCCCCTGGCCCCGTTTCTCGTGGTTGCGGATCATGGTCACTGTATTGCCTTTGGCCGCGACTACGCCCATACCATCGTGTGCACTAGGCGTTTGAGTTCCATCGGCCATCAGGTCGCCGGTCCAGCCGAAGGTTTTGTAGCGGAACCCTTCAGGCAGGCTGATGAGATAGAGTCCGGTAGACTCGTCCATGGCGGGCATCAGTGGGCCATAATCCGGACTGAAAGGCAGACTGGCCGCGCTTGCGGTACGGCCAATCAGGCCACCAAAGGCGAGGCCTGCGGCGCCCAGCACGCTGTTGCGCATGAGGCTGCGGCGACCGATCATAGCCGGCTCGTTTTTTTCGTTCGATGTTGAGCGTGAGTTTGGGGTGGTCGTGTCCATGTCTCTCTCCTAGGGATGGGCCAGGTTCGAAACGCCTGGCTGCCCTCAAGATAGGGCCATCCTGTTGCGAAGAGATTGCGTTAACTTGACGCTTTTATTGCGGCTTGGAGTCAGTGCTGGCTAATACCCTTAACCTCCTGCCTGACTCTCAGGAAACTGGCAAAGCGGGGGATCCCGTTACGGGTCTTGCCAAAGAATTTATAGGTCACCAGGCTACCCACGGGCGGCGGCGTGCGCCGCTGGGCGTCGGTAAAACCGGTTCCGAGCCGGAAACTCAGCCCTGCCGGGGTCTGCACCACCAGCGAGCCAAGCAGGCCGGCGTATTTGCCCTGCCCGGGCAAGTGCTCCAGCACGCGCGCTTCGGCATCGTCATGGGTTTTCACCTTCAGCAGGTCGTCCGTGCGTGCCGCCCGGTAGAGCGAATCGCCCCGGTGCAGCATGAGCCCTTCGCCGCCGCCGTCCACGACCGAATCGAGTTTGCTCTGCAGCTGCGCTCTCGTCGCAAGCCGAAACTGCCTGACCACTTCAATGTACGGCGACGGCGGCGTAGCCAGCAAGCGCCTGAGCGTGCCAAGCCGCTGATCAAAGTTGCCTCTCGCTTCCGGCATGTCGAAGACCATGAACCTGACCCTTTGCCAAAGCGCATCGTCCGGCTCCTGCTGACGCACCGCTCCCATAAGCTTCTCGAACGTGCCCCGCCCCATCCAGAGTTCACCATCCAGCGGGACTTCCGGGAAGCCAGAGCTGAACCAGGCCGGGGCATGAAACCTGTTACCCTGACGCGAGAGGAACTGTGCGCCGTCCCAGTAAGCACGCACGCCGTCCAGCTTTTCGCTGACCCAGTACGCCTCAAGGTCGTCCTGATCGGCATAAACATTAGCCAGCATGAGCCCCGGCGGTTGAGCTCTGGTTTGCGCCAACGGGGCAAACACAAGGCCGATCAGAAAAAAAATAACAAAAACCGGGGGTATCGACCGAAAGTGAGGCAGGTTTGCAGCCATGGTTGTCATCCTTGTTAACCGGGCCGCAAAGTATAGTTTACAAAGCTATTTATACAAGCATCACAGCGCCGTGAAACAATCTGCCCCTACTCGCTGACTCTGAGTTGTGGCGCGGACGCAAGCTCGCTGGCGATACGATGGGTAACGCATGGGTAACGCATGGGTGCGGTGCTGTTCGACCTCACACTCAGTCCAATAAGTAGAGTTCCTCCTTTCAAGCTCAGGCGGGGTATCCTATCCTCTGTGTCATGAAAGCCGTTCTTAAGGTCCTAGAGCAGGCGACGTTAGATTCAAGAAGGTGTGAACTATGGACGCAATTCCTATCCGGCCTGCTCTGCCCGAGTGCACAGGTTGTGATCGCTGCAGCCTGAGCAAGCTTTGCCTGCCGCTTGCCCTGAACACACCGGATATGCCGAAGCTGGAAGCCGTGGTGAAACGCGACGCACCCTATGAACGCGGCCGTAAGGTGTTTGAGCAGAACGGGGCTTTTTCGTCCTGTTACGTGGTCCGTAGCGGGGCTGTGAAAACCTCCATGGCGAGCGAGCGCGGCGACGAAAAAATTCTGGGATTCTACCTGCCAGGGGAAATATTCGGTCTCGATGGTGTACGCGGTAGCCACTCGTGTACAGCTGTTGCGCTCGAACGCTCGTCGATCTGCGAAATTCCCTTTCCGACACTTGAGGGGCTTGCCCGGGAGCTGCCGGACCTGCAGCATCACCTGTTCAAACTGATGAGCCGGGAGATTACCGGTGCTGAAGAGCTGGGCATGCTGCTGAGCAAGAACACGGCAGACGAGCGCATCGTTTCGCTCCTGCTGACGCTGTCGTCCCGTCACGCCCGCCGAAAGCTGTCACCCACCAGTTTCCGCCTGCCCATGCCAAGAGGCGACATTGCCAATTTCCTGGGCCTTGCGGTTGAGACTGTAAGTCGGGTCTTCACCCGCCTGCAAAAGCAGGAACTGATCAGACTCAATGGACGACAGGTAGAGCTGCTTGAGCTTACTGCACTCCAGAATCAGTTAAAACAGGCCGCCCGTCCGGATGAAGCCTGCCCCGGCTACGCCAACGCCAGTCGCTAGCGCCCCATTCGGCTGGTCCAGCTATCAGGAATGGCACTCAGAACTCGCAGGAACGGCACTCAGAACCCGCAGGAGTGGCCCTCAGAACCCGGGCAAGTCGCCAGCTCGCCAGCGTCCTAAGTGAGCCCTTAATCATTGGGGCTACGCGCTCCCTGGCGCGGGCGGGCGAAAACCTGGGTCCAGTAAGGATCATAGGGGCCGCCGCGATTGGCGGACCGCGCGGCGCCCATCTCCTCGAATCCGGGCTTCATGATGTTGCGACAGTGTCCCGGGCTCTGTAACCAGCCTTCGACCACCTGCCCGACCGTTTCCTGGCCCGCCGCTATGTTCTCGCCCACGGAGCGCCAGCTATATCCCGCCTTATCAACGCGGTCCGTTACCTGCTTTCCGTCCGGGCCGGTATGGCCAAAGAACGCCTGCTCGACCATAGCCTCAGTATGGGCCCGCGCAGCGGCCTCCAGACGACAGTTCCAGGTTAATGGTTGAGCCTCGTCGAATGACTCACCGCCGCATTGACGCGGCTGGGATCGTGCCTGGTTGACGCGATCGAGCATTTCCTGCTCCAGATCATCAAGGCTACAGGACCGGTTCGACTTACCGTCTACCGGCTGGGCCAGCGGCGCAGCCACTCCGAACATTAGCGCCCAGACCAGGCTGAACCGGAGCTTGCTTTTACGACTGCCTGGTCCGGAATTCAAAACAAGCCTCCCCTTGGCCCACAACCCGTCCAAGTTGATCAAGGACCGGTCATGCTCAATAGCGAATGCTTCCCATCATATACGTGTTGAGCAACGTGAAGCGTTTTGTTACCTCGTCGTCACCACCGCGGCAAACGTTCAGCCGAACGGCTCCATTTTCGACCTGCGGCCGGCCTTTTCGGCTACCGCTACATCGAGTGTTAAATATTTAGAAAAATAGGAAAAGCCGGCCCAGGGACCGGTGCAAGGTTCCGGATTCCGTCTACGCTTAGGCTTCCCCCTGGCCCATGGCCGACACCGGACTCGCACTATGTCTTCTCAACTCAGCATTGCTCAGCGTCTTGGCCTGGGCTTCGGGCTCATACTTGCCCTGATGATCCTGATTACAATCACCGGCATGGAGCGGGTTGGTTTCATTGACTCGACACTTACCAGCGTCAGTGAGGGGGCTGCCCTCAAGCAGCGCTACGCCATCAACTTTCGCGGCAGTGTGCACGACCGGGCAATAGCAATTCGCGATGCCGTTCTTGTTCGGGACACGGCTGCACTGGAACAGCACCTTGGCGATGTAAACCGGCTTGCGGCGTTCTACCGCGAGTCGGCCAAACCCATGGACGCCCTTTTTACCGCCGGTGATGCAGAGCCTGCAGAACGGGCGCTGCTGGACGAGATAAAGGCCACCGAGGCCCGCACACTGGCCCTGACAGACAGCCTGATCCGGCTCCGCAGAGCAGCCGACCTCGAATCCGCCCGTGAATTCCTGCTGGAGCAGGCTTCTCCCGCTTATTCCGAATGGCTCAGGAATATCAACGCGTTTATCGACTATCAGGAAGAGATCATTGCTTCAGATCTCGCTGCCGTTCGCGCGACCGCCAGTAACTTCGAATGGCTTATCCTCTCGGTGACACTGGTCGCCATTGTGCTTGCGATGATCATAGCGACCCTGATCATTCGCAACCTCAAGGCAATACTTGGGGCCGAGCCTCAGGAAGTTGCCGAGATTATCCGGGGTCTTGCCCGTGGCGAACTCAGCCATCGCATCACAACGCGCTTTCCCGACAGTGTAATGGGCGCTTTGAAGGAAACTCTCTGCCGCCTGACAGCGACGATCGCCGAGGTCCGTAGCTCGGCGGACGAACTGAGCCAGGCCTCAGCCCAGCTTCTTTCGACGTCGGCACGTAACAGCAACCAGATCCAGTTGCAGACCAGTGAAGCCGAACAGATGGCCACTGCCATCAATGAGATGGCGGCGACGGTCGGGGAAGTGGCCAGCTACGCCAGCGGCGCGGCCACAGCCGCCAAAAATGCGGACTCCGAGGTGGGGACAGGCTACCGGGTTGTGGAGGAAACAGTCAGTGCTATCCACAACCTCGCGGCGACACTGGAAAGCGCATCCGAGACGGTCCAGCAGGTCTCCGAGGATAGCGGCAGTATCGAGAAGATCATTGAAGTCATTAACGCCATCGCTGAGCAGACCAACCTGCTGGCACTTAATGCCGCGATTGAGGCAGCCCGCGCCGGCGGCCATGGCCGTGGTTTCGCTGTGGTGGCTGATGAAGTCAGGTCGCTGGCTACCCGGACTCAGGACTCAACCCGGGAAATTCAGGACATGATCGGCAAACTGCAGCAGGGCGCAGGGCAGGCTGCCAAAGTCATGCAGGACAGCCGCAAGCTGGCGCAGAAAACGGTTGATCAGACACAGTTGGCTGAAACAGCACTCGGCAAGATACGCACCGAGGTAGGTGCCATCAATGACATGAACGCCCAGATCGCCAGCGCCGCTGAGCAACAGAGCAGCGTTGCCGAAGAGGTTAACCAGAACATCAACCGGATTCATGAGGCCACGGTAGAAACTGCAGCCGGATCCGACCAAGTGGCTGAATCAAGCCGCAAACTTGCGCAGCTGGCTGACTCACTCACGACCAAGGTGAGTTTTTTCAAAAGCTGAGTGGCCCGCACGTCCACGTCTCACTTATTCGCGCGGCGTCAGGCCCTCGGCCAGGCTCTTTCGGTAGGCACGCCAGGCCGGAATCCAGGACACTACCAGGGCCGCTAGCGGAACCAGTGCGAGAAGGTACCATTCGGTCGGCGCCAGGGGTCGCAGCTCAAGATGCAACCCCAGGGTATCGCCCAGCACGGGCATGACAAAGGCCAGGCCAGAGAATCCGACAACCAAAGCCAGCGCGATGCTGCACAATGCGATCAGTAGGGCCTCACAGCTGAACAACAATGCCAGCAGTAACGGCGACGCACCGCAGGCGCGGAGTATCGCCATCTCCCGGGAGCGTTGGGCCTGAGCGGTTAGCAGCACTGCGACCATGCCCACCAGGCTGATCACCACTACGAAAGCAGTTATCGCCAACAGCGCTGCCTCGAACCCCGACAGCAATCGCCACAGCTCCGACAGCGCGACCCCGGGCAGGATCGCGCTCAACGGTTCCGGCGACCACTGATTCCATTTGCGCTGTAACTGAAAGGTTGCCACCTTCCGCTCGACCCCGACCAGCGCCGCGGTGATGGCTTTCGGCTCAAGATTCTGCTCCCGCGCCTGCGCTGCCGTTACCCGCCTGCCGGGCGCTGGAACGCCGCCCTGCCAGCCCAGGTGAATCGCCTCGATAGCTTCCAGGCTGACCAGCACGGCGTTATCCACCGGCGTGCCGGTTGGCGCAAGCACACCGACCACCTCGAACGGTTTGTCATCATGTTTTACGAAGCTGACGCTACCGGTACCGTGGGCCAGGACGATTTCTTGCCCATAGGCGTAGCCCAGCGCGTCCGCCACACTGGCGCCTATGACCGCTTCGAACAAATCGGAAAAAGGCTCGCCCTGATCGAAGGCTAGCATCTGACTCCGGCCATGCTGAAAGTACTGAAAAAAATCGGTTGTAGTGCCGATCACCCGGTAACCCCGGTGTGAGTCACCCAGTGAAAGCGGCACAGTCCATTCAACCGCCGGATCCGACGCGATAGCCTGGTAGGTAGGCCAACTGATGTTATTCGTCGGGTTGCCGATATGGAAGACGGAATAAAGCAACAGGTTGAGAGGCCCGCTGCGTGCGCCAACGATCAGGTCGGTGCCGGAAACCGTATTGACGAAAGACTGCTTGACCTCCGAACGCACGTACTGCACGCCGAGCAGCAGGCTGACACTCAGGGTTAAGGTAAGCACCACCAGGGAAAGCGTCCCACGCCGGTGCCATACGCTGGCAACCGTTAGCCTGAAAAGCGTTGCCGCCATCATACGCCCGCCTCCCGCCACTGCCCGATTTCAAGGCTGTGGGAAAAATGCCCGGAAAGGTCCCGGTCATGGCTGACGAACAGTACCGTGCTTTGGTGGTCACGGGCCTGTTGAATAAGCACTTCCACAAACCGGTCGCGGTTGTGGGCGTCGAGCGCCGAAGTAGGCTCATCCGCGAGAATAATTTCCGGTCCGCCGAGCAATGCCCGGGCCGCCGCGACTCTCTGTTGCTGACCAACGCTGAGTGCACCGACCGGAGCCCGCCAGCGGTTTTCTGGCAAACCCAGCGCGCGCAGTGCGTCGCATCCGGCAGCGTGAAGAGGAAGGGCGAGCTTTTCGCGCCGCAATCGTGAAAAACGGCAGGTCAGCAGCACATTCTCAAGGGCATTGAGATAGGGAACAAGGTTGAACTGCTGGAAAATGATGCCCATATGATCGGCCCGGAATCGGTCGCGCCGACGTCCGGCAAAAGACGAGACCTGGCTCCCCAGCATTGTGACGCTGCCCGCCTGGGGCTTTATCATGCCGGCCAGAAGCGCAAGCAAGGTACTTTTGCCACAACCGCTGGGACCGTGCAGAAAACAGTGTTCCCCCCGCTTAATGCTCAGTTCCGGAACGTGCCATCGGTCGGAACCTCCGGGCCATCCGAAGTACAGATCCTGAAGCTGCAATACCGGTTCAGGCAATGGCATAGGCCCGCCCCTGTTCGACCTGAGAGTCACATGCAGACCCATCGCGGGAACTCTCGCAACTTCGCCCGCTCTTACCCGCTGACTCTAACCTGAGGCCACCTGAAATTGGTGCGGACCTCGGGCCCTGCCATGCTGAACTGATACTCATCGCCGATCCTTCGTTCATGCGGGTTTGCTGCTATAGTCTTTGGCCTGGAACGGTCCATCAAGGAGAAATAAGTCATGTTCATCAGAGTGCTGGCCATCAGTACGCTGCTCTGCCTGCTCCCTGTGGCCGGGCTGGCGACCGAGTGGCAAGAGCTGGACTGGACCGAGCTGATGCCCCCGGAGGATCTGGCTCTCCTTGAAAACATGCCGGTCGCCGACCATGAGGGTAACGAGCCCGTTACGCTGCCTGAAGAAATAATGGAAGGGAACATCAGGCCTGAACTGGACGGAACACCTCTTCGCATTCCGGGCTTCATCGTGCCCCTGCAGGTCAATGATGATCAGAAGATCACCGAGTTCTTCCTGGTCCCCTACTTCGGTGCCTGCATCCATGTGCCGGCACCGCCGCCCAACCAGATTATCCATGTCACCTACGCGCCCGGCTACAATCCCGATGCGCTCTATCATCCGTTCTGGATACAGGGTGTACTTCACACTGACAAGGTCAGTAACGACGTTGCCGATGCCTCGTATGTCATGGACGCGGTTCTGGTCGAGCCCTATCAGGAAGCGTACTAGGCCGAGGCCACGCGCCCCGGCCTGGCCCCTATCGCTCAATCGAGCGTAAAGCTGCTGTTCTTCGGGCTCAACCGCTCCCCGCCCTGGGTAGTCTCCGTAACCCAGGCGACAGCCACTTCGGCGACGCCAGGAAAACGCAAAAACAGCGGAGTCTCAACCCCCGCGCCGCGGTCTGACCCGTTGCAGGTCAGCGCCTGGCTTACCGTGATTTCGCTGTGCCGGACGCCACCGCCAGAACGGTCTTCATGGTCTTCGTGATGGTTTTCGTCGTGCCGTTCTTCGTGTCCTTCTTCTTGCCGTTCTTCGTGCCCGGCTTCGTGTTGGTGTTCGTGTTCGTGTTCGTGTTCGTGTTCGTGTTCGTGTTCGTGTTCGTGTTCGTGTTCGTGTTCCTCAAGATGCGCCTTCTTTCCGTCGTCGTGGCGTGCACGCTCAATGGTCGAGCGCGCGCTGGCTTCGACGAGAGAGCAGCCGGCAATCGTGACGACGGGATTTGCTTCGAGCCAGGCCAGCGCCTGGTCAAGCTCGGCCCGTTGTGCCTCGCTCTTCGGCGCATGCTCGAAGCCGATAATGTTCATGGCCGGCGAAGTGAATACCAGCTCTACGGATTCCTGCTCAACCGCGAGTTCCAGGGTTGCACTGCCGTGTACGTGTGCGGGTAGCGACTGCTCGGCCACTGTGTTAGTAGCAAATGTAAGGCCGGGTACCAGCAGGCAGCCGATGATGAGACGGGGACAAAGGGGCATGACGCATCCTACTCAGGCTAGAGAATGTTATAACATAACACCTGTCGCCCGATTATCAAAAAGATGTGTTCCTGACGCGGCCTCAGCCGGGTTCCAGCCAGTGCCTCAGATAGGCGCTAGCCGCCATCGCGGCCTGATCAACCATCGGTTCAATAATACGTGCGTGGGTAAAGTACGAATGTTTCATGCACGCGAAAGCGATTTCTACCGCTATGGTGACGACGTCAGGATCCTGCGGCAACACGGCATCAGGGGCATACCGTGAGAATAGCGGGCGCAGCTGGTGACCGATATCCTGAATGGTGACTTCCTGGGAGAGGTAAGCCTCGCGGCTCATGGGACCGCCCAGGATCAGCATGCTGGCGACCGGATGGTCGTTATAGTAGTCCGCGGCCGCCCGAGTGACCGACCGCGCCATGTGTTCAAACTGCCCGTTCTGCGGCTCGGCCTCGTTAGTGAGCTCCAACTGGCCTATCACGTCAGCCACGGCCTTGAGATGGCGCTCCGAAATAGCCAGAAAAAGCGCGTACTTGCTGGGGAAAAACTGATAGATCGATGCCCTTGGCACCTTTGACAGCCGGGCCACTTCCGGAATCGAGGTGCGCTCAGGCCCGGTTTCCAGCAACAGCCTTTCCGCCGCCGCAACGACGCGTTCAACGCGATCCCTACTGCGATCCTGAACCGGTTTGCGTGTGACTCCCGCTGTATCCACTTTCACCTTCCCATCCGTATACGTTGACACTATATCCGACAAAAGTTAGATTACCAAAAATGACAAATGTCGGATTATTTCGCGCACAGGGAACTCAACAGAGCCGCGAGCCAGGTTCTCTCCACCAGCGGCGTCAGCACAAGAATAACCCTTAAATACAAAAACAATCACAGGAGCAAGTATGTCATTACCCACACGCGTGTGCGTCATCGGCGCCGGCCCCAGCGGTATAACGGCCGCAAAGAACTGTCTTGAAGCCGGACTTCCGGTCACGGTGTTCGAGAAAAACAACAAAGTCGGCGGCAACTGGGTGTTTAACGCCAGCACTGGCCACTCCAGCGTCTATGAGAATACCCATATCATCAGTTCGAGGGACTGGTCCGAGTACGAGGACTTTCCCATGCCCGATGACTACCCGGAATATCCCAACCACAAGCAGCTTCAGGCCTACTTCGAAAATTATGCCCGCCATTTCGGCGTCATCAATAAAATCCGGTTCGACACGACCGTCGACGAAGCGACCCGGGACGAAGCCGGCAACTGGCAGATCAGATATACGGGGCCTGACGGTGAGAGTCAGACCGAGACGTTCACTCACCTCATGGTCGCGAACGGGCACCACTGGAACCCGAAGTATCCCGAGTACCCGGGCAGTTTCAACGGTACCTTCATGCATTCCCATGACTTCAAAGGCGTGGATGACAGCTGGCGTGGCAAGCGCATTCTGGTAATAGGCGCCGGCAACTCGGCCTGTGACGTCTCTGTGGAATCAGCCCGGCTGGCGGATAAAGTCGCGCTGAGCATGCGCAGCCCCCAGTGGTTCCTGCCCAAGTTCATTTTCGGCATGCCCTCTGATGTTCTGGCCGCTCGCACGCCCTGGCTACCCTCCAAATTACGCCAGCGGATGCTGACCCTGCTTCTGAAAATGCTGCAGGGGGATTACGCCAAGTACGGGCTGCCTCGACCGACAAAGCCGGTTTTGAGCCACCACCCTTCGCTCAACTCGGACCTGCTCGATTTCATACGCCATGGGCGCGTCAAGCCACGCCCGGCCGTCAAGGCTCTCAAAGGCGACGTTGTCGAGTTCGTGGACGGCACGGAAGAGGCTTTTGATACCATTGTCGCCTGCACCGGGTTCTGGATCAGCTTTCCCTTTTTCGACAAAACCCTGATCGACTTCCAGCGCGCTGAACGCGTGCCGCTCTACCGCAAGATGATGCACGCGGATTATGAGAACCTCTATTTTATCGGTCTGTTCCAGCCGATCGGCTGTATCTGGCCTTTGGCCGACTACCAGGCAAAACTGGCCTGCAAGGACATTCTCGGCGACTATCAGCGGCCACTCGACATGCACGCAGCGATCGAGCACGAGGTTAACAACCCCCACCTCGCCTTCGACAAAGGGAGCCGTCACTCCACCCAGGTCGACTACCACCAGTTCAGAGCCGAACTGAAACGGGAGCTGAACACCACCGGTATCGAGATTGGCCGGCCGCCAGAGGGCCACAAGAGTCGCTACAAGCATTTCTGGCCGACCTCTGCAGGCAACCACACCACAGGGGCCTGAGGTCATGGGCCTGCCATCCCACCCTCCGGTCGTTCTGATTCATGGTATGTGGAGCCAACCCTGCGTCTGGGATGGCTGGCAACGTAACCTTGAAGATGCCGGCTATCAGTGCCATCGCCTGAGGCTTTTCGGCCATAGAGCCGATGCACACCCCAGCACGTTGGAACTTCTGGGCCGGTCAGGACTGCAGGACTATGTGGCTCAGGCCCGGGAACTGGTCGACTCTCTGCCGAGAGAGCCGGTGCTCATCGGCCATTCCCTTGGCGGACTGATCGCTCAACAATTGGCGACTCAAGTCTCCCTCGCGGCGGTGGTACTGGTCTGCACCGCTGCCCCTGCAGCCGTGTTCCCTCTGAGACTGACGCGGTAGGTGGTTGTGCAGTGATTGCCTCAATAGGTGTATGTCGGCCTGCCCCGTGACGGGCCATAGTGATCTGGCCCGATGTGGGCAGGCACTTCGTTTGTCATTGCCGAAGCAAGCCCCGGCCTTTATCCCGTAACCTGGCATCCGGCAGAGTCAGCGCAGGCCGCCCCGCAAAAAAGCCCCGCCGCGCCGCCAGCAGTTGCATGCAACCGCCAACAGCACCTACGGGGCTCTATCATCTTGATGACTAAGCAGCCTCCTGGATTACTGAGCCTGCTTCAGGTCTCCGACTACGTTGTAGTTCTCGGGAGACACTTCAGTGTAGTTCTGCTCGTTGTAATCAGACTGCTTCATTTCACTTGGGGTTTTGGAGGTCTGCCACACCAGTTGACCCTGGTTCATCGTCAGCTCTTCCAGCGGCACCAGGACCTTGCTGCTGCCGAACCCGAGTATGCCGCCCGAGGTCAGGACCACAGCCGGCGTGTTGCCGTCTTTTTCAAGAACGATCAGGTCAACCTTACCGAGATTTTCACCGTTCCTGTTCTGGACATTCCTGCCGTCCAGTTCCTCTACCGGCAGATTATCCAGGTCCTCAGCCTGCGCGCGGGACTCTTGCTGCTCGCGGCTCGACATGCCCGCAGCAGTAGCTGGCAGCTGGTTCACATCCTCCTCGTCGGCCCGCTGGCTGTCATTCCGGGCCTGCTGTTGTTCACGCTGAATCTCAACATCGGCCTGGTCGGTAGACTGCACGTTAACGTTGGCGTCGCTGCTGCCCACCTGCACTTCGGGCTCGGCCTGCTGGACCTCTACCTGGGCTTTATCAGCCTGGTTGACGTCAACATTGGCCTGCTGGGATTCTTCAGTCATGGACACCTGCGGTTTAGCCGGTACGACCGCCACCTCCGGGTCTGACTGTTGGACGTTAACCTTCGGCTCCTGCTGGCTAACCTCGACATCAGGCCGGCGCTGTTCAACCTCAACCTGCGGCTTGGCTTTTTTGACATTAACATCCGGTTTGCGCTGGACGACTTCCACCTCCGGCTTGGGCACGGTGACCTGAACCTTCGGCTCAGGCTGGGTAACTTTGATCTTCGGTTGTTTCTGATCAACCGTCACCTGCGGGTCGGACGGGTCTACTCTGACCTTTGGCGATTTCTGATCCACCGCTACCTCAGGCTGTCGCTGTTGCACCTGAACCTGCGCCGGATCCGTGTCCACTTTCACTTTGGGCTGCTGCGACTGCACAACAACCTCCTGCTCGCCGTCGATCTCCTGGCCACGGTTGTCCTGGGTGTTCTGGTTCTGGCCCGCCTGCGCGGTTTGCGAGCCCGAGCTGCCATTGCCGACATTGGCCAGAAACACCTGGTACTCAAGCGGCCCCAAGCCCGCGTCATTATTCTGGTCGAATTCCTGCATGATCCGATCCTGGTCCCAGTCCTGCCCCAGGTCAGCAGACTCCAGCCGCGGCTTAAGCTCGTCCCACTGGAGGATCTGGTCGCCGTTTTTATCGAGCTGGCGATGTTCAACCGCCGGTCCCTGCTCCAGTTGCGTTCCTGCTGATGAGTTGGACTGGGCCACCGCAGCGGGCACCAGCAAAAAGGCGCTCACCGCTCCCGCGGTTAATTGGAGCCCGAATTTTCTGATCCGATTACGTTCCATGCTCATAAAATCTCCCTTTTTAGCCTTTTTCTGTTCTGCATGAAGAGCTTTCTCAAGGAAAGGTCCCCGACTGGCGGCAACAGTAAAAAGTGTTAGCAGAACGAAAGGTCTTTCTGCCGCCAGAACTACCTAACATTTTCTATGCCAGCCGCCATTAATCGCGCCAGGCGGGCCTCGAAAGCAGACCGTGGGCTCTACTTGCAGGTATAACCGGCAATAGCTACAGCCAGAGTGCGTAAAATTTATAGGCGAGCTGAACGGAACGGCATTGCTGGAAGCTTCGGCCGGCGCCGCCGGATACAGACACTCCTGTCCTGCATGACCTGCTTTACCGGACCCATTAGGAGCATTTAGGCTGTTCTGGACAGCACAAACCGGTCCGGAACCCATGAGCGACATACTGGATTCGTTTTTCGACCTTCACCCCAACCTGCCCGGCCTGGCCGTCGCCTTGCTGCTGGGGTTATTGATCGGCACCCAGCGAGGCTGGACGCAACGGGAAAGGAATCCCGGAGAACGCGTCGCCGGCGTGCGCACGCACACTCTCACCGGCCTGCTGGGGGGGCTTACACTGGTGCTCGCCGAGTCGCTGGGGCACTGGTTTGCCGCGGTCATGCTGATCAGCTTCACCCTTCTTGTTGTCACGAGCTACCACGCCAAGGTCAATAAAGACCAGAACGTCGGGATCACCGGGTCCATCAGCCTTTTTCTGACCTTCATCTTCGGCGCACTCGCCGTTGAGGGAGAGACTTTTCTCGCCGCCAGCGCCGCAGTCACTACCGCGCTCATCCTCGACAACAAGCAGGAAATACACCGCTGGGTAGGGTTACTCCAGGAGAAAGAGCTGGCCGCCGGGCTCAAGCTCTTGCTGATTTCGGTGGTAATGCTGCCGGTCCTGCCGAATGAAGGATTTGGCCCGGGGGATGCGCTGAACCCGTATGAAATCTGGTGGATGGTTGTACTGATCGCGTCTATTTCGTTTGTCGGCTATTTTGCGATGCGTATTGGCGGAACCCGAAAGGGAACTGTTTTCACCGGCCTGTTCGCAGGCCTGAGTTCATCCACCGCCCTTACCCTTCACTACGCGCGTCTGTCGCGCCAGGCCGGGGAAAATGCGTCGTTGCTTGCGACTGGCATCCTTCTGGCCTGCGGAACCATGGGGCCACGCGTCCTGCTGATCACTGCAATCGTCTATCCGCCCCTGGCATTCGCCCTTCTGCCGCCACTTTCGGCCGCAGTTCTGGTCATGTATCTGCTGGCATGGCGCCTCTGGCTGAAGAGTAAGGATGGCCCTGCTGATGCCGGGGGCGGGATCGGGCTGCAAAACAATCCCCTGGACCTCAAGTCCGCCCTGGTCATGGGCACGATTGTGGCGGTGGTGCTGGCGCTATCGGAGATATTCCGGGAGCGCATGGGGGACACTGGCATCTATCTGCTGGCGGCTGTCACGGGCATTGCGGACGTCAACCCAATCACCCTGTCGTCCGCCCGCATGGCTGGGGCCGGGCTTGGGCTGCAGGCGGCCGCTTACAGCATTCTCATCGCAGCAGGGGTCAATAGTCTGATCAAAGTCGCAGCCGCTGCCATAATCGGGCGCGACCTGGGCCGCTACCTGCTCGCCCCCATTTGCCTCGCAGTCGTCGTCGGCGCGGTAACCGCCTTGCTTCTGGCAGGCGCTACCTGAAGCTGAACTCGAGCTTTCTTGATGTGTACCGGTTAATCGTTGGTCGGTTTCCCCTATAGTGGTGTGGGCGCCTATTTACATCCAGCTCAACAGGATCCAGCACAACAGGAGCAGTCACATGAAACTTCGTTTTCTCGGTGGGGTGGATACCGTTACCGGGTCCAGGCATTTGATAGAAACCGCCACCAGCCGGGTGTTGATCGACTGCGGCATGTACCAGGGCGTCAAGGCGTTACGACGGCGCAACTGGGCGCCCTTTCCCGAACGTCCCGAATCGATAGATGCCGTCGTGCTGACCCATGCCCATATCGACCATACCGGCTATCTTCCACTGCTGGTCAAGCGGGGCTTCAAGGGCAAGATCCACTGTACCCAGTCGACGCTGGAGCTCTGCCGTGTACTGCTGCCGGACGCCGGCCATCTACAGGAGGAAGACGCCCGCTACGCCAACCGCAAGCACTTCTCCCGCCACGAAAAAGCCGAACCGCTGTTTACCGTCAAGGATGCGTTGCGGGCGCTGGAGTTGTTTGAAGCCCACCCCTTCGATAAATCTTTCTCACCGGTAAACGAAGTCGACGTCAGCTTCTCCCCGGCCGGGCATATCCTGGGATCGGCCTGCGTGAGGCTCAGCCATGGTGGCAAATCGATCATTTTCAGCGGCGATGTCGGCCGTCAGAACGACCCGGTCATGCTACCGCCGGTTCCGCTCCAGTCGGCGGATTACCTGGTGCTGGAGTCAACCTACGGCAACCGTGTGCACAGTACCGTCGATCCCGAGGAAGCGCTGGCGGAGGTCATCAATCAAACGCTGGCTAAAGGGGGCATAGTGCTGATGCCAGCCTTTGCGGTGGGTCGGGCCCAGCTACTGCTTTACCTGATTCATGAGTTGCAGAAACAGAAGCGCATACCGGACGTGCCAGTATTTCTCAACAGCCCAATGGCGATCACGGCGACCGAGGTCTTCCTGCGCCACCACAACGAGCACCGTCTGGATGCCAACCAGTGCCACGAGATCGACGCAGGCACCACCTATGTGCGTACGGTTGAAGACGCCATCGAGCTGACCGCCCGCCGGCTGCCGGCCATCATCATTTCGGCAAGCGGAATGGCGAGCGGCGGCCGAGTCCTGCACCACCTCAAGGCCCTTCTGCCCAATCACCGCAACAGCGTTGTCTTCGCCGGCTACCAGGCCCCGGGAACGCGAGGCGATGCCATGGTCAACGGCGTCGACAAAGTGAAGATCCACGGCGAGTACTTCCCGGTCAAAGCCATGATTTACAATCTGGATTCCCTGTCTGCCCACGGCGACTACGAAGAGATCCTGACCTGGCTGAAGCAGTCGTCGCTACAACCGCGGAAGGTGTTCATTACCCACGGCGAGACACGCGCCTCGGACGCCATGCGCAAGCATGTGGAAGAGCAGCTTGGCTGGGATGCGGAAGTGCCCGAGCTGTATAGCGAAGTGGAGCTCTGATGCCGGTACCGCCGCTGCAATTTTCCGGCGCCTCAGTGGTGCCAGAGAATCAGGTTCAGCTCGAGCGGACCATGGAGTGACTCGCCCGCCGGCACCACGCGCGGAGTGTAATGCTCGGAGGGGCGGTCAGCCGGTACCGCGCCGTGATAGTTGAAGGCGTGTTCGCTGCCCACCAAAGGCTCACCACGAGTGAGCGGTTCACAGCGCACGACGCCATCGTTTTCGCTCACCAGTTCGACTTTGAGCCAGTCCGGGTCGAGCCCGTCGACGTGTAGCTGGATATGAAAGTGATGGTGTTCGGCCTCATGCTCAACCAGCACGCTACCAAACCGGAGTCGGTGCCAGTTCTCGCGTAAGCCATGCACCACAGCAGCCAGCTGCCGGGCGACTTCCGGGGTGCGTCTGGCGCCACCTGAAGCTAGCGGACCGTAGAAGCGCTCCGTGTACTCCCGGACCATGCGGTTGGCCGAAAACTGAGGGGTTAGCCGCGACATGCTTTCGCGCATCAGGGCGACCCAGGCTCGGGGAATCCCCTGAGCATCCGTATCATAAAAGCTCGGCACGACCTCGTTTTCGAGACGGCGGTACAGCTCTTCGGCATCTGCTCGGTCGCCCTCGGCAATGCGCCCCGGTGGCAGACCTTCTGGGGAGCCTATCGACCAGCCCACCGCCGGGTCATGAGCCTCAGCCCACCATCCGTCCCGCTGGGACAGGTTCAGCCCACCGTTCACCAACACCTTCATGCCGCTGGTGCCACAGGCTTCCCAGGGTGATCGTGGCGTGTTGAGCCAGACATCCACCCCCTGTACAAACGCTGCCGCCACCTGCAGGTCGTAATCCTCGATGAATACGACACGACCGATCACATCGGGGCGCGTAATAAAGCGAATCCATTGTTTCAGCATGTCCTTGCCCACCTGGTCACGCGGATGGGCTTTGCCCGCGATCACAAGCTGCACCGGGCGGGACCGGTCGTTGAGAATGCGGACCAGCCGTTCGGGATCCTGTAGCAGCAGGTTTGGTCGCTTGTATTCGGTAAACCGGCGGGCGAAACCGATAATCAGCGCTTCGTCGTCAAGGTCGAGCCCGCAGGCGGCCCCGGCCGAGTCCGCGCCGCCCTTCTCGCAATGCTGGAGGGTCAAACGACGGCGCAGGAAAGCCACCAGTCGCCGGCGGTTATCGTTGCGCAAAGCCCAGAGTTCGCCGTCGTCGATGCCGGGCAGAGCCGCATCCACGGCGGCAAGATCGCCACGCCAGCGGTTCTTGCCATAGGCCCGGGTCCAGAGGGCGTCGGCCGCGGGCGAATCCCAGCTGGGGGTATGCACGCCGTTGGTGACGCTGGCTATGGGCACTTCGCTGGTTGGCCATCGCGGGTAGAGGTGCTGCATGAGTTGCCGGGACACCCGCCCGTGCACCTCGCTGACGCCGTTTGCCGCGCCGGCCAGGCTCATTGCAAGATAGGCCATATTGAACGGCGCGTCGGGGTCTGCGCCGTCGCCCTGCCCAAGGGCGAGCAACTCGTGCATCGCAATGCCAAGCTCGGCAGCAAGCGGGGCCAGATACCGCTCCACCAGTTCGACCGGGAAGCGGTCGAACCCGGCAGCAACCGGCGTATGAGTGGTGAAAAGCGTCCGGGCCCGGGCGGCAAGACGCGCGGCGTCGAAGGCCAGTCCGGTCTCAAGCTGAATGCTGCGGACCCGCTCCAGGGCCGCAAACGCGGTATGGCCCTCGTTCAGATGGCATACCTCGGGCTGTATACCCAGCTGCTGCAACAGCCGCCAGCCGCCAATCCCAAGGACCAGTTCCTGCTGCAGACGCAACTCGCTACCGCCACCGTAGAGCTCACTGGTGATCCCGCGATCGCCGGGCTCGTTAATGGGGTCGTTGCTGTCCAGCAAAAGCAATTCGCAACGCCCAACCTGACCGTGCCACGCCCGCAGGCTGAGCCGCCGCCCGGGGAAGTCGAGCACTACCCGCACCCACTCCCCATGCTCGTCCCGCAGCGGTGAAAGCGGCAGCATTGTGGGGTCGTTGTAGGGATAGAACTCCAGTTGATCGCCATCGCTGTTAACGCTCTGGCGAAAATAGCCTTGCTGGTAGAGCAGACCAACGGCAATGACAGGAACGCCAAGGTCGCTCGACGCCTTGAGCAGGTCCCCTGCCAGGATACCGAGTCCGCCCGAATAGATCGGCAGGGACTCGGTGACCCCATACTCCATGGAGAAAAACGCAACAGCCTTGAAGGGGCACCCCTGATAATCGGTACTGAACCAGGTCGGCACGCGGTTGAACTCGGCCTGGGCCTCAAGCTGACGATCCAGCAACCCGAGAAAGTCCGGGTCCTCGGCCAGTTGCTTCAGTCGCCGGTCGGAAACACTGTTCAGCACCAGCCAGGCGTTCGGGACCCGCTCCCAGGTTTCCTCTCCAAGCGTGCGCCAAAGTACGTCACTGCCGTGGTGCCAGCTCCAGCGCAGGTCGAGGGCGAGTTTGACCAGCCCTTGAAGGGCCGGCGGTACGGCACGGGGCGGATAGGATCCGGAACTGATCGGCATGGTGGCTTTCCCTCCTGGAAGTCTTCTTGCTGGCGTCCTGTCGAAAACAGCGCGGCTGTTCTCGCCGATTTTTTGCCGTCTCGGTCAATGCCATTGCCAGTCCCGTATTTCCGGCATGTCTTCGCCATGGGCGCGAATGTAGTGCCGATGCTCAAGCAGTTTGTCGCGCAGAACCTGGCGCGCATAGGCAACGGACGAGTCAGGGTTGGGAATGGTGTCCAGCACGGCAGCCGAGAGATGGAAGCGGTCCAGCTCGTTCATCACCACCATGTCGAACGGCGTCGTGGTGGTGCCCTGCTCCTTGTAGCCATGCACATGCCAGTTGGCGTGATTGTTCCGACGGTAAATCAGTCGGTGAATCAACGCGGGATAGCCGTGGAAGGCGAACACCACCGGCTTGTCGTGGGTAAAAATAAGGTCAAAATCCTTGTCCGAAATACCGTGAGGGTGAGCGCTGGGTGGCTGCAGGGTCATCAGGTCAACCACATTGACCACCCGCACCCGCAGCTGGGGTGCCAGCTCCCGTAACAGCATCACCGCCGCCAGGGCTTCCACTGTCGGCACGTCGCCGGCGCAGCCGATAACAACGTCGGGTTCCCGGTCGCGGTCGTTACTGGCCCAGCCCCAGATGCCCAGCCCTGCCGTGCAGTGCTTGATAGCCGCGTCCCGGTCCAGCCACTGCCACTCCGGCTGCTTGCCGGCCACAATCACGTTGACCAGATTGCGGCTGCGCAGGCAATGATCCGTCACGGACAGCAGCGTGTTGGCGTCGGGCGGCAGGTAGATTCGGGTTAGGTCCGCCGTCTTGCTGGTGACATGGTCGAGGAACCCCGGGTCCTGGTGGCTGAAGCCGTTGTGATCCTGGCGCCAGACGTGGGACGTCAGTAGATAGTTGAGCGAGGCGATGGGCCGGCGCCAGGGCACCTCGTTACTCTTCTTCAGCCATTTGGCGTACTGGTTGAACATGGAATCGATGATGTGGATGAAGGCCTCATAGCACGAGAAGAAGCCGTGGCGCCCGGTCAGCAGGTAACCTTCCAGCCAGCCCTGGCACTGGTGCTCGCTGAGGACCTCCATAACCCGTCCATCGACCGCGACATGCTCATCAGCTTCCGCGATTTCAGCGGTAGAGCAGCGGTCAGTCACCTCAAACACCGCGCGCCAGCGATTGGACAGTGTTTCATCAGGGCTGAATATCCGGAAGTTGCCGGTTTTGGCATTGAGTTTCAGCACGTCGCGAATCAGCCGGCCCTGCACATCCGTCGCTTCTGCCCGCAGCGCACCGGGCTGGGGCAGATCGAGCATATAGTCGCGGAAGTCGGGCAGGCGCAGATCCCGCATCAGCATGCCACCGTTGGCGTGCGGATTATCACTCATGCGTCGTTCGCCCCGGGGCGCAAGCGCGGCCAGTTCCGGAATCAGCTTGCCCTGCTGATCAAAAAGCTCTTCGGCGCGGTAGCTCTTCAGCCAGTCCTGAAGCAGTGTCCGGTTTTCCGAAGAACCTGCGACGTTACCGAACGGCACCTGGTGGGAGTGGAAACTGCCTTCACTGGGCGCCCCGGCAACCACCTTCGGCCCGGTCCAGCCTTTGGGCGAGCGCAGGATGATCATCGGCCAGTGCGGCCGCGTACTGTAGCCGTTCGTGCGGGCGTCCTTCTGAATGGCCTGGATGCGTTCGACGACCTCGTCCAGCACCCCGGCCATACGCTGGTGCATCGGGCCCGGCTCACTTCCTTCCACCAGGTAGGGCTCGTAACCGTAACCCCGGAACAGGGCCAGCAGCTCATCTTCCGGGATGCGCGCTAGCACGGTCGGGCCCGCGATCTTGAAGCCGTTGAGATGGAGGATCGGCAGCACTGCGCCGTCGTGCACCGGATTGAGGAATTTATTGCTGTGCCAGGCCGTGGCCAGCGCGCCTGTTTCAGCTTCGCCGTCGCCCACCACGCAGGTCACGATAAGATCGGGATTGTCGAAAGCCGCCCCGAACGCGTGGGACAATGAGTAGCCCAGCTCGCCGCCCTCGTTGATCGAGCCGGGGACCTCCGCCGCCACGTGGCTGGAGATCCCGCCGGGGTAAGAGAACTGGCGAAACAGCCGCCGCATGCCGTCTTCATCTTCAGCGACATCCGGATAGCGTTCGCTGTAGGTACCTTCCAGCCAGGTATTGGCGACCAGCGCCGGGCCTCCGTGACCGGGACCTGTGACGTAGATCATGTTCAGGTCACGCTCGCGGATGAGGCGATTAAGGTGAACGTAAACGAAATTCAGCCCCGGCGTGGTGCCCCAGTGACCCAGCAAACGCTTTTTGACATGCTCGGCCTGAAGAGGCGCTCGCAGCAGCGGGTTATCCTGCAGGTAGATCTGACCGACAGACAGATAGTTTGCAGCGCGCCAGTAGGCATTGATGGCGTCCAGCTGTGCTTCGCTCAAAACGGACTCGGATGCTTTCTTGCTCATGGTGACTCGCTCAGACTTATCCGGTGGCGTGGCCAAGGTTCTTTTCAGCTTTAAATGAAAACAGTCGTGCTTTCAATCGTCTCTCTCCACCATCACTCTCCACCATCACTCTCAACCGTCATTCTCAGCTGCTAGTGCGGCTATAGAGCCCAGCGTCTGCGCAGCGCTTTTTCCAGCTCAACTGTCACAAAGAGCATAGCGCCGGCCCCGACAATCCAGCCCCAGGCAGCGACGTCCAGTGAGCGTGTTTCGAACAGTAGCTGGAAGGGTGGCGCATAGGTAAAGAGCGCCTGGAGCACGAGCAGGCACAACGTTGCGTACCAGGCGTACCGGTTTGACACCAGCGATCTCCAGCTAAGTGCCGGAAGCACCAGAACACGGGTATTGAACAGGTAGAAAATCTCGCAGGTCACCAGAGCATTTACCGCCACCGTGCGTGAAAGCTCGAGTTCGTACCCGGTCCGGCTATACCAGAGGAAAAGCCCGAACGTCGCCATCACCATGAGCACCGACACGAACAGCACCCGCCATATCAGGAAACCGGTGAGGAGCGGTTCCTGCGGCCGCCGCGGAGGGCGCGCCATGACGTCGCTCTCGGCCGGCTCGAAGGCCAGGGTCAAAGCCAATGTAACGGCTGTCACCATGTTGACCCACAAGATTTGGACCGGTGTGATCGGCATCATCATTCCGAGCGCGACGGCGGCCAGTATCGCGAGCGCTTCGCCGCCGCTGGTGGGCAAGATAAAGAGGATCGCCTTTTTCAGGTTGTCGTAGACGATACGACCTTCCTCCACCGCATGCACGATGGAGGCAAAGTTATCGTCCGCAAGGACCATGCGTGCAGCCTGCTTGGCCGCATCCGTTCCTTTTTGCCCCATAGCTACGCCGACGTCAGCTCGTTTGAGCGCGGGGGCATCATTGACGCCGTCGCCGGTCATGGCCACCACCTGCTGCTGCGACTGCAGACTCTTGACCAGCCGCAGCTTGTGCTCCGGACTGGTACGCGCGAAGACGTCACGCTGGTTAACCACGTCTTTAAGCGCAGCATCGTCCAATTCCTCCAGCATTGCGCCGGTTACGGCGTCGCGGCCGTCGCCGATATTCATGCTCTGTCCGATGGCAAGCGCTGTGGCGGCATGATCGCCGGTAATCATCTTGACCCGGATGCCCGCGGCCTGGGCTGAAGCAACGGCTTTGGTGGCTTCGGGGCGGGGCGGGTCGACCATACCCGTGAGCCCGATCAGGGTCAGTCCAGAGGTAACATCGTCGAAATCCAGTTGCGACTTGTCCGCCGGAACATCCAGGTAAGCGAGGGCCAGCACACGTTTGCCGGCGGCCGCCAGGGCGTGGGCCTGCTGGTCCCAATGCTCCCGGTTCAGGGGCTCGGTGCCTGAAGAGACCAACTGGTCGGTGCACATGGCCAGGATCCGCTCGGGGGCTCCCTTGATGTAGACCATCCGCCGACCTTGATGGTCATGGTGGAGTGTGGCCATAAAGCGATGTTCTGACTCAAAAGGAATAGCGTCCAGCCGAGGATTGGCCTGCTGATCCAGCGGTGATGACAGGCCGCACTTGTAGGCAAAGGCCAGCAGTGCGCCCTCGGTCGGGTCTCCGGTCAGCTGCCAACGGCCTTCTGCATGGGAACCTTTTTCACGAGACTCTTGTTCATGAGCGCGTTCTTCACCAGCCCCTTTATCACGAGCCTCTTTATCACGAGCCTCTTTATCCCGAGCCCCTTTATCCCGAGATAAGGCAGCGTCGTTACAGAGCAACGCGGCGTGGGCCAGTTGAACTATTGCCGGGTGGTCGGCGGGAAGGATGCTCTCGCTGACATTGCCGACTGGGCGCAGGTCGCCTTCGGGGCCATAGCCCACGCCGCTGACCTCGAAATGGCCGCCATGGGTCACCACATCGGTCACCGTCATTTCGTTGCGCGTGAGCGTGCCGGTTTTGTCGGTACAGATCACCGTAACAGCGCCGAGGGTTTCAACCGCCGGCAGTTGCCTGATAATGGCGTTGCGCCGGGCCATACGCTGGACGCCGATGGCCAGCGTGATCGTAAGAATGGCAGGCAGCCCTTCGGGGATAGCGGCCACGGCCAGGCCAACAGCAATGAGGACAACTTCTGCGAGTTCGTATCCGCGCCACAGCCAGCCGAACAGGAACGTGAGCACGGTGACAGCCAGGGTTACCAGCGCAAGCAATCGGCCGAACTGGTTAACCTGACGCAGCAGAGGAGTAGCAAGGGTCTCGACGTCGCCCAGCAGTTCGCTGATACGGCCAACCTCGGTTGCCTGGCCTGTAGCGACCACAAGGCCGGTGGCAGTTCCGGATGTCACCAGCGTGCCCGAATAGACCATACAGAACCGTTCAGCCAGAACAGCATCTTCGGCCACCGGCTCAAGCCGCTTGGCTGCGGGCTCGGACTCACCCGTGAGTAGCGCTTCATCCACCCGCAGCTCGCGGCTCTGGATCAGACGAAGGTCTGCCGGCACCCGATCCCCGGACTGCAGCAGGACAATGTCGCCCGGTACCAGGGCTTCGGCAGGTACGGTCTGAATGGTGCGATCGCGGCGCACCACAGCAGCTGGCGCCAGCAACTGGCGGATGGCGCCCAACGCTTTTTCGGCCTTGCCTTCCTGAATAACGCCGATGATCGCATTGATCAAGACAACACCCAGAATAACGAACGTATCCACCCAGTGCCCGAGCAGCGCCGTAATCCCGGCCGCCCCCAACAGGACATAGATCAGCGCATTCTGGAAATGGGCGAAAAACCGGCTCGCAAAACCACGCGTTTTCGTTTGAACAAGCTCATTCGGGCCATATTTTTGCAGCCGTGCTTCGGCGTCGGCTTGCGGCAACCCGTGGCTGGAGGCGCCCAGCTCATTTTCAGCTGTCTGCGGGTCCAGACTGTGCCAGAGCAGGTTTTTAGCCATGGATCGTTCCTTCGCGTTGTAACCGACTGTTGTGCTGGAGGTATTATTTCACGCCCAGCTGTGCCTCCATTGTCTGAAGTCAAGTTCGCGACTGGTCGCGCGCGTTTCGACGTCCTGACGGTATGTTAGGTAGCCCTTCTCTTGGAACATTGCAGCCAGCCCCCGAGCGCACCCCGGCTGTGCATCAGCGTCTGCCGTGCTGTTTTTGAGTGCACATCGCTGCGCCCCAGGTGTATATCGGCCGTTCCGCCGGAGCGCTGCTCAACCGTGCTGATGTTTCTGCCAAAACAGTGCAGAAGGTCTTTATCCGCGTGCTTTCCAGCAGTGCAGCAGGCATCGATAACGCTACCGTTTAGCGCATGGGCAGCCCTTTTCACGCGCTGGTGCACAACGCTGGCACAATGGTTGCTGCCGCGTCTCCTCTCCCTCCGGACAGGAAGCCACCGCATGGCAGCACGCAATTTTTCGCTATTTTCATTTCAGGGACGCTACCGCATTCTGCACCTGAGCTGGGTCGCGTTCTTTCTCAGCTTCGTGGTCTGGTTCAATCACGCGCCGCTCATGGCAGCGATAAGGGATACCTTCGGATTGACCACATCCGAGGTTAATACGCTTCTGCTGCTGAATGTCGCGCTCACCATCCCTGCGAGAATCGTCATTGGCATGCTGGTGGATACGTTCGGTCCCCGCAAAGTCTACTCTCTGCTGCTGGTGGTGTCCGGCCTGCTTTGCATAGCGTTCGCGCTGGCCCAGACTTTTAATCAGCTGGCGGTTACCCGCTTTCTGCTCGGATTTGTCGGCGCCGGCTTTGTGGTGGGCATTCGATTGATCAGCGAGTGGTTCCCGGCCCGCGACCTGGGCCTCGCCGAGGGCATCTACGGCGGTTGGGGCAACTTTGGCGCGGCCTTTGCGGCCATTGCCCTGCCCGGCCTGGCGCTCTGGTACGGTGGCGACGATGGCTGGCGCTATGCCGTCGGTACTACCGGCGTCGTGGCCATCCTCTACGCTTTCGTTTTCTACTGGGGCGTGACCGATACGCCGAAGGGCTCGACTTACTTCAAGCCCAAGAAGGGCGGGGCGATGGAAGTCACCAGCCGCGGCGACTTCGTGCTCTACACGCTGATGACTGTACCGCTGTTCCTGGCCCTCGGGCTTATCGTCTGGAAGCTCGGGCCGGGCAAGCTGGAAATGCTGGGCACCCTGACGGTGGTGTTGCTGTACGGGGTGATTACTGCGCTGTTTCTGTTTCAGTTCGCCCGCATCGTCCAGGTCAATGGCCACGTATTCAAACGCGATGTGCCCGAATTCGACCGCTACAAATTCAAACAGGTGGCCATGCTCAATATGGTCTATATGACCAGCTTCGGCTCGGAGCTGGCGGTGGTGTCGATGCTGCCGCTGTTCTTCCTCGACACTTTCGGTCTGACCCAGCTTCAGGCCGGCATGCTAGGGGGCAGTTTTACCATCATGAACCTGGTCGCCCGCCCCGGCGGCGGACTGCTGGCCGACAGTATCGGCCGCAAGCGTGCGACCGTCATCGTGCTGGCGGGCATCGCCGTGGGTTACCTGCTGATGAGCCAGCTTGACGCAACCTGGCCCCTGGGCCTGGCGGTACTGCTGGTCGTGGCCTGCTCCATTTTTGTCCAGGCGGGCTGTGGCACCGTCTATGCCGCGGTGCCCTTGATCAAGCGGCGGCTGACCGGCCAGGTCGCGGGCATGGCGGGCGCCTATGGCAATGTTGGCGGGGTGATCTTCCTGACTGTGCTCTCGTTCGTTTCGCCGGCGATTTTCTTCCTCGTTCTCGGCGGCTTCGCCGTGGCCGTGCTCGCGATCGTGTCACTTTTCATGGATGAGCCGGAGCCCCAGAGTACCGAAGTGCTCCCCGACGGCACCGTACGCGTTATCGAGGTTCAATGAGCCCCATTCTGAGTGTAAAGGCCGGGCAGGCCAGCCAGGCCGGCCGCAAGGCGGAGAACCAGGACAGTATCGGTATCCGCCTGCCCTCCGGTACGGCGCTCAGCTTCAAGGGCGTCGCGGCGGTCATTTCGGACGGTGTCAGTGCCTGCTCTGGCGCGCGGGAAGCGGCCCAGGCCTGCGTTACCGGTATGCTCAGTGACTATTACAGTACGCCGGATTCCTGGAGTGTGGAGACTTCCGCCAGTCGGGTGGCGGGTGCCATCAACCGCTGGCTGCACGGAGAGGGCGCCCGCCGCCAGGAGCAGGGCCACGGCATGCTCTGCACCCTCAGCACGCTGATTCTGAAAAGCACAACGGCGTACCTGTTCCATGTGGGCGATAGCCGGATCTACCTGTTACGCGGGGGGCATCTTGAGGCCCTGACCCGGGACCACCATATCGGTCTGGGCTCCGATAACCCGGTACTGAATCGGGCCATGGGTGCCGACGTCAATATCGACATCGATTTCCGGCGGCTGCCGCTGCAGTTGGGTGATGTTTTCATCCTCACCACCGACGGCGTGCACGAGCACCTTGATGAGGCCACGATTATCCGTCTGGCCAGCATGCCCGACCTGGAGCAAGCCGCGGAAGCGTTCATCCGGACTGCCCTGGACAACGGCAGCCCCGACAATGTGAGCGCGCAGCTATTGCGGGTGGAAGGACTGCCGAGTGACGACATCAATGCCCACTACGAACGTCTGAGCGAGCTGCGGTTTCCGCCGCCGCTGTCGCCGGGTCAGTGCCTGGACGGCTACCGTGTCATCCGCGAGTTGCACGCCAGCAAGCGCACGCAGGTTTACCTCGCGGTCGAGGAAGCCAGCGGCACCTCCGTCGCGCTCAAGACCCCGTCGCCCAATTATCTCGACGACCCCCGCTACATTGACCAGTTCCTGACCGAGGAGTGGGTGGCGCGGCGAATCGACAGCCCCCATGTGCTGCGCTTTCTCGACCCTCCGCAGGATCGCCGTTTTCTCTACGGCGTCACGGAGTACGTCACCGGGCCGACCCTGCGCAGTTGGATGCACGACCACCCGCGGCCACGACTTGAAGAGGTACGCAACATCGTTGCCCAGATCGCACGCGGGCTGCGGGCCTTTCACCGCCTGGAGATGGTCCACCAGGACCTCAAGCCCGAGAATGTGGTGATAGACGGTGACGGCACGGTCAAAATCATCGACATGGGCGCGGTGCGCGTTCTTGGCGTTGAACAGATCAGCAAGCCGTGGCAGGAAGAGGGCTTTTTGGGGACCGCCAGCTACGCGGGGCCTGAGTGTCTTGGCGGTCAGGCGGCCACGGCGGCGGCTGACCGCTATGCCCTGGGGGTGATCACATATGAAATGCTCACGGGCGAGCTGCCCTATAACTTACCGCCCGCGGCCTCGTTGCGGCGCTGCCCGGATTATCGCAGCGCCCGGGCCGTTCGCAGCGACATCCCCGACTGGGTCGATAACTGCCTGAGAAAAGCCGTTGCGGTCTCGCCCCGGCAGCGCTATGAAGCACTTTCTGAATTTCTGCGGGATTTACAGACGCCTAACCCGGCCCTGTCCGATCAGATTTTCCAGCCACTGAGCGAGCGGCTTGATCCCGCGACCTGGCGGCTTATCGCGGGGCTTTCGCTTGTGGCGAACCTGGTGTTGATTCTCCTGCTCATGACCGTTCTGGAATGATCCCTGACGCTTAGAGGTACCGGCGCGGGTCCAGGGTCTGCAGGCGCTCCGGGTGAAAAACCATCAGGCCGGTAATGACCATGCCGTTAACCACAGCCTCGGGCAGGATAAAGAGCGGCATGTAACGCACATAGTCGTGAACCAGCTCGGCCCAGCTATAAGCGCCACCGGTCCACAACAGCAGAACGGTCAGCCCGCCCGCAATGGCTGTGGCCAATCCGGCGCCAAAGAAACCGCAGATGAAGATATAGGCGAAAAAATTGCGAAACCCGCGCTGACGCTCCCACAGCACGACGCCGTATGTGACCAGCGCCGGGACCATCACAGTGATCAAACCATTCACCGCAAAAAGTTGCCAGGGTTCGCGCCCGGTGAGTACCGAAATCATCAGTGCGCTGAGCCCGGCAAACACAGCCGCACTCCAGCCCAGCATCAACGTTACTGCGGTGATCCCCAACAGATGGATCGACAATCCTGGCAACAGCCCCGCTCGCATCTGCCAGAGAAAACCCAGAATGACCGCAGCGCCGAACAGGGTATGTTGCACACCCTGATCATTTCGCAGCCGTGTCTTGTCGAGATAGAGCCAGGCCTGCCAAAACCCGGTGCAGAAAAGGACAAACGTCAGCCAAAGCTGCCAGGCGCTAAACAGTCCCTCGGTTAGCCCCATTGTGTTTTTGCTCCTGCTCGCGGGGAATGCCCGCCACCAAAAAGAAAATACGCCTCGGCCTACACCTGCCGCCAGGGGCAGATATTCATTACACTGGCCCCCCTGTTTGCCCATCCGCATCCGCTCTGGATAACGGCCAGAACACCAGAATCAGGAACGCTCGTGACAACGTCCTACCCGCCCTCAGGATCCGCACCCGAACAAGAGCCCAAACAAGAGCCCCATGGCTGGCAGCGCGAATGGCAGGCGTTCTGGCTGGCTGTCGGTTTTCTAAGCCGGGTGCCAATGCTGGCGCAGATCCAGTATTCCCAGGCGCTGATGAACCAGAGCAGCGTCTACTTTCCGCTGGTTGGCCTCTTACTGGGCGCATTATATGCGGGACTTTATACGGTTCTCGGGCTGGCGCTCAACCCACCGGTTGCACTGCTGTTGGTGATGTCCTTTCATCTCTGGATTACCGGCGCGTTTCATGAGGACGGGTTGGCGGATAGCGTTGACGCCCTGGGCGGCGGTTACACCCTCGAGTCCCGCCTGCGCATTATGAAGGACAGCCGCATCGGCACTTACGGCACCGTCGCGTTGGTCATGGCCCTGGGATTGAAGTTCGCAGTGCTGCTGGATCTGGAGCGCATCTGGCTGGGGCTGTTGTTTGCACCCTGCGCATCCCGGCTGACGCCCCTGGTGCTGATGAACGCCCTGCGTTACGTCACAGACCCGGAGCAGAGCAAGAGCAAGCCGGTTGCCCAGGGCTTTTCCGGCATGAGGCTGATGGCGGCGGCCGGGTTCGTTCTCCTGGCGAGCCTGATCCTGTCGCCATGGGCTTCGGGGCTGGTACTGATGTCGCTGGTTTCAGTGGTGCTTATTGCGGTGGTATGGGGCCGCTATCTGCGCAAGGTGATCGGCGGGTACACAGGCGACACCCTGGGCGCGAGTGTGGTTTTCTCTGAGTTGCTCCTGCTGGTCGGGCTCACGCTCTAGCGCTGCTATCAACTGATACATACTTTATCCATAGCTGCACCATTATCGAACGCCCGCACCGCCATAGTGCAGGCGCACACCCTTCTTTTGCCCCACTTTCGTCCAACTGCGGCGCTCAAACCCCTGACGTCAGGACAATCAGCCGACTGGCACGGAACTTGTTTATACCCTGTTACGCAGCGAGAAGTCGGTTTCTGATAGCCACAATCAAAGCGCCACAATCTGACAAATGGTCGACTAGGGTTCCGATCTGCAATGGTTGCAGATGACTGGTCCGAGAGTTGACGGCCTTTCCAGACGTCACGGCTCCAGGCATGACGCAAGGCTACACGGCGGGACAAAAGCCCGGGAGGATCGTTCAGTTACTGACGTCTCTCGTGTATTGGACCCCCGAGCCAGGAGAAATGGCCATGTTGCAGACTGCGACTCCTCTCTATGACGATCTGATTCCCGGCGGATCCCACTGGTCCCTTATCATCCGGCGCGGTCACGTGCTCCGGCTGATTGATGAGACCGGCGGCGCCAGCCTCGGCATGTTGCTCTACAACCCAGAGAACACTCTGGAACGCTACAACATGCCCGACACCCTCAAGAACCAGCACACCTTTCACCTCACCCGGGGCCATGTTCTGTTCTCAGACATGGGTCGCGTATTTGCGTCCATAACCCGGGACGATCTCGGCTGGCATGATACCGTCAGCGGCACCAGCAATGCCGACCTGGTCGCGCGTCGCTGGGGCGAGAAAACGTACCAGCAGGCCCATAATCACTACCACCGCAATGGGCTTACCAGCTTTCTCAACGAACTTGCCAAGTTCGGCCTGGGCAAGAAAGACCTCACTGCCAATCTCAACTGGTTCAGCAAAGTGCAGACCGACGACGACGGCAACATGCGCTTCGTGCCAGAGCACTCCAGTGCCGGAGCTGTTGTCGACCTTCGCTTCGAGATGGACACCCTGGTGGTCATGCATACCTGCCCCCACCCGCTCGACACGGCGACCGAGTATCCCCGGCGCCCGGTGCGCTACCAACTCTTCACAGCCGCCAGCGTCAGCGATGCCGACCCGTGCAAGATCTCATCGCCGGAGGCCACGCGCGCCTTTGCCAACAACGCTCTTTATCACCTGATGCAGTAGGAGGAGTCCGGACATGATCAAGCCAAGTTCCCTGCAGCCGGAAGCCGCTGCATTCCGTGAAACCGTCCCGGCCGGCGAGTATTTCCTGAAAGTCGTGAAGGCGGGCCAGAGCGTGCGCATCCTCGACCTCGAAGGTAATCAGGCCGCCGATACCCTCTTCTACAACGCCTCCAACCCCAGCGAACGCTACAGCGCGGTCGACACCATCCGCGAGCAGGGCAACGTCTACCTGACGGCGGGCTCAAGACTGCTGTCTTCCGAAGGCAACCTGATGCTGGAAATCACCGCCGACACCTGCGGCCGCCACGATACGCTCGGTGGAGCCTGCGCCGCTGAAAGCAACACTACGCGCTACGCCCTGGAAAAAAAGTGTATGCACAGCTGCCGTGACAGCTGGCTGGTGGCGGTGACCGAGCACGAAGAACTCGGCATGAGCAAGCGGGACATTACCCACAACATCAACTTCTTCATGAACGTGCCGGTCACGGCCGAAGGTGGCCTGACCTTCGCGGATGGCATTTCTGACGCGGGCAAGTATGTCGAACTGAAGGCGGCCATGGACGTGCTGGTGATGATCTCCAACTGCCCCCAGCTCAACAATCCCTGCAATGCCTACAACCCCACACCGATCGAGGTGCTGGTATGGGAATGATCACTCAAGCTACGGCAGCGGCAGATCCAGCCGGGAACTCAGGCACAGGGATCAATAAGGTTCTTATCGCCAACCGGGGTGCCATCGCCTGTCGTATCATCCGTACCCTCACGGCTATGGGCGTCACATCGGTCGTGGTCTATGCCGAAGCCGATGCCGACTCGCTCCACGTCCGCCTCGCGGATGAAGCGCACTCCCTCGGCGAAGGCTCGGCGGCGGCGACCTACCTCGACCAGGACAAGCTGTTCGCGATTATCCGCAAGACCGGCGCGAAGGCCGTCCACCCCGGTTACGGCTTCCTCAGCGAGAATGCTGACTTTGCCCGCCGCTGTGACGCCGAAGGCGTTATCTTTCTCGGGCCGACCCCTGCACAAATGGAAGAGTTCGGCCTGAAACACACCGCGCGCGCCCTGGCAGAATCAGCCGATGTGCCGCTACTCCCAGGCACCGGTTTGCTCAACGGGATCGACGAGGCCCTGACCGAGGCCGACCGGATTGGCTATCCGGTCATGCTGAAAAGCACGGCCGGCGGCGGCGGCATTGGTATGTCGCGCTGTTACGGCCCGGATGACCTGGCCAAAACCTTCGAGTCGGTGCAGCGGCTAAGCCAGAACAATTTCAGCAACAGCGGTGTTTTCCTGGAGAAGTTCGTCCAGCACGCGCGCCATATCGAGGTGCAACTGTTCGGCGACGGCCAGGGCTCGGTGGTCGCGCTGGGTGAACGGGACTGTTCAGCCCAGCGCCGGAACCAGAAGGTCATCGAAGAGGCCCCCGCGCCCGGATTAACGGATCCCGTTCGCGAACGCATGCACGACACCGCACGCCAGCTGGGCCAGAGCATCGGTTACCGCAGCGCCGGCACGGTGGAATTCATCTACGACCCGGAAACGGCCGAGTTCTACTTCCTTGAGGTGAATACCCGGCTCCAGGTCGAACACGGCGTGACCGAACAGGTCTACGGCATCGATATCGTGCGCTGGATGGTCGAGCTCGGCGCGGGCACCCTCGGCGATCTGGATGCGCTGGCAGCCGACCTCAAGCCCAGCGGCCATGCCATCCAGGCGCGCCTCTACGCTGAGGATCCGAACAAGGATTTCCAGCCCAGCGCCGGGCTACTCACCCATGTCAGCTGGCCCGAGCAGGACAATCTGCGAATCGACCATTGGCTGCAACCCGGCATAGAAGTATCGCCCCTGTTCGACCCCATGCTGGCCAAGGTTATCGTTCACGAACCCGACCGCGAGCGTGCGCGGCAGAAACTGATTGCGGCACTGGACCAGACCCAGCTCTACGGGATCGAGACAAACCGGCGCTATGTCAGCCAGGTGCTCGCCGATGACCGTTTTATCGACGGCCGCGTATTCACCCGCACACTCAACGAGTTTGACTACGCGCCCAATACCCTGGACGTGATCAGCGGCGGCACACTCACCACGGTTCAGGACTACCCCGGCCGTATCGGCTACTGGGAAGTCGGCGTACCGCCTTCCGGCCCCTTCGACAGCTATTCGTTCCGGCTGGGCAACCGGCTCCTGGGCAATCCCGAAGGCGCCCCGGGGCTGGAAATCACCCTGCGCGGGCCGACCCTGAAGTTCAACCAGGCCACCCAGGTCGTGCTGGCCGGCGCCGAACTGGATTCTTGGCTGGATGAGGAACCGGTAGCCTTCTGGGAAGTTCTCAGCATTCCCGCCGGTGCCACCCTGAGAATCGGCTCAACCCAGGGCGCTGGCGCCCGTGCCTATGTACTGTTCCGCGGCGGGCTCGACTGTCCGGCCTACCTCACTTCCTGCAGCACCTTTACCCTGGGACAGTTCGGCGGCCATTGCGGCCGGGCGGTGCGCGCGGGCGATGTTCTTTCGCTCAGTGACCACCCTGAGGTGCCAGCCGGTGAGCTTGAGGAGGCACTGAAGCCCGCGATCGCCACCGCGTGGGAACTCCGCGTCACTTACGGGCCCCATGGCGCGCCTGACTACTTCACCCAGAAAGACATCGATACCTTCTTTGCAAGTGACTGGGAGATCCATTACAACTCCAGCCGCACCGGCGTCCGCCTGATCGGCCCGAAGCCCGAGTGGGCAAGGAGCGACGGCGGCGAGGCCGGCATGCACCCGTCGAACATCCACGACAATGCCTACGCCGTGGGCACGGTCGATTTCACCGGTGACATGCCCGTGATCCTCGGCCCTGACGGGCCCAGCCTGGGCGGTTTTGTCTGCCCGGTTACGGTGATCAGCGCCGATCTGTGGAAACTGGGCCAGCTCAAGGCCGGCGACAAGGTACGCTTTGTACCGGTGTCCCAGGATCAGGCCGTGGCCCTGCGGCGCAACCAGGACACATCAGTGGCCAACCTGGAACCCGGCACAAACGACATTACGCCAGTAACGCCGTCTTCACCGATCCTCGACGCGCTGGGCACGGACCAGCACGAAACCGGCGTCACCTACCGCGCCGCCGGTGACAACTATGTGCTGGTGGAGTACGGGCCCATGGCGCTCGACATCCGCCTGCGCTTCCGCGCCCACGCGCTGATGCTGTCGCTGCGGGACAAAGCGTTGCCGGGTATTCTGGAGCTGACCCCGGGCATTCGCTCGCTGCAGGTGCACTACGACAGCCAGACGCTGAGCCAGCGCGACCTGCTTGACGCCCTGATAGCGACCGAGCATGACCTGGAAAAGCAGCCCGAGTGGGATGTGCCCGCGCGCATCGTCCACCTGCCTCTGTCTTGGGATGACGCGGCCTGTCACACCGCCATCCAGAAATACATGCAATCGGTCCGTAAGGACGCGCCCTGGTGCCCCAGCAACCTGGAGTTCATCCGCCGCATCAACGGTCTCGACAGTATCGATGACGTCAAACGCACGGTGTTCGACGCCAGCTACCTGGTCATGGGCCTGGGCGATGTCTACCTGGGTGCCCCGGTCGCGACACCGCTGGACCCGCGCCACCGGCTGGTCACCACCAAGTACAACCCGGCCCGCACCTGGACGGCGGAAAACTCCGTCGGCATCGGTGGCGCCTACCTGTGCATTTACGGCATGGAAGGCCCTGGCGGCTACCAGTTCGTCGGCCGCACGCTACAGATGTGGAACCGCTACCGGCAAACGGATTACTTCGAAGCCGGCAAGCCCTGGCTGCTGCGGTTCTTTGATCAGATCCGTTTCTATGAGGTGGACGCCGACGAACTCCAGCAGATACGCCGCGACTTCCCTAACGGCGACTACCCCATCCGCATTGAAGAGACCCGCTTCAACCTGAAGGACTATGAAGCCTTCCTGGCTGACAACAGTGGCGAGATCGAAGCCTTCACCCGCCATCGCCAGCAGGCATTCGACCGAGAGCTGCAACGCTGGATCGAATCAGGGCAGATCAACTTCAGTTCAGAGGCGCCACTGGAAGCGGCCGGCGACGATGAATCCCTGGATCTACCCGAAGGTCAGCACGCGGTGGAATGTCATGTCGCCGGCAACCTGTGGGAGTGCCTGGCCAAAGCCGGTGACGAGGTCATCGCCCAGCGTCCGGTCGCGATTATCGAGTCAATGAAGATGGAGATTGAACTGCTCAGCCCGGTCAGTGGCCGGGTGGTTGAGGTCCGCCGGGAAGCGGGCCAGTCGGTTCAGCCCGGTTCAGTGGTGATGGTGATTGAAGAAGGCACAACAACACCAGGCTGATTATTTCACCTGGAAGCTCCACTCCAGAAGCCATTTTTTCCGAACGACAGTGCGTCACTTACAGAGCCTGCGCCGCAGGTAACGAGGAGAATGCCATGAAGCTATCGAACCTGATCAAACATACGGGTGCTGTGTTGGGCACCTGCGTATTGTTGGCCGGAGCGTCTACGGGCGCTGTTGCCGAAGAGCGCAAGTCCTTCAGTCTGGCCTGGACCATCTACGTGGGCTGGATGCCGTGGCAGTACGCCGAGGACAGCGGCATCATGAAAAAGTGGGCCGACAAGTACGACATCGACGTCGACATTGTCCAGGTCAACGACTACATCGAGTCGATCAACCAGTACACCGCGGGTCAGTTCGACGGCGTAGTCGCTACCAGCATGGATGCGCTATCTATTCCGGCGGCCTCGGGCGTCGACAGCACGGCGCTGATTGTCGGCGACTACTCCAACGGTAACGACGGGCTTGTGTCCAAGGACGCCAAAACGATCAAGGCGCTCAAAGGTACTACCGTGCACCTGGTCGAACTGTCGGTCTCCCATTACCTGCTGGTGCGGGCCCTCGACAGTGTGGGCCTGGAGGAGCGTGACATCAGTGTCGTCAACATATCCGATGCAGATCTGGTCTCTGCATTCCAGACCGACGACGTTCGCTCCGTCGCAACGTGGAACCCGTTACTGAGCGAAATCGTAGCCTTTCCTGAAGCTACCAAACTGTTCGACTCCAGCCAGATTGCCGGTCACATCAAGGACCTGGCCATCGTCAACACGCAGACTCTGGAAGAGAACCCGGAACTGGGTAAAGCCCTGGTCGGTGCCTGGTACGAAACCATGGCAATCATCTCGGCCGACGACAAAGCAGGGCAAGAAGCGCGCGCGGTACTGGGCCAGAGCTCCGGCACTGACCGCGAAGGTTACGAGGCCCAACTGGCGGCAACCCGCATGTTCTACAAGCCCGCCGCGGCCGTCGAGTTCATCAACAGCGACACCGCCCGTGAGGCGCTGGACAGCGTCCGTCAGTTCTCCTTCGAAAAAGGCTTGCTCGGCCAGGGAGCCATGAGCCCGGACTTTGTCGGCATTGAGTTCCCGGACGGCTCGGTCATGGGCGACAAGGGCAACGTCAACCTCCGGTTCAACGACAGCTTCATGAAGATGGCGGCCGACGACAAACTTTAGGCGTCAGACGGCTGCCGTCCAGCACGACCTGATCACAGAAGGATGTCTTTATGCGATTGATTAACCGCCACCCGGGCCGGGTCGCCGCAACCCTTCTGGGGCTGGCGCCGTTTCTGCTGATCATCGTGCTGTATGGCATGGCGTCGAAGGAACGGCTGGCTGAAAACCCCAATGACAAGCTGTTGCCGGGACTCGAACAGATGGTCGCGGGTGTGGATCGCATGGCCTTCCAGGAGGACCGCCGCAGCGGCGACTACCTGATGTGGATTGACACGGCGGCGAGCCTGGAGCGGCTCGCCATCGGCATGGTCATCGCCGCGGCGCTGGCCCTGCTGGTTGGCATCATCAACGGGACGCTGCCACTGGCCCGGGCCAATCTTTCACCGCTGGTGTCGGCTCTATCGATGATTCCGCCGCTGGCAATCCTGCCCATTCTCTTCATTGTGTTCGGACTGGGGGAGCTGTCCAAGGTCATGCTGATCGTTATCGGAACCGCCCCGATCATGATGCGGGATGTGGCCCAGCGGGTGCGGGAGTTGCCCCAGGAGCAGTTCATCAAGATCCAGACACTCGGCGCCAGTTCCTGGCAGCTGGTGACCCGGATGGTACTGCCGCAGGTCTTGCCGCGACTGATTGACTCTGTGCGCCTGAGCCTCGGCCCGGCCTGGCTGTTCCTGATCGCCGCCGAAGCAATCTCGGCTACCGAAGGGCTGGGCTACCGCATATTCCTGCTGCGCCGGTACATGGCGATGGACGTGATTCTGCCCTATGTCATCTGGATAACACTGCTGGCGATCGTCATCGACCAGTGCCTGCGCTTTGGCAACCGCAGACTGTTTCCCTGGTACAACGCAGGAGGTCACTGATGAGCTTCATAACCGTCGACAACCTGTGGAAAGAGTATGGCCCGACCGTGGTGCTGGAAAACCTCAGCCTGAACGTTGCCCAGGGCGAATTCTGTACCCTTGTGGGCGCGTCTGGATGCGGCAAGTCCACCTTCCTGAAAATGCTCCTGGGCCAGGAGCAGCCGAGTCGGGGTGCGCTCAAGCTGGAAGGCGAGACCTTTCCGCGCGAGCCTGACCGCAACCGGGGCATTGTCTTCCAGCGCTACTCGGTCTTCCCGCATCTGTCGGTACGGGAGAACGTATTACTGGGTCTGGAACTTGAACAGAAGCCGCTGTTGGCCAAGCTCTTCGGCACGGCCCGCCGGGAAGCGCTGGAGCAGGTCGATGCCATGCTTGAGTCGGTGGGCCTGAGCCAGGCCGCGCAAAAATGGCCCCATGAACTCTCCGGCGGGATGCAGCAGCGCCTCGCCATTGCCCAGTCGCTGATCATGCGCCCTCGCGTCTTGCTGCTGGATGAGCCTTTCGGGGCGCTCGATCCGGGCATTCGCGGCGACATGCACGACCTGCTGCTGCGTCTGTGGCAGGAGACCGGCACGACGATTTTCATGGTGACCCATGACCTTAAAGAAGGGTTCTACCTGGGCACCCGCCTGCTGGTGTTCGACAAGGTCCGCAACGACCCTCACCAGCCGGGGGCCTTCGGCGCCACCATCACCTATGACCTGCCCATCGGCCGCACCGACCGGAATCTCTACGAGACCATTGAACTGTCCGTAACCGAAACGGCCCGCAAACAGACGGCATGAGCCTACAACGGAGCGCCTGATGATCAATCTGGATATGAATGCCCTGCACCGGGCTTACCGCAGCGGCGAGCTGACACCCCGGGCCGTAATCAGCAGCCTGCTGGAGCGCGCCGAAACACTGCTGAACCACAACATCTGGATACACAGGGCGAGCCTGCAGGAGCTGACCCCCTACCTGGACCGGCTTGCAGAAAGCACAGTCGACCAGCTGCCGCTCTATGGCGTGCCCTTCGTAGTGAAGGACAACATCGATGTCGCCGGCATGCCGACTACAGCGGCGTGCGAAGCGTTCCGCTATGTGCCGCAGGCCCATGCGACCGTGGTCGCCCATCTGATCGAAGCCGGCGCCATCCCGCTCGGCAAAACCAACCTCGACCAATTCGCCACTGGCCTGGTCGGCACGCGCTCGCCCTGGGGGCCGTGCCATAACAGCTTTGACCCTGCCTATATCTCCGGCGGTTCCTCATCAGGTTCCGCCGTGGCGGTAGCCCTGGGCCTGGCCAGCTTTTCCCTGGGCACGGATACGGCCGGTTCCGGCCGGGTTCCGGCGGCGTTCAATAACCTGATCGGGCTGAAGCCCACCCTCGGCCGCCTGAGTGTGCGCGGCGTCGTGCCGGCCTGCCAATCGCTGGACTGCGTGTCGGTTTTTGCCCGGGACGCAGCCCAGGCCCAGAGCGTGCTGACTGTTCTGAGCCAGCCTGATCCCGACGATCCCTGGCAGCGCCCGATGCCGAGCGGGCGTCGTCCCTTCGCCGGGCAGTTCCGGCTTGGCGTACCACAAGCGGACCAGCTGGAGTTCGATGGAGACGATGATGCCGAAGCCCTGTTCCGGCAATCCATCGCACACCTCGAAGCCCTCGGCGGCGTTGCGGTGGAGGTAGACTTCCAGCCATTCACGGACGCGGCGCGCCTTCTCTACGAAGGCCCCTGGGTCGCCGAGCGCTACCTGGCCACCTCACCGCTGATAACAGAAAAGCCGGAAGCCCTTCTGGACGTCACCCGCAACATCATCAGCAAAGGCGCGGACGGCTCCGCAGCCGACACCTTCGCCGCGCAGTATCGGCTGAAGCAGTTGAAGCACCAGGCTGACCAGGTCTGGGCGCGGGTGGACCTGATCATGACACCCACCACGCCGACCGTTTATACCATTGCCGGGGTAGAGGCCGACCCGATCGGCCTTAACAGCAGGCTCGGCACCTACACCAACTTCATGAACCTGCTGGACTATGCAGCCGTTGCGGTTCCCGCGGGGTTTCGCAAAGACGGTCTGCCGCTGGGCAGCACCTTGTTTGCACCGGCGTTTCAGGACGAAGCGCTACTGGTGCTGGCAGCAAAATTACACAAGCGGACCGTGAAAACGGTCGGGGCTCTTGATGACACTCTCGATGATGTTCTGGATGATGCTCTGGCCAGCGAAGAACTGCTGGCAGGCACTTTGGACGTGCTGGTTTGCGGCGCACATCTGGAGGGGCTACCCCTTAACCATCAGCTCACCAGCCGCGATGGCGTTCTGGTTGAGTGCACGGAAACCTCAGCCGCTTATCGCATGCACCTGCTGGCGGGTGGGCCGCCCTTGAGGCCGGGCATGGTGCGGGACACTCAAGCTGGCAAAGCGTTGCCCGTCGAGATCTGGCGACTCCCCGCGGATCAGTTCGGCAGCTTTGTTGCCGGGATTCCGGCGCCGCTGGGCATTGGCAAAGTGGAGCTGGCGGACGGACGCTGGGTCTGCGGCTTTATCTGCGAACCTGTCGGTCTGGAAGGCGCGGAAGAAATCACCCACCTGGGTGGCTGGCGGGCGTTTCTGGCCAGCGTCGGCTAAGTTACCGGAACCGGCTCCAGCGGGAGGTCAGCGCAGGGCGGAAAGATTGATTCTTCGGCGCAAGCCCTCACATTAGAGGGTATCAGCCTAGCGAAGCCATCGATTCACCGGAGACTCTGTATGCCAGACCCCATCCAGTTCGCGTGCCCCCACTGCCTCGCGATGAACCGTGTGCCGCAGACGCGGCTGGGGGATAAACCCAACTGCGGCAAATGCAAACAGGGGCTGTTCGCGGGCGAACCCATAACGCTCACTGCCCGCAACTTTGACGCGATTGTCAGCCGCAGTGAATTACCGGTCGTTGTTGATTTCTGGGCGAGCTGGTGTGGCCCCTGCAAGGCCATGGCCCCGGTCTTTGCCCAGACCGCGGCGCAGATGGAACCCGGAATACGCTTTGCCAAACTTGAAACCGACGCCGAGCAAAGCCTTGCGGGCCGCTTCAATATCCGCAGTATTCCCACCCTGGTTGTTTTTCGTCAGGGCCGGGAGCTTGCGCGCCAGGCCGGGGCCGTACAGGGCAGCCAGCTCCGTCAGTGGCTGACACCGCACCTGCTCAAAACCGCCTGATCAGCTCAGCGTAACCGTTCATTGGCCGATAAGAATCATCTTGCCCGTGTCCGGGTCGCGGTAGACCTGGCCAAGGGACTCATAGCCCTGCCCGGCTTCACCAACACCCTCAGGCATCTCCGTCAGTTCCTGGCCCTGCCGCACAACCTGGGTTCGTTTTTGCGCTTGGCTCTGGAATTGACTCTGGAGCTGCCCCTGGAGTTGCTCGCTGCTGGCAAACAACGCAGCAATGAGCCCGCACGCGAACACGAGCATGATGTCGACCAGATTCGCCAACGGCCCAAGCGGCTCTTCGCTTTCACCGTCGAATCGGCTGCGCGTCAGGTTCCGGGTTCTCACGATTTCAGCTCCGCATAGCCTGAACTATCGGCCCTAGCACCGGGTGCGCCAGCCACCGGGGTCGTCTCTGCGCCCGCTACGTCTTGCTGAGCCTCCAAACGATCCAGTACCTGGTCATACCAGCGCCGTCTCAACCGGCCCAGGACGAAACCGACGATACCCACCAGCAAGCCCATCACGGTGGTATCGAACGCCACCGTAACCGCCTCCGCCAGCACCTCAAGTTCGCCGCGCCCAAGGGCGGCCAGACCCGGCCCCAGGGGGATCAGCGTGCCCATCAGCCCCAGCATGGGCCCGACCCGCGCCAACAGGTCGGCCCGCTCGATACGCCGGCGGCCCAGCGCGGCCACGGCATCCGGGTCACCCTGGCGCCCCAGCTTCGGCAATGCCAGCCAGCGCTCAGCCAGGGCGATTCCCGCTTCCCATATAGCGACGCCGACCGCAAGCATCAGTAACAACAGCACGGGGCCCAGCAGCCAGTCGACGAATTGATGGGTTAGATAACTCAGGCTATCAATCAGCATGGCGCCTCCCGGTATAGATGCCCTGAACGATACCGCCGGCGAGGAGCAAAACCAGCGCAAGCGCCAGCAGCCAGAAGACACGGGTGTCTGTTAGCGGGCTGGGCTCCTGCTCCTGCTCCTGCTCCTGCTCCTGCTTCTGATTGGCGGCTTCGCCGGACTGTGATTGATCCTGTTTTTCCACGGCACGCTCGGGGAGCGCTTCGTACTGCGCGGACGCCTGCTCGAGCTCGGTGATACGGGACGGCTCGGGCGGTGTAGGCGCACGCTGTACCTGCGCCGCTTCCCGGGCCTGCCGGAACTGCTCGCGTAGCGCCTCGTCCAACCGCGGTTCTACCCACGACAGCATCGGGTGGTCGGGACGGGTATGGCCACTGCCGGGAAGGCCGTTGGCTACCACGTGCCGGGCAAACTGTCCCGCCAGCTGGTCCAGCGTCTCGTTGTCCGCCGCCCAGAAGCCTTTATGCGCGGCCACCAGGAGGATGGCCTCCATGTTGGTTTTGACGTGCACGTTATGGCCCTGCTCCAGAAATTCGTCGAGGCCCAGGTCGTGGCTATCGTCAAGATAGACCTGCTTGACCTCGTCCCAGACCCAGCTTTTAACGATGTCCGGGTTGGTAACCTGCCAACCCCACAGATACTCCATGAACTCGCTGCCCATGGTACGGGCACCGGCGTAGTCGTGCTTCATCAGCGGCTCGAGCCAGGCCGGGCTGAGGTAGCGCCCGCGCAGCTCCTGCAGCAAGGCCACATCTAGCCGCTCGATATGGGCGTCGTCGGCGTTGGCATGCTGGATAACCCGGCCCTGGGGAGGGGTGCCACTGAGGGTTTCGACGGCAAGACTGAGGCCGCCCAGGTAGTCGAACGCGTCGTTGTTATCGATCAGGCCGTAGAGGTTGCTGGCGCGGCCGAGGTAGGTGTTGCGAACCGTCGCCAGCCCTTGTTTGAAGCTGTTATGGGCAGCAGCGCCGTTATAGTCGACCCCGTAGGCATGGCCCATGCGCTGCAGGTAGGCGTCGGCGATTTCCGAGCGGTCCTGCCAGGCGCCCGAGCGTTCTACCAGCCTGTTGACCCCGGCCCCGTAGGCCCCGGGTGCATCGCCGAAAATGCGCAGGCTCGCTTCACGACCGGCGCGTGCGGGCTCGACACCCTGTTCGATCTGAGCCTGCGCATCGGCGACCCAGTGCGCGGCCACGAGGTTATCCGCCAGCGCTTCGTTACCCGGATTGCGAAGCTCCCCAAGTGGCGCCAGGGCGCCCTCGAGCGCTTTGCTCAGGTCGGGGTACTGCTCCTGAATCGTGTGCGTCGCCCCGTCCAGCGCCAGCAACGACGCCCGGTCGAGCCACACCAGAAGGTTCGGATACAGATCCCGGAACAGGCCAGAGGTGGTAAAAAGCACATCACGACGCTCGTGACCCACCCGTTCAAGGCCGGCGACGATGCCCCGGCTGTTCCAGACTGGTTTTATACCCATCAGGCCCATACCGAACGCCACCATGGCGCCCTCGTCCCGGACCGTGTCCGACGCCCAGAGCACAACGGCTGAGCGGCCTTCCGGCTCACTGGTTTCCCGGGCTGAAACGGCCAGTTCCAGGCCCAGCTCATAGGCCAGCTTGGTCGGCATAACCCCGCCGTCCAGGGCGTGGAAATTACGGCCCGTGGGCAGTGCATCGGGGGAGCGAATCGGGTCGTTGCCCTTGCCGGGCCTGACGAAGCGGCCTTCAAGGGCCGCCGCCAGCGCCTGTCGCTCAGCCTGGGGCGAAACCGTGAGGGCGCCGCGGGCGTCCGGGGCTTCCATGGAGTCGAGCATGAGGTCGACAGCCTCAGCGGTCCAGTCCCGGCCAAAGATGTGCAGGCCGTGGGGCATGAAGGTTTCCTGCAGATCGGTCAGGTAATGGCCAATCTCATGGATCAGCATGGCCTCGTCCACATTCTCGTAGGTCAGACCCTCGATCCCGTGCTCCTCGGCAATGGTGCCAATGAGTTCGTCCTGCATTTCCAGGGCTTCGACCTTGCCGCGTATGCGCCGCATTGCGCGCTCCTGCAGGGCGGAATCGCCACCGGCGTCGGCCGCTTCCCAACTCTCGACCAGTTGCCGCAACTCCAGCAGCTCGTCGTACAGATCCGTGGTTTTCAGCGGCGGCGTAAGGTGGTCGACCATTACCGCCAGCCCCCGGCGTTTGGCCTGGATGCCTTCGCCGACGCCGTCGACGATGTAGGGATAGATACCGGGCACCGTTCCTGCAACCAGCAGCGGGTAATCATCCACCCCCAGGGCAGCGCGACGCCGGGGCAGGAACTCATAGGTCGAGTGCCGCCCCAGGTGAACCAGTGCGTCGGCTTTGAAGCGGTCCCTTAACCAGTGATAGAAGGCCAGGTACTGGTGTGTGGGCGCGATAGTGGTGTTGGCGTGCAGAAGTTCTTCGTTGACCTCCCAACCCCGGGGCGGCTGAGGCCCAATGAAGATATTGCCGAAGCGAAGGCCGGGCAGCAGGATATCGCCTTCGTAAGTCATGGTGTCACCCGGGGGCGGCCCCCAGCCTTTCAGGCCCTCGATGTCGGTGCGCACCAGCGCGGAAACCTGCTCGTCGGCCGCTGTCCAATCGCTGGACTCGCCCGCCAGCAGCGCCCGATCCAGGGTTTCAAGCTGGGTCAGCAACGCCAACGCCCGCTCCCGGGCGGAATGCTGAACCCCTTCGAGGAAATGATGAAGGTCTCCGACGATCCGGTCCAGCAGCGCCGTGCCCAGCTTGATTTCGCCGAGCTCAACAGCATTTCTGAGCTGAGCCTGAAGATAGCCCAGCGGCCCCTGGACCATCTCTCGCTGAACCGCTTCCGGCAGCGTTTCGAAGTAGTCGCCGTAGTCGTCAGCGCCAAGGCGCTCCACTTTACCGTGCATGGCCTTCAACACCTGACGGTCCTCGGGCAGATTGATGCCGCGATCCTGGATCATCTCCAGCAGGGCCTCCTCGGACGCGGGCAACTCACCGGTGTCATAGCCGTCATCTTTCAGCCGATGCAGAAGGTCCCACAGCGACGCCGGCACATCGAGGTTGTCCGCCCCGATGTTGTGGCGGCCCGGCGGGTGGTTGTAGTAAATGATGGCGACCCGTTTTTCCCTGTTGGGCAACTGCCGCAGACGACTCCAGCGCTGGGCACGCTCTGCCATCGCCGCTACCTGCCGGTCGACAGTCTGCAGAATCTGTAGCCGCAGGCCGGTCAGCGGGTGCGTCTGCTCTTCCCCGGCGGCAGCCAGCAACAGGGGCTGCGACGCCCCCTGAAGCTCAGGCATGGCCAGTTGGTAGTGCACTGAATCCCAGGGCATGCCGTCTTCAGAAATACGCCACTGGGCGGCCGTGCGGTCCATCAGGCGCATGCCCTTGAATAGCGGCACATCCAGCCGCTCCAGGGCTGCGGTGGCGGCCTCGCGCTCGCCGCCACCGCCAATCACAAAATCCTGCAGGCTGATGATACCGGCGAGCGCCGGGTATGCTTCCAGGGCTTCAAGCGCCGCGCGGCTAGCGGCGCCCCAGCGCGCGAGCAGGCCCAGACACTGTAGCTCGCGGGCGGCGAGTTCCCGGCAGATCGCTTCAAGCAGCGCCCGATTGCCGGCCTCGTCACCTGAGTCCAGGTCCAGCACCGCAATCAGTGGCTGGTCCTCAGCCAGTTCCGGCTGGTCCACGACCCCGCCATTCTGGTAGAAGCGAAGCGGCGGCTTAGGTTGTGGCCCGGGCACATTGTGGTCGAGCAACCAACCAAGCAGAGCCGCAAGGTTCCGGCTGCCCCGCCCTTCCCAATAAGCCTGCCCCTGCAGCCAGCGCGCCTGATCGGGGAAGCGACTGGAGAGGGTTTGAAGATGCGCCGCAGGGTCCTGGCCGGGCTCGGGATTGGCATGCAGGGTGTCGATATCATCGGCTGCGAGCCCTGCAAATACCGCCCGCCCTGAAAGCCGGGAACGAGTTACCAGCCGCCTGTCGGAATTGACCACGAGAATGTCTGCGTCCGGGGCGTCACTGTCGAGCAGGCGCTCAAGGCGGGGCACGATGTCGTCACCAAAGACCGCAGCCAGCAATACCACATCGGCGCTTTGCCATAGCGCCGTCAGTTCAGCGTCGCTGAGGCTGGCCAACTGGTCGGGCGTCCGCAGGACCAGCTCATCGCTACCGTATTGCTGGGCAAACAGATCAGCCCCGGCGGCCAGCGACGGCGCCGAGCGCTCCGATACCACCCCGAACAGGGTCTTGCCATTGCCGGTCAGAGGCATCAGAAGCAAGACGGCCAGGAGCCAGACGGTGGCTGAATTCAAAGGCAGCCAAACAGAACGCAATGTCATCAAAGCTCCTAAATACGCAGAAGGTCCCGCAACCAGGCCGTGTCGAGCCCTGCCACCACGGTGTCGGCAAGCCGGTCCAATTGCTGCAGCCGGTGGGCCTGATAATCCACCGCCTGCCCCTGAGCCGGCAGGCCAAGCTCAGCCAGCAGCGCCTCACAGGCTGACCTGTTATCAAAAATGCCGTGGACATAGCTGCCCATGATCTGCCGGTCCGCGCTGATGGCGCCGGCGTTTCTGCCGTCGATCAGCGCTAAAGGGCGTTCCAGCGCAGGACCGGTACTGACGCCGTTGTGGATCTCGTAGCCGCTGAAAGGGACCTCTGCCCCGGCCTTCAGGAGCAAGCCGCCACTGACGTTGGACAGCTGTTTGCCCGCCACCATGCGCGTTTCCATGTCCAGCAGGCCCAACCCGTCGGTCACGCCGGCTTGGCCTTCCACGCCGTCGGGATCCAGTACGCGCCGACCCAGCATCTGAAAGCCACCGCAAATGCCGAACAGTTTGCCGTCGTAGCGTAGATGCCTGGAGATCGCCTCGGGCCAGCCCTGCTCGCGCAGCCACTGGAGGTCGTGCCGGGTGCTTTTGCTGCCGGGGAGAATGATCAGATCCGCCGGCGGAATCGCTTCGCCCGGCCCGATAAACCGTAGCTTCACACCGGGGTGCAGCCGCAGCGGGTCGAAATCGTTGTGGTTGCTGATACGGGGCAGCACCGGAACAATCACCTTCAGGGCCCCGGCTTCGGCATACCCGCCGGCGCCGACACTGTCTTCCGCATCCAGCAGCAGCCCCTTCAGGTAAGGCAAAACACCCACCACAGGCTTACCGGTGTGTTCAGTGAGCCAGTCCAGCCCGGGTTCCAGCAGGGCCATGTCGCCGCGAAAGCGATTGATAATGAAACCCCGCGTGCGGGCCCGTTCTGATTCGGACAAAAGCGCAAGCGTGCCCACCAGCTGGGCAAAAACGCCGCCCCGGTCGATATCGCCTACGAGCAATACCGGGCAGTCCGCCGCTTCGGCGAAGCCCATGTTGGCAATATCGTTCTGCCGCAGGTTGATCTCGGCCGGGCTGCCGGCGCCTTCCACGATAATGACGTCGTAACGCTGGCGCAGGGATTCCCAGGCCGCCATGACCGACTTTTTGGCTTCGGCTTTGTAGGCGTGATAATCGAGGGCATCCATATTGCCGTGCACCTGCCCGCGCAGAATGACCTGGGCGCCGCAATCGCTCTGGGGCTTCAGCAGCACCGGGTTCATATCGCTGTGGGGCTCGAGACCGCAGGCCAGTGCCTGTAGCGCGGTGGAGCGCCCGATTTCCCCGCCGTCAGAGGTCACCGCGCTGTTGAGCGCCATGTTCTGCGGCTTGAACGGCGCCACCGCCACACCCTGGCGCGCCAGCCACCGACACAGCGCCGCAACCACCGTGCTCTTGCCGGCGTCGGAGGTGGTGCCCTGGATCATCAAGGTGGTCATCGATTTGCGGTCCGGTGAGGGTTATTCACGGCTCAGAGCTCGACGCCGGCCTGGGCCTTGATGCCCTGGTCCTTGAAGGCGTGCTTGACCACCTTCATCTCGGTCACGGTGTCTGCCAGCTCGATCAACTGTTTGGGCGCATAGCGCCCGGTCACGACCACATGCTGCATTTCCGGGCGGGCCTGCAGGTCGTCCAGCACTTCGTCCAGGTCGAGGTACTCGTGGCGCAACGCGATGTTCAGCTCATCCAGCAGGATCAGCTTGTAGCTGTCGTCCGCCAGCATATTTTTGACCACCTCCCAGGCGGCGCGGGCAGATTCTTCGTCCTGTTCGCGATTCTGCGTGTCCCAGGTATAGCCCTGCCCCATGACGTGGTAGTCCACACCGGGCTGGTCCCGAAAAAAGGCCTCCTCCCCGGTGCTGAACTTGCCCTTGATGAACTGCACCACGCCGACCTTCATGCCATGCCCCAGGGCGCGCGCCACCATGCCAAAGCCGGAGCTGCTCTTGCCCTTGCCCGGCCCGGTCAGCACCAGCAGCACACCCTGCTCTTTTTGCGCGCGTTCGATGCGCTGCTGCATGACTTTCTGCTTTGCCGCCATCCGGCGGGCGTGGCGTTCGGGCTCTTTGGCGTTCTCACGCATGGTCGTTTCCTCTGTTGTGTTCGTTGTGTCCGTTAAACAGGTCAGCTGTGTCCGTTGAACAGGTCAGCCACCAGTTGGGGGGCCGAGGGGAAGTAGCCGTGGAAGTAACTGGCGGTCAGGCTGCCGCACCGGTAGATGGCTTCGCCTTCGGTGCCCCTGAGCTTGCGGGCATGGGCTACGGGCGCCAGTGAGGTTTCCAGTTCTGAATGGTGGTAGGCGTGGCCGCGCAGTTCCTCATGGGCGCTGGCCCCAGCGCCGGCCATACCCTGCATGCCCAACCCTTTGAGGCGACCGGCCATGCGCGCCCGCCCCGGCATCAGGCCCAGCATGGCGTGCTCCTCGCCGTCGCCATCCTGCAGGGTCTCCACACAAGCCATCAGGCCGCCGCACTCGGCCAGGATCGGCTTGTTGGCGCGGTGATGGGCCTGGATAGCGCTGTTCAGAGGCGCGTTCGCCGCCAGCGTGGCGCCGTGCAGTTCCGGGTAGCCGCCGGGCAGCCAGAGCGCGTCAGCGTCCGGCAGCGTGCTGTCTGCCAGCGGCGAGAAAAACACCAGCTCCGCGCCCATGGCCTGGAGCAGGTCCAGGTTGGCGCGGTAGATAAAGGCAAAAGCGTTATCCCGGGCGATGGCGATGCGCCGGCCCGCCAGTAGCTGCGGTGGCGCATCGGGTACCGCGGCGCTGAGATCCACCTGCGCGGGTAACTGGTCAAGCCCGGCCTCGACCAGCACCGCCGCCGCGGCATCCAGCGACGCGTCCAGGTCCGGCAGTTCGCTGGCCTGCACCAGTCCCAGGTGCCGGTCGGGAATGGCGAAAGCCTCACTACGGGGAATGGCGCCAAGCAGGCTGATGCCCGGGGGCAGGCTTTCCCTGACCAGTTGCGCGTGGTAGGCGCTGCCCACGCGGTTGGCGATGACTTCCCGCACCTGGACATCGGGGCGATAGCTCGCCAGCCCCAGGGCTAACGCGCCGAAGGTCTGCCCCATGGCGCGGGCGTCCATCACCGGCAACGCGGGAATACCGCAGCTCACGGCCAGGTCCGCACTGCAGGGGTCGCCATCAAAAAGCCCCATGGAGCCTTCCACGAGGATCAGGTCCGCGTCCTGGGCTGCTTCGGCCAGGCGCCAGCGGATCTCATCGTCCCCGGTCATCCAGCCGTGTACCTGGTAGACCGGCGCGCCGGACGCGACTTCGAGCACCATGGGGTCGAGGTAATCCGGGCCGTGCTTGAACACGCGCACTTTGCGCCCGGCGTTGCGGTGCAACCGGGCCATGGCGGCAGTCACCATGGATTTGCCCTGGCCGGAGCCGGGGGCTGTGATCAGCGCAGCCGCGGTTCGGCCACCGACCTGTTCATGGCGCTGTTCTCGGCGTCGTTCATGATAGAGGGCCATTCGCCTACCTCGCTGGGACAAAAACCGGAGCGCCGTCGGCCTCCACGGTGGTCAGTTTCTGGTCGTACAAACGCTCGAGCAGGGCCACATCAAGCATCTCCCCGGCCCGGCCCCACCGGGCTTCGCCGTCGGGAAACAGCAATAGCAGGTGGTCGCACCAGCGCGCTGCCAGATTGAGATCATGCAGGCACATGAAAACTGCCCGACCCTCACTGGCCTGCTGCGCAAGCAGCTTCAGCACCGAAACCTGGTGCCGCAGGTCCAGGTGGTTGGTCGGCTCGTCGAGTAACCAGGTATGGGGCGCCTGGGTCAGCACCGTGGCGATGGCGACCCGCTGCCGCTCTCCGCCGGAGAGGCTGCTGACCAGCCGGTCTTCGAAGGGGGCCATGTCGAGTCGGGCGAGCGCGTCACGGGCAAGGGCGAGATCTTTGCCGCTCTCCATCTGCCAGGGCGAGAGCCAGGGATGCCGACCGATAAGCGCCGTTTCCAGCACGGTGGCCGGGAAGCCATCCTGTCGTTCCTGAAAGACCAGCCCCAACTGCTGTGATACGGCCCGACGCTTGAGGGACGACAACGACTGACTACCCAGCCTGACCTCACCCTTGCGCGGCTGCCTCAGGCCCGCCAACGTGTGCAACAGCGTGGTTTTGCCCGCGCCGTTGGGGCCCAGCACGCCCCATATCTGACCCTTTTCCACCGTAAAGTCCAGCGGCTGGCCATCGGCGCGCCCTGGCACATCAACCACAAGACCACAGGCCTGCAGCGAAGCTATCTGTGAACCGATTTGCGGCTCCTTACGCGGCCCTCCCAGAGCCCCTTCCGACGACCCCATCAGCGACTCCGATACAGCAGGTAGAGGAACGTGGGCACGCCGAGCAGCGCCGTGATGACGCCGACCGGAAGTTGCTCCGGTGCGATCACCAACCGCGCCAGGGTATCCGCCAGCACCAGCAGTGCGCCTCCTGCCAGTGCACAGGCCGGGAGAATCAACCGCTGGTCGTTACCGAGAACCAGGCGCAGCATGTGCGGCACCACCAGCCCGACAAAACCGATGCTGCCGGCGGTCGTAACAGCCGTGGCCGTCAGCAGGCTGGCGGCGATGAAGATCAGCCATTCCAGCGGGCGCACGGCGACGCCCAATGCCGCGGCCTGCAAGGGCCCTCGCGCCAGCACGTTCAGGCTCCGTCCCAGGGGGATTATCGCCGCGCAGCTCAGGGCCAACACGACTAGCGCCGGCCATGGGCTGCGGGCGTAGGACATGTCCCCCATCAGCCAGTACAGCATGCCGGGCAGCGCCTGGGTCGGACTGATGGCCAGCATAAGGGTGATCACCGCTCCCCAGCCCGCCGCAACCACTACGCCGGTGAGCAGCAACCGGGACGGTGTCCAACTGCCAGAGCCATGGGCCAGGCCGAACACCAGAAAGGTCGCGAACAATGCGCCCCCGAATGCGGACCCGGAGATAATCGCGCCGCCGAACCCTGCCAGCATCGCCAGCAGCGCACCCACCGCCGCACCGCCGGAAAGGCCCAGCACGTATGGATCCGCCAGGGGATTGCGGAGCAGCACCTGCATCAGGGCGCCAGCCACCGCCAGCAGTCCCCCGGTCGCGAATGCCGACAGCGTGCGGGGCAGTCGCAGCTCCAACACCAGGGTGCGCTGCAGGCTGGTGCCGTCACCCAGAATCACTGCCAGGATGTCTGCCGGCGCAATGGCGACACTGCCGATACCCACGGATAGCACCATCGCACCCAGGCTCAGTAAGGCGAGCACCATAAGCGGCAGCCGCAGGGACCGGGTCATGGTGCAGCAGGTCCGTCAGTTTGAGCCGCCGCGCGTTTGCTCCGGACCTGCTCCAGTTTTTCACAGAACAACCGGCTGCCCTGGAGCAGCCGCGGCGTTGGCCGCTGGATCAGGGAGGGCGGCACAAAAAACAGATTGTCGTCTTCAGTCGCCTGCAGGGCCGGGAAGTCAGCCCAGCGGGTGAGCCAGTGGCGGTTCTCCTCGCCCATGCCACCGGCCAGGATTGCTTCAGGATCAGCTGCCAGCACAGCCTCCGCGCTGATTCGCGGCACCAGCCGCTCGAGATCCCCGAAAACATTGACACCGCCGCAGAGCGAGATCACCTTGCCGATCAGATGCTCGTCGTTCACGGTCATCAGTGGCTCATCCCACACCTGGTAGAAGACACTGACCGGCTCGGCATCAGCATGCTGTTCGGCCAGCCCGGCCATGCCCTGGCGAAACTCATCGGCCACCTGCTGGCCCGCCTGATCGGTAGCGGCCAGGCGGGCAAGACGCTCGATCGCGGTCGAGACGCCTTCAAAGTCGCGCGGCTCAATGGAGAAAACCGCCATGTCGAGGGTCCGCAATTTCTCCAGTTGTTCGCGGGGATTACCGGTGACCCATCCGACCACCAGGTCGGGTTTGAGCGCGACCAGCGTTTCCAGATCCAGGCGGGTGTGGCTGCCTACGGACTGCACCTGCTTTGCTTCAGGTGGGTAGTCGCTGAAAGAGACTACTGCGACGACCTTTTCCCCGGCCCCGGCCGCGTAAACCAGCTCCGTAGCACCGGGGGAAAGCACCGCGATCCGCCGGGCCGGTTGCTCCAGGCAGACTTCTTCGCCGGTATCGTCAGTTGCGCACACCGCCGCCATAGCCTGACCCGCAGGGCCGAGCAAGCCGAAACCCAGCAACAGCGCCAAGGCAGCGCGGCGGGTCCAGCACGGAAAGTTAGCGGCGATATATTTCATCGGCCGAAGTTTACACTGACGAAAGCGGCGCGGCCGGCGTTGATGTAGTTCGCGGCGGTTTCATACTGTTTGTCCGTCACGTTTTCCACTGTGAGCCTGGCACTCCAGAGCGGTGCGAAGGTCCAGGTGGCGCGCAGGTCGAGCAAGCCGAAGCCGGCCAGGCGCTTCTCATTTTCCGCATCATTGTAGCGATGGTTTTGCAGTGTCCATGAGCCGCCTAGCTCCCATTCCCCCAGTTGCCGATCAGCGTCCAGACGCAAGCTCTGGGTGGCCCGCCGTTCGAGGTCGTTTCCGGTCTCGCGGTCTTCCGGGTCGAGGAAGGTCAGTGCGGCCGCGAGATCCCACCTAGCGAGTTCTGCACCGGCAGCTAACTCGGCGCCTTGTATACGAGCCCGGGCAATATTCTGTGGACTGTACAGGCCGCTCGGGGTCGGCGCCCAATCAATCAAGTCGTCAACTTCAGTCCGAAAAACGGCAAAATCCCAAAAAAAAGCCTGATATTGACCGCGAGCGCCAACTTCTAATGTCTCGGAGGACTCTGCGTTAAGGTCAGGGTTTCCGCCGGTCGGATAGTAGAGATCGTTGAAGGTAGGCGCCCTGTATGCCGTACCGTAACTGGTCCGCAAAGTATGATGATCGTCCAGCTTGTACCCCAGTGCCAAGCTCCCGGTGGTCTCCCCGCCAAACGCTTCGTTATCGTCGTAGCGCAGGCTGGGCTGTAACGAAAACGGACTGAAATCGAGCAGTCCCTGGACGAAAAAAGCGCGGTTCCAGCGGCTGCTTTCGGAATAGGCTGTGGTGCCACTTACGTTGTCGTCCATGTACTCGGCACCTGCAGCCAATTCATGGTCGCCAAAAATCGCGTTGTTGTCCCAACGCACGGTTCGAGTGCGGGTATCGAACTGGCTTGAGTCGGCGCTCGCATCGGGGAAATCCTCAGACTCATCCCGGGCCTCACTCACAGTCAGCCGGCTACGCCAATTCTCTGCCAGAGGCGCCTCGCCATAAACGCCCGCAACCTGCTGGACGTAGTCCATGTCGCCGGTGTTGTATTCGGTATTACCTTCCGCACGGAGCGCCAGCAGGCCAGTCTGGATGCCATTATCAAAACGATGGGACAATTTGGCCAGGCCGGTTGTGTTGTCATAGCCCTTATCGCTGCCGCCTTCGCGGATTGCGGCACCGTCGGTGTTCAGGTGGCTGCCGGCGATACTGAAGCGGGTGCCATTCCGAATGCCCGACAGGCCCGCGCTGTAGCGCTGAGTGTTGAACGAGCCGGTGCCAACAGAAGCGCGAGGATTGAAGCCCTCCTCGTCACCATCGACAGTGAACAACTGCACCACCCCACCCATGGCGTCGGCCCCGTAGAGACTACCGCGAGGCCCCCGTACGATTTCCATGCGTTCGAACATACGCGGCTCAAGATGCTGCCAGGCAGCGCCGCCAGAGGTAGCCGAGCGCAGGCGTATACCGTCGATCAGCATCAGGGTCGCCTTGTTGCTGATGCCGCGGATCATCACGCTGGTGGTCTTGCCGTATGAGCCGTTGCCAGTTACGTCCACACCCGGCTGAGCGCGAATGACGTCCGTGACACTGTTTGGATCCTGCCGACGAAGGGTTTCCTGATCTATTACCGAGACCGAAGCCAGGCTTTGGCTCTGGGTCTGTACGCCTAAGGTCGGCGTGACCACCAGCGGGTCGAGTTCAAGTATAGAATCATCGGTGGCCTGGTTCTCGGCAGCGGCACTGGTGGCCGGGGCTGTCTGGGAGTATGCAAGACCCGGCACCAGGGCAAACAGGCTACCGGACAACACAACAACGGGAAGGCACTGCACTTTCATGTAATCGCCACTCACTCAGTATCCCATGCACGCCCGCACGGGGATCAGTAGGTGTTGTGGCGGGAGACGGCAGGCGGGTAGGGAGTTCGAGCGGTGGGGGACCGCTTTACCCACCATACCGTTGCCCACCGCAACGTCTGGTGTTGGGAGCATCGCCGGACTTCAGATTAATAAAGTCAGGGCGACTCTGTTGCTCCCCTTTCAGGCCGGTCTCCGGGCTAATGAGCGGAACCCTCGGGTTCCCGGACGATCACCTTCCCATGCCGTGGCGGCACAGTGGCGCATTTGACCGTCGTTGACTCAATCACCGTTGCGGGGGCAGCGTTGGCTTGGTCCGTTTTCATAACGCGAAGAGCGATTAGGAATTGACGGAGGACCAACTTCCCGTTTCACCCCGGTGCGCGTTGCACCGGGACACCTGAAAGTGCGGCAAGGCTAACAACAGGTTAACCCTTGGTCAATCAGATTGAGCGTTACGACTTCGGCTCGACCGGCCCAGGGCGTCATCCAGACGTGCCCACTCGCGTTCAGATCCTGGCAGGCCGATCCTCAAGCCCGAGGGATCAGTGAAGTGACGTACCAGCACGGCCTGCCCGGCAAGGGCTTGATAGATCTCGAAGGCGTTGGGATGGCGCACGTAGCAGAACAGATTGGTCGATCCCGATGGAGCAAGGCCGTGCGCTGCCAGAAGCTCTGCCATGCAACGGGAGTCGTGGGCAAGCTGGCGTCGGGTGGTCTGCTGCCACCCAAAATCGGCCAGCGCCCTTTCCATGAGGTAACGCGCGGGTCCACTGACGGACCAGGGACCCAGCAGCCGGCCCAGCGCCTTGCACAACTCCGGACAGGCAATCACTGCGCCCGCCCGAACACCCGCCAGCCCGAAGAATTTACCCAGGGACCTGAGCACGATCAAACCGGGCTGACCCGCAGCGGCCGCAAGGCTATGGGCCTCATTGCCGGAGATAAAAGCTTCGTCCACGATCAACCAGCCATCGCGCTGAGCCAAGCGATTTCGCCAGGCGAGCAGTCGTTCAGAGGCGAGCAGCTCACCCGTGGGATTGTTGGGCTGGATCCAGACGACCACATCAAGGCCGTCCAGCTGTGCCTCGATCGCCTCGGCGCTCAGCGCCTGAACCTCATGCCCCGACGCCCGCCAGCAATGGCCGTGTTCCTCATAGCCCGGCCGGGGAACCGCGACCCGACCGGGCGCACGCAATCGGGGCAGAGCCTGAATGGCGGCCTGGCTGCCGGCCACCGCCAGCACCCCCGCATGTTCATGGGGCTGCGCCCACGACCGTATCGCGCTCACCAGGGCATCGTCATCCTCCGGCAGGCGGCGCCAGACATCTTCTGGGATTTGCGGTACCGGCCAGGCCTGCGGGTTAATGCCCGTGGACAGGTCGAGCCAGTTCTCCCGCGGGATACGCCAGAGCGCTGCGGCTGCATTTAATTCACCGCCGTGTAGAGGAAGATCAGCCACTTCTCACCTCGCCTGCGTTCGTCGCCTCCACGCTCAGCTCCCCGGTCAGAACAAACCAAACGGTCGCAGCGGCGAGCATGAACAGCCAAAGCCAGACGCCCCGCTGCACCAGTCGCACAGCCTGCTCAATGGTATCCGCATCCGCTGCTGAACCGGCGCCAAGCCGTGGACGCTGCTTGATGCCCTCCCCGTAGGGCGCGGGGCCGCCAAGCGCGACGCCCAACGCGCCCGCACCGGCGGCCATCACCGGCCCCGCATTGGGGCTGTCCCATTGGGGAGCCTGACGGCGCCAGCAGGCAAGGGCCAGTCGTGTCTGGCCTACCAACGCATAGGTCAGTGCGGTCAGCCGGGCCGGGACCCAGTTCAATAGGTCATCCAGACGAGCGGCGACCCGGCCAAACTCGAGGAAGCGCTCATTCCTGTACCCCCACATGGCATCCAGTGTATTGACCGCCCTATGCAGGACCACGCCCGGCAGGCCCAGCACCAGATACCAGAACAGGCTGGCAAAGATGGCGTCCGCCCCATTCTCAAGCACCGACTCAGTTGCGGCCGACGCCACCCCGGTCATATCCAGCGTCCCGGTTCTGCGGCTGACGATCCGGCCCACCTGGGCACGCGCCTGCTCCAGATCACCTGTTCTCAGCGGCTGTGCGACCGCCCGCGCGTGTTCAGTCAGGCCACGCAGAGACAGCGCCAGCCAGAGCACCACGGCCTCGACCACGGGGAGCAGGAGACTTGGCACAGTCCGGGCCACCAGAGCCGCAACCAACACCGGCGGGCCGACCAGGATGAACAACCCCAGCGCGCCCCGCAGTATGCGGTGGCCGGACCGGTTGAAACGAAGTTCGAGGCGCTGGGTCGCCGTCCCGAACAGCACCAGGGGATGAAACCGGCGGGGTTCGCCCAGCCGGAGATCCAACAGTAAGGCTGCCGTGCAAACGATTAGCAGGGTTGGCAAATTATCCACTACACACTCTTTGTCTACTGCATTCTGTTTATTGGGATGGCACCGGGAGCTTTACGCGAGCGGTCTTCAGGCTGCACGCGTGGTGGCGCAGTGTACTTGACAGCCCTGCGGGTGCGTTAGACCATCGTGCGCCCCAACCCGACCGAGCGGCCGCCATGACCGACCTGAGCTTCTGGACCCAATCGCCGCCAGCCCCGAGCCAGGCGCGCATCAACAGCGCCCGCCAGCGACAGGATTCGCTCACCAAACCGCCGGGCTCCCTTGGCCAGCTGGAATCCCTGGCCATAGCACTATGCGGGCAACTGGACACCGAAAAACCCGCCGTAGACCGGGTTCAGATCACTGTATTCGCCGCCGACCACGGGGTTTGCGACGAGCAGATCTCGGCGTTTCCCCAGTCGGTCACCGGGCAGATGATAGCGAACTTCGCCGCCGGCGGTGCCGCCATCAGCGTCCTTTCCGCCGCCCTGGGCGCAGAGCTGGATGTGGTCAACCTGGGCTCGATCGGCCCGCTTGCGGAGATGCCCGGCGTCATCAACCACCGCATCGCGGCCGGAACGGCAAACCTGGCGCGGGAACCGGCCATGAGCGAGGCGCAGCTGGTTGCAGCACTGGCGGCGGGCGATCAGGCGGCGCAACGGGCCGCTGACCGTGGAGCACAGCTCTTTATCGGCGGCGAAATGGGTATCGGCAATACGACCACAGCCGCTGCCCTGGCTTGCGCTCTGCTGGGCGCAGCACCCACCGATCTAACCGGCCCCGGAACTGGCTTGAGCAAACAGCAGGTGACCCATAAAACCGCCGTGGTCGAACGTGCATTGGCGCGCCACGGTGACAACCAGGACCCGTTCGCAGTGTTGGCGTCCCTTGGCGGGTTCGAAATCGCGGGCCTGGCGGGCGCTTTTCTGGGCTGCGCCTCGCGGGGAATTCCGGTGCTGGTGGACGGCTTTATCGCGTCGGTCGCGGCCCTGGTTGCGTGCCGCCAGCAACCTGCCCTCAGACCCTGGCTGCACTTTGCCCATCGCTCCTGCGAGCCCGGCCATAGCCGCGTCCTGGACGCGCTGGAAGCCAACCCACTGCTGGACCTGAGCATGCGCCTGGGGGAAGGCAGCGGCGCGGCGGTCGCCGTGCCCCTGCTACGGCTGGCCTGTGCGCTGCACAATGGTATGGCAAGCTTTGCCGAGGCCGGCGTAAGCGAGGGCAGCTGACATGCCGGAACCCATTACCACCTGGTTCGACCTGATACGCCACGGCGAACCCGAGGGCGGCCCCCTGTTTCGCGGCAGCAAGGACGACCCGCTCAGTGACAGGGGCTGGTCCCAGATGCACGCGGCGATTCAGTCAACCGACTGCTGGGACGCTGTGCTCAGCTCGCCCCTGCAGCGGTGCCTGCGATTCGCCGAGGCCATCGCCAAGCGCGAACAGATACCCTTGTACGAAGACAAGCGCCTGCAAGAGATCGGTTTCGGCGAGTGGGAGGGCCAGACTGCCGAGGCAATCGAAAAGCACTATGGCGAGCGACTCTCACTGTTCTGGCAAGACCCTGAAGCCAATCCCCCGCCGGGCGGCGAATTGCTCAGCATGTTTCAGGGCCGTACGCTCGCCGCCTGGTTTGAGTGGCGTGACCGGCTGGCGGGAAAACGTGTATTGCTGGTCGGCCATGGCGGCACAATACGCGTCATTCTGGGGGAGGTCTTCGGTACTTTGCGCGAGCGCACGTTCTCGGCCATTGACGTGCCCTACGCCTGCCGCAGCCGCGTGCGTCTGGATCAGTCAGAACATGGCTTGCTGAGCTGCCTGGTATCGCACGGGCTTCGCTGAGGGTTTCCTGTACCGATGCCGGTACTAGAGGTCTGCGACACCAGCGCCGACGCGGGCTCGTAGCAGCGACTTCGCTCAGCTGAGTTCCAACGCTTATTTCAGCTCCAGCGACAGCCCGGCAACGCTCATCACAACCCGCTTGCAACGTGCCGCCAGAGCCTGATTCAGCCACCCCAGCTGGTCGGCGAAACGACGGGTCAGCGGATCCATGCCGATAATGCCCAGCCCCACTTCGTTGCTGACAATGACCACTTTGCCGGGATAGCTCTCAAGCGCGCCCAGAAACCGCGCGCGTTCCCGGTCCAGCGTTTCCGCCCCAACGTGCAACAGATTACTGACCCACAGGCTCATGCAATCCACCAGCACATCCGGGGGCGTCGCCTGCCGCGCCAGATCGGCCAGGGCTTCACCCAGCCGCAACGGCGTTTCAAGCAAATCCCAGCTGCCCGGGCGTCGGGCCTGATGGTCGCGAATACGGGCAGCCATTTCTTCATCCCCGGCCATTGCAGTGGCGATGTAGACGACTGCGCCGGAGCTTTGCGACACGACCTGCTCAGCCAGCGCACTCTTGCCCGACCGGACGCCGCCGAGGACCAACACGTGCTTCGTGGCAGCCATAAGATACCTCGTTTTTTTCTGGGAGAAGCCGGTTCCTGCGGCATACGGCGTCGAGAATATTATGAGGGACTGGCGGCAGCAACAACGGATACAGGTGAATACCACTCACAGACAGGGTCAGCTGGTATCTTGGTGAAATCGCCTATGGAGAGAGAGGGATCAGGAAGGAGGAGACTGACCGCAGCAGAACGCTGCGGCCGGTCGGTGTTGCTGAAGCTGCTATCAGGCAGCCGAAGCAACGGTCGGTCAACCCAGCCGCTAGGCAGTGCCGTAACGGTCTTTCTCCGGGCGGCCCATCATGGCACCTGCAATCGCGGCAATCAGAGCCAGCAGGGAAATAATGAAAGCCCACCAGGCCGCGCTCGCAATCGCGTCTGTGACCTGCTTGGCCATCTGGGAGGCCTTTTCCTGAGCCTGCTGCAGCGCCTGGCTGACCTCCTGGCCAATACCTGACATGCCCTGCTGTACCTGGGCGACAATGGCTTCGGCATCCTGCTGTTCGATATTCAAACGATTGGTGAAGGTCGCCATTGCCTGCTGGCGGTCATCTTCAGAGATGAGTCCGCCCTGGCCCGTTAGCTGTTCGACCAACTGGTTTATTTCCGTATCAGCTGAAGACGGCTTGCTCACAATGGACCCGAGCGTATCCACGGCCATCTTTTTGGCCCGCTCCTGCTCCTCGTTGCTGATCGCCTGCTGAATAGCTTCACGGCCCGCTGAACGTATCTCCTGCAGCGTTATTTCCTGTTGCTGCAACCGACGTTGCGTATCCTGCGGCAGGGACTCAAGGAAGTTATCGGGCATGATCAATTCGACATCACGGAAATTGGGCAGATTCAGGCTGTCCGGAGCCGCTTGGCGAACAGCTTGTGCTGCGCCCCCCGATACGGTCGAAATCATCGAGGTCGTGCCGGAAATCACCGCTCCGATGCCTGACGCGACCGAGGCCAGTATAAGAAATGATGCCAGTGCCCAGACCGCGGTTCCGTGGAAAAGAGATGCCGAAGACCAGGCCGAACTGGCGAGCCGACCCGCCGCGTAGCCGCCTACGGCGAAAGCGATAACGTGCGCCACCACGAAGTAGATCGCGCTGCCGAGCGGAACGCCCGCCAGGGGGTCCGATTCCTGGATGGGATCTATCACTGTCAGCCCCAGAGCGATTCCGAGCAGACTCAACAGGAACAAAACCCCAAGGGCAACCACTACCCCGAGAAAAATACTTCCCCATGATACACGGCTATGGAAACCGCCGGCGCTGAGCCGGTCCGTTGTCTCTCTGGCTAAGACCATAGTCATTTCCTTATAGTTTGCAGAATGTCGTTTTTTTGATCGAGGGCGCCCACAATGCGCAATTCTTAAATTTAATCAACAACCTGCATGAGCATCCCTGCGCCTGAAAGACTATCAGCGAAGCATCCTGTACGAATATGTCGAAACAGGCGATACACAATGTTCCCTGGCTAACTATTCTGGCATCGGCAGGTGGGCGACGGGCTACCCGGTCATGGCATAAATGCTGCAAACAGCTGACAGTGGTGAAGGAACTTCGGTCCACCTTACCGTCTTTCCTGAGCAAGCAAGCGGAGGCGCGAGCAATGCGCACCAAACTGAGGCATAACCGTGCCCCCATTCAGAGCACAAGCGCCTCTAGCGTGCGCCCGGCCCGAGGAGCATGAGTGAATGAGCAAGAAGATGGTGATATTTACGGATCTGGACGGCACGTTGCTTGATCATCACAGCTATTCCTGGGCGCCTGCCCGGCCCGCGCTCGAAGCACTCAACCGGGGCAGAATTCCCGTCATCCTCTGCTCGAGCAAGACGCGCGCTGAAATAGCAACTCTTCGGGATGAACTGCAGAATCAGCACCCCTACATCGTCGAAAACGGTGCCGCGGTCGTCATTCCGTATGGTTACTTTGAGCCCGCGCCTGATCCTGAGCACCCAGAAAAGAGGTCCGAACAGACTGTCTCTTTCGGCACCTCCCGCGACCGCATTCTGGCGGTACTGGATTACCTCAAACGGCAGGGATTCCGTTTTCGCAGTTTTGCAGCCATGTCCGCTGGCGAGCTCGCGCAGGTCACAGGTCTCAGCGAAGCGGCCGCAGTCCGGGCGCAGACGCGTACCGCAACGGAGCCCCTTCTTTGGGAGGCGGACGCGGACTCGCTTGAGGTTTTCAAGGCGGTACTGGCGCGGTACCGGCTGCAGTTGCTGGAAGGTGGCCGTTTTTTCCATGTCATGGGATTCTTCGACAAAGCCGATGCCATGGAGTATCTGTTGGAACGCTATCGCATCTTCTACCAGAACCAGGACGTTGTCTCGGTCGCGCTGGGGGACAGCCCCAACGATACCCGCATGCTTGAGCACGCCGATATACCGGTCGTCATCGCGAACGCGGTCGGTGGCAGCCTGCAGTTGCCTAACCGCGGCAATGCAGTTTACTCAGACAAAAAAGGGCCGGAAGGCTGGAACGCGAGCATTCTCCAGATCCTGAAGGAATCCTTCCCCCAAGCAGCGCAAAGCACGGAGTGAGCCATGGGAGATTTTTACCAGAACGGAATCGTTACCAACCTGCACAATCTCACGCGACGCCCAGTCGAGGATCTGGAAAAAGACCTGCTGAGCTTCAGTAAGCAGCGGCCCATGGCCCTGGTCCTGCCTTCTCTCTATTCAGAGCTCGAAGGACCCGCGCTGAAGAACATCGTCCAGGAGCTGACAAAAGTCCCCTACCTGGAAGAGATTGTAATTGGGCTGGACGCGGCCAGCGAAGACCAGTACCGCCATGCCCTTGAGTATTTCGGCCTCCTCCCCCAGAGGGTGAGTGTGATCTGGCAGGACGGCCGACGTATGCAGGCAATCGATGAGCAGCTTAAAGAACAGGGGCTCGCGCCAACAGAGCCAGGAAAAGGCCGCAACGTCTGGTTTTGCCTGGGCTACGTGCTCGCGTCGGGCAGGAGCAGATCGGTGGCACTACATGACTGCGATATCGTTACCTACGACCGGGAATTGCTCGCGAGGCTGATCTACCCAGTCGCCAACCCTGGCTTCAACTACATGTTCTGCAAGGGCTATTACTCCAGACTGGCAGAGGGCAAGATGAACGGCAGGGTCAGCCGCCTGTTGGTAACACCCCTGATTCGTGCGTTAAAGAAGGTGTGCGGTCACAGCGACTTCCTCGACTACCTGGACAGTTTCCGCTATCCGCTCGCGGGCGAATTCTCGTTCCGTACCGATGTGATCAATGATCTTCGCATTCCCAGCGACTGGGGACTGGAGATCGGCGTTCTTTCCGAAATGAAACGCAACTACGCCACCAACCGTCTTTGTCAGGTCGATATTGCCGACCGCTACGATCACAAGCACCAGGATCTGTCGCCTGAAGATGCCAGCCGCGGCCTTTCAAAGATGAGCACCGATATCAGCAAAGCGCTCTTTCGCAAACTGGCCACCAACGGTGAGATCTTCTCCTACGAGAAGTTCCGCACTATCAAGGCAGCCTATTACCGGATTGCCCTGGATTTTGTCGAAACCTATCAGAACGACGCCATCATTAACGGACTGAGCTTTGACCGCCATTCCGAGGAAAAAGCGGTCGAGCTGTTTTCACGCAACCTGATTCGCGCAGGGACCGACTTCCTGACCAATTCGGCCGAGCGGCCCTTTGTGCCAAGTTGGAACCGTGTTATCAGTGCCCTGCCCAATATCCTTGATGATCTGAAACAGGCGGTCGACGAAGATAACCGGACCTATGGCGAACAATAACCCTGGACTCACTGAACACTGTTGGGAGTAAGCGCATGGCGGAGGACCTGGTAGCCAAGCTTTCCGGGATGCTGGATATCGTCTATCCCGCGGTCGACACGACATTTCTCGCGAAACAGCTGATCGAGACAATGAGACTGGCTGAAGATGCCGAGTCTCCGCCCGCTCACCGGAACAACTGGGACGAAGGCGACATCATCCTCATCACCTACGCCGACTCCGTCACATGCAAAGATGAGAAGCCCCTCGTCACCCTGGACCGCTTCCTTGAGGAGGAACTCCGTGACAGCCTGACCGGCGTGCATATCCTGCCGTTCTTCCCTTACAGCTCTGATGACGGTTTTTCCGTCATCGATTACCTCGCGGTCAATGAATCCCACGGTACCTGGGAGGATATCGAGCGTATTGGCGCAAAGTACCGGCTCATGTCGGACCTGGTGATCAACCATTGTTCGGCTCGCAGTCGCTGGTTCGACAACTTCAAGAAACGGGTAGAACCAGGCAAAAGCTATTTTTACGAAGCCAGTCCGGAGGACGATCTCAGCGAGGTTGTGCGGCCCCGGACATCGCCGTTGCTCTCTGCGGTGCAGACGGAAGACGGGGTCAGGCACGTCTGGTGCACCTTCAGCGAAGACCAGGTCGACCTGAATTTCGCCAATCCCCAGGTACTGAAAGAGTTCGTCAGCATCATCCGGTTCTATCTCGACCGTGGCATCACGATTTTTCGCCTGGACGCGGTGGCTTTCATCTGGAAAGAGCCCGGCACCCCCTGTATTCATCTACAACCGGCGCACGAGCTGATCAAGGCCATGCGCCTGCTGATCGAGCATGCCAACCGGGATGCCATCATCGTTACCGAAACCAACGTGCCCATTCGTGAGAATCTGACCTACTTCGGCAACGCCAATGAAGCTCACGTCATCTACAATTTTTCGCTGCCGCCGCTGCTGGTCCACACGCTGATATCCGGCAACTGCAGACACCTGAAAACCTGGCTCATGAGCATGCCACCGGCGCAGATGGGTACCACCTACCTGAACTTCATCTCGTCCCATGACGGCATTGGGCTTCGGCCAGCCGACGGCCTGCTCTCAGAAGAAGACAAGCTGCGACTGATCAATACCATGGAGCGCTTTGGCGGCAAGGTATCCTACCGCCGGATATCAGAACAGGCGGACCAGCCCTACGAAATGAACATCGCCCTGTATGACGCGCTCAAAGGCACCATCGAGCACGGGCCCGATGCGCTCCAGCTCCAGCGTTTCATCTGCGCCCACGCGATCATGCTCGGTCTGGAGGGCATTCCCGCGTTCAACATCCCAAGCTTTCTCGGCACCGAAAATGACTATGAGCGCGTCAAACACACGGGCAGGTTCCGCTCGATCAACCGCAGCCAGTGGGATATCGAGAAGTTGCAGTCGGAATTGAGTGATCCCCTCAGCCACCACCACAAGGTCTTCCACGAGCTGAAACGACTGATCGCAATCCGTAAGCAACAACCGGCGTTCCACCCCAACGCGACGCAATTTACGCTGCACCTGGGGCTGGAAATTTTCGGCTTCTGGCGCCAGAGCATGGGGCGGGAGCAGTCGATTTTCTGCGTGCACAACATCAGCGACAAGGTTCAGCAAGTCTCGCTTACCAGTATAAATCTGATCGAAACTGATCACTGGCGAGACCTCATTGCCGACACGTCCCTGGACGACCTCTCGGGCACGTTGACGCTTAAGCCCTATCAAAGCGTCTGGCTGGCCAACAGCTGACCGCGCCTTGCGCGCCAGCACCTTCAGAAGACTGCCGCCTGCCCTGACGAGAACGCGATTTCACGCCCTGGGTCCCGGCATTTGAACAGTTTTAAGGAGCTGTAATAGCCTTCCGCTTGCCCCTCACCCCGCAGTTTGCGAAGGTTTTCAGTGACTCGCGTTGCCAAGGTTCGGCTTCGCCGCGCGTCGTTATCACATGGCCGTCAATGCAACGCTTCTGCCCTGGCTGCAGGTAACCACACCTATAAAGACGACCACGACAGATAGCGACCGCAGACAGGCACTACCACAGCAGACAGCCACTACCACAGCAGGTAGGGACGACCACAGCGGATAGAGACGACCACAACAGGGAGTGTTATGGCCGAGCAGATTTTTAGGGGCCGGGTTCCGGCCCCACCGCAGCGGAAAGACCGGTGGCGCTGGTATGGGCCCGGGTTATTGTGGATGCTATCCGCCGTGGGCACGGGCTCGATTCTCTTTACCCCCCGGGTCGGGTCGGTCTACGGCTATGATCTGTTCTGGCTTCTGATTATCGTTGTCTTTTTCATGTGGGTAATGATCCGCGAGATGGCGAGGTTCACGATTGTGACCGGCCAGACCATGCTTGAGGGCATGCACACCCTCAAGGGACCTAAAAACTGGGCCGTCTGGCTGGTATTTGTGCCTCAGTTATTCGCTGCCGCCGTGGGCATCGCGGGCCTGGCAGCCATTGTCGGCAGCGCTTTCTCCGCGGTTTTCCCGGGCCCCAACGCGGTCTATGCCGAGGCGACGGTGCTCGCCTGCGTGCTTCTGACCACATCTGGAAAGTACGCGCGCATTGAGCAGATCAGCCGCTGGATGGCTATCGCCTTGATGGTTATGGCGGTGGTTTCGGCGATCGCCGTGTTCCCGGCATTGAGCAAGCTTGCCGAAGGTCTGACCTTCCGCTGGCCAGACAAGCCCGACCTCTACGTTATTTCGCCGTGGCTGGGCACCATCCTTGCCGGATCCATGGGCATCGTCTGGTTCGCGTACTGGACGGCGACCCGCGGCTATGGCGGCGGTTTGCAGGGCCGTGAGCGGGACGACGAACAGGCCGAAGGTACACCTACAGACAAGGACGAGCCCAAGCTGCCGCCCCGTTACGAGCGCGAGGCACGCACCCAGGACTGGGTTTCGGTGATGACCGGAGCCGCATCTCTTGGCGTCATCGGTGGCTTTATCGTGATCACCGCGTTTCTGATTCTCGGCACCGAACTGCTGGCTCCGGCAGGCGTTGTGCCTGAAGGAGCGGATGTCGCGCTGGACCTGACCCGGCTTTTTTCCGACGTATGGGGCGAAGCAGGAAAATACGTGGTTCTGGCGGCGATTATTATTGCGCTGGGCGGCAGTGTGCTCGCCAATCAGGACGGCTGGGGCCGAAGCTTTGCCGATATGACCCTGATCCTCACCAGGGACCAGCGCCATGCTCGCAAGGGTTGGGCTTATAGCATGTTGCATTGGCTGGCCGTCACAACAGGCCAGGCGCCGTTTGCCCGGCGCAGCCTGAAACGCTTGTTCATTGTCACGGTAACGGGGGTGATACCGGCAGGTATCATTCTGATATTCGAAGATCCCGTAGCGGTAATGTCCGCGTCGGGAATCATCGCTGCGACCCACACGCCTTTTATCGTACTGACGGCGCTACTGGTGAACCTGTTGCGACTGCCGCCGGCACTTCGCCCGGGCTGGTTCTACATCGTCTCCATGACTCTTTCGGGACTTTTCTACCTGATATTTGCCGTGGTCTACCTGCTGAATTTCTTCGGCTTCAACACCAGCGCTTTGCCCGGGCTTTGAGAGACCGGGCAAAGCGTCCAGGCCAGCACAGCCAGACCAGCACAGCCAGTCCAGCCCAGAAAGTCCGGCACGTGACCTTTTACAGAAAATTGCTCAGTTGACGTCGGCCTTTTTCTCGACAACGTCATCGAGCAGATCGAGCAGGATGTCGAAAACTTTTCTGGAGAAGCCCATGCCGATATGGGAACTGGCCACTTCGCGATGCTCGACCGTAGGCGACCATTTGTCGATACAGGCCTCCCAGGACACAACCCCGTCGGTACGGGAATACAGGGCAGTAACCGGGCGCTCGATGGGCTTGCGATAGCGTGCCTTGATCCGCTCTTCCACCTGGTCCAGGTCGCGCCCGCGGGACTGGTAAAGCCGCGCAAAAATAGTGTACTTGGGGCCGCCGATAATAGGGCTGCCGAGGGTTATGACGTGCTCCACCCACTCAGGGTGATCCCGTGTCACTTCCCGCGCCAACACGCCGCCCATGCTCCAGCCCAGCAGGATAACAGGCTGGCCGTAACGCTCGTATTCGCTTCGCACCCGATCCCTCACGCGCGGGTATAACCGCGACATGCTTGCATCATTGAGCCCAAGCCCCCATGTACGGACGTTGAAACCGCTGCGACGCAGGAACATCGCCAACGGTTTCAGTGACAGGTCGCCGGCGCCGTAGCCGGGGAGCAGGATAATGCGGTGTTTGGGACGAGCTTTGTGCCTGGGCCGAAGGTAGGCGAAAGGTAGCCTCGCCATATCCATCACCACGCCGAATTCGCGCAGCCGGTTACGAACGCGGGGCGGAAGAATTGTCTCGTATTCGATCAGATCCATAAGGGTCCCCGCGTGATTCGGTTGTGCCTGGCCAGGGTGGCGTTGGCATTCTCCAAAAGGTCTCTCAATGCCGGTATTATCGTGTTGCGCGAGTGTCCCGTACGGGACACTAGTCCTTTTTACGACAAAGGCGTAGCGTTCCTCAAGTCGGCGATGGGCTCAGCGCGCGCACTCCGTGCTTGCAGCCCGCCCACAGCAGGGCCGGACCCTGTGCAAGAGCCTACGATAGGCAAAAGGCATCGCAAATAAATATTTAATTTATTATACGTATTGCCCCAGCCTGCGTAAGGTAGCAACTGTAAATTACGACTCATTCAAAAGGAGACTCTGATGTCCTTGATCAACACCCAAGTCAAACCGTTCAAAGCAACTGCTTTCCATAATGGCGAATTCGTCGATCTGACCGAAGCTGACCTGAAAGGCAAGTGGTCGGTATTCTTCTTCTACCCCGCTGACTTCACCTTCGTATGCCCCACGGAGCTCGGCGACCTGGCCGACCACTACGAAGAATTCCAGAAGCTGGGTGTTGAAATCTACGGTGTATCCACCGACAAGCACTTCACCCACAAAGCATGGCATGACACTTCAGAAACGATCGGCAAGATCAAGTACCCGATGATCGGCGACCCGACTCTGGCTATTTCACGCAACTTTGAAGTGCTGATCGAAGAAGACGGCCTGGCCGAGCGCGGCACCTTCGTTATCGATCCTGAAGGCACTATCCAGATCGTGGAGCTGAACGCCGGCAACATTGGCCGTGACGCCAACGAACTGCTGCGCAAGATCAAAGCAGCCCAGTACGTTGCCGCCCATCCCGGAGAAGTATGCCCGGCCAAGTGGAAAGAAGGTGAGTCTACGCTGTCACCGTCCCTCGATCTGGTTGGCAAGATCTAAACATCCGCAAGGATGTCTGCCAGCGGGGCCGCGATCCGGCCCCTCCTGTTCGAGCGCCCGGGCGCGATCCGGCCGGGCGCTTGCTTTAACTGACCCCTTAACCACTGACTCTGTAGGGAGCCGATATTCATGCTGGACGCCAATCTGAAAAATCAACTGAAAGGTTACCTGGAGAAAGTTACCCAGCCCTTTGAGATCGTCGCGTCCCTTGATGACGGCGACAAGTCCCGGGAGTTGCAGGAACTTCTTCAGGAAATTGAAGAACTTTCAAGACATATTACTCTGCGGACCGATGGCGATGATGCACGCAAGCCTTCGTTCTCGCTGAACCGTCCAGGGGATAACATCAGCCTGCGTTTCGCCGGCATCCCCATGGGCCACGAATTTACCTCCCTGGTCCTGGCACTGCTGCAAGTTGGCGGCCATCCGTCCAAGGCCGGCCAGGACGTAATCGAACAGGTCAAGAATGTAGAAGGTGAGTTCAACTTCGAAACTTACTTCTCGTTGTCCTGCCAGAACTGCCCGGATGTCGTCCAGGCGCTGAACCTTATGGCGACCCTCAACCCGAACATACGGCATGTCGCGATTGATGGCGCGCTGTTCCAGGATGAAGTGGAAGAACGCCAGGTCATGGCGGTACCGACGGTCTTCCTGAACGGGGAAACCTTCGGCCAGGGCCGCATGGGCCTCGAGGAGATCCTGAGCAAGATCGACACCGGCGCCTCCGCCCGGGAAGCCGAGAAGCTCAACGCCCAGGCGCCTTACGATGTGCTCGTCGTCGGCGGTGGCCCCGCGGGCGCTTCTGCCGCCATCTATGCGGCGCGCAAAGGCATCCGTACCGGCGTCGCAGCTGAACGCTTTGGCGGGCAGGTACTCGACACCAACGCCATCGAGAACTTCACCTCGATCCGCGAAACGGACGGGCCCAAGTTTGCCCAAGCGCTGGAAGAGCACGTCAAGGACTACGACGTGGACATTATGAACCTGCAGCGGGCGGTCAAATTAGTGCCTGCCGGAGAAAAAGGCGGTCTGAACGAAGTCCAGTTTGCGTCCGGCGCCTCTCTGCGAGCCAAGACACTGATTCTCTCGACCGGCGCCCGCTGGCGCGAGATGGACGTGCCGGGCGAGGCTGAGTACCGCAATAAAGGTGTGGCCTATTGCCCGCACTGCGACGGTCCCTTGTTCAAGGGCAAGCGCGTTGCGGTCATTGGTGGTGGTAACTCCGGCGTTGAGGCGGCCATTGATCTGGCGGGCATAGTAGCTCACGTCACGCTGATCGAGTACGACAGCCAGCTTCGGGCTGACGATGTGCTCCAACGCAAGCTACGCAGCCTCAAGAATGTCGACGTCATTACCAGCGCCCTGACCAGCGAAGTCAAAGGTGACGGCAAAAAGGTGACAGGTCTGACCTACAAGGACCGTAACTCCAGCGAGTTCCATTCGCTGGACCTGGAGGGCATCTTCGTCCAGATCGGCCTGCTGCCCAACAGCGACTGGCTGAAAGGAACCGTAGAGCTGTCACCCCGGGGCGAAATCATCGTCGATTCCCGCGGCGCCACCTCACTGCCCGGCGTTTTTGCAGCCGGTGACGTCACCACCGTGCCCTACAAGCAGATTGTGGTGGCTACCGGCGACGGCGCCAAGGCAGCACTCAGCGCGTTTGACCACCTCATCAGAACGTCCGCCCCCGAGTAAGGCGACCGCTGGCCTAACCGGACCGCGACAGAAGCCCCGCCCATTCCCAGGAATGCGCGGGGTTTTCTGTTTTAATATCATCCATGCGGTCAAGCCGCTTCGCCAGCCGACTGCTCCTATGCAAACATGGCTGCATATCGAAAACGCGCGCGCGACGCCCTCAAGCAACAGGACAAGCCTGATGAAAACTCTTCTGGTACTCGGTGGGACGGGAATGGTCGGTTCCCGGATCATTCAGACTGCTCTGAGTGATCCGGCCTGGACCGCGGTGGTGGCACCTACCCGCCAGCCGCTGCCCTTTAATGAGAAGCTTGAAAACCCCATCGTTGATTATGCCCAACTGGACCCGACAGCCAGATGGTGGTGCGCCGATGCCGCCGTCTGCGCGCTGGGCACGACCATGAAGACGGCAGGTTCAGCCGAAGCTTTTCGCCGCGTCGACCACGACTATGTGGTGAAGGCGGCCCAGCTTGCACGTAAAGCCGGGACGCCAACCTTCGTACTCAACTCCTCCCTCGGGGCGAACGCCGGATCGAGGACACTCTACCTCCGCGTGAAGGGCCAGACCGAGCAGGACCTGACCCAACTTGGGTTCGACTCCCTTACGTGGGTCCGCCCTTCGTTGCTCGACGCCGGCGAACGACCCGAATCGCGGCCGGGCGAAACTGCCGGGCTCTGGTTCGCCCGGCGCCTGGCACCCATTATCCCTGCCCGATACCGGGCGGTTTCGACCGCTGATGTGGCAAACGTCATGTTGGCAGCCGCCCGTGATGGAGCGTCCGGCGTAAGAGTGATCGAATCTGAAGAGATCCAGCGCAGCCGTTGAGCACTTGCGAAAACCCGCAGACCTGAGACTAAAGCTTCGCGAGCTGATCATTAAATAATCAGATAACGGTCACGCCGACCAGCAAAACCTGTACAATGCGCCCTCTTCATTGAGCTCATTCGACCTGCGGCCCCTCACAGGCCCCGCGCTTTGTTCTGTTTATTCATACTTTTAGTAGGTTCCTTCTTTGATCTCCACTGCCAATATCACCATGCAGTTCGGGGCCAAGCCCCTGTTTGAAAATGTTTCAGTCAAGTTCGGTAACGGCAACCGCTACGGCCTGATCGGCGCCAATGGCTGCGGTAAGTCTACCTTCATGAAGATTCTCGGCGGCGACCTGGAACCGTCCGGCGGCCAGGTCATGCTTGAGCCGAACCTGCGCCTGGGCAAGCTCCGGCAGGATCAGTTTGCTTTTGAGAACAAGAGCGTGATCGATACGGTGATCATGGGCCACGAGGAACTCGCGCAGGTGAAAGCCGAGCGTGAGCGTATCTACTCATTGCCGGAGATGAGCGAAGAAGACGGCATGGCCGTGGCCGAGCTCGAAGTGCAGTTTGCCGAAATGGACGGCTATACCGCCGAGTCCCGCGCGGGTGAATTGCTGCTGGGGTTGGACATTCCCCTGGAGCAGCACGACGGCCCCATGAGCGCGCTGGCACCGGGCTGGAAACTCCGCGTACTGCTGGCCCAGGCGCTTTTCTCGGACCCTGATGTCCTGCTGCTCGACGAGCCCACCAACCACCTGGACATCAACACCATCCGCTGGCTCGAGAACATCCTGGTCGCACGTAACAGCACCATGGTGATCATCTCCCACGACCGGCACTTCCTCAACAGTGTCTGTACCCACATGGCCGACCTGGACTATGGCGAGCTGCGACTGTTCCCGGGCAACTACGACGAGTACATGACGGCTGCGACCCAGGCGCGGGAGCGTCTGCTGTCGGATAACGCCAAGAAAAAGGCCCAGATCGCCGAGCTGCAGACCTTCGTCAGCCGCTTTTCGGCCAATGCCTCCAAGGCCAAGCAGGCCACGTCACGAGCGCGACAGATCGACAAGATTCAGCTGGACCAGGTCAAGCCATCGAGCCGGGTCAGCCCCTTCATCCGGTTTGAGCAGACCAAAAAACTGCACCGCCAGGCCGTGACGCTGAAAGCGCTGAGCAAGGGTTTCGACGGCGTGCCGCTGTTCGACAACCTCAATCTGCAGATCGAAGCGGGTGAGCGGGTCGCCATCATCGGCCCCAACGGTATCGGCAAGACCACCCTGCTTCAGACCATGGCGGGCAAGCTGTTTCCAGACGCGGGCGAGGTCAAGTGGACCGACAGTGCCCAGGTCGGCTACTTCGCCCAGGACCACACCGAAGATTTCGCCCACGACGCCACCCTCAGCGACTGGATGGCCCAATGGACGGATGGCGGCGAACAGCTGGTCCGCGGCACCCTGGGGCGCATGCTGTTCTCAGGCGACGACATCGGTAAATCGGTGCGGGTCATTTCCGGGGGCGAGCAGGGGCGCATGCTGTTCGGCAAGCTGATCCTGCAGAAGCCCAACGTGCTGGTCATGGATGAGCCCACCAACCACCTGGATATGGAATCGATCGAGGCACTGAACCTGGCGCTGGAGAACTACCCGGGCACGCTGCTCTTCGTCAGTCATGACCGCGAATTCGTCTCCTCTCTGGCTACCCGCATTGTTGAGCTGAGTGCCAGCGGTGTTGTCGACTTCAGCGGTAGCTACGACGACTACCTGCGCAGTCAGGGCCTGATCTAGCGCGAACTGGGGCGTTGATTCGCTGACCTGACGCGAGCCAACGCCGGAATACCGGCCACGCGGTCTTCGCAGGCAGGCCAGACGCCCTCCTTCCTAGAACATCACGTTAAGCCGGCCCGCCAGTCGCGGGCTGTCGTCCCGATAGTCCGATGACACGGTCAGCGGCTTGCCATACTCCAGGTAGGCGGAAAAGTCGTCCGCCAGCACCCTCAGGCCCAAGCCTGCAGAAGCCCCTGACTCATCGACGTCATACTCGTTCTGATAGGTTTTGGCCAGGCCATAGTAAACGTACGGGACCAGTCGCGAACGCAGGAGCTGTTCGGTGTCGAAGCCGCGTCGGACTTCTAGTTTCGCGCCCAGACCACTGTCGCCGCTGAATTCGCCAGGCTCGTAGGCGCGGGCGAAACGCGTGCCACCAAATGCGAAGCGCTGTGAGTAAGGCACATTATCGCCGGAGTATTGGCTGGCCAGGTCAAGCCGGGCGGTGAAGCTTTCCGGAAGCGCGTGCCAGAGGGTATAGCCTGCTTCAAGCGCGCGAAAGCCGACGTCGATATTGCCCCAATTCTGGGTTCCTTCGCGCTGGGCCCCCAGGGCATCAAAGCCGAGTTTTGCCGCGCCCCAGAAAAGATGAGTCCGCTTGCCGTCGCGCAGTGTTTTCTGGGCCCCTACGGACACCATGCGCAGCCGTTCGTCCACTTCGGTCTCATCACCTTCTTCGCGCGTATAGTCCCGCAAGATCAGGCGCCCTGTCAGAGAGATTTTACGCTTACTGGTTTCGGAAAGCTGATGCCGCCAACTGACCCTGGCCCATTGGCGGCGGTAGATGTCAGCCGGCCCGTCCCGCTCATACTGCGGAACGGCGCGGGAGAGGCTCGCGTCGAGGAAGATATAGTCCCGCGGGGATGCCGGTATCACCAGACCGGTACCGAAATTCCGGTATCCAGCCGATTCCAGCGTGTGCAATGCCGAGATGTAGGCCCGGGCCACGCCCTGGAACGGATTGTCGACATTGATTTCGGCACCGACCATGTGGCGCCCCAGCCGTTCGCTACCCTCAGCACTGTAGGTCAACTGGGTACGAACCTGTGGAACGACTTCCAGCAACAGAAAGTATTCTGCGCCCGTATCGTCCAGCCGGTGAACCGAAGACGATATTTTCAGCCCAAGACTCTGCTCCAGCTCGTCTACCAGCGTATCAATCTGGTCCTGGGAAACGGCCTGCTGCTGCGTTATTTTCTGCGCCTGCTGCTGCAAGGAAGCCGCATTGGTACCCGCAGCGCGGAGGTGCACCTCACCGATACGGGGCTCGGTCACCTGGGCTACCCATACTTCCCGGGCGTCGGGATGCGATGATATTTCGACAAAAGGTGGCAAAAAGTTCCGGCTGGTATAAAAGGCCGCTATCTGCTCTTTCAGGCGCGCGCCATTCTCTCGGGTAAGCGGTCGCCCCAGGCTGTCAGCATACGCTGGAAACAGGTTCTGCCCCGGAAACGCGCTGACACCCTCAACAATAACGGCGCCGACCATGGCATCCGGGTCGTAAGCTGCCTGCACAGGCAGCGCTAAGAGCATGAAAACGCACAAACCATAAAACTTCTTAATATGCATGGATCCTTCCACATCTTGGCACAAGCTCAACAATAGCCTAGCCTTTAAGAACGCCGGTAGCTGTTACGATCGAGTAAGACGAGCGATTGAGACCCAATCTGGAACCCAGCCGGCCCGACTTAAAAGGACAAGCTAGATGCTCGGACGCACCCGTATTCACCTGCCCGGTGGGGCCCGCCCGTCGAACGGATACCGCCTATACTCCAGTCTTCCTCTGCTCGTGCTGGCCTCGCTCACCGGTCTGGCTCCCGGGTTGGGGCTGGCACAGCCTGTCATGGTCGAGGCGATCAAGGGCGACGCCGAGTTCCGCCAGGGGCCGGAAAAGGATTGGGCACCGCTGACCTCTGGCCAGACTCTGAGCCTGCCCGCCGAGATTAGAACGGGTAAAACCGGCACTGCTACCCTGAGGCAGACGGAGTCGTCGTTTGAACTGAAGCCAACTACTGCGCTTGCGCTCAGTGCTGAAGATAATGGCGATGAGATCAACAACGTCAACCAGAGCTCGGGCACCGTTTTCTACACCATTCAGGACCAGACCGGGAAACTGAACATCGTTACCCCGACCCTGCGGTCTACCGTGGAAGGCACGCAGTTCGCCATCGTCGCCACGGAAACAGATTCGTTCGTGACGCTGACTGAAGGTGAGCTGACGGTGATCGACCGCAGAACCGGGGAGATGCAAAACCTCAACCCCGGCGAAGTCGCCTCCTCGTCGGTGACACGAACCGGCATCGCTACGTTCAACAGTGTTCCACCCCGGGCAGTAACCGGCAGTGCGACCGAAGCAGAGCAGAACAATCCTACGCCCTACGGTATCGACGCGCCGCCGGGGGAAGATGGATTTGATGCTGCATTGGCAGGCCTTGACGAGATGGCCGCCGAGCAACAGATGGTGGCAGCTGAGGAAAGCGGGGCATTTGCCGCTGAAGACGACATGGCCGCCGACGATCCAGGCATGATTGAAGACGATATGCCGGCGAACGATGAAGGCCCGGTCCAGGACGACATGCCCACCGAGGATCAAAGTCCGGTCGAGGATGATATGCCCGCGGACGACCAGGGTCCGGTCGAAGACGACATGCCGACCGATGACCAGGGCCCCGTTGAAGACGATATGCCGACCGACGACCAGGGTCCGGTTGAAGACGATATGCCTACCGAAGATCAGGGCCCGGTCGAAGACGACATGCCGACAGACGATCAGGGTCCCGTTGAGGATGACATGCCGGGCGAGGATGAAGGTCCGGTTGAAGATGACATGCCCACCGAGGACGAGGGCCCAGTCGAGGACGACCTGCCCACCGAGGACCAGGGTCCCGGCGGCGACGATTTGCCGGATGAGGGCGTGCCCGACGGCGATGACGAGATCGCGGGTGACGAAGGCAGCGACGGCGACAAGGGCTGCCGTTGGGGCTGGTGCGACAAGTTTCCTTTCGGTGATCGCGACGACTAGCGGATCACAGCGAAGTCACAGAGTCGGCGTGAGGCTAACCGTCCGGCGCCCGAAACTGTAGTTCGGCCAGTCGGGCATAGAGAGGATCTGAGCTTATAAGCTCCTGGTGAGTGCCAAGGCCCTGGAGCTGGCCCTGCTCAATCACGGCGATGCGGTCGGCGTGCTTGATGGTCGCCAGACGATGGGCGATCACCAGCGTGGTTCGGTCGCTCATCAGTCGTGGCAGGGCTTGCTGGATCAGGTGTTCGCTCTGGGCATCAAGCGCGCTGGTGGCCTCATCCAGCAAGAGCACAGGCGCATCCACCAGCAGCGCCCGGGCAATGGCGAGCCGCTGTTTCTGGCCGCCCGACAGGCCGAGGCCCGCATCGCCCAGAGGCGTCTGGTAGCCCAGGGGTAAAGCCTGGATAAATTCATGGGCATGGGCGACCCGGGCGGCTTCCTCTACCTCCCGGGCGCTGGCCTCAGGACGGCCATAGCGGATGTTATCGGCGATTGAGCCATAGAAAAGCGCCGGGGTTTGCGAGACATAGGCGAAACAGCGGCGCAACGCCAAAGGGTCCAACTGGCGGATATTGCGACCATCCAGGCGAACCGCACCTGAAGCGGGATCGAAGAACCGCAGCAGCAAGTCAAACAACGTCGACTTGCCCGCGCCGGACGAGCCGACCAGGGCCAGGGTTTCCCCGGGACGGACCGTCAGACTGAAGTCTTTTATTACATCTACATCGGGTCGGGTTGGGTAGGCGAAACGCACTGCCTCGAAACAAACCTCGCCAGCGACGGGCAGATTGAGTGGTAGGCCGCCGCCGGCCGGTGCCGTTATCTCGTTCTCGGTGCCCAGGAGCTGGGCGATTCTCGCTGCAGCGCCAGCCGCTCGCTGCAGTTCACCCACCACCTCACTCAGAGAGCCTGCAGCCGACCCAACGATCATGCTGTAAAATACAAACGCGGCCAATTCGCCGCTGCTGATTCGCCCGGCGATGACATCAAGACCGCCGACCCAGAGCATCACGCCGATCGCGCCCAGCACCAATACGATCACGACGGTGATTAGCCAGGCTCTCTGCAGAACCCGCTGTCGCGCAACGTCAAACGCCTCCTCCACCACAGCTGAAAAGCGCCGTTGGTCCTCACGCTGATGGTTGTAGGCCTGCACCGTTTTGATCTGACCCAGCACTTCACCGACGTAGCTGCCCACATCCGCCACCTTGTCCTGACTCAGGCGGGACAACTGGCGCACCCGACGGCCGAAAATTACGATCGGTGCGATGACCAGCGGTACAGCCAGCATGACAATAGCGGTAAGTTTCGCATTGGTAATGAAGAGTAGAATCAGCCCCCCAATCAACATCAGCAGGTTGCGTAGAGCCAGGGAAAGCGTGGAGCCGATGACTGACTGCAGGACAGTCGTGTCGGCGGTCAGGCGTGACTGGATTTCAAAGCCGCGGTTGGACTCGAAAAAGCCGGGGTGCATTGCGACAAGATGGTCGAATACCTGTCTCCGAATGTCGGCCACGACGCGTTCCCCAACCCAGGAGACGAGGTAGAAGCGAACAAAAGTGCCAAAGGCCAGTCCACCGACCAGTACAAAGAAAAACGCGACCGACTGGTTTAGCAGTTCAGGCGAACCGGTAGCGAAGCCTTCGTCGACCAGGATACGGATACCCTGTCCCAGCGAAAGCATGATTCCGGCCGTGAAAATCAATGCCGTCAAGGCACCCGCCACGCGCCCGCGGTAGGGAAGAATGAAGCGCAAGGCCAACGACAGGGCCTGCCTGCGTTCTCCGGAAACTAACCTCATCATGTCCCTTCTGAAGAAAAATGTCGCAATGGATTCGCGTGGGCTAGCGCCACAGAGGGCTCAAAAAAAATTTGCCCAAACGATAGCCAGTACGCGATGACGATTCCTGCGCAATGGAAAATAACGAAGCGGATCAAGGATGCGGTTAACTGAACCGCAACTTTCGCTGCAGCCCTTTCGTTATATCATGGGCACCTGACAGAACTTCGCATGCTAAGGACAGCAGGCCGCTATTATGAACTATTTGCGTCACATCTCTCTATCACTGCTCTTGCTGGTACCCTTTTCGCCCGTCGCCGCCGAGCCCACCGGCTCTGCTGAAGGCTACCACCGCATTGCGCTCTCCGCCGGCGAGCTCGGCCTGGCCGATAAGCTCAGATACCCCGGACGCTACGGTATTGAATACCAGGCCCGGCCCTATACGTCCTGGAAACTGATTCCTGCCATAGGCTTTGCCTGGGCTGAAAGTGGGGCAAACATGACCTATGCCGCCCTGCGGCGCGATTTCTGGCTGACTGACCGCTGGAGTATCACCCCCACTACCGGCCTTGGCGCCTTTCAGGAAAGCGAAGAGCTCAAGCTGGGGAGTGAGCTGGAATTCCGCTCAGGTATCGAGGCAGCTTACAACTTCAGAAACCACTATCGATTGGGGCTGGGGTTTTTCCACGTCTCCAACGCTGGCATCGGCGAGCGCAATCCCGGCAGCGAGTCCCTTATCGCATTCTTTGCTGTACCGTTCAGGTAAGCGCCTCTCTCTGGATGCAGGCATTACCCGCAATGCAACCGCAGCCGCACAATAGAAAAAGCCCGCACGAAGCGGGCTCTTTCAGCGCCAGGCAGTCGGTCTGTTAGAACGTGCCGACAACCCTCACTGAGCTATCGACGTCCGCCGCATCTACGTAGCCTACCGCAGACGGATCGGAACTGACCTTGGCCTTCATGGCTGCCGCATCTGCCACCTCATCGGGAGGCGTGCCCTTGCCGGTGAATACCTGCTTCGACCAGAAGGCCTTCAGCTGGCTCGGGCTCTTGCCAACCAGAGTCTGATCAAACTCGGTGCGGGTGGCGTGACCCTCAGGCAGGTTCAGCGGCGTGACCGCGTCGCCACCCGGGAAGGTCTTGACCTTACCGAGGTAGATCCTCTCAACATCGTCCTTGGCCAGGCTGGCCGAGTTACCCGGGTGAACGATGACGGCGACTTCAGCCAAAGCGTTAGCTGTGACCAGGGTCATAATGGAGAACAAACTGGCTTTGATTATGGTTTTCATGGTCACCCCTTAAAATACAGCGTCGACGGCGAAACGGACCAGACTGGCATCACCGCCAGTTCCCCCGGGCAGCCCGGCAGTATCACGGTGGTCTTCAGCAACGGTGTACTCCGCTTTCAAAGCTGCGGAAGGGTGGAAGTTGTAACGCACGCCAGCGGTGTAGGTGTGCCGATCTTCATCCATTGCGTTGCGCGCGCCTGCGAGCGCCGGGCTCAAGGCTGCGAGGGTGGCGGCCATTTCGCGCTCACCTGAGCTTTCAGCCCGCTCTACACTGGCGTAAGGCATGAAGTCCCCGACCTGATAGGCAACAGAACCATAGTACGCAAGTTCATCAGGAACCACGCTGTCCTTGTACTTCTGCTCGCGTACCTCGGCTACGAAAAGGAGGCTGTTCCAGTCAACACTAACCCCAAGCCCCGCGAAGGTCAGATCAACACCTTCGGTGACAAGCTCGTCCGCCAGTTCGGGATTTGATGCGGCAACCATACCGGCCAATGCAGCAAAGCCTTCAAATGCGCTCCCGCCAGCCAGGTCCATCTTGGTCTGCTGATAGGTTGCACGAAAGACGACCGGGCCGTAACCGATAGTTGCGACAGCGCCAACGTAATTCTCGAAGTGAATGTCGTACTCGAAACTACTTCCTCTCACTCCTTCTTCTGACGCAGACCCGCCGACTACCTGCAGACCGGTTTCAAAATCGCCCACGTACGTACTGTAATTGATGCTCAACCCGTTGAACGAGCTTATAGGGGAGTTGTAGAAAGTCCCTGGAGGGCTAACCCAATGATAGGCATAGCCCACATCCAGATAGTCCGAGTACATGTACAGTGGCATGCGCTGGCGACCAGCATTAATACGTAGCTCGGGCGTCGCCTGGTAGCTCAGATAGGCCCACTCGGCGTTTACTTCATTGTTGTCGCTTCCGCGCGCTGTGAGCTGGGCTGTCGCAGAGAAGTTGTTGTCCAGATCCGCCATAGCCTGAATGCCCACCAGCGAATCGGGCTGGAAACTGATCTTGTCGTCATAGCCGTACAGCATTTCGTCGCTGCCGGTGGTCATACCCGCACCCACGCTCATGAAGCCGTTCAGGTTCAGTTCGGCCTGGGCAACAGACGCAGCCATAACGGCCGCAATCGCCGTGCCCAGACGACATGCTTGAGCAAATCTCATCGGTAATCCTCGTTGACGTGTTTAGACTTGATTGACGTGTTCAGACTTTGAAAGAGTGAGTTAAGGTTTCGAGGTTGCTGGCCATACGGGCCAGTTCGTCGCTGACACTGTTCAGGCTTTGGGAATTGGCTTCGGCCTCCCCGGTTTTGTCGTTGATCTCGCTGACATTCCGCAGGACTTCGTCGCTCACCGAGAGCTGGCTCTCGGTGGCGTTGGCGATTTCCGCGTTCATGCCGTTAATACGCTCGATGCGCTCTTTTATCTTCGCCAGACTCTCACCCGCAGACGTGGCGCCGCGAACGCTGTCCATGGCCTGCTTGTTGGCGCGCTCGATTTCGCCCGCTACTGAGGCAGCCGCACCCTGAAGCCTGTCGATCATGTCGGTGATTTCGGTAGTGCTCTGTTGCGTCTTGCTGGCCAGGGAGCGGACTTCATCGGCAACCACGGAGAACCCACGCCCGTGCTCACCGGCGCGCGCCGCCTCAATGGCCGCGTTCAGGGCCAGCAGGTTGGTCTGCTCGGCAATGCCCTTGATCACCTCCACCACTACCGTTACCTGGTTGCTGTCCTGCTCCAGTTTCCGCACGGACAACGAGGCGTCCGCGAGCTGTTCCGCCAGTTGCTGAATCAGGGCCACGGAGGTATTGACCACTTCGGCGCCTTGCTGGGCCTCGCCTTCGGCAAGTCGGGCAGACTCAAAGGCTTCGTTGGCGTTCTGGGCGACAGCCCTTGAGCTGCCGCTCATTTCTTCGACGGCGACGAGTGTCGACTCGGTACCACGCTTTTGTACCTCGGTGATCGCCGATCCGCTGCCGGCCAGCGACTGCAGGGTTTGGGCCTGGCCCGCCAGCGGCTTGACCTGCTCGACAGTCTTACCGATGACGCCGTGCAGTTTTTCGACGAAGGTGTTGAACCAGTGCACCAGTTCGCCAATCTCATCGCGGCTTCCGCTCTCCAGCCGAATGGTCAGGTCACCGTCTTTCTCAGCCATGTCCTGCAGCGCTCCGCCGACACGGCGAACGGACCCGACAATGTTCCCGGAGATCAGCAAGCCGACACCAAACAGTGCGGCGATGGTTACCGCAGTGAGAATCAGCCCGGTGCGCCGGGTAGAGTTCGCCGCCGCCTTTGCCGTTTCAATGGATGCTACAAAGCTCTGCTCCCGATCAGCACGGAAAGCCTTTAACTGTGCCTCGGCCTCCGACAGCGCGCTGTTCATGCGAGCGGTCCGGTCGCCGAGACTGGCAAAATCAAGGGTACCCTCGACCATGCCTTGGGATACGGGCGCGCTCAAGCGAACATACTCTGCGACGCTATTGGCCAGATCCTTGGCTTTCGGTTGCAGAGAAGCGTCAAATGAGCCCACCGAGCGAAGGTCTTTTATCAGGGCATCCGCCTGACTTTTGGCGGACTCCACCATGTCCAGCTCTCCCGCAATAACCGCTGACGCCAGGTTCTCCTTGATGCGATCGAGCCTGACCAGACTCTCGCTGGCTATCCGCTGGATCGGTAACTGCACCGACTGGGTCTGTTCCAGCAAAGCCATATTCTGGCTGCTGTTGCTGGTGGTGATCAGCGAATACACGATCAGGCTGAGCGTTGCCAATAGCGGCAAAGCCAGAATTTTCTTGCGGATGGAAAGATTGGACAGCACTAAAGCACCCCCTGGCGGGCTTTAACGGGCAACTTCTGGTTTAATCGAAAGATCGGCGGTTAAACGCTGAGTTGAGCAAATGTAGTATCGACATCTGGATTCATTTCTAAAGTCGAGTTTGGTAACGTTTTGCTAACGCGAATTAACGTTCCCCTCCTCCACCTCATTCCTGGACTCTACTCATGAATATTCTTGTAACCGGCGCGGCCAACGGAATCGGTGCGGCCATCACTGAAGCGGCGGCGTCAGGGGGACACAGCGTTGTCGCGGCTGACCTTGATTTGGCTGCTCTGGAGACACGCTGGCAGGGCAATAAATCGATCACACCCGTCGCGCTTGATGTGACCTCGGCTGAGGCCTGGGCCGATCTAGCGCAACAGTTTGAGCAGCAACGCAGGCCGATTGATGTGCTGATAAACGTCGCTGGAGTCTTGCGAAGCGGTCCGGCGGGTGAACTAGCTGCGACTGATGTGCACCTGATGATCGACGTCAACGTCAAAGGCGTTATCTTCGGCACCAATGCGCTGGCGCCCGCCATGATCAAACGTAAGGCGGGCCATATTATTAACGTCGGCTCCATTGCTGCCCTCTTTCCAACCCCCGGAACGACAGTCTATGCGGCCAGCAAATTCGCTGTGCGGGGGTTCAGCCTGGCCGCTGCGGGTGACTTGAGGCCCCATGGCGTTGCGGTGACCCTGTTCGGTCCTGGCCCGGTCAGAACGGCCATGCTTGAGTTGCAGCGCGGCGACGCCAATGCGGCGCTGACCTTCTCGCGCGGTCGTGCATTGACGCCCGACGAAGTGGCCGCGGCGATACTGGGACCCGTCTTGAAAAAGCGGCCTCTGGAGTACTACGTGCCCTGGTCGGACGGGCTACTCGGCAAACTCTGCAACAGTTTTCCAAAACTTTTCTTCAGTCAGCTCAAACGCGCGCGCAAGCGTGGCGCAGAGAATTTCGGCTCTGACGCTTTCTGACGCCGTTCGTCTTGCCTGCTGCAAGACCATCACCGATATTTCGCTGTTACACACCCACACCCAGAAGCCAGGCGTTACGGCGCCTTCAGGTCCGTTTTGGGCCTGATTTGTCGCGTCTGAACACCTGGCTCAGATGGCAAATAGTCAAAAAAGTGATAGCGTTGGCACTTTGTCAAAGTAGACTTTAGGTAGAATGCAAGCCTTACTTGGAGAAACGGACTTTCCGCGAAAAGGCTTCTTGAACCAGGTCGTGACGATTCTGGCTTCAGCGTCTTCCTCAAACCCAGACACTGCAAGGTACCCCTATGTCCTCGACCCATTTTGACGTCTTGATCGTCGGCGCTGGCCTGTCGGGCATTGGCTCCGCTTATCATCTACAGACTCATTGTCCCGATAAAACGTTCGCGATCCTCGAAGGCCGCGAAACGCTTGGCGGAACCTGGGACCTTTTCCGCTATCCGGGAATCCGTTCTGACTCTGACATGTACACCCTCGGCTTTGCTTTTGAGCCCTGGCAGGAGCGCAAGTCCATCGCCGATGGCTCCTCCATACTTCACTACCTGAAAGAAACCGCCCAGAACTACGGTATCGACAAGAAGATCCGGTTCCAGCACTGGGTCAACCGATACTCGTGGTCCAGCGATGACGCCACCTGGACCGTCGAAGCGAAAAACAAGGAAACCGGTGAAACCGTCAAGTACACCAGTAGCTTTCTGATCAACTGCAGCGGCTACTACCGTTACGATCAGGGCTATACGCCGGAATTCCGCGGTGTGGAGAAGTTCAAGGGGCAGGTCATTCACCCGCAGCACTGGCCCGAGGACCTGGACTACGAGAACAAGCGCGTTGTTGTTATCGGCAGTGGCGCCACAGCAGTTACTCTGATCCCGTCAATGGCTGACAAGGCCGAGCACGTGACGATGCTGCAGCGGTCGCCCACCTACATTCTGGCGCAGCCCGATGTGGACGCCGTAGCGCATGCACTGAACCGCTTCCTGCCGGCCAAGCTCGCCTATCAGATGACGCGATGGAAAAAAGTGGCCGAGCAAACCTTCTTCTACCAGTTCTGCCGTCGCTTCCCCAACCTGGCTCGCAAAATACTGCGCGCGCGCCTGCGCAAGAGCCTGGGTCCGAACTTCGACATCGATACCCATTTCAATCCCAGCTACAAGCCCTGGGACCAGCGCCTCTGCCTCGTACCCAACGGTGATCTTTTCCGGGCGCTGCGCAAGGGCGATGCCTCGGTTGAAACTGACCATATCGATACGTTCACGGAGAAAGGCATTCGCCTGAAGTCGGGCAAGGAACTGGAGGCTGACATCGTCGTCACCGCGACCGGCCTCAACCTGGTTGCCCTCGGCGGTGCCGAGCTTGTTGTTGACGGCAAGCAGCTCAAGCTGGGTGACACCATGAGCTTCAAAGGCATGATGCTCAGCGGTGTGCCCAATTTCGCAATGATCGTGGGTTATACCAACGCGTCATGGACCCTCAAGTCGGATCTGACCGGCGAGCATATTACCCGTCTGCTGCAGTATATGGATAAACACGGTTATGATTATTGCGCGCCCCAAGCGCCTGGCAATGTTCAGACGGAAGGCTTCCTGGACCTGAACTCGAACTACGTGCTGCGCGCGCTTGACCAGCTGCCCAAGCAGGGCGACCGTGCGCCCTGGAAACTCTACCAGAACTATGCACTTGACCTGGTCAACCTGCGTTACGGCGCAGTGACGGATGACGCCCTCAAGTTCTACCGGGTGCCCCGCCTGCACGCTCAGCCACAACCGACGGCAACGAGAATGGCGTCCTGAGGGCCATACCTGAACCTTAAAAGCTCACGTGACAAGTTCTCGTGAAGAGCTCTCGTGAAGAGCTCTCGTGACAGAGGTTAGGCACAAGTTCGTCGTCTGCTGCGGCGAACTTGTGTCAGCCACGGTTCAGATTAAAGTTTTCCGGGCGTCGTGCCCTGCTCTTCCCCAGCACCTGTCTGCTCCACTTCCCCAGATAGCTGTCAGAACACGCCAAGAGATAGTTGTCAGAACAAGCCAAGAAAGCGCCTGCGCTCAGGCTCGCAGCCCGCCTCAATATCTTCACATTCCTGCTGATCTCCCTGTCGGGTCGTAAAATCCCGTGCCGACTGGTAATAGAAGCTGAAGCGATTCGCATAGCGGTCGTCGTCCAGTAGCCGGTCATCTGCAGAGTGAAAGCCGGCTTCGTCGGGCTGCTTCAGCCAGCGATCAAACCAGGCGACGGTGTAGTACTCCATAACCGGTGCGCCCCAACCTCCCCTACATTGCCCGTCCATGATCACAGGACACCATGAGGTCGCGGGAAATAGCGGTAACTGTGACCATTCGAAGTGCGTGCTGCCGCTCACAGTAAATTCATAGGCGGGCACACCGGCTGCCCGCCAGCCCTGGAACGCACCGAGGCGGGCTTCCGGATCAGGCGGTTCTTTGAAAGGCACCGGCGCCAGGCCATATTCCGAAGACTGGCTCATCAGCGGTACCCGGGCGCCAAAACGGGGCAACTCCGGCTGGCTCGTCGCTTCCACAAACGGGTTTAGCAGTGCGATCGACCCGGATACCCCAGCCGTCGTGCCGCCGCCCGGCGGTATAGCGCCGTCCCAGGCGACGACTGCATCTACGGGGTTCAACTGATCCAGCAGCCCAGGCCACGGATCGGCACCGGTCGCACCCAGCCCCTGTACCACGGTCACACCGATTGCGCCCAGTGAGTGGCCGGCGAGTCCCAGGCGGTCAGGGTCAATTCCGTCATGAAACGGATTTGAATCGGTGACTTCGGTGGGGTAGGCACCAGCACAAGCGGCGTTGTGGGGATACGGCTGAGCTGGCGACGAGCGGAAGAAATCTATTGCATTGACCAGCCCCTCCCAGAATACAGCCGGGTTGGCGTTGCTGCCCTGGCCGCCCGAGGGCGCCTGGAAATCAGATCGTCCCTGGCCGCGGGGATCGAAAGTCATCACCACATAACCGCTGCGCACCAGGGCCTGGGCAGCCCACCAGTAGACTGTTTCGGGGGCCTGTACCGAGCCATTTTCGATGATCACGGCAGGCCGCTGCCGCAACGCCCTCTCCCTCGGCCGCCAGACCCTGCCGGAAATCCGGGCGCAAGCCTGATCGTAGAAGACCACGGGCTCAACCACCGCCTCCGACTCGTAAAAGGGGTCCACAGACGGGTAGCGGAACGGATCGCCGGTACACGGCAGGGCATGCGCAGCACACAGCGGCGTCACCTCACTGTTAAGCGACAGTGAGAGAGCGTGGGACGGGTCTCCCAGGGTTTTCGTCGCCTGGCCGATCAAGAGCTCAGGCAGGGACACCATGAGGTCCGGGTCCGCCAATAACCCCTCCAGAAGCTCACCGAGCAGCGGCGAGTAACCCAGTGTCCAACTGGGGTCGTCGGCGCTCCGACCGATAAACTCCAGCTGGTTCTCGAGGCTTTGTTGGCTCCAGCGCGAGAGGAATAAAGGGTTGAGCAGCTGTTCTCTGGGCGCTTCAAAGGCCCGGTTATAGTTCTGGAACTCGCGTAGTGTCCAGCTCAACGACGGATAGGGCGGTTCAGTCGCCACAGCCGGGCCTGTGAAACAGGCAGCCAAAGCGGCGGCCATGAGCGATGCGAAACGTGCGGGATTGAGCGACATGCGGGACCTCTTGATCATGTTTTTATCGGTCGACCCCGATAATTGCTCAAAACATTCCGCAATACTATGAACATCAATTCATCTTGTCCCAGGAGCAGAAGCCTATGGGTACACAGGTGCACGTGAAGTTTCCGCCCGCTCCCGCCGAGGGTTGGGCGGTCAGGTCTTTCTCAGCTTTTTTTGGGGGGGGGATAAAAGAAAAAGGCGGTCTTATACCGGGGTTTCGCCCACGCTTGGGATGCTACGGTCACTGTTCTTCCGGGCTACCGTCACCGCTCTACCGGCTAACGGCAGCCCCGGAAGCAAGCCACTAGTCGACAATCATTACCGATTTCACGTTGACGAATTCAAGCATGCCGAAACCACCATGCTCCCGGCCGTAGCCGCTGTCCTTCACGCCACCAAACGGGAGGTTGGTCTGGGCCAGGCGGTAGCCGTTGATATTTACCATGCCGGTATCAAAGTGATCCCGCGCCAACCGGATGCCCTTGTCGACATCCTTGGTGAAAATGCCCCCGCCCAGGCCATAGACTGAATCGTTGGCGACGCGCATCGCCTCGGCTTCGTTGCGGACTTTTATCAGCGCCGCAACTGGACCGAACAGCTCGTCGTCGTAGGCGGGCTGGCCCGGCACAACGTTTTCCAGCACGGTCGGGGGGTAGTACGCTCCTCTGCCTTCGGGTATTTCACCGCCAAGCAGACAGACCGCGCCGTTCTCGATGGATTGGCGCACCTGGTCATGCAGGTCGTCCCGCAGGTCCTGTCGCGCCATCGGGCCCATCTGGGTCTCGTCTTGGGTAGGGTCGCCGTACTTGATTTTGCGCGCCTCAGCGACGTAGGCATCGCGGAACTGATCATATACCGCTTCCTCAACGATGAACCGCTTGGCCGCGACACAGGTCTGACCACCGTTGGTGAACCGCCCCATCAGGCAAGCTTTAACCGCTTTTTCCAGATCAGCATCAGCAAGAACGATATAGGCGTCATTACTGCCAAGCTCCAGCACTGACTTCTTCAATGCCTTGCCCGCCTTCTGGCCTACTGTCCGCCCGGCCTTCGGGCTTCCGGTCAGCGTTACACCCCTGACCAGCGGGTGGGCAATGACCGAGTCCGAAACATCGTGCCCGATAAACAGTGTCCGGAACGCGTTTTCGGGCAGCCCCGCATCACGAAACAGCTTCTCTACTTCAACGGCCATGCCCCAGACATTGGAAGCGTGCTTTAACAGCACCGTATTGCCGGCCATCAGATTGGCTATGCTGTAGCGGATAACCTGGTACAGGGGGAAATTCCACGGCTGTATGCCGTAAATGACGCCCTGGGGCTGGTAGGTGATCAACGCCCGGCCGCCCTGCATTTCGCGCTCTTCGTCCGCCAGCACCTGAGGCCCCTGGTCTGCGCTGTAATCACAAATCGCTGCGCAGAGCTGGCACTCCTGAACGCCTTCGCGCAGGGGCTTGCCCATTTCTTCGGTCATTAACGCGGCGAGTTCATTCTTGCGCTCACGGATCAGTTTACCGACCTGGCGGAGTATGTCGCCGCGCTCGGTCAAGGGCGCTCCGCGCCACGACAGAAACGCTTCGTGGGCCTGCTCAATAATGCGGTTGACCTCATCTTCGCCCATCTGCGTGTAGGTCTGTATGACCTCGCCTGTTGCGGGGTTAACGGTCTGCTGGGTGTTTGTCATGGGTCTCTCCTTTCCGTGGAATAGTCAGTGTCGATATGTGTTCTGGAAAATCAGCATGCCCCGGATATCGGCCCGGTGCCCGAGCCCAAGCGCACGGTTTCCGCATCGCCGGTTCAGGATATGACCTGAAGCTAACACCGAAGCTGTCATATCACTACGAGGATTACAGAATCGACACCGCTGGCCCCGGCCGCTGCGACTGGGTAAGCTTGGACATCTTTACCGGGAGAGCTGTCATGCAAGAGTTGATTCTGCACCATTATCCCCAGTCCCCCTTCGCTGAAAAGGCAAGGATGATGCTGGGGTTCAAGAACCTGCCATGGCGCTCGGTCATCATCCCGGCCATTATGCCCAAGCCGGATCTGACCGCGCTGACGGGCGGGTACCGGCGTACGCCGGTATTGCAGATCGGCGCTGACATATACTGTGATACGGCACTGATTGCGCGACGGCTGGACCGGTTACAAAGCCTGCCCGCTCTGTTTCCGGAAGGGCAGGAAGCTGTTGCAGCGAGCGCCGCGCAGTTCGCAGACCAGGTCCTGTTCCAGCATGCCGTCGCCATCAATTTCCAGCCTCAAGGTCTGGCTGAGCGCTTCAAAGACATGCCCGACGCTGCAAAAACAGCGTTTGCGGCGGACCGCAAAGCGCTGTTCACCGGCGGTAGCGCAAGCAGACTGCCATCACACCAGGCCTTGTCCCAATGGCCGTCGCTGCTGGGCCGTCTCGAACAACAGCTGTCAGAAAGCGGCTCCTTCCTGCTCGGCGAAGAGCCGTCCATCGTCGACTTCGCGTATTACCATCCCCTGTGGTTCGTCGCCAGTAACAGCGCTGTGGCCAACGCGCTCGATCCCTACCCCCAGGTCCTTGAGTGGATGAACGCGGTTGCAAGCTGCGGGCACGGTGATTCAACAGCGCTCGACGCCAGCGCCGCAATCCAGATCGCGCGGGACGCTACGCCAGAATCTGTCGCTGTGCTGCAGGACAGCCAGAAGCTGCCCTTTACCGATCCCGAGGGACTCACGGCTGGACAGACGGTAACGATTTCCGCAACCGACTACGGCACGGAGCCTGTCACAGGCACACTGGTCTATCAGGACGCCGAGGAGATTGTGATAAGCCGGGAGGATGACAGGGCCGGCGAAGTGCATGTCCATTTTCCCCGGTTCGGTTTCAGTATTCAGCCGACCGGATAAAATAGTCGGCGGGCCGATTCCGAAGCCGCCCGGCAGCCGGGTCTGGGTTCCCGGCCCTTGCTCGCTTGGATTGACCGGATGCGACAATCGATCGCATGAGTAGCCGACTGACAAAAAATGACTGACGGATGTTTAACGGACTGAGCACCCCATGACCGCAACTTCAAAACCTGCAGAGTTTTCCGTACCCGAAGCGAAACCCTCAACTCATTTATCCGCTGTTGAGATAGCCCGCCGGATCGCCGCGGGAGAGACCACGGCGGTAGCCGTTGTGGAAGAGCATATTGCCCGGATCCAAGCCGTCAATAAAATACTGAATGCCGTGGTGGTCGAGTGCTTCGACGCCGCTCGGGCAGATGCGCGCGACGTGGATGAGCGTCGCGCCCGGGGTGAGACGCTCCCGCCGTTGGCGGGTGTGCCAGTGACCATCAAGGAGTGCCTGGACGTCGCTGGCACTGCATCCACGTTCGGTCTGCCGAGCCGGGCAAACCACCGCGCCGAGGCGGACGAGATACATATCGCACGGCTCAGAGCCGCCGGCGCCATCCTCCTCGGCAAGACCAACGTATCCCAGTGCCTCATCTACACCGAAGCCGACAACCCGCTCTACGGGCGCACGCTCAACCCCTGGAATCTCGATCGGACGCCGGGGGGCAGCAGCGGTGGCGAGAGCGCGATTATCGCCGCTGGTGGTTCTGCGCTCGGGCTTGGGACTGACATCGGTGGCAGCGTCAGGATTCCCGCGCACTTCTGTGGCCTTGCGAGCCTGAAGCCGACTTCCGGGCGCCTCGACGACCCTGGTAAATACAGCGTACCCGTGGGCCAGCGCGCGATCCCGAGCCAGGTCGGTATCCTGGCCCGGCACGTGGAGGATGTCGCCCTGGGGTTGACTATCGCCAACGGTGACCCGGACCCGTGCGACCCCGCCCGCAGTGTCATTCCTGACTGGTCTGGTGTGGATGTCAGCAAGCTTCGGATCGCGTTCTATACCGACGACGGTACGTTTAAGGTGGCCCCGGCAGTGCGGCGGGCTGTCAACGAAGCCGCGGAGATCCTGCGCGCGGCGGGTGCCGAGGTGACTGAATGGATGCCGCCTCGGGTCCCGGACGCCATGACGCTCTTCAACCGGATTCTGACAGCGGATGGCCTTGCCGGCGTACGCAATATTCTGGCCGACAATCCCCGCGCACCCCAGATCCAGCAACTTCTAAGGGTAACCAAGATACCCGAGCGGCTCGGTAATGGTTTGCGCCAGGTCCTGAGAGGGCTGGGCCAGACAACCATGGCGACTAACCTGGAAGCGGTGACAGCGGCAACTGCGGCCCAATACTGGCGTAATGTTGAGACACAACTGGACTATCAGGAAGCCTTCGCTGATGCCATGGCGCGGGCGGACGGCGGACCTTTCGACCTGATTCTGGCCCCTCCCTGCAGCCTGCCCGCTTATCTCCACGGCGCCACACGTGACCTTCTCACGGGCGGTGGCTACCTGACCCTGTACAACCTGCTTGGCTACCCGGCCGGGGTTGTGCCTATGACGCGTGTCCGGGCCGAAGAAGAAACCGAGCGTAAACCGGGGCTCGACTACATCAAGAAACTGGCCCAACGTATCGAAAGGGGCAGCGCCGGGCTACCGGTCGGCGTGCAGGTCGTGGCAAAACCGTGGGAAGAACACCGGGCACTGGCGGTAATGCGTACACTGGAAAAAGCGGCTCGCCTGCGCCCGGATTTCCCCTGGACGCCTGTCACACCGCCGGCGCCCTGAGCACCTGGCGCCAGCCTGGCAGCGGCCGTCAGTTAGCCGGCCGGGGCCGCTCGCAGGGGGTGGCTATCGCCATGAATTCATCAGCGATACGGGAAGGTGGCCGAGTCAGCAAACTGACACCAACAAACAACGCTGTGGCAACAATGATGCCCCAGATACCTGCCGGAAGCCCCAGCAACGCGTTGCCGGTGGCATAAAGGGCGAGGACAAAAACACTGGTCCCGATCACGCTCGCCAGAGCGCCCGCCGCAGTACCTCGACGCCAATAGAATGCGCCGATGATCGCAGGTACAGTTGCGACCAGACCTGATGACGCGGCGACCGAGAGGATGGCAATCAGGTCCAGCTCAAGCTCGGCAAACCCATAGGCGAGTAACGCAATCACAGGTATGACTATTTTTCCCGCCACTAGTTGCCTCTGATCGGTTCGGCCTGCCTTCAGATTGGCGTAGACGTCGCGAGCAACCATGGACGAAAGCGTCAGCATGATCGAGTCAATGGTTGAGACGGCCGCGGCCAGAATACCCACCAGGACGACAGCGCCCAGAATGGGCGGCACGTGGTTGGAGCCCAGCAGCGTCGGCGTGGCCAGATCAGCGCTTTCCAGGTCAGGAAAGGCGACCAGAGCCGAGAACCCCCAGAGTACCGATACCAAGGTGTAAATCAGCCCGAATACCAGGAAACCCAGAAGCATCTGCCGCATGGCGCGTAGCGATGACGGCATGAAAAGCCTCTGGCTAACCTGTGGGTTTGACAGGCTGAAGAAGAACCAGGGTATGGTCAGCCCCAGGAAGGTGACGAAGCTGAACAGGCCGATGCCCGGCACCACCAGGGACTGGGGCTGTTCGGTGGCCAGTGTTTCGAAAAGCATCGCTATGCCGCCGAGGCTATCTATCACGAGATATGCCACCAGGGTCGAAGCGAATATCATCACCAGAGCCTGCAGCGTGTCAGTCCACATCACGGAACGTATTCCTGCGACGAACGAGAACAGAATAGCGACCGCAGTCGCCAGCACCGCACCCGTTGTGAACGAGACAGCGCCGTTCGTGGCACCACTGAGCAGGTAACCAACCCCGGCCAGCTGAACCGCCGCGTAGGGAATGAGGAACACACAACTGGCCAGGGCAACCGCAACGGCAACCCATTTGTTGTCATACCGATGGCTCAGCATCTCGCTGGGCGTGACGAAGCCGTAGGTCCTGCCGACAAACCAGAACTTCGGACCGAACACCGCCACCAGGGAAACCCCGGCAAAATAGACAATCTCGAACCCCAGGGCGCCGACCCCGCCACGGTACGTCAATCCCGCCAGCCCGACCATCATGAACGCGCTGTAGGTGGTTGCGCTATAACTCATGGCCGACACAAAGCCATTCATCCTGCGCCCACCCAGAAAGTACCCGGCCATGTCCGGGACACTGCTCCGCCGGGACAAAAGCGCTACGAGACTTGCAGCAACGAGGTAAACACCGACCGACCACCAGATAAGGGCTTCAGTCATGGTCTGCCCCGCTACTTTCGCTGTAGCTTCTATTGCGGTTGCCTGATCGACCGTCCTGCTTATCGCCAACACCGTCAGCATCAGTGTCATAGAGGCGGAAGGCGCCGGTAATATAGACGTTGATGGCGATGATCAGGACGCCCGCCAGGCTCCAGAACAGGAGGCTGCCGTGCCAGGCAGCAACATCACTGAAAACCGTAAAAGGGACAAGGTAGCATAGGAATACCACCAGCCAGACCCACCATATCCCTCCGCTTCTGCGCATGTGTCGCCTCGCTCCAGTGTCCGTGGCTCTCTAGTATGCCGTAGACCCGCTAGCGTACAGCAAGTTTACATATATTCGCAGCTTAAAAGAGCGAGGCCCGGGTACGGTGTATTACACGCCGCTGAACATTCGTTTACCAGCCACAGAGCGGCGTGGTCGTACCTGGAGGGCGTTGATATAGTCAGATTGAGCGTAGGGACTACGGTGGGTTCAGCGATACGACCGTATGCCGTATGCCATATTCTTTAGCAGCGAAAGGAGGACCGGATCATGCCAGCCAAGTCCAAATCGCAACAGATGGCCGCCGGCGCCGCACTCTCCGCCAAACGTGGCGAGCAGAAGGCGAGTGACCTGAAGGGCGCGTCGAAGTCGATGTATGAGTCCATGGATGAGAAAGAACTTGAAAAGATGGCCTCGTCCCAGCGTAAGGGCAAGCCGGATCATAAATCTGACTCCTGACAGTCAGTGCCTCTGCCCCGCCTAGTGTCCCGTGCGGAAATTCGTCTGCCTTACGCGAATTATCCGTATGGGGCGCTAGCCCTGCCAGAGGCCGGCTAGGCTCCTTGACAGCGAGGCCAGCCCGCCGTCAGCGTCGCAGGACGCCGGCCTGGCCAGATTCGATGTATCCAGCTCTACCAGTGTGTCCCGCTCACAGGCGCTGCCGTCATCCGCGCAGACCTGCAAACCATACTGATAAAGATTGCTGTCGATGTTGGGGACGATAAAGCGCACGTCCTGCCCGGCGCCAACGGCTGTGCCTGCGGTTGCCTTCAGTTCGCTACCGTAGGGCACGGCAAAGAGAACATAATGCTTGCCTGCCGTCAGCGGCAGTTCGCTGACCGACACCTCATAGAGACTGCATACGTCAAAAAGAGCCTGATAGTGGTCCAGATAAAGCGCGTCGTCGCAACGGTCGTCGGCATCGAGGACGTGCTTCAGTGAAGAACCGCGTCCTATGACTGTTCCCTCGTAGAGCTGCTGCAGCTTTTCACCATTGGTTATCCCTGCGCCCATGGGTGCAGTCGTGATACCGAACGCGGTTGTGGATGCCTTAAGCATGGACTCAGCTTGATCCGGTGTGATCGTACGCTGCTGCTGGCGCAGATGCGCCACCATACCGGCCGCAATCGGGGTGGAGAAAGAGGTACCCGCATAGTAGGAGTCGCCACCGTTGGGATTCGGCGCGACAACATTAACGCCCAGCAAGCTGATGTCGACCGCAGCGCCAAAATTTGAAAACGAGGCCTGGTCGCCCCAGCGGTCCACTGCACCGACGGTAATGACGCCCTGACAGTTGGCCGGTGTAAACGCACCTGCATCCACCGCCGAGTTTCCAGCAGCAACCACGACGGTAATACCCTTGCTCCGGGCAAAATTGATCGCGTCCTGCATATAGGCCGGGCAGGAACCACTCGCGCCAAGCGACAGGTTGATCACATCTATCTGCACCCCGATGGCAGGCACGCCCAGAGTAGTGTCGCCAGCGGCGTAGCGAACGCCCGTAGCAGCCTCCAGCAGACTGCCGACGCCATCACAGTTCAGCACGCGCACTGCGTAGAGGTTGGCGTCGACCATGCCCGCTATGCTCTGCGCATTGTTTGTTTCAGCGCCGATGATGCTCCCGACCACCTGGCCGTGAAACGAGGTACAGTCCTGGGCGTCATAGTCGAGGTAAGCCGTGCCCGCGGTGCCGTCGCTGGTGAAATTGTAACCGCCGGCCCAACTCAGCTCTGGATGGTTGGTAAATCCACTGTCCAGCACCGCGATATTGACCTCATGGTTTTTGTCAGCCCGCAAGTAGGCCGCCTCAAAGTCTGACTGGCCACGATAGATATCAGTCCGGGCCTGCCAGTGATGCTGTTGCAGATACCAGGTGTCGTTAGGTATGCCGGCAACGCTGGCTGAACGAGTGTAAAACATGCTGCTCATGTCGACAGGCGTCGATGGCAGTGGCTGGGGGACTGCGGTCGGCAAATCCCGCTCCACCGCGAGTACGCCGTCCTGTTGTCGCAGAAGCGCGGCGGTTGCGTCTGCATCTTCCTGCGGGACTGTAACGACCTCATAGTCCGCACCGGCCGCGCTGGAACCGGCACTGAGGGACTGCATGGACACTACGCCTGCGGGCTCCTTCTTGACCACCAGCCTGATTGCAGGACTGCCAGCGGCCACCAGGGATCTGGTAGCTGATTTTGTGGCTGCAACGGATTTCGTGGCCGCAACCGAAAGGCCGGGCAGTGCAAACAGGAGCGCGGCAATTGCCACGATACCCGTGGCTCGGGAGGCAGATTTACTCACAACACCTCCTGGATCGAGCAGCTTCCGCTCGTATCGCTGTTGAGATCGAAACGTGCCAGAAAACGGTACTCCGGTGAATAGGTCCAGGTGCCGTCTGCGCTCGTCTGGCCAAACTGATGATCGCTCTGGTAGCGGGAGTAATGCCCGGCGGCCGCCTCATACCCGAAACTTCCCCCGCTGAGCGATGGCAGGACATCCACTAACTCTGGCTCGAGCGCAGCCAAACGCTGTTGGCCATACAGAGAATGGGTTGCGAGCGACGCCTCAGCCAGCGCCAGAGCATCGGCAAGCTGACTGTCCGCTACAAGCCCGCGCTCATAGAGATCAAGCTGCGCGACGAGCTGGCTGCCGGTAAGCTGGAAATCACCATAGGAAGACTGGCCCACCGGATTGAATTCACGCAGCAGCGTTTGCTTGTCCGCATGCAGAATGCGAGAGCTCAAGTAGAGAAGATCGACCAGGTGGGTATAGAGTTGCTTGTCCGCAGCCAGCGCGAGAAGCAGCTGATGCTGACGGGTAAGTGCCTGTGTGCGCTGGTAGATCGGTTCGGCTGAGCTGTTCTCCACGACGACATTGATCTGGCTCGCCGTGGTTTCACCCGCCGCCAGCGTCAGCGTGCCGGTGACGATACGGTCAACCTCGCTTGCAACCAGGATCAGATTGCCGTCCCGATATTCGGCAGCGACTCCCGGAATAACACCTGACAGAGTCAGGCCGTTTGCGCTGCTGCCAACAGCCAGTACCCGGGTTTCGTTCTCTGGCAGACTAACCACAACAGCGGCGGTAACTGCTGGCGCAGACAGCGTCGTGCGGCCACTACTCTCAGAGGTGGTCTCGCCGGAGCTGGAGCTGCCGCCACATCCGCTCAAAAACAGTGCCGTTCCCGCGCAGATTGCGGCCCACTTCGCTCTTTGCATCAAATCCAGCCACCACCAGGAAAATCACAGTGAGCCCTGGCCGACCGTTACTGTCGCCGGCCGGTCGGTCCCATCACAGAGTAGGCCTGCAAGGCACTTGCTCACTGCATACTCTAGGGACCGATCCGGTCGCACTCCACTGCGTTTCGTAGTTCAAGTGTTAGAGGGTGTTGCAGAACGTAGCGAAGCATCGCTGGGCCAGGCGAAAGCGATGCAAAAGTAGAGTTTGCGAGTGGTCAGTGGGCATCTTGGGGTCGTTTCAGTGACGTCTGGCTGGGGCCAGGAGTACTGCAACACTTTCGCTGCAGATAGCGGCACCAAAAAGCGGCTGGATGGCACTACCGGCAATGCTTAGCGCAACAGTCACTCGGAAGCTACCGGCGCTGGGTCGGGCAGCCACTGACGGGCCAGCCGTTCGTACGTACCATTGGAAATGATGGCCTCAAGCCCACGCTGAAAAAGCTCAGCGGCCGCCTTTCCCTTCGGGTGTGTCTTGGAGAAGAAAACATAAAGATCGACTTCATCAATAAAGCCGACGATCTCAACTTTCCGCTCAGCCGCGGATTCTGCCTTGCCGCGCAGAATGGTCTGCCCTATTTTGTCCGTTACCAGGGCAAAATCAGAACGGCCCAAGGCCAGCATCTTCAGGCTACTTTCGTCAGACGGTGCAACAATCCGGTTTATCCGGGGGTTCTGGTCTACTTCGTCGGTGTTGAAAAAGCCGCGCGTTACAGAGACATCCTGGCCTTCCAGGTCCTCTACGCCCAGCCCCTTTCCTGCCTCACCCGTGCGTGCCCATATGGCCAACTGCACCGTTCCGATCGGGGTCTTATGCCAGTGGAAGGCCGAGCGATTCGAATCATCAATCGCCCCGGTGAAGCCGCCGATCAAACGCCCACTTTCAACCAGGTAAAGGACCCGGCTGAAAGGGCCTGTCTGAAACTGGACCTCTGTACCCACGGCGTTGAAGGCCGCACGCGTCAAAGCAGGCACGAAGCCAACCAGTTCGCCGTCCCGCACGGCCGAAAAGGGGTAAAAATCGTCCTCGGCTGCAAGAGTCAGGGAGCGGGCCGAAACCAGGCCTGCAGCGATGCTCAGGCCTGCTGCGACCAGAAGTGAGGCCAGTAGAATGGCTTTTTTGCGCAAGTACATCATGGCCGGCATCTTCCTTGGTTAGCTGACATGCAGAAACCCTCTGGTGGAAAGGCCGCAGACCTTCTCCGTCCGGCAAGGCGTATCATGGGTCGTCCTCCTATGCCCTCCATTGAAGACTAGCGGCTTACTGCAGCTTTAACTGAGGCACCTTTCATAAAAGTAGCATAACTATCAATCATCCGTTATCAGCTCTACAGCCCATGCCGTTCATGCCATTCAGCCAGACTCTCATCGGGATATCCATCGAACTCAAGGTCCTGCTCCGCTGACTGCACCGGCACCCAATCAGCCTTACTACCCAGCATCATATGTACGCGCTGGGGCGGACGCGGCAGCTCAGTATCGATAGCAGATGCGTGGGGGTGGATCAGGTCTGGCCAGCGACTGTCATAGACCCACAGGGCGGTACCGCACTCCCGGCAGAAATGCCGTTGCGCTTCGCTGATGTCGTCTTCAAGACGCGCATGGTAGTGATCAATATGGGCTTCTCCCTGGATTTGCAGGCTCTGGTAAAGGCCGCCGAGATTGATCGCGTAACCGCCACCGCCAGCAGTCTTTCGACAGATGGAGCAATAGCAGAGCATAAACGGATAGGGATGCGGACATTCCAGTTGGAAATGAACAGCGCCGCACTGGCATGAACCTTCGAGTTGCATGTTGACCTCCTGCATTGAACTGGGCTGGAAATCTGTCCGAACCATAACCTGCCCGTGTGAGACAATAGGCGACCCTGCAAGCGCCGCACGGTTATATTCAACCGCCACTGACCGCAGGGCGACAGGACGTCAATTGCGGCGGTGCGGTTAATTTTCTAAGGTAACACAAGCCAATCAGCGCCGTTCACAGGGACACACCATGGCCACATCAGCCCCTCTTATCTGCAGTCTGGACACGGATCAAGCTTTTGTCGCGCAGGTCTCGTCCCACCTGGGTCTGCAAAGCATGGAACTGGAAGAGCGCGACTTCGGCGACGGCGAGAACAAGATCCGCCCTCTTTGCAGCGTGCGGGACCGGGACGTCTATCTTGTGCAATCGATATATAGCGACGCGGGACTCAGCGTTAACGATAAGCTGGTCAGGGTGCTGTTTCTTATTGGGGCGCTGCGCGATGCCAGTGCCGGGCGCATTACCCTGGTTGCCCCATACATCTGTTACTCCCGCAAGGACCGGCGCGCGCAACTGCGTGACCCCGTTGCCAGCCGCTATGTCAGCCAGCTGCTCGAATGCATGGGCATCGACCGCGTTGTGACGCTTGACGTGCACAACGAGGCTGCGTTTCAGAACAGTTTTCGCTGCCCAAGCGAGACGCTGCATACCCAGCGACTGTTCGTGGATCACTTCAGCGCGTTGCTACCGCCCAATAGATTGTGCGTGGCGTCGCCTGATATCGGCGGCGTTAAACGCGCTGAAAGTTTTCGGGCTCAGCTTAGCCGTTTTATTGGCCTGGCAGTTGGTCAGGCGTTTGTGGATAAGCAGCGAAGCAACGGCCAGGTCAGAGGGGAGGCCACCGTGGTGGGCGATGTCCGCGGGCAGGACATCATTCTCTACGACGACATGATCGCCAGCGGAACTACTGTTGTCCGCGCCGCAGAGGCGCTGCTAAGCCAGGGCGCGCGCAGTGTACACGCGGCCGCCACCCATGGTGTATTTGCAGAAGAGGCGAACAGCGCATTAGCGTCCGCCCCTATCTCCAGTATCACGGTCACTGATTCAGTACCGCCATGGCGGCTGGTGGATGAAAAAGCCCGTGCAAAGCTCACGGTACTTGGGGTTGCGCCGTTTATCGGCGATGTTGTAAGCCGACTGAACCGGAGCGAGTCCCTGGCGGAACTGATGGACGAGCTCAATAATGCTCATCGCCACAGCGAGTGAGCAGTTACGGTAAGCAAGATATCGAAACAGCCGAAGCAGGAGGGCCAGTTGAAATGCCCAAGCCCAAGCCAGAGTCCACGCCAGAGCAACAAAACCTCACCGTGGGCGTGATTTCCGACACACATGGCCTGATGCGCCCGGAAGCTCTTGCAGCGCTTGATGGGAGCGATCTTATCCTGCACGGGGGCGATATCGGTAAGCCCGCTGTGCTTGATGCGTTGCGGGAAGTCGCGCCGGTGGAGGCGATCAGGGGCAATGTCGACACCGGCGACTGGGCCCAGGTGGTGCCTTGGCGTCGCAACCTTGAGCTGGCGGGAATGTCGGTGCACCTGCTCCATAATATTGCCGAACTGGAACCGAGGGATGTGGAGTCTCTGGATGCTGTTGTGTTTGGGCACTCACACAAGCCACGCAACGAGACGCTCGGCGGTGTTCTTTACTTCAACCCCGGCAGTGCGGGGCCGCGGCGGTTCAAGCTTCCGGTTACCGTCGGCAAGTTATACCTGCGTCGGGGCCACCTCGCTGGTGAAATCGTGGCGCTTCCTGTTTAGCCGGGCTTTCCATTTAGTCTCGCTTTCCTTTGACCACTCACCCCGTAAACACAACGCGGCCAATCTGTGCCCCTTCTTGCGGAACCTAACTGTCTCTTGCGAAATGATGTATTCAGGTTAGGCTGGTATCCCCTTCGGGACACTGTTTAGAATTCTGTCTGTTCGGTTGAGCCAGGCCCATGCGTTACATTCCATTCGTTTTCGTTGTCCTCTGGGCTACGGGCTTTATCGCCGCCAAGTGGGGCCTGCCCTACGCCGAGCCGTTCACTTTTCTGGCCCTGCGCATGGCGCTCGTCGTGCCGATTTTTTTCCTGCTTTCTCGCGCCCTTCGAAGTACCCGCCTTACCTGGACCCAGCGCCGGGACCAGATGTTGGTCGGGCTGGGCACGCACGGCGTCTACCTGGGCGGCGTTTTCGTCGCCATCGAGCACCGGATGCCCGCGGGTATTGTAGCGCTGATCGTCGGCACACAGCCTTTGCTGACCGCGCTGATTGGGCAGTTCTTCCTGCAGAAGCGGCTGGCACTGAGAGAATGGGCCGGTATAGCGCTTGGCCTGGGCGGCATTGCCGTGGTTCTGCTGCAGGGCGGCAAGATGGAAGGCGCGCTAAGCGTCCTCAACATCGGCGCCGCCGTTCTCGCCCTGCTGGGCATGTCCCTGGCGACGCTCTGGCAATCCCACCGGGGCGGCATGACCGATCTGGTCGCCGGCGGGTTCTGGCAGTATCTTGCAGCACTGGCGCTGTTTGTGGCCTTGGCAGCGGGGCTTGAGCAGAACGACGTAAACTGGACGGCGCCCTTCATAGGGGCCTGGCTGTGGTCGGTGTTCGTACTATCGCTGGTCGCCATCCTGCTCTGGCTTTACATGCTTCGTCACGGTGAAGCGGCCCGGGTTACACAATTCATGTATCTCTCGCCGCCAACCACGGCACTAATGGCCGCGTTTCTGTTTGGCGAACCGCTAACACCGCAGACAGGCTTCGGCGCCGCACTGGTTGTGTTCGGTCTCTATCTGGCACGGCGACCGTCGCCGGCAAAGCATGTCGAAGCCGCTGCTCCCGGTCGCGCCTCCTGACTTAATTGAAACCTACTCGACAACGGAAATGTACTTTTGCAAACCCTGAACCTTCAGCTGCTAACCGCCTTTATACCGACATTTTTCGTGGTCTCGGTAACACCTGGCATGTGTATGACCCTGGCGCTGTCCCTCGGCATAACCATCGGTGTCAGGCGCGCGATGTGGATGATGGTGGGAGAGTTGGCTGGCGTCGCGCTGGTGGCTACCGCGGCGGCTGTAGGGGTAGCGACGTTCATGCTCGCGTACCCGGGTCTGTTTACGCTGTTCAAATACGCCGGCGGGCTTTACCTCGGCTGGCTTGGCGTACAGCTCTGGCGTTCGCGCGGCAAGCTGGCGATGCCTGAAAATGATACGCCACCGCCAAACATGTCACGCCTGCAACTGGCTGCGCAGGGGTTCGTGACAGCAATTGCCAACCCCAAGGGCTGGGCTTTCTTCGTTGCGTTGCTGCCGCCGTTCATCGACCAGAGTCTGCCTATGGCGCCGCAGCTCACGGCCCTGATTCTGATCATCCTTGCGCTTGAGTTCAGCTGTCTTCAGCTATACGCCCACGGTGGCCGCAAATTGCGCCAGACGCTTCGCAAAGGCGCGGGAGTGACCACCCTGAATCGTATCGCCGGGACGCTTATGGTCCTGGTGGGCATCTGGCTCGCATTCGGATAATGCTGCTGAAGTTGGTCCTTCAGTCGCCCGCTATTTCTTTACCCATTTGCCGTCCTTGAGCACAAACTGCCCGGCCGGTGTCTGTTCGATGGCTTTCTTACCGGCCACGGTTTCCACCTGAGTCACTGGAATATTGTGGTTCTGCGCAATTCGCGCGTATTCGTCCCGGCGCGCTTCGTTGATGGCCTTTACTACTTCTTCCGCATGTTGATCCGGCTTGACGGTCTGGAGATAACCCGAAGGCGTCTCACCCGCCAGGCCTTTCTGCTTGACGGCATCCAGGGCCTGCTTGGCAGCTTCCAGGCTCATGCCCAGTACCGGCAAGCTCAGGCAGAGTGCCAGGATTAGAACCGAAAATCGGACTGAAATTTTCATGAGCTATAACTCCGTAAAAGGTCCACGGGCACAAATCCCGGAGACGAAGAACCCAAGCTGGGTATCAAACGAAGGGCGGTCCATCAGAACAAACCTTTTTCGTTGAAGAGCTCGTCCACATCCCTGTCGACCTTGACGTAAACCTCATGCTGAATCTTTACATTGAGGTTTACCGTAATCGGCTCTTTCGGCGCCGCCATCTGTACCGTTGGTGTGCAGGCAATGCCCATCGCGGCGACCATACCGATCATAAAAAGACGGACCCCGCACTGACTTGGGGGTGCGGACCTGAAACCTTGCCCTTGCATACGCTGAACTCCTGCGTAATAACCTTCTTGAACGAATTCAGCCTCGGTGCCCTGGCCCCGTTGCTAATGCTGAAAAGCTAACCCGCCTTACATTACTTTTCCCGGCCTTACCTTGCAGTGCATTTCAGCGAGACTGACCCTCACGTTTTTCGACGCGGTTAAGGACCCGGTCAGTTACAGCGCGGTTAACGCGGTCGCTAAGCCTTAGACTATGAATCAGCGCCGGAATGTCCTCTTCAAGATTGACGTTTAGCACAACCGGATAACCATCGCGAACTTCGGGGTTCTGACCCTCGAGGTGCAGATCCAGCATTAGCTGGCCAGACCGATCGTAGTTTACGGAGCTTCGCAACACAGAATAGTGAAAATTTGCCACCGCATCCGCAACCAGATCCATAGCAGGATTCTCCGGCGTCAGGCTGCGGAAACGGTCAGCAGGCAGTTTCAGCACACCTCCGCCGGGCGAACTCAATACGCCCCCTTCAACGCTGATACCGTGCTCGCCTATTCGAACAGGAACGCGGCCACGTAGCTGACCCGTTCCGGATACGCCCTCAGTCGGGTAGAGCGCCATGATCCGACTCAGGTCCACACCGTCGAATGTCACAATCATGAGCAGCGGGCGCTCGGCCACGGACCAGGCATTTGGCTCAACCTGTACGCTCCCACCGAGTACCTGCGCAGCAGCACGCCGCAGGTGGAGCACCCCTTCCTGAAAGTTCGCGGGGCTTGCACGATAAGCTGCGTCGAGCACGATATTCTCTATAGGAACGCCCGGATTGAGCTGATCCAGCTTCAGGTCATGGCTTTGCAGATAAACGGTTTCGCCACTCAGACTGAACGCCAGACCTCCGCCGAGACCTGACCAGTCCACCTGCCCATACTGGCCACTGAGGGCGGCAAAACCCAGCTGGCCTTCGATATCTGCAGGCGCGCCGCTGATCATTTCCGTCCTGAACCGTGCGTCCAGAGCACCAGCAGAGAACGAGAGAACGTCCGGCCAGCGGGAAAGTGTCCCGGCCAATACATGACTCGCTTTTGCGCCTGTAAGTTCCAATCCGGCGTCGAGAATGAATGCATCACCAAAGTCGTACGCCAGGCTGAGACCCGGGGCCGCCCCGGATTCTGCTTCCAGCTCTCCTTCCAGTGTCAGGCGATCCAGATCCAGTGCGACGGTACCATCGAAATGCCATGGCTGCGTCTTTAGAAAATCGTGGCGTAACCGTACCGCATCGATCGTGACCGGTCCGGCAAGGCGCAGGCTGCTCAGGGCTGGTTCGGTCAGATCGTAATCCGCCGATAACGTTGTTTCGGCCAAATCGGCCGCCAGGCCGTCCGCCCAGAACGGCCGCGCGCCCTCGGGGTTATCAACATAGTCCAGTAGCAGTTTGGCCCCGGGGGAAAGCTCGAGAGACAGGCCTTCAACGCCTGCTTCACCACGCCCACGGAGATCGGCCCGGGCGCCGCGAAAAATCCACCCGCCCGCCTCCAATCGGGGGAAGTCCAACCTGACGCGAACGTCTTCCAGCTGCACGGTCCGGGAATCGGCCGTGGGCAAAGCCAAGTCCGCGTCTATATCGAACGCAGTCGCGCCCTTACCGCGAACGGACACATCCAGGGTAACGCGCTCCTGAGTCGGCGGCTCTGAGTCAGCATGCGCAGGCTTCGCCTGTTGACCGGGACGGATGCGCAGGACCAGACTCCGAGGGCGCAGGATACCCGGGACCGACTCAACCCAGCTCGCCGGTTCGGTAAATGTCAGATCTGCGTTTACATGCTTTACCTGCCAGCTCTCCCGGGCCAATGCCATCGCCACGCCGAGATCGCCCCTGACTGCGGCCATACCGGGAACCGACCAGGCTTCGTTTATGCGGCCAACAACCGATACATCGCCCGATACCAACCGCGTCATCTCGCCTTCGACTTGCCCTTTGAATGTCCAGTCCGCGGAGATAGCGGCACTGTCCGGCTCTGGCTGGGTCGCCAGCTTGAGCTCGGGAACAGGCCGCCATTGCCTGAGCCAGCTAGCCACCGCCCCAGCGTCCGGAAGTCGCGGCATGGTCAGCGAACCCGTCCAGTGAACGGCCCGGCCCCCTTCTCCTTCATCTGGCAGGTACTCAGTCCGGAGCTGGATGTATTTTTTTCCACCCGCGGTTATGGCCGCGCTCAGGCTAAGGCCCGCCGGAATGGCTTTTCCTTGTGAGCCTGGCTTTCCGGCGCTTTCTCCTCCAGAAGACTGTTCAATCTCGGCAGCGACCAGGACCTCGTGACCGTTTACGTCAAGCTGCACCTCAGCCTCTGCAGGCCAGATGGAAGCGGGGCCGGACCGGGTGGCCTGGAGCGAGCCCTTGAGCTCGCAGCGTCCGCCCTTGCAGGGCAGCGTCACCTGGAGATCGGCAACGCGGATAGAGCGGGGCATCCAGAAAGCGGGACTTTGGGCAATCTCCAGGGAGGGATAACTATAGGGTGCAGCCTGCGGTGTCTGAGCCGGCGGCGGGGCACCGTCCCAACTGACGGTCAGGCGCTCGGCCGCCAGGTGATCCACCTTAAGCCGAAAAGCCCGCCAGCTCCAGCTCAAAGTAAGCTGCTCTGCCGCAACCCGGACACGCCGCTCCGGCTGGACCAGGACAAAACCGGCGGCATCCAGCTCCACTTTGCGCAACGACAGTGTGAGGTCGCGCCAGTGCAGTTCCTCGATCCCCACCTGGCGCAGACTGCTGCGAAGATGCGCCTGCAGGCCGAGTGCCGCGACCACGAGCAGCAGCACGATCGCCAGAACCGCCAAACCGACTCTTTTCCGCCGCGTCATGCAGCCGTGCTCCATGTGCCCGCACACCGCCGCGTCGCCTCATAGGCTAATTCATCCTGGAGTGCGGTACCGGTGGGGCCTGACGCTCTGCGCATTGTAGAAGCGCAGGCCCGCATGACGCCGGAACCTCTGCACCTAACCGTTGCCGACGGATGGGCCGGCGCTGATGATGACGCAATTCCGACCTTCGTGTTTAGCGGTATAAAGCGCATTGTCGGCCATTCGCAGCAAAGCTTCCTTGGTTTGGGCGTGCTCGGGATAAACGGCGATGCCCAGCGAAACGGTAAGCGAGCCGAGGGATCTACCACCATAGTGGAGCTCGAGCTGTTCAATTCTGGTTCTCAGTTCCTCTGCGCGAGCCTGGGCTACTTCCCTACCGGCCTCGGGCAGCACCAGTATGAACTCCTCGCCGCCAAAGCGGCAGGCAATGTCGCCGGATCGCACCACCCCGACCATCTGCGCCGCGAGCTCTTTAAGGACGAGATCACCCGCTTCGTGGCCAAAAGTGTCGTTGAAGCGCTTGAAGTGATCCACATCCACAGCAACCGCAGCCAGATGTTTGCCGGAGCGTTCCATGCGGGCCAGCTCCCGGTCAAAGGTTTCTTCCAGGTAGCGCCGGTTGAACAGCCCGGTAAGCGGATCGCGCACCGACTGGCGGCGCAGTTTTTCTGCCAGACGAAGGTTACTGAGCGAGAGCGCAAGCCGCTCGGCCACAGTCTTGGCCAGGGTCAACTCGTGTGGGTCAATCTTGCCCTCAGGCAAGTGCTCCGCTGAGAGGAAGAGCGTGCCCAACACTTCGTCCCGGGTCGTGAGAGGGATACATATTGAGAGAGCCAGCTGCGCTGACTCAACGTGCGGGCAGAACAATTCTGCGGACTCCGGTGAAACCCGGTGGGTACGTCCGATACGCAGAGCCCGGCAGTCTTCCGGATGAAACCGGCTTACCGGTGTCTGTCCAACGCCCCAGCTGACGGTACGCTCAGCAAAATCGCGCGAGGCCGCCAGCACATAAAGCGCGCCACTCAGGCGCGGCAGCAGCTTTTCGATCGCCCTGGCTGTGGATTCGTAGGCTTCGGCTTCGCTGTTGGAAGAGATCAGCATGGCTTGCAGGCTGTCGAGCAGCCGGGTTTCACGTTCGAGCCCCTGGACCCGCTCCGCCATCCGGTTAAAGCCCTGGCCAAGGGCGCCTAGCTCATCCGAACGCGGATCTTCTACCCGGGCATCAAGGTCGCCCTGCTCGATGCGTTTTGTTGCCGAACGCAGGCGCCCTATGCTGCGGATGGTATCCAGTTGCATGATCAACAGTAGCGCCAGGCCGATCCCAACCCCGGCAACCGGTAGCACCGTCGACAGTAGCTTCACCAAGCGCATCTCTTCGCGGGCTTCCTGCGCCAGCTCGAGTTGTTCCTGCTCCTTGGCAGCGATGGACTGCTCGACCTCGGTCCTTATCTCGTCCATTAAACGGCTGCCACTGCCCGAAGCAACAATCTCTACGGCCAGTTCATCTGCTTCCTGCGCCGCCCGAGTGAGCTCTTTCAGCAGATCCGCCAGCTGGGTGGCCAGTTCCTGTGCCTCCTGCGCCTCCTGACTGTCGGTGTCGGTGTTGGTGTCGGTGTTGGTGTTGGAGTCCGGGCCTGGTTGCGGGGTCAGCGCGGACTCCAGGCGCGCTCCGTAGAGGCTTGCCTGCAGCCAGTTGTCCTCGCGTACTGTGCCACGGGACAACCTTACAGCCCGGCGCAGCGGTTCCTCGAACTCGAACTGACCGTCCGGCAGCCGTTGAGCTGCAATATCTTCAAGTGGAAGCCCCGCATCCAGCTGCGCCTGCAACGCCCTGACATGGTAGAGCGCTTCGAAGCTAAGGTTGAACAGCCGCCCTGGCGATTGCGCCCTCGCATAGATCACCGGCTCGGCGACATTGTCCCTCCAGCGCTGGTAAAGAGCGGCAACCCGATCCAGGGCCTCACCGCTGCCGTTACCGTTGAGCGCCCGCCATTCTTTTGCGGACACCATAAAATCAGCTTGCGCACTGGTATAAGGCTCAAGGAAGTTGCGGTCGCCGGTGATGACGTAGCCGCGCTCACCGGTTTCGGCGTCCAGTATCGCGTTGAGTGTCTCGCTCCGCACCACAATGCCACGAATGTTCTGCTCGGCTTCTGCAGACAATTCCTCAGCGCTTTGCAGGCTCTGTTCAACGATCCACGACATTGCTGCGACGACCACGATCGGCAGGGCCAGACCGGCAAAAACCTGAGATCGAAGCGGGATTCGACGCCAGAATGCCAACGCGTCACGAACAGCCAAGGAAATCACCTCCGCAGGCGTGGAACACGGCAGCGGTTGCGCCTGCGCGAAGGTGCGACGGGCAGCTGGTCTTCTCGGAAAAGCCGGAAGGATAGTTCGAAAGCGGAACAGGATAGGGACATGTAACTGCTAACTGCATGTATAAGCACGCTATTTTGATTGCAAAGTTCAGACTTATCACTCTACCCGTGCAACCGATACTAAGGCAACGCCGCAGCCGGCCAGCGTCACCAAACCTTGACCTGCGCCCCGTTAAACTGTGGCCCAGTCTGCAAGAGGTTAAAATCCGCCAACCTTGATCAGATCCCTGTACCCAACTGTATGATAGGGGCTGTTTTCCAGCCAGGGAGTGCTTTCATGACATTGATGCCGTTTCTGTACCTGGCCCTGGGCCTAGTGCTTCTGGTTGCGGGTGCGGAAGTTCTGGTCAGGGGGGCGACGCGCCTCGCGGCGGCGTTCGGGATTTCTCCACTGGTCGTCGGGCTGACTGTGGTGGCTTTTGGCACCAGCGCACCCGAGATGGCGGTTAGTGTTCAGTCGAGTCTATCCGGTACAGGCGATATCGCGCTCGGCAATGTCGTTGGCAGCAATATTTTCAACGTCCTGGCCATTCTCGGGCTGTCGGCACTGGTAGTGCCAATGCTGGTTTCCAGACAGTTGATCCGCCAGGACGTCCCGGTCATGGTGGCTGCGTCCGTGCTGGCCTTTGCGCTCGCCTTTGACGGCACGCTGGGGCGTATTGATGGCCTGGTACTTTTTGCGGGAATCATCGCCTATACCGCTTTTCTGATCGTGAGCAGCCGGCGCCAACAGAAACTGGCCAACGATGAGTTTGCCCGCGAGTACGGCCCGGCTGAGGCACCTCAGTCAGACTCCTGGTTAAAGAACGCATCGTTCGTGGCCGCTGGCCTGGTCCTGCTTGTGGTGGGCTCAGACCTGCTTGTGAGCGGTGCGGTTGTGTTGGCGCGCGCGCTGGGGCTGACTGAACTCGTCATCGGCCTCACCATTATCGCGGCAGGCACGTCCCTGCCGGAAGTAGCCACGTCCATAACCGCGGCGCTAAAAGGTGAGCGCGATATTGCAGTTGGTAATGTGGTCGGCAGCAACATATTCAACCTGTTGGCCGTGCTGGGGCTGGCGTCGCTGGTCGCCCCAGAGGGTCTTGCGGTACCTGCCAGCGCACTAGCTTTCGACTTTCCCGTTATGCTCGCGGTGGCCATTGCCTGCCTGCCCATTTTCTTCTCGGGCTACGTGGTCAATCGCTGGGAAGGGCTACTGTTCCTGGGCTATTACGTCGCTTACACAACACACCTTGTGCTCTCGGCCGGTGGCACAAATGCCCCTGGGCTGTTCCAGCAGGCGATGGTCTGGTATGTCATGCCGCTCACCGCAGTGACCTTGCTGGTTATCGGCATTCGCTCATGGCGCGCGCAATAACGCCGGCATGTGATGCACAGTCCTGCCACACCTGGGCAACGCAAAACCGTGCAGGCCGGTAAGTAAACAAACCAGCTTTCAGAACCGATCTGCGTCAATTGCTGGTGCGCGGCAGCCTCGGATAGGCCAGAAGCTGTTCGAACTCATGTTCAGGTACGGCTGGGGAGAACAGGTAACCCTGGCCGTAATCGCATCCGGCCGAAGCGAGAATATCCATCTGCTCGCGGGTTTCGATCCCTTCGGCGATAACCTTCAGCCCCAGTTTGTGAGCCATGATGATGATGGTCTCGGCGATTGTGCGTGCACTGGCATCAGTAATATCACTGACAAAGGAGCGGTCGATCTTGAGGTAGTCGATATGAAATTTTTTCAGATAGGCCATTGAAGAATAGCCGGTTCCGAAGTCATCTATGGCCACCTGTATGCCCGCGTCGCGATACTCCAACAGGCGATCTGCCACTGAATGAGAGGCGTGTAGCAGAACCCCTTCGGTAATTTCCACCGAAATACAGTGGCCCGGCACGTCCAGATCCTTGAGGAAACCTGGCCATTCCTGCTGACTCGTCCGGGGCCTGAACTGCAGCGGAGACTTGTTAACGCTGATCTGGAAGCCACTGGCCAGAAGGCCTTCCCATCGTTTCGCACAGGTCGCGGCTTCTGTAAAAACCCAGTCACCGATCTCCGAGATCAGCCCTGACTCTTCAGCCAGCGGGATAAACTGCGAGGGCTCGACCAGGCCGAAGATCGGGTGATTCCAGCGCAGCAGGGCCTCAGCCTTGCGGATACCGCAGTCCCGCAGGCAGACAATGGGCTGGTAGTATACCTCCAGCTGGTTTTCCTGCAGGGCATCCCGGAGTTCAGCGGCAAGCCGCAGGCGCAGATGGGCCTTTTCATCCATCTCATGGGTGAAGTAGCTGAACTGGTTCTTGCCGGCCTGCTTGGCGGCGTACATCGCCTGGTCGGCTTTGCGAATCAACTCCTGGGACGTGGACGCGTCATCCGGGAACACGGTAATGCCAACACTGCCGGTAACATGAGCGGCTTCCTTGCCCAGGTAAAAAGTTTGGCTTAGCGCCGTAACGATTTTCTGCGCCACTTTCTCTGCAACGCTGGCATCCTCGAGTTCACCCAGGATCACGGTAAACTCGTCACCGCCGAGTCGCGCCACGGTATCGGAATGACGCACGCACTGCTCCAGCCGACGTGCCGCTTCCTGCAGCAGCTGATCGCCAACGTCATGCCCGAGTCGGTCATTAACCTGTTTGAAGCCATCCAGGTCAATAAAGAGCAGGCCCAACTGGTAGCGGCCGCGGTAGGCCTTCTTGACCTCCTGCCCGAGCCTGTCCCGGAACAGGCGTCGGTTAGGCAGTCGCGTCAGCGGACAGAAGTTGGCATGTTCCCAGACCCGTTTTTCGGCCTGCTTGCGCTCGGTGATGTCCCGTATGAGAATCTGGACTGCTTTCTTGCCCTCCAGCACAACCGGGGCTGCTGAGACTTCCAGATCTACCGGCTTGCCGTCCACCCTGCGCCAGCGCTCCTCAAGCAGAGGGGCAGGCTTGTCGCTCTCCAGCAAGCGTCCAATCCGAAGCTGGACCAGCTCACGGTAGCGGTCGTCAACGAACTGCAATGCGGCCACCCCGATCAGATCTTCGGCCGACCGCGCACCCATAATTCGAGCCGCAGCCGCATTGGCATACTGAATCGCATCGTCCGCCTGGACCAATATGCCATCCGGACTGAGGTCAGCCAGGGCCCGGTAACGCCCCTCACTGGCTCGCAAGGCTTCCTCTGCGGCAACGCGCTCGCTGAGGTCAACAGTCACCGCTAGCACGCCATAGGCTTCGCCCCCGGCATCCTCAAGCCGGGTAAGGCTACTGCGGGACCAGATCACCTCGCCGTTTGGTCGGACATAGCGCTTGTCTATGGACGTAGCGTTCCCAGACGCGAGCACGTTGCCGAAAGTTTCCAGGCTGTGGGCTACATCATCCGGGTGGGTGACGTCGGGAATACCGACTGTACGCATGACTTCCGGGCTGCGACCGACGATTCGACAGAGTTCGTCATTGACGCGAAGAACCTCGCCCGCCAGGGAGATCTCACTCAGGCCAACCGGCGCCCGGGCGAACAGGGCATCCATGCGAGCCTCACTCTGGCGTAACCGCTGTTCAGTGGCGCGCTGATCAAGCGCATTGCCCGCAGCCTGAGCCAATGCCTCCAACAAGGCTACCTGCTCGGGCTCCGGGCATCGCGGCTCCGACCAGTAGGCGCCGATCGCGCCGGTGGGTTCGTGCGTGTCGAGCGGTACCATGACGATGCTGCGAACAAAGGTCGGCTTGTATAGCTCCAGAGGAACGCGCGGGTCATCAAAGACACTCTCGACGATCGCCGTTTCCCGCCTGCTGATTGACCAACCGGAGATGCAGGAAATGGAGGGGAAACGGCGGCCCTGCCAGAGCGGGCCAAGCGGAGAATCTTCGCTGACATAATGGCACTGGTCGCCATCCTTGAGCACTAGCGAAATCCCGTCTGCGCCTGTCAGTTCCCTGGCCGAGCTGCGTACGACTTCCATAATCTCCGATTGATGACTGGCGGCAGTGACACGCGCCAGCGCCTGGGCAAGCAGGCGGAAGCGATGGCTGCTGGTCGACTGCATTGTCTGGCTCGCCTGGCGTTTCTGGACCTGTTCGGTCACATCAAAACCGTGGCCCAGTATGCGCGCGCAGCTCCCGTCCTGTTCAAACAGGGGGTGGTAGCATATATCGATATAAAGGTGCTGGGTCTCCCCGGCTGATGTTTTCACCGTAATCGGAAACTCGCCGCCGACATAGGGCTCGCCGGAATCCAGGACTGCTCGGAGGATTTCCCCGAGGCCGCTGGCGGCCATACCCGGCAATACATCCAGCACAGGCATGCCCTGGAGATCATCGCAGCCGGCTAACCGTCGGAAGGCCTCGTTAGCGAATTCAATCGTGAAGTTGTTACCCTGAAGTATGTGCAGGAAGGAAGGCGCAAGCTCGAAGACCTCTTCGAGTAAACCCAGGCGATGCTGGCTGAGCTGGCTGATAAGCCCGTCGCGTTCTTTTTGTAGCTCACGCGTCCGGACCCTTTCGGTGGTCTCTTCGGCAGTGACCAGAATCGCGTTGCACTCCAGGTTCGGCACCGCGCTGTAGGTCAACGTGAAAAAGGCTTCTTCGGAAGCACCGTCGCGCTCAAGGGTGAGAGCTTTGTCGCTGAAACTGAAGGACTTGCCTTCCCCTAGCACGGCTTCGTAGAGGGGACGATTGAAATCCCAGACTTCAGGCCAGCAGTCGCGGGTCGGCTGGCCGAGCGCCGCCGGATGCCTGTTGCCCAGAACCCGTCGATAGGGATCGTTATAAATCTGAACCAGATCGCGCCCGCAGAGCAATACTGCTGGCACTGGTAGCTCCAGCAAAATATCCACGGCTGCCCGCATGGCTTCGGACCATGTCCCGATTCGACCCAGCCCCGCTTTTGTCCAGTCATGCTGGCGAATCAGGGCCGCCATTGTGCACTCAGCCCGAGGCCAATCAGACTGTCCGTTGTCACCCATATCGCGCCTCCCCTGCGCAGACATGATCGTACGGCTCACTGTCGGCTCAATTATTGTTGTGGTAATGAACCATCAGGCTGACAGAACAAGCGCAGCACGTCCACAAACACGAGCCGGGGGCCGGTCAGGCTTCGACCGGCTGCCACTGGAAGCCCAGGCGCTCGACAGACTTTGTCAGCGCGGCGAGCGCTTCAGCAACCAGCCGCGGTTCACCCCTGAGCCCCAGTTCCAGCTGGAAACGGCTGGCGTCCGCATGGGGCAAACAGGACATACGCAGCGCCGGATAGCGCGCCACAAAATCTTCCATCAGCGGAATAATCTGACTCTCCCTGGCATCGAAAAGAGTGATCATGCGCTCGACCCGGCCGCCGGGCGCGTGATGCCGGGCATATTTTTGATCCAGAACCCACTCGATCATGGGCCAGGCCATGCTGGGAAAGCCTGGCACAAAGTGGTGCTGTCGAAACGAAAAACCGGGCACGCGATTGACCGGATTGGGGATGAGCTCGGCGCCCACCGGGAACTCCACCAGTCGCCGGCGCTGGGGCGTTACTTCAGCGCCAAACTGAGCGTCCAGTTCGGCCAGGCCTTCCTGATGAAAAGCCAGTTCGACCCCAGCGGCCTCGGCGGCGCACTGACGGGTCCGGTCGTCTGGCGTGGCCCCTATGCCGCCAAAACTGAACGCGGGCACCGACCCGGCGAATGTCTCGCGCAAGGTCTGGCGCAACAGGTCTGCGTCGTCGCCCACCAGCCTGACCCACGCCAGCTCAAGCCCTCGCTTGTCCAGTTGTTCGATCAGGTTTGGCAGGTGCTTGTCCTGGCGTTTGCCAGAAAGGATTTCGTCGCCGATGATGATGGCGCCAAAACGGCTGTAATCGACCATTGCTGTTCCCTGTTCGAATCCGGCTTTGTTACAGTGAAACTGCATTCAGATTTCAGGAGAGTTTGCCAAAAAGCCCGATCTGAGTCACGCGGCCAGCTCAAGGGGATAAGACGAGACGGACCGGCTAGCCAGGCGAGACTTCCTCTCTCAGACCACTACGGATGGCTTCACTGATCAACCACCGGCGCAACGTACGAATGCCCGGTTCGGCGCGCCGGCTGGACTTATACGCGAAATAAAAAGTGTCGCCGGTCTCGAATGCATGGCATGGCACCCTGACGAAATCTCCCGCGTCACTGCGATTACTGAGCATATAGTCATTGGTGAGGCTGATGCCCTGGTGGAAGCGCGCTGCCTCCAGCGCCAGCAGCATATGGCTGAAGTGCTGTACCCGGGCAGATGAAGGAATGGACTGGCCGACCGCACCGTACCAGGCTTCCCAGTCACCGGCGTGCCGCCCGAAAATACTGTGGGTGGACAAGAGCGGATAGGCCGCAAGCTGATCGGCGGAAACGGCCGAGTCGCCCGCCGAGGGGTCGTCGTTCAGGTTCAAATCCCGGCTGAGTGTTTGCCAGAACTGCCTGCTACACACCGGGAACAGGCTCTCGTGGTAGAGCACGTCGTAACTGAACGCCTTCAGCTGACTGTTGAGCGTGATGAAACAGTCGGCCACGCGGTCAGAAAGCACCGGCGACTCGCTCGTCATCTCGACGACAAGCTCCAGTCCGGGATGGTTGCGCTGCAGATCGGGCAACCGGGGCACCAGCCAGCGCACCGCGAATGAGCTGAAAACCGAAAGACGCAGCTGCGATTCCTCGCGTCCCAGCACTTGTCCGCTGACACGCTCGATCTGCAACAAGGCCGAGGTAATGCCTTCGAGGTAGATCTTCCCTTCTTCCGTTAGCGCCAGGTATCGTCCGTTCCGCTCGAAGAGCTTCTCGCCCAGATAGTGCTCGAGCCCCTTAATCTGATGGCTCACCGCGCTCTGGCTGACGTTCAGCTCCTCCCCGGCACGGGAAAAACTGTTCAGCCGGGCCACGGCTTCAAAGACGGGCAAGGCGTTAAGGGGAGGAAGTTTCACTATTATTTTTTCTCATAGAGGACAGCAAAACATCATTTTATATCATGCATAAGAATTCCTACACTGCCCCTGTCACGTCACACCCGAATGAGTTGCAGCATGTCAGGAAAAACCGTCAACAGCGCTATCCTTCTACTGGTCATCGGCAATGCCCTGGCCCTGGTTTCGGACGTCTTCATCAAGCTGCTGGAGCCAGGCGCGCCGGTCTTTCAGTTTGCCTTCCTCCGCGGTGTGCTGACCTTCGCCATGCTCATTCCCTTCTGGTCCCAGTTCAATCGCCAGCATCTGTTTGAGGGCCTGGGCATCCATGCGCTGCGCGCTCATATCCATCTCGCCGGTATTGTCTGCATGGTCATCGCGCTGGTCAGCCTGCCCCTGGCCACTGCGAACGCGGTATTTTACGGCGCGCCCATCATGGTCATGCTGCTGGCAGTGGTTCTGTTCCGGGAAAAGCTCACGCCTCTGAGCGTGGTCGCGGTGATAAGTGGTTTTGCCGGTATTGTCGTGATTCTCCGGCCCGTCGAATTTGGTTGGGGCGCCATTGCGGCCGTGGCCGCAGCGGCAACCCTGGCGCTCAATGCGGTATTGGTCCGCAAGCTGCCAAAGTCGCAACCGACGGTGCACAAGCTGTTTCTCAATTACCTGTTGGTCCTGCCCGCCGGGCTGGCCCTTACTGTTATCGAAGGAGCCGCCTGGGACCCGGCCATACTGATCAGTGCAATCGGCTCGGCGGTTTTCATTCTGGGCTATAACATCACCGTGCTATTGGCCTACCAGCAGGTAGACGCCAATCAGGTGACAAGCGCTGAATACACCGGTTTGATCTGGGCGGTTCTGATCGGCTGGATCGGCTTTGGCGAAATACCGGATCTCTGGTTTGCCCTTGGCAGTACCATGATCGTGGTTCCGCTGGTTCTTATCGGGCTGCGCCACCGCAACCCGCCGTCCGCCGGTGTACGTTTGTTCGCCAGGACAAAACAAATGACCAGCGCCGCGGAGCACAAAAGCGCAGGTCAAACTACATAGACCGGGATAACTGCCTTTTTAAACCTTTATCAGAGTACGACCGGCGGGCAATTGGCGGGGGACACTGCCCGGTAAAGCTCCCGCGCCGGCGCCATACCCGCCTCCAGCAGCTTGATACGGGACTCGTTGGCCGGGTGGGTTGAGAGGAATTCAGGCGGCTGGCCACCACCGAGCGCGGCCATGTTACGCCATAACTGTACGCTCTGATCCGGCTCAAAACCTGCAGCGGCCATCAACCCAAGCCCCATGACATCGGCCTCACGCTCGTGGGCGCGGCTGAAGGGTAGACTGATGCCCAACTGGCTACCGATGCCCAGGGCCTGCAATAGTTGCTGCTGACCCATCTCGCCCTCACTCAGAAAACCGACGACATACAGCACCGACTCAATGCCCAACTGCTGGGTCATGCGTTCGTTGCCGTGGTCAGCCAGTACATGCCCTACTTCGTGCCCGATTACTGCCGCCAGCTGTGCAGGTGAGGCGGCGACCTCAAGCATGCCGGTATTCACTCCGATCTTCCCCCCGGGGAGCGCAAAGGCATTCGGCGCAGGATTGAGGAATACCGCCACCTCCCAATCGTCGGGCATCAGCTCGGGCGGGAATTCGTCGCGGGCGGCCGCGATGACTTTGCCGGCTATGCACTGTACCGCAGCGTTAATGCCCGGGTCAGTGACCAGCGGTTGGCTACGCTTCAGCTCGGCAAACGCTTTCCGGCCCATGTCAGCCATGACGGTGTCGGGCAGCAATGCCAGCTGATCACGCCCTGTCGGTGATTCCTGGCACGCGGCCAGCCCCAACCAGGTCAGCACGACCAGCAGGGTTTTAATGCAGAGTTTCGTCATTTGGCCGCAGGCATCGGACTGTATTCAACCGGCACCCAGCTGTACCCCCGATTCTCGGGACGCACATGGCCCAGACCCGGGAAGGGCAGATGCGCCCCGGCAATCCAGAGCTTGTCTGCTGCGGCCTCTGCCAGAACCCGCTGCCGGGTCTCGATCGCCTGTGGCTCGTCCACGTCGAACTCGATACTGACCTCGGGACGGGCAAACTGGACCGCATGAGAATGAATAATATCGCCCCAGACCAGCAGGCTCTGGTCGCCGGACTCAAACAGATAGCTGACATGCCCGGGCGTATGGCCGGGCGTTGACACGACTTTTACGCCCGGGATCAAGGTTTCCCCGACCTCAAAAGTTTCGAAACGATCTATCTCTTTGTACGGCGCCACCGCATCCCGCGACATGGTAAAGAAGGCTTTGCTGTCCTCTGGCGCCTTTTTGGCTGCCTCCGGGTTCAGCCAGAAACCGGCTTCTGCTTTGGTGACCCGAACCCGTGCATTGGAAAAAGCCGCTTTCCCGTCGGAGCCGACCAAGCCACAGCTATGGTCTGGATGCAGGTGCGTCAACAGTACGAGATCGACATCCTCGGCGCGGTAGCCGGACGCTTCAATGTTGGGCAGGATATGCCCCAGACCCGAGCCGAAACACTGGGCCGCTCCCGCATCAACCAGAACCAGATGCTTGCCCGTATGCACCAGGTAGGCGTTCACCGCTGTCTGGACCCCGTCGTTCGACTTGTTAAACATCCGTGCCAGCAGCGCCTGGACATCATCCGCTGAAACGCCCTTGAGCAACGCGGGGTCCAGATTCACAGCGCCATCATAGAGGGCTGTCACTTCGAAATCCCCCAGCGCCATCCGATAGAATCCCGGTGCCTGGTCTCGTTGCTGAGCCGGCGGTGCTGCGTGCAAAGACGCGGAGCCCAAACCCAGCAGGAAAAACAACCCCAGCAGATAACGCCCTGCTATCACCTTAATGTGCATTCGAAACTCCTGTAGAAGATTAGCGCCCCAGCAGCCCCGGAATTGTGGCCCAAAGCCTGGCCAAACAAAAGCACTGCCCATAGCCACGCTGATCCGGCGAAAATGAACAGTAGCGCCGTCCTATGGCATGATAATTTCTTATTCGACTATTCACTCAGCTATTCACCCAACTATTCACTCAACTATTCACTCAACTATTCACTCAACTACCGGCAGCGTGGACCCATGAACGCAAAAGCAGCAAAGCCCGTATCGGCGTCAGCCATCGACAACCACGTCTACAAGGTCTTCCCCAACGACATGAACGCCCACAACACGGTATTTGGGGGCATGATTGTCGCCAAGTGTGATCGCCTGGCTCTGGTGGTCGCCGAGCGCCATTCCGGCCACGTCTGCGTGACCGCATCCGTCGACTCCATCCACTTCCGCGCGCCGGCCAAGGGCAACGACACGCTGCTGTTCAACCTCTCGCTTAACCGCAGCTGGAGCTCCTCCATGGAGATAGGCGCCAGCGTTATCGCCGAGAACAGCTACACCGGAGACGTGCGCCACATTCTGTCCGCGTATTTCACGTTCGTGGCACTGGATTCGGACGATAAGCCGGTGCCGGTGTCGCCGGTCCTGCCGGAGACTGACGACCAACAGCGACGATTCGACAATGCCGAGATTCGCCGTGAGGCCCGGTTGGCTATGCGCGGGTCTCTCAGACGCAGCGCTGAGTAGTGTGGCCCGGATCGGGAGGGAGATTCCGATGAGCGGCCGACTCGCCTCAACCGCCCGTATGGCCGCGCTGGCGCTGTTTGGCTTCGTGCCTCCGGTCACGGCGGGGGTAGAGTTGAGCCCTATTGTGGGTTTCAGGATGGGGGGCGAGTTCGATATCGAGAACCGCGAGGACAGCAGCCGGGACGAGCTGGACCTGAAAGACAGCGCCAGCCAGGGCTTCATCCTGAATGTCGACCTGGACGAGCGCGGCAAGCAGGCTGAGCTCTATTTTGCCCGGCAGGACACCACCGCGACCGCTTCGGATTCATTGCTCACGCCCAACCGTGCAGCCGTAGACCTCGTCATCTACCAGCTGCAGTTCGGCGGCCTTTACTTTCCTGGCGGCACCACGACCGGAGGCTTTGTCTCAGGCGTGGCCGGTGTCACGCGGCTGGACCCCAAACCTGGCGGTCTGGATGCCCACCACCGGGCGGCCCTTTCGCTGGGGGGCGGTTACAAATTTGCGCTGGCCCCCAATCTACTGCTCAGGGTGGATCTCCGGGGCATTTATACGGCCCTCGACAGCGGCGGTGCGATCTTCTGTTCCGGCGGCTGTAGCGCGCGGTTTGAAAGCAACGGCTATTTCCAGGCCGAGGCGTCGGCAGGGCTGGCACTGAGGTTCTAAGAGCGAGGCTGGGAATGGCCCTGCTTTAGGCCTTGTCCAGAAAATCATTCAGGTGAGCGGCGACCTGCTCTGGCTGCTCCTCCTGCAAAAAATGCCCGGCTTCAACCTGCTCTACCCTTACCTCCCTGAAGCAGCTTTCGATGTGGTTGAGATACTCAGGGATAATGACGTGATCCTTGTTGCCGTAGATATAAAGCCCGGGCATGGGCCAGATGTGGCCGGCGGTCGTGGCCCAGCGCCTGGCGTCATCGGCAAAGGTGCGGTAGTAGTTGGCGCCGGATGCAGCGGTACCGGCGATACGGTAACAGCGCACATACTCGTCGAAGGCATCCTGCGGAAACCCTGACCGGCTCCAGGATTTCAGGAAAAACCCGAGCCAGGCTGCCTCTGCGCCCGGGATCATCGCCTCAGGCAGCGCCGGTGTCTGCATGAAGTGCTGATACCAGTAGGCCTTGCCACTGCCTGAGCGCACCTTCTCAATAACCTCGGTATTGCCTTTCAGGTTGTTGATCACCGCGATGTTCATAATCACCAGCCTGCTGACGCGATCCGGTACCGCCAGGGCAACTTCCTGGGCGACGACCCCGCCCCAGTCATGACCTATCAATTGAAACTCACTGATGCCAAGGGCATCGAGCAACTGGATGACATCCAGGGCCAGAGCCTGCTTCAGGTAGTGGGACGCGCCTTCCGTACGATCACTGTCCCCAAGCCCCCGCAGGTCTGGCGCGATAAGTCGCAGGCCGGACTTGAGAAAACCCGCTACAGCTTCCCAGCAGTATGAACTCTCGGGCCAGCCGTGGATCATGACCACAGGGCGCCCACTGGGGTCCCCGCCCTCGCGGTAACTGAACCGACCACGTTCGAGGTTGATGGGAATCGGCTGGGAAAGGTTCATGGCGAAGCTCCGTTTGCATGCTTGTTCAGATCAGCTTTAAAAGTGAAAACAGCCGGGATATATCGGCCGCTGTGCTGGTCGATAGTTCGAGAAGGCCGCGAACTACCCTAACGCCCGCCAGACAGCCATGCTACGGTTATCGAAGCAAATTTAATGCAGCTCCAGGTTCCGCTATTGAAGGGTGCGGTCTACGCTTTGGTGTCGGCAGAGACTTTCGCGCCGGTCGCCCGGCTTGTCGAATAACAAGGAAAACCTATCCCGTGAGCATTGCCCAGCCCAGCCAGAATGCATCATCCATTCCGCAGCCTGCTGTTGGAAAAAACGTTGCGCCCAGCGTCCCAAAGCCCGCCAGTGCGCTAACGCCGCGCTTCGATGCCGTGCTGCTGGGTTTTGCCCAGGCCCGGCGGGCGGATCCCAAGGCTAGCAGCCTGGGGTTATTGTCCCTGGCGCGTACGGTGATGGCGAGCCCCGGGGGTTTTGATGCGATTTACGCGCGTGTCGCGACCCTGGAATCAGCCGGTATTTTCGGCACCAGCGACTGGGCCCAGCCGGCCATTCTGCAGCCGGCCCTGGCCAAGCGTTCCCTGCGACTGGGCGAGCCCGTCACCACGGTGGTCGAAGCCCTGAGTGAGATCCGGCTATTGGCGGTCGCCTCCGGTGACTATTTTCATCCGGGTATTTCGGCCGAGCAGGCGCGGCACTTCCTGACCCAGGTACTTGCCCTCAACCTGGATCTGCTTTCGGGACAACTATCTGAAGCGGACCGGGAACGCCCCCAGGATCTCGGGTTGCTCGTGCAGGGGCTGTATCAGTATCTGCTTGACCGGTTGGGATACGACAGCATCCTGGAAAGCCTGGTCGATGAAGTCCGGCGCTTGCTGGCCCAGGGTCCGGTACAGGTCGACAGCATCAAGGAGATGGTCGGTCAGATCGCGGTCTGCCTGTATGACCCCAAACTGGAAAGCGGCACCATGGACGATGCAGCGCGCCTGGTCAGTTCCCTGTTCGGGCCAAGCGACGGCTGCAGGGACGACCCGGGGCTGGAAGTCTACGGTGCCCGACTTCTGCAGATGGACGAAGCCGCGCTTGCGAATGAAGCCGCCGGCTTTGCTGGCGCCATGCACGACACCGGGCTGGTATCGGCCTACCATGCGGTCTTTGTACGTCATTTGAGAGGCCAGTGGGATGCGCTGTTGCCGCGGGCGCTCGGCCTGAGCACAACGGGCACTGATGCCCTGCTCTGCTATAGCGAGCTGGTTCATACCCTGATCGATGAAGCGGTTCACCCGGAAACAAGCCAGGCTGTGTATGGGCTGGCGTTGATGCTCGAACGCCGGGCGATCTTTACCGAGCCGGTAGCACAGGCGCTCTGGCGGCAGATTCGCTTGCCCCTGTGTGCTGAAACCAGCGAACTGATACGCACCGTGTTCGGTGAAGCCCATCCCGCGCGGGTGTTCCTGCTGGCCGGGGTCATCAACCTGCTGGGCCAGCCTCTGGGCGTCGGCCAGGGCAATAACCCGACCTGCCAGTCCGCCATTGGCCTGTCCATGTGGGCGCAGAACGAGGCTGACTATCTATTGCAGGTGCTCGCCTGGGCCGCCCGGGACAACGAGGTACTGATCCGCTTCGAGGGCGACCTGGTATCGTCAAAAGGGCTGGAGCCTGGGCTTGCGAAAGAGGTCCCGCTTGATGTGGACCCGGTTTCGCTGGTGCTGATCCCCCACCTGGACCGGATCTACGCCGAAATGTGGCGTCTCTGTGCCGGCCGCGACGACGACCTGCACCGCTGGATAAATCCGGAGTTCTACGGCTGGTGGGTGAGCCACGGCTTCAAGGGCGTCGCCCATTACGAGACCGGGAAGATAAACAACTACGAAGATTTCGTGCGCACTTTCTACGCGGCCTATCACCCCTACTACAACGGTGAAATGAGCGTTATTCATCCGCAGCCTGCAGGCATCGCTGTAACCGATAGCGCTGCCCGATTCGTCGGCCGACACGCCATAGCCATTCAACGCGTGGCACTCTCGCCCACGGACGAGATGCGGGTGTATTTTTTCAACCCCAACAACGACAGCGGCCAGGACTGGGGCCAGGGCATGACCTGCTCCACCCAGGGCAACGGCGAGATTCGCGGCGAAGCGTCCCTGCCAATCGCCCAGTTTGCCTCGCGACTTTACGTTTTCCACTACGACACGCTGGAGCTCGGTGACCTGACCGCAGTCCCTGCGTCCGAAGTTGAGCGTGTCGTGGTGCTGGGCTGCAACAGCTGGGCTGCGGATTGCTGATCAAAGCCTGTCCGGCAAACGCTTCCCGCCCGGCCCGATTCAGTCTTTATCTGACCGGCGATTGTCGAAGTCACTGGCGTCGTGACGTTCTGGCAGCTGCCCTTCGGGCGCACCCCATACCCGGTTAACCATCCGTCCGCGCTTCACCGCCGGCCGCTCTGCGATCTCCTCAGTCCAGCGCACGAGATTGCGGTAGGTATGGGTTTGTAGAAACTCAGCGGCCTCGTACACCTTGTTCTTCACCAGCGCGCCGTACCAGGGCCAGATCGCCATGTCGGCGATGGTGTATTCGTCACCGGCGATATAACGCCGGCTCGCCAGCTGCCGGTCCAGGACATCAAGCTGGCGCTTAACCTCCATGGCATAACGGTTGATCGGGTATTCGTACTTTTCCGGCGCGTAGGCATAAAAATGCCCGAACCCACCCCCCAGCATCGGCGCGCTGCCCATCTGCCAGAACAGCCAGGACAGGCACTCGGTCCGGCCCTGAACATCCGTCGGGATGAAGGCGCCAAACTTCTCGGCCAGGTACAACAGAATCGCACCCGACTCAAAAATGCGAACCGACGGGTTGACGCTGTGGTCCCGCATCGCGGGGATCTTCGAGTTGGGGTTTACCTCAACAAAGCCGGAACTGAACTGCTGCCCTTCCGTGATCACGACCAGGTGTGCGTCATACTCTGCACCCGTAAAGCCCCGCTCCAGCAGCTCCTCGAGCATGATGGTGACCTTCACGCCATTCGGTGTCGCCAGGGAGTAGAGCTGCAACGGGTGCTTTCCCACCGGCAAGGTTTTTTCGTGGGTAGGTCCGGCGATAGGCCGGTTAATACTGGCGAATCGTCCCCCGCTTTCGGCATCCCACTGCCAGATTTTGGGCGGAGTGTAAGTTCCTTCGGCCATGTTGGCTCCCTTGATCAAGAGTTGGTACCCATAGGACAGGGCGCATATCCACGACGCGCATGCTGCCTGTGAAATTGAGTCATTTTGGTGCAGTTTTAATTTTCCGTTCGCGACGGTGGTCTATAGTTGAACAGGGATTCCATTGATTGCAAGGAGCATGAAACAGCGCACAGATCGTGCCCGGAGAATATGCATGACCGCCTTCCTGCGAAAGTTCAGTATCCAGCACCGGTTGCTGGCCATATTTTCCTTTTCAGTGTTTCTGCTCCTGGGCCTGAGCGCCCTGCTAAGCACCACTTACTATGACAGCCTGCTCGATGGCCGGCACGCTAAAACCCGTGAGGTCGTAGAAACGTCCTTCGGAATCCTGGAGCACTACCATGCGCTGGGGCAATCCGGCGTGCTCAGCGAGGCCGAGGCCAAAGCCCAGGCCCTGGCGGTCATCAAAACGCTACGCTACAACGAAAGCGATTATTTTTGGGTTAATGACACGTCACCCCGGATGATCATGCACCCGATCAATCCGAAACTCGACGGCACGGCGTTGGAAGGCTTCAAGGACGCCAACGGCCTGCCGCTTTTCAACGCCATGGTGGAAGTGACGGAGGGTCCGGAAGCCTCAGGTTTCGTCGACTATCTCTGGCCCAAACCCGGTTTCGATAATCCGGTAGAGAAGACGTCTTACGTCAAGCGCTTCAAGCCGTGGAACTGGATTCTGGGTTCCGGCATCTATCTGGATGATGTCAGCACTACGTTCTGGACGACAATGGCCCCCAAAATGGTGCTGACCGGGCTTGGGATCGTGTTGCTGCTCGCAGCGTCCATGACCGTCGGCCTGAGCATCCTGCGCCCTCTCGGAAAGACCCTGAGTGCGCTGCAGGACATTTCCAATGGCGAAGGCGACCTACGCCAGCGCCTTGACGAGGGCGGCAATGACGAACTCAGCAGTCTGGCTGTCGCGTTTAACCGGTTTACCGGCCGCATGAGCGAGATGGTTCAGGAGCTACGGGGGGTCATCGCAACCAATCAGGCGACGGCTGTCCAGGTGCGGACAGCTGCGGATCAGGCGCGGGGACATGCGGGGCAACAGAAGCAGGAACTGGACACCGTTGCGGCCGCTGTTGAGGAGATGGTCGTTACCATCGAAGACGTTGCCAGACGTATCGGTACTGCAGCCCAGTCCGCCAAGGACGCAGACAACCACGCCATGCAGGGCGGCAAAGTCATCGAGAGCACCTCGTTTGCCATGGACCGCCTGGCCCAGAATATCGGCGACGCCGCTCAAGCGATAAGCGAACTCAATCAGGATACCCAGGCGATAGGATCGGTGCTCGACGTGATCCGGGGCGTAGCCGAGCAGACCAACCTGCTTGCGCTCAACGCCGCCATCGAAGCGGCGCGAGCGGGTGAGCAGGGCCGCGGCTTTGCCGTTGTCGCCGATGAGGTAAGAACACTGGCGAGCCGAACCCAGACCTCCACGGATGAGATAAACGGGATGATTACCCGTCTGCAGGAACGGGCGGCCAAGGCCGTGCAGACCATGCAAGCCAGTCAGAGCCAGTCGGGTGAGATGCGCGAGCAGGTCGGCGAAGCCCGCGGTGCGCTCTCAGCCATAGTCGAGTCGGTATCCGCCATTACGGATATGACCCAGCACGTCGCCACCGCTGCCGAGCAGCAAAGTGCGACGTCGGGAGAGATCAGCCAGAGCCTGAGCCAGATCACCCGGCTCAGCGACGAGCTGGTCACCCAGATGGATGAGACCACGGCGAATATCCGTACTCTCGGTGAATCGGCCGAGGGTCTGGACCGGATCGTAAATCAGTTTCAGACCTGATCAAAGCCAGTTGGTGCGCAGTGCGCACCCTACGGTCGTGCTGGGATTGTGCCACTACGGCCAGTCCGCAGCTGACTTCATGTAGGGTGCGCACGGCGCACCACGCGTTTCCGCGAGGCATCCACACACACCTCAGGACTCTGCCAGGCCGCTGACCGACTGCCACTCGCTACAGTGTAACGTCCTTTACGGCTTCGAAAGCTCAGCCAGGCGACCCAGAAACGAGATCTAGAACGAATCGCCCGGAATACGCACCCAGCCTTCCATGATCACCCGCGCACTGCGGCTCATAACGGCCTTGTCGACGGTCCATTGGCCGTTGACCTGGCTGGCTTCGGCGCCGACCCGCAAGGTGCCCGAGGGGTGGCCGAAGCGCACCGAGGTGCGATCCCCGCCGCCCGCCGCCATGTTCACGACTGTTCCGGGAATAGCCGCAGCGGTGGCGATGGCAACCGCCGCGGTGCCCATCATGGCGTGATGCAGTTTGCCCATGGACAAGGCGCGCACGAGCACATCCACATCCGCTGCCGCAACCTGCTTGCCGCTTGATGCCACATAGTCCGAGGGCTTGGCCACAAAGGCCACCTTGGGCGTATGCTGCCGGTTGGCCGCCTCTTCGACCGTTTTCACCAGCCCCATACGCACGGCGCCGTGCCCGCGAATACTCTCGAATACCGCCAGGGCCTTGGCGTCGTTATTGATTGCTTCCTGCAGCTCGGTGCCGGCATAGCCGATGTCTTCCGCGTTGACGAAGATTGTCGGAATGCCCGCGTTGATCATGGTCGCCTTGAGCGTGCCTACGCCCGGCACCTCCAGATCATCAACCAGATTTCCCGTCGGGAATATCGCCCCCTCGCCGTCGGCCGGGTCCATGAACTCCACCTGGACTTCCGCCGCGGGAAAGGTCACCCCGTCCAGCTCAAAGTCGCCGGTTTCCTGCACCGCACCGTCCGTTATGGGAATGTGGGCAACGATGGTTTTCTGAATATTGGCCTGCCAGATGCGCACGGTAACGGTCCCGTTCTGCGGGATGCGATCTGCTGGAATCAATCCGCTGGTGATGGCGAACGCGCCGACCGCGGCGCTCAGGTTACCGCAGTTGCCACTCCAGTCGACAAAAGGCTTGTCGATGCCGACCTGACCAAACAGGTAATCGACGTCGTGGTCGGGCTGGGTCGGCTTCGACAGGATGACCGTCTTGCTGGTGCTGGACGTCCCATTGCCCAGGCCATCGATCTGTTTCTGGTAAGGGTCGGGGCTGCCGATCACCCGCATCAATAAAGCGTCGCGGGCCGGACCGGGAACCTGGGCCGCTTCGGGGAGGTCGTCCAGCCGGAAAAAGACACCCTTACTGGTGCCGCCGCGCATATAGGTCGCGGGAATCCTTATCTGAGGTGCGTGTGCCATAAAAATCTTACCAGTAAAAACGACCCGGAACCTTGTGGCGCCGGGTCGCTATAGCATTGGACATTAGCCGACCATCAGAGCCGGCACGGATATCAGACCACGGCTTCCGCTTCGAGGAAGTCCTGGGCAAACCGCTGCAGTACACCGCCCGCCTCGTAGATGGTGACCTCTTCCTGGGTATCCAGGCGGCAGGTCACCGGCACCTCCAGTGTTTCCCCATTCCGGCGGTGAATCACCAGGGTAAGCGTGGCGCGGGGATGGAAGTCACCGGCGACATCGTAGAGTTCCGTGCCGTCCAGACCCAGGGTCTTGCGGGTCGTGCCGGGTTTGAACTCCAGGGGCATGACGCCCATGCCGATCAGATTGGTGCGGTGGATGCGCTCGAAGCCCTCGGCCACGATCGCTTCCACACCCGCCAGACGAACGCCTTTCGCCGCCCAGTCGCGGGACGAGCCCTGGCCATAGTCGGCCCCGGCCACAATGATCAGTGGCTGCTTGCGCTCCATGTAGGTCTCGATCGCTTCCCACATGCGGGTCACTTTGCCTTCCGGCTCGATCCGCGCCAGCGACCCCTGCTTCACGTCGCCCTTCTCGTCCCGCACCATTTCGTTGAGCAGCTTGGGATTGGCGAAGGTCGCACGCTGGGCGGTCAGGTGGTCGCCCCGGTGAGTCGCGTAGGAATTGAAGTCGGCCTCGGGCAGGCCCATCTTGTCCAGGTACTCACCCGCGGCACTGTCCAGCATGATAGCGTTGGACGGTGACAGGTGATCGGTGGTGATGTTGTCGCCCAGCACTGCCAGCGGCCGCATGCCCTTGAGTGTGCCTTTGTCCGCCAGCGCGCCTTCCCAGTAGGGCGGGCGACGGATATAGGTACTCTTGGGTCGCCAGTCGTACAGCGGAACCACTTTCGCCTGCTCTTCCCGTGTGACGTTGAACATCGGAATGTAAACGTCGCGGAATTGCTGCGGCTTGACGCTCTCCCTGACGATGGCGTCGATCTCTTCGTCGCTGGGCCAGATATCCTTCAGCGTCACCGGGTTGCCGTCTTTGTCGGTGCCCAGAGCGTCTTTCTCGATATCAAAACGGATGGTTCCGGCGATGGCGTAGGCCACGACCAGGGGCGGCGACGCCAGGAACGCCTGCTTGGCGTAGGGGTGGATCCGGCCGTCGAAGTTGCGGTTGCCGGAGAGCACAGCCGTCGCATACAGATCGCGATCGACCACTTCCTTCTGGATCACCGGATCCAGCGCACCGCTCATGCCATTACACGTCGTGCAGGCAAACGCCACAACGCCGAAGCCCAGTTGCTCCAGTTCAGGCAGCAGGTTCGACTCTTCCAGATACATCTTCACCGTTTTGGAGCCCGGCGCCAGAGACGACTTCACCCACGGCTTACGGGTCAGGCCCAGCTTGTTGGCATTGCGGGCGATGAGCCCCGCCGCGACCATGTTGCGCGGGTTGCTGGTATTGGTGCAGCTGGTGATGGCGGCGATGATCACGGCACCGTCCGGCATCATGCCCTCTTCGGTTTCCACATGGCGGGCAATGCCCCGCTCTGCCAGCTCCGAGGTGGGCAGGCGTGCATGGGGGTTGGAAGGGCCAGCCAGCGTACGGGCGACGGAGGACAGATCAAACGTCAGCACGCGCTCGTACTCGGCGTTGACCAACGTGTCCGCCCAGAACCCGGCCTCTTTGGCGTAGGTTTCCACCAGGCTGACCTGGTCGTCTTCGCGACCGGTCAGCTTCAGATAGTCGATGGTCTGTCCGTCGATGTAGAACATCGCCGCGGTCGCGCCGTATTCCGGCGTCATGTTGGAGATGGTTGCCCGGTCCCCGACAGTCAGCCGGGACGCGCCTTCGCCGTAGAACTCCAGGTAGGCGCCAACGACGCGCTCCTTGCGCAGGAATTCGGTCAGGGCCAGTACCATGTCAGTGCTGGTAATACCGGGCTGCAGGCGGCCGGTCAGCTCGACACCAACGATGTCCGGCAGGCGCATGTAGGACGCGCGGCCCAGCATGACACTTTCGGCCTCGAGGCCGCCCACGCCTACCGAGATCACACCCAGGGCGTCGACCATCGGCGTGTGGCTGTCGGTGCCGACGCAGGTATCCGGGAAGGCCACGCGGTCACGCACCTGTACTACCGGCGACATTTTCTCCAGATTGATCTGGTGCATGATGCCGTTGCCGGGCGGGATCACATCCACGTTCTTGAACGCAGTCTTGGTCCAGTTGATGAAGTGGAAACGGTCCTCGTTGCGGCGCTCTTCAATCGCGCGGTTCTTCTCGAACGCATCCGCTTCGAAGCCTCCGTGCTCGACCGCCAGGGAATGGTCGACGATCAGCTGGGTCGGCACTACCGGATTGACCTTGGCCGGATCGCCGCCTTTCTCGGCGATGGCGTCGCGCAGGCCGGCGAGATCGACCAGGGCCGTCTGCCCCAGGATGTCGTGGCAGACCACCCGCGCCGGGTACCAGGGAAAGTCCAGGTCGCGCTTGCGCTCGATCAATTGCTTCAGGGCATCGGTGAGCATGGCGGGCTCACAGCGCCGCACCAGGTTTTCCGCCAGTACGCGGGAGGTGTAAGGCAGGGTTGCGTAAGCACCTGGCTGGATCGCATCCACCGCTTCGCGGGTGTCGAAATAGTCCAGGTCGGTGCCGGGTAAAGGCTTGCGATAATCCTTGTTCATTTTTGGGACTCATCAGGGCAATAAAGAAGGGCGCGCCGGGGGAGCGAACAACCGCGCCCGCCTCCCCGGCTGATCACTAAATTCGCACAGCTTATGGACGCTGGTCGATGGGCAGCCATTCCGAGTGATCCGGGCCGGTGTAGTCCGCGCTGGGGCGGATGATCCGGTTATTGGCACGCTGCTCTTTGACGTGCGCCGTCCAGCCGGACACGCGGGACATCACGAAGATGGGCGTGAACAGCTCGGTCGGGATGCCCATGAAGTGGTAGGCGGAGGCATGGAAAAAGTCGGCGTTGCAGAACAGTTTCTTCTCGCGCCACATGACTTCTTCGCATCGAACCGAGACCGGGTACAGGACGGTGTCCCCTACTTCCTGGGACAGCTTCTCGGCCCACTGTTTGATGATGGCATTGCGGGGGTCAGATTCACGGTAGATCGCGTGACCGAATCCCATGATCTTTTCCTTGCGCTCCAGCATGCCCATCAGCCCTTTTTCGGCTTCATCCGGGGTCTTGAACCGTTGAATCAGCTCCATGGCCGCTTCGTTGGCGCCGCCGTGGAGCGGGCCGCGCAGGGTGCCGATGGCGCCGGTAACGCAGGAGTGAATGTCGGACAAAGTCGAAGCGCAGACCCGTGCGGTAAAGGTCGACGCGTTGAACTCGTGCTCGGCATACAGGATCAGGGAAACGTTCATGACCCGTTCGTGCAGCTCGTTGGGCTTTTTGCCGTGGAGCAGCTCCAGGAAATGTCCGCCGATGGAATCGCTGTCACTATCCGTCTCGATGCGTACGCCTTCGTGGGCGAAGCGGTACCAGTAAGTGATGATGGACGGGAACACCGCCAGCATGCGGTCGATCTTGTCGTCCTGCTCACTGAAGTCTGCCTCGGTTTCGAGGTTGCCCAACATGGAGCAGCCGGTGCGCATCACATCCATGGGATGGGCGTCTTTCGGAATCTGTTCCAGGACTTTCTTCAGGGCATCCGGCAGCGCCCGCAGGCTGCTGAGCTTCTTCTTGTAATCGTCCAGTTCCTGCCGCTTGGGCAGCTTGCCGCGAAGCAGCAGGTAGGCCACTTCCTCAAACTGGGCGTTGTCCGCCAGCGCAGTAATATCGTAGCCGCGATAGGTCAGCCCGGCGCCGGTCTTGCCAACGGTACAGAGTGCGGTTTCGCCGGCAACCTGGCCGCGAAGCCCTGCAGTGTTCGGTTTTTTACCAGGTTCTTTATCAGACATGGAAATGCTCCTTATTGATCCGATTTCTTGTTGGCAAACAGGGCGTCCAGCTTTTCTTCAAACTGGTGGTAGTTGAGGAAGTCATACAGCTCCATGCGGGTCTGCATCAGATCCACAACATCCTTCTGATCGCCCTTGTCCAGAATATTCTCGTAGACCATGAGGGCCGCTTTGTTCATGGCGCGGAAGGCACTCAGCGGGTACAGCACCATGTCGGCACCGGCTTCGGCCAGTTCAGAGCGGTTATACAGCGGCGTCGCGCCAAATTCAGTGATATTGGCCAGAATGGGCGCATCCAGCGCAGAAGAGAACGCCTTGTAGTGGTCCAGTTCGGTGACGGCTTCCGCGAAGATACCGTCGGCGCCGGCTTCAATGCAGGCCTGGGCGCGATCGATGGCAGCTTCGAGTCCTTCCTGCTGGAAGGCATCGGTACGGGCCATGATGAAGAAGTTCTCGTCCGTCCGCGCATCGACGCAGGCCTTGATCCGGTCGACCATTTCTTCCTTGGTGACAATGGCCTTGTTGGGCCGATGGCCGCAGCGCTTCTGCGCCACCTGGTCCTCGATATGAACCGCCGCCGCACCGGCGCGCTCCATCTCCTTGATAGTGCGACTGATGTTAAACGCTCCGCCCCAGCCGGTGTCGATGTCTACCAGCAACGGCGTCTCCACCGCACCGGTGATACGGCGGATGTCCTCAAGCACGTCGTTCATGGTGGTCATGCCCAGGTCAGGCAGACCGTAAGAGGCATTGGCGACGCCGCCGCCGGACAGATAAATCGCATGATGGCCCACACGCTCCGCCATAAGAGCGGTATAGGCGTTAACCGTGCCGACGATCTGCAGCGGGTTGTTCTCGGCCAGGGCCTTTCGAAAACGGGCACCCGGAGTCAGGGCGTTGCTCATGTGCGGTCTCCCTTAAATAGACAATACCCGGAGTGATTCCGAGCGAGCTGTTAGAGCGTGATCAGGCCTTCCTGAATCTTGGATTCGATATTGCTGCGGGCAGCGGAAATGTGGCGCTGCATCAGAAACTGCGCCAGTTCACCATCACGCTGGGCGATGGCGTCGGCAATATGCCGGTGTTCCCTGAGGGCTTTCTGCGGACGTCCGGTCGCGGTGCTGAACCGGCAACGATAGAGCCGCAGCAGATAATAAAGGTTACCCAGCAGCATCTCGCCCAGTTTCTGGTTCTGGCTGCCGGTAACGATACAGAAGTGGAAATCGTAGTTGCCTTCGTCCTGATAGTAAGCCTGACCCTCGGCCTGGGCCACCATGTTCTCATGGCCATCAAGGAGCGCATGCAGGTCCGCTATGGCAGCGTCAGTCATGCGCTCGGCCGCCTGGCGCGCCGCCAGGCCTTCCATCACTTCGCGAATGTGGTAAAGCTCCAGCAGCTCCTGGCCGCTGATCGAAACCACCTTGACCCCGGCGTGGGGCCTGCGCACCAGCAAGCCACGGGATTCAAGACGACCCAGGGCCTCCCGCAGCGGCCCGCGAGTAAGGTTGAAGCGCTCGCAGAGCTCCACCTCGCCGATTTTTTCACCAGGCGCCAATGTGCCTTCGATGATCGCACTTTGCAGACAATTTAACGCTTCGTCTGCACGAGTCGGCGTTCTGAGGTGGGCTATAGACATTGATTGTTAACAATATGCCGGAAAGATGCGCAAAAACTACGCTCAATCGGCATTATTGTCAACAAATGGCCCAAGACCAGAGCAGGTATTGTTAACAGGAAAGTGAGCGGCAGCTTCCTGCCCGCGACGGAGTCGCATCGCTACGCTTGCTCATCAACGCTTGGTTACTCATCCCCAGCTACAGACAGGCCCGGTTGTGATTCAGGCCCGTCGCCATAGAGGCAGATCCGGTTGCGCCCTCCGGCCTTTGCCGCATAAAGCGCGCGGTCGGCCATGCGGATAACCTGATTGCGCGTGAAAGCTTCAGGAGCGCCGACCTCCGCGAGCCCCGCAGACAGCGTATGCTCTATATCCTCGCCCTGGTAGAGCGTGGGCGTGGCAGCGAACTCCGCACGGATGCGCTCGGCGACGTCCATCGCCAGGCGTGCCGACGGCGCCTGCAGAAGCAGCGCGAACTCTTCGCCACCAAAACGAACGCAGACATCCTCAGGCCTGACGCAACGGCGCAGCAGCTGGCCCAGCTCCTTCAGCACTTCATCCCCGGCATCATGCCCATAGCGATCATTGACCACCTTGAACAGGTCAAGGTCGATCAGTACCAGAAAAACCCGCTTGCCACCCGCGCCGCTACGACGCTGGAGACGATCGAAGGCCTCCTCGAAAGCGCGTCGGTTACCTAATCCTGTCAGCGGATCTTCATTCGCCACCGCCAGGGCGACGCGGCGGTCTCGGTCCCAGCCGACCAGCTTTTCGCCTAGCGCAATCAGCAGGAAAATAGCCTCCAGCGCCCCCCCGGCCTGGGCATAGTACAAAGGCGCCATGCCCCAGTTGAACAGGCTGGTGCCGGCACTGATCACACTGACAAGCAATCCCAGCCCGTACAACACCCAGGCCACGCTGTACCAGCGGGCGTAGCCGAGGCCGCGTCGATAAGCCATGAACCCAAGCACAGCCAGCGATATCAACGCGGCAAGACTGACATGGGAGAGATAGAGCACCGGCACATAGACGCCCAGGAACCGCGCCAATATCGCGGCGGTCATCAACCACAGGCTGGCTTTGATCAGCTGGTCTACGCGGGGAAAAAGCGCCTTCGTTTTAAGAAAGAGGCGGGAGAACTGCAACGCCGACATGGACGTCAGCAGGAACGTTATGTTGAAGCCCTCGTTATGCCACCAAGGAGAATTCGGCCATAGGTACTGAAACGAAAGCCCGTTCAGCTGTGCCCAGGTAAGGAGGCTGGAGATAAGGAAGAAGGCGTAAAAAAGGTAAAGGGACTGGCGCAGGATAAATGCGCCCAGCAGCGCAATGATCAGCAGCACGAGCATAAGCCCGTAGTAACTGCCCAACAGAAGGTATTCCAGATGGGCTGCACTGGCGAACTGGCCGACATCAGACAGAAACAGATTCAAAGTCAGCGTATCCGCCTTGACGAAGTGCAGCCGCAACCAGAGGTCGGTATAACCCCCAGCCGGGGTCACATGCTCGAAAGCCAGCGTGCGGTGGACGAAGGGGCGCTCGCTGAACGGCACCCGATCGGAGAGATCGGCCTGCTGGCGTACGCCGCCATTATCCGCGTAGTGCACGCTCAACTCATCAAGGTAACTGGTCTCGTGGTAGAGCACCCAGCGTTTTTCGGTGGCTCCCGCGAGGTTATCAAGCCGCACGCGGACCCAATGGTAGTCGTCTGTTATGCCCCGGTTGAGGCAGGCGGCGGTCAGCGGTTGAAATTCTCCCAACGGTAACTGGTCTACAGTGAGGTCCCGGTCCGTTACCCAGTAGCTGGCGCCGGCATGGAGAACACTGTGCTTGAGCGCGCTGATGTCGATGACGGGAACTTGTGTGCCTTTCTGCCCGAATTCTTCGGGTTGCCCATAGCTATGGACGCTGAATAGCAAAAGCAGAGTAGCCGCCAGCCAGCGGAGTACCGGTAACAAATCCATCGCGTGTTGATGTCTCTCTGGCGAGCGCGTGAATGCGGCAGTGCCCCCCGTTGGTGCGGGAGGTCATCTATTGTTTGGGGAAAGCATAGCCAAAAATCGCACCGACGGTTGTAAAATTGACGATTCCTGTCGGGAGTACGCGCCCGGCAGATACCTGCCCCGCCAACCCTGTCGTCCGGCCAGTTAAAGCTGCCATAGCGACAGCGGGCAGCTAGGCCCGGCCGAGACAGCCACTAATGGCCGAGGCCTTGGCTTCCACCCTCGGTATGGGGGCTTTTCTCGGGCACTTCGTCTGCCTCGGGCGGTGTCCAGACAGGAGCCACCTCTAGGCTTGGCGGCTCCCAGTCCTGATTCATCGCAGTACTAAGCGACTCTTCGAGCTTCATGAAAAGTTCGCTGTAGCGCGGACTGAAGTTGATGCCGCCTTCAATTTCTTTCCAGGCCTCGAACAACTCAGCCTCGTGAGCGGCTTCGCTCTCTACGAATGCCCAGGTCATCTGTTTCGCCCTGAGCGGGTGCACGCCCAGTGCTGTCAGGGCATGGCCGCCGAGCTCAAGGGCAGAATGGTAGGTCTCGCTCACCACGTCGTCGGCCCCCGCCTCGCGCAGCTGATAGGCATGCCCGCGGTCAAACGCCCGTGCGAGCACCCAGACGCCCGGATGGTAGTGTTTGACGTGCCGGACCATATGAAGCGCCCGTTCCTGATCATCAATCGCAACCACCAGCAAACGCGCGTCCTCGATACCCGCGGTTTCCAGCAGATCAGGACGGCTGGCATCGCCGAAGTAACTTTTGATGTTGATGCGCCGGACGTTCTCGATCTGCTCTATCTCAAGATCAAGAACGACAATGGGTACGTTGTTGGCCCGCAGCAGCCGGCAGACAATCTGCCCGAACCGCCCCACCCCCGCCACGATCACCGGCGCCTGCTCGTCGATGGTGTCGGCTTCGCGCTCGGTATTGCGGGCATTCCGGTAGCGCGGCAACACGACCCGGTCATAAAAGATGAACAGCGCCGGGGTCAGAAACATTGAGAAAGCGACAACCAGCGACAGAATCTGGGAGGTTTCCGGGGCGATAACCTGGTTCTGCGCGCTGTAAGCCAGTAACACAAAGCCGAACTCCCCCGCCTGGGCCAGCCCCAGAGTGAAGAGCCAGCCATTGCTGCCGCGAATGCGAAACAGCAGTGCCAGGCCGAGAAGGATCAACCCTTTTACCGCTATCACGGCCAGACCAAGACCCAGAACGGTCGACCATTCCGCCGCCAGGACTTCAAAGTTGATTCCTGCACCGACGGTGATAAAGAACAGCCCCAACAGGAGCCCTTTGAACGGTTCAATCGTCGCTTCCAGCTCATGCCGGAATTCGCTGTTGGCCAGCACAACACCGGCCAGGAAAGCACCCAGCGCGGGAGAGAGATTGACCAGACTCATCAGCGCAGCAATGCCGATCACCAGCATCAGCGCCGTAGCGGTAAAGATCTCGCGCATGCCGGACCGCACCACGTAGCGGAACAGGGGCCGGCTCAGGTAATAACCGCCCACAATGACCACCGCTATGGCGGCGACCACGGCCAGGGTATAGCTCCAGCCCGACAGGTCGTCGACCAGGCTCAGGCTGCTGCCATGGTGGGCGCCGCCGGCATCGCCGCTGAATTCAGACAAGGCCAGCAGCGGGATGAGGGCAAGCATCGGGATGACGGCGATGTCCTGAAAGAGCAGCACCGCAAAGGCGCCACGGCCCCCTTCGGTCTTGGTCAGCCCTTTTTCGTTCAGCGTCTGCAGCACGATCGCGGTAGACGACAGCGCAAAAATCAGGCCCACGGCCAGCGCGGTCTGCCAGGGCAACCCGAGCCAAAGTGCCAGTCCCATCCCTGCCGCGACCGTAAGCACTACCTGCAAGCCGCCAAGCCCGACCAGTCTCACCCGCATGGCCCAGAGCGCGCGTGGGTCAAGCTCTATGCCGACCAGGAAAAGCATCATCACCACGCCGAACTCGGCAAAGTGCTGAATCGTGGTGGTCTCTTGCCCCACCAGTCCCAGCATTGGCCCAATCGCGACGCCGGCAACCAGGTAACCCAGCACAGAGCCCAGCCCGAAGCGTTTTGCCAGGGGCACAGCAATTACGGCAGCCAGCAGATAAATGAAGGCCTGGACAAAATACAGCGTCATCAGTGGTTCTCCGGTAAGACTGGGCGCGAACTGGAAGTTATGTTTCGCGGGTCTCAGTAATAACAGGTCTTTTTCAGGGACGTTCAGGCTCTTCTGAACCAGGGACCTGAACTATCAGCTATTCGCTATCGCTTCGTCCAGCCGGACACGTGATCTCCATCTTTGGCGGAGCGCGCCGCCAGCCCCCCACCGAAACCGCTGTGAAGCGAGAATGGACAGTGTTATTTTGAAGACGCGCCAACGATTTACGAGCAGGTTTCAGCAGGCTGATCAAGCACACTTAGTGAAGTTGGACCAGGTCCGTGTTGCCGCAAAAATGATCTCTTGGCCCGAAGGACGGGGCAAGCCAAACCTGTGCATGGAGCAATAGCGATGAACATTATCCTCCGTAACTTCTCCCTTTCTCATTTTGCATCACTTTCCCGGCGTGTACCGCTAAAGGCCACAGCTGCAGTGCTGGCGGCGTCCTTGGCGCTGACAGCGTGTAGCATGCACGAACAGCGCGATGCCCCGGAACCGCTCAGCGAAGGTCAGATTCTGCAGATTATGCACAGCCTCAACACAGACGAGATCGACCAGGCTGAGCTCGCGATCAGAGACTCCGACAATCGTGCAGTGCGAGACGTCGCCCAGCACATCCTGCGGGATCATACCGAGTCGAACGAACGGATTAAGGCCCAGATCGAGTCCGAAGAAGATCTGGAAGAAAGCACCCTGAACAATGCGCTGACTATGCAGCTAACATCGACGCGAGAGGAAATGAGCCAGCTTTCCGGGACTGAGTTCGACTGTTTCTACCTGACCAGCCAGGTCGAGCAGCATGAACTGGCGCTGGATATTGTCCGGTCGCAGCTTCAGCCTGATGCTGAAGAGACAGATGTCCAGTCAATGCTGGAAAGCACTGAAGACTGGCTGGGACATCACCTGGAAGCGGCCGAGCAGGCGCGAATCAGCCTGGACGAATGTTCCTAAGCCCTATACTGCATAGGCTCTGTACTGCATAACCCCTATACTGCAGCGCCATTCAGATCTGTCTGTGTAGTCTCAGGCAGGTCAGGCGCCCGCTTAACCTCCGTTTTGTCCTCTCTTACTGGGTCGCCAGTAAACCTTTTCCGTTAGCATCTCCCGGGTAGAGATTGCGCTTGTCTTTCCTAGACGACCGGTCTACTGTGAACCCATGACCTCGACCGACACACGCAATCACATCATTCAGACCGGTGCCGACCTGATCGCGCAGAAAGGCTTTGGCGCCACAGGTCTCAATGCTGTTCTGACCGCAGCGGGCGTACCGAAAGGCTCGTTCTACCACTATTTCAAGAGTAAGGACGACTTCGGCCTCGCAGTGATCGATTCCTTTGCTGAAGCCTACGACGCCAGGCTGGATGCCATCCTCAACGATACGTCCCGCTCGTGCCTGGACCGTTTGCGCGCGTATTTCGACACCGGGTTTGAGGCTATGACAAGCGGGGAATATGCCCGTGGCTGCCTGATAGGCAACCTGGGCCAGGAACTGGCCGGACAGAACGAGGTTTTCCGGCAGAGACTGGAAAAAGTTCTGGCCGGATGGGAGCGGCGTTTCGAGAAGTGTATTGCCGAAGCGCAGCAGGCAGGTGACGTAAGCCCGGCCGTAGATCCGGCGGACGCCGCCAGCCTGCTGTTATCTGGCTGGGAAGGCGCCATCCTCCGGGCCAAAGTGCTCAGATCGACTGAGCCCATGGCCTGTTTCGTGCGGTTTTTTTTGAGCCAGTGCCTGGGCACGCACCAGGCGACTCCCTTAATGACCTGAGGCTTTTGTATGACCCGGGAGTTCTGTCCTGGCAACGGACTTCTATTTCCGCCTCGACTAGTAGACTGGTCTAATTAATTGATTGTAACCCAAAGGAGATCACTCAATGGACCGTAAAAACGACCCTCTGTTTGAGCCATTCCAGCTCGGCTCAATCCAGTTGCCCAACCGGGTGCTTATGGCGCCGCTCACGCGTTCGCGCGCGACCCAGCCGGGCGACGTGCCCAATGACATGAACGCTCGCTACTACCGGCAGCGCGCCAGCGCCGGGCTGATCCTCAGTGAAGCAACGCAGATTTCGCCTCAGGGCAAGGGCTACGCCTTCACACCTGGCATTCACTCCCGGGCGCAGATCGCCGGCTGGAAGAAAGTAACCGATGCCGTGCATGAGGCCGGCGGCCGCATGCATATGCAGCTATGGCACGTAGGCCGGATTTCACACCCGGATCTGCAACCCAACGGCGAGAAGCCCGTGGCGCCTTCTGCGATCAAGCCGGAAGGCGCAAAAACCTTCATCAGTGCCGACTCAGGCATGGTCGAGATTCCCGAACCACGGGCGCTGGAAACGGATGAGATTCCCGGCATCGTCGAGCAGTACCGCCAGGGTGCGCTCAACGCCCGGGAAGCGGGTTTTGACGGGGTTGAAGTTCACGCCGCCAATGGCTATCTGCTGGACCAGTTCATCAAGTCCGGCAGCAATAAGCGCACCGATGCGTTCGGCGGTTCCCTGGAAAACCGCTTGCGACTGCCTCTAATGGTCGTCGAGGCCGTGATCGACGTCTGGGGTAAGGACAGGGTCGGCATTCGGGTCGGCCCCACCGGCAGTTTCAACGCCATGTACGACGAAAACCCGGTTGAGACTTTTGGCGAACTGGCCAGACGCCTCAACGACCTGGGCATCGCCTACATCGAGGTGATCGAGGATTCGTTCCAGGGCAACCATGCCAATGGCCGTCCAGAAGAAGTGATCGAGGCCATTCGGGCAGGGTTCAAGGGTCCTTACATTGCCAACGGCGCCTACAGCGCAGACGAGGCCCGCCAGCGAATCAGCGACGGCCGCTGCGATCTGGTGACCTTCGGCCGGCCCTTCATCGCCAACCCGGACCTGCCGGAGCGCTTCCGTACTGCTGCCCCGTTGAACAAGTGGGACGACAGCACCTTCTACGGCGGCGATGAACACGGCTACACCGACTACCCGGCCCTGAGCGCGGCCGAAGCAAACGCCTGAAACCACGAATGAAGCCTCAAACGGATTGAGGCTCAAAGGAGCATCGATATGACAGACCGTAACGACTCAATTGCCAATAAAGTTGTGATCATCACCGGCGCCAGCAGTGGGCTGGGCGAGGCCACCGCTCGACGCCTGGCCGGGCGCGGCGCCAGGCTGGTGCTGGCAGCACGCCGGGAAGATCGGCTCAAAAAGCTCGCCGACGACCTGCAGTCCGGAGGCGCTGACGTGTTGGTGAAATCGACCGACGTCACTGATCGCAAGCAGGTCGAAGCCTTGGTGCAAGCGGCCAAGGACAAGTTCGGCCGTGTCGATGTGCTGATCAACAATGCCGGGCTGATGCCGCTGGCACCGTTGGACGCCCTTAAGGTCGATGAATGGGACAAAATGGTCGACGTGAACATCAAGGGGGTGATGTACGGTATCGCCGCGGTACTGCCGATCATGCGCGAACAGCACAGCGGCCACGTGATCAACCTGTCGTCGGTCGCGGGCCACAAGCTGTTCCCCGGGGCTGCCGTTTATTGCGCGACCAAGTATGCCGTGCGCGCCTTGTCTGAAGGGCTGCGGATGGAAGCCGGGGATGAGATCCGCAGTACCAACATCTCGCCCGGCGCGGTAGCGACGGAGCTGACTTCCACCATAACCGACCCGGACGCCAAGGCCTCGGCGGAGGAGCTGTATAAAGTCGCGATTGATGCCGACGCGGTTGCCCGGGCGATCGAGTACGCCATCGAGCAGCCCGCGGATGTAGACATCAACGAGATCATTCTGCGGCCCACTGCGCAGGAGCTGTAACACGCTCAGCTGGCCGATGGCGGCGAGCTTCAGCGAGCCGTGTAGCCGCCGTCGATGACCAGCTCCGAGCCGGTCATGAACTTGGATTCGTCTGAGGCCAGATAGACTATGCCCCAGGCGATATCGTCGGGTTCTCCCATGTGCTCGAGCGGGTGCAATGCCGCGGTCGCAGCTTTGCCCTCCTCCAGGTTGCCCTGGCTCTTGAGGTGATGTTCCACCAAAGGCGTCCAGATAAACCCGGGATGAACTGAATTCACGCGTATACGGTCAGCAGCGTAAAGCAGTGCATCGGTTTTGGTCATCATCCGCACTGCGCCTTTAGAAGCGTGATAAGGGGGAATATCAGGGGCGCTGACCAATCCATAGATAGAAGAGAGGTTGATGATACTGCCCCCGCCTGCGGCCCGCAGCAGGGGTATAGCGTGCTTGGTGCACAGAAACACACCCTTGACGTTTACCGCTTGAACGCCGTCCCACTCTTCTTCCGTTAGTTCGTGTGTAGGCTTGTTAGGCCCGGCTATTCCGGCGTTGTTTACCAGCACATCCACATGCCCAAAATGATCGGCGACCGCCCTGAAAGTTTCTGCGACCTCTTGTTCGCTGGCGACGTTGCAATGCCAATAAGCTGCGCTCAGGCCCTTCGCGCTGATCTCGGCGGCAAGTGCGCGGCCTTCAGCGTCAAGGCAGTCGAGAACAGCAATCGCAGCCCCCTCCTCGGCCATGCGTATGGCTGCCGCTCTACCGATACCAAGCGAACCGCCGGTGATGATTGCCACTTTCTGCTTGAGCCGATCCATGGAATTGTCCCTGGTATTAAGCCGCCAATTTTTGACTGTTCCGCCAGCTATCCTTTACGCCGGCAGTCACCTGAAGCTATTTGCTGCGAGAACACAGCAGCTGGTTACGCAGCAGATCAGCCCCTGCATCAAGGTGCACAATACATCTATGCGAGTCCAACCAGATTATTCCCGGAGACCACACCAGATTTTGATATGAATCAAGAACGGAGAAGTTTAAGGCTCTCTCCAGTGGCTAATTCTGGCCTCTTGCCGACGCTGCCTCCGAGACATTCTGTACAGACCCGCCGCCGGACCGTTTAGGCTGAGCGGCGTTCAATCCAACTGCACTCAACTATACGGCAAGCTGCCTCTGGTGCCTTTCGTTCCGGAATCGCCGCAACCCCTACAGTGCGTTTTGCCGCCAGGTGCTAAGATGCTCCACCCCGCAGCAGCCAAGCCATTTATAAAGAGCCCTATGACCCAGGACCAGATAGTCATTCTCACGATTTTGACCGCCACCATTGGCATGTTCCTATGGGGGCGCTGGCGTCATGACATGGTTGCCCTCGGTGCTCTGCTGGCTTGTGTCGTGGCGGGTCTGGTGCCCTCGGCGGAGGCTTTTGCGGGCTTTGGCCACCCGGCGGTCATTACGGTCGCCTGCGTGCTGATCCTGAGCTATGGCTTGCAGCGGACAGGCGCGGTGGATGCCCTCGCGAAACGGGTCCTGCCCACTGCTGCGGGGCCAATGCTCTCTTTGGCTGTTCTCACAGCCCTGGGCGCCGTGCTGTCGGCTTTCATGAATAACGTCGGTGCCATGGCGTTGTTGATGCCGATAGCTATCCACCTTGCCCGCAAGCACGAGCTGCCGCCGGGCAAGGCACTGATGCCTCTCGCGTTCGGTACCATTCTGGGCGGCATGACCACCCTTATCGGCACGCCGCCCAACCTCATTGTTTCGGGCTTTCGCGCGGAGGCCGGCCTTGGCAGTTTCGGCATGTTCGACTTTGCCCCGGTCGGCCTGGCCGTGGCTGTTACCGGAGTTGTCTTTGTCGTTCTGATCGGGCGCTACCTCGTGCCTCGGCGGGAACAGGCCGGCGCGGAGAGCTTCGACACGGGCACCTACTTTACCGAAGTGCGCGTGACCGAAGATGGCAAAGCCAACGGTAAAACCCTTCGAAAACTGGAAGCCAAGCTCGAGGAGGTTGATGGCCAGATTGTTGGGCTGGTTCGAAACGCCTTCCGGGTAACCGCACCCAGCCCCGGCCACGTGCTTCAGCCAAGTGACGTGCTGGTACTGGAGGCCGAACCCGAGGCCTTGTCGGGCATTCTCTCCAACCTCGGCCTTGAACTGGCGGCCGAGCCAGACGACGAAAAGGACGAAAACGGGGCATTGGAAGAAACGGACCAGGCCGGAGAAGAAGACACTGAAAGGAGAGAAGAGTCCGAGGATGTCGAGCTGCAGGAGCTCGTAGCCATGCCTACATCGAGCCTTATAGGTCGCTCCGCAGACCAGCTCGGCCTGAGAGCGCAGCACAACCTCAACCTCATCGCCCTGTCCCGGGAAGGGATGCGTTCCATCAAGCGGCTGCGCTCGACGCCTATCCAGGCCGGCGACCTGCTGCTGATGCAAGGGACTCCAGAGGCTTTGTCCGGTTTTGCGTCCAAATTCAGCTGCGCGCCGCTGGCAGACCGCTCCCTTACCATTCCCGACAAGGGACGGGCAACCATCGCCTCCCTGGTGATGGCCGCCGCGATTGGCGGGGCCGCCTTTGGCCTCCTGCCTGCCGCCGTGTCCTTTGCAGCTGGGGTACTGGTGTTCATGGCGCTCTGGATTGTGCCACCGCGACAGGTCTACGAAACCATAGACTGGCCGGTGATCGTCTTGCTTGCTGCGCTAATCCCCGTGGCCGGTGCGATGGCGACTACGGGCGCTGCGGATTTTCTCGCGGGCCACATGCTTAACTGGATCGCTCAGGACAACGCCATCATTGCCCTGACGGCCATCCTCGTCGTCACCATGGTGCTGTCCGATTTCATGAACAACGCCGCGACCGCTGCAGTTATGGCCCCGGTGGCTATCAGCTCGGCCGCCCAGCTCGGCGTCAACCCCGACACTTTCCTGATGTCCGTCGCGATCGGTGCCTCCTGCGCCTTCATTACACCTATCGGACACCAGAACAATACGCTCATCCTCGGCCCCGGCGGTTTTCGATTCGGTGATTATTGGCGACTGGGCCTGCCGTTGGAACTACTGGTCGTTGCGGTAAGCGTGCCGATGCTGCTTTGGGTATGGCCGCTATAAGCCGGTGCGTTGCTATGCATTTGAATCCTTAGCTGAGCAGGTGCACCACCTGGGGTGGCTCTCCACCTCGTATTACGGGGGCCTCTCGAGCTCGCACCCGCTTTTCCTGCAACCAGTTTGCAAGGCGCTAAACGCGGGCGCATAGTCGTCTATCGCATACCGTTCCCCATCAGTAGTCGTACCTACCGTCGCAAGTTCTTGTTGTTCAGTTGATCTTGGTCAGTTTTTGCAGTGGTCCTGGGGCCTATGCTTGATATGTCGATATGTCGTCATCACAAGGAGTCGCGTCGTGGCCAAAGAAAACTCGCCCCCATCAAATCCTGAAGAAGAGCTGACGTCCAGGTTCCCGACTGCGTACTCTATTCTCTTTCTGCTCATCGTTCTCGTCGCGGCACTGACGTGGATTGTGCCGGCGGGGCAGTATGAACGGACAATGAATGAAGAAGTGGGGCGGGAAGTCGCGGTACCGGGCACCTATGAAACCGTCGAGCCTAACCCCCAGGGCTTTACCGATGTGCTGCTGGCACCCACGGCGGGTTTTTACGATCCCGACAGTTATGCGGCCAACGCCATTGATGTCGCCCTGTTCGTACTCTTCCTGGGCGGCTTTCTGGGCGTAATGAATGCCACGGGCGCGATCGATACAGGTATTCGCAGCTCCATGCACCGCATGGAGGGGCACGAGATATGGATGATCCCCATACTCATGACGCTGTTTGCACTCGGCGGCACTACCTACGGCATGGCAGAGGAAACCCTGGCGTTCTACGCCATTCTGATTCCGGTGATCATCTCGGCCGGCTATGACGCTGTGACCGGGGTTGCCGTGATTCTGGTCGGCGCCGGCATCGGTGTCCTGGGGTCGACTATCAACCCTTTTGCGACAGTGATCGCGGCCAATGCGGCCGACATTCCCTTTACTGATGGCATCGGCCTGCGGCTGGTACTGCTGGTCGGCGGCCTGGTTATCTGCGCAGCCTACGTCATGCGCTACGCCCAGCGGGTCAAGGCAGACCCGTCCCGCTCGGTGGTGGCCAGACAGAGAGACGCGCACCGCAAACTGTTCCTCCAGGGCCATGATGAACTGGACAACTTCGACCTTTCCGCCACCCAAAAAATCGCCCTGATCATTTTCGCGGTCACGTTCATCGTCATGATCTGGGGTGTCGCGTCTCAGGGCTGGTGGATGGCCCAGATGGGCGCACTCTTTCTGGGCTCTGCCATTCTGATTGGCGTCATAGCCCGCCTGGGTGAAAAAAAGCTGACCGGCAGTTTTGTCGACGGCGCTCGCGACCTGCTCGGCGTTGCACTCGTGGTGGGTCTGGCCCGCGGCATCGTCGTCATCATGGAGCAGGGCATGATCGCCGATACCATCCTCCACAGCGCAGAGACCACCCTGGGCGGGCTGCCAGAGCTGGCGTTTATCAATCTGATGTTCTGGATAGAAGTCGGCATGAGCTTCTTCGTGCCCTCGTCTTCGGGCCTTGCGGTTTTGTCGATGCCGATCCTGGCACCGCTGGCCGACTTCGCCAGTGTCGGGCGTGACCTGGTGGTAACCGCTTTTCAGTCCGCCAACGGGCTGGTCAACCTGATCAATCCCACGTTCGCCGTAGTCGTGGGCGGCCTCGCCATTGGTCGGGTCTCCTACGACCGCTGGCTGGTATTCATCTGGCCGCTGTTGCTGATACTGACGATATTCGTCAGCGTAGTGCTCAGCATCGGCGTGTATCTTTGATCTCCGGCACAATTTGATCTCCAGCAGAATAGGTAGAGCGATGACGGAACATACCCTTGGCGTGCACTCGGAAACCGGTACTCTACGGCAGGTAATTGTCTGTCGCCCGGGCCTGGCGCACAGGCGCTTGACGCCTTCCAACTGCGATGCCCTGCTGTTCGATGATGTGTTCTGGGTCAAGCAGGCCCAGAAAGATCACGACATTTTCGCCGGCCTGATGCGCGAGCGCGGGGTTGACGTTCTGGACGTTAACGAGCTGCTGGCTGAAACCCTCGATATTACCGAGGCACGCGCCTGGATTCTGGATCACCGGATCACCTGGAACACCATCGGCGTCGGCATGGTGTCCGATCTTCGCGCCTGGATGGACGAATTGCCGGGGCAGACATTGGCGGAATTCCTGATCGGTGGGCTGGAGGTGGGCGACCTGCCATTCAACCCGACCGGCCTGTTCGGCAATCACCTGGGCCGCCACGGTTTTGTGCTGCCGCCCCTGCCGAACTTTCTTTTCACCCGGGACAACAGCGCCTGGATCTACGGTGGCGTGACGCTCAACCCCATGTACTGGGCCGCGCGCAAACCGGAAACCCTGCTGATGAGCGGCATCTACCGCTACCACCCCCAGTTCGCGGGCAAGGTCAGCGTCCACTGGGGCGACCCCCTCAAGGACCAGGCCCTGGCGACCCTTGAGGGCGGCGACATCATGCCGGTTGGCAACGGTGCGGTTCTGGTGGGTATGGGTGAGCGCTCCTCCCCCCAGGCCATCGGTCAGCTGGCCAAGGCGCTGTTTGCCAACGGTACCGCCGAGCGTGTCATCGCCTGCCAGATCCCCAAGACGCGCTCAGCGATGCATCTGGATACCGTGTTTACCTTCTGTGGCGGCAATGTCGTAACCACCTTCAAGGAAGTCGCCGACCAGATGGTCTGCTACGACCTGCGCCCCGGCGAGGGTGACAAGCACCTGTCTTTCCAGCAGGACCCACGACCGCTGTTCGAGGTTGTCGCGGACATCCTTGGCTATCCGTCGCTGGAGGTCATCCCAACCGGCGGCAATACACCGGCCGAGCGAGAGCGGGAACAGTGGAATGATGGCAACAATGTACTGGCCCTGAGCCCGGGCGTAGTTATCGGTTACGACCGCAACGACGACACCAACGCCGCCCTGGAGGCGGCCGGCATTGAGGTGCTGGCGATCCCTGGGGCCGAACTGGGCCGGGGTCGGGGCGGCGGACGTTGCATGAGTTGCCCGACTATTCGTGACGCGGTCTGACTTTGACTCAGGAAGGAACAGAACAATGGCATTCAATCTCAAAAACAGGCACTTCCTCACCCTGCGGGACTTCACCCCCCGTGAAATCAGTTTCCTGCTCAAACTTTCTGCAGACCTGAAGGCGGCTAAATACGCAGGCACAGAGGTTCCTCAACTTCGGGGCAAGGATATCGCCCTCATCTTCGAGAAGAACTCCACGCGAACACGGGTCGGGTTCGAGGTAGCCGCTTTTGACCAGGGCGCCAGAGTCACCTACCTGGGGCCCACCGGTACACACATAGGCCACAAGGAGTCGGTCAAGGATACTGCCCGGGTACTAGGCCGTGTTTATGACGCCATAGAGTACCGGGGGTTCGGCCAGGCCGTGGTTGAAGAGCTGGCCCAATACGCCGGCGTGCCCGTCTACAACGGTCTGACCAACGAATTCCACCCCACCCAGATCCTGGCGGATTTCCTGACAATGCAGGAAAACGTCGAGAAACCGCTACGTGATACAGCTTTTGTGTTCATCGGCGACGCCGCCAACAACATGGGCGACAGCCTGCTGATCGGTGGTGCCAAGATGGGCATGGACGTGCGCCTGTGTGCGCCCAAAGCCTGCTGGCCAACTGACCAGATCCAGCAAGAAGCAGAGGCCATCGCCAAAGACACCGGTGCCAGGATCATGATCACCGATGATATCGATGCCGCAGTGGCAGGCGTGGATTTTGTCTATACGGATGTCTGGGTCTCCATGGGCGAACCCAAAGAGAAATGGGCGGAGCGGATCAAACTGCTGATGCCCTATCAGGTCAACGCGGCCCTGATGGAGAAGACCGGTAACGCCCGGGTTAGATTCATGCACTGCCTCCCGGCATTCCATAATACCGAGACCACTGTCGGCAAAGAGATACAGGCAGAGTTTGGCATCGACGCCATGGAAGTGACGGAAGATGTCTTCGAAAGTCCGGCCTCGATCGTTTTCGACCAGGCGGAAAACCGCATGCATACCATCAAGGCCGTACTCGTCGCCACGCTCGGCGCCTGAAAAGGAGGACACGCACATGCTCGTAGTAGCAGCCCTCGGGGGCAACGCCCTGTTACGCCGCGGCGAGCCCCTGACCGCCGAGGCTCAGCGCGCCAACGTAAAAATAGCCGCGCACGCGCTGGCCGATGTCATCCGTGCGGGCCACAAGCTGGTAATCACCCATGGGAACGGTCCCCAGGTCGGGTTGCTGGCGCTGCAGGGAGCAGCCTACAAACCGGACGAGGCATACCCGCTGGATGTGCTGGGGGCTGAAACCGAGGGCATGATTGGCTACATCATCGAGCAGGAACTGGAGAATGCCCTGGGTCATGACCGACCGGTAGCGACCCTGCTCACCCAGGTCCTGGTGGACAAGGACGACCCGGCGTTCCGCAAGCCGACCAAGTTTGTCGGGCCGGTGTACGAGAAGGCGGAAGCCGAGGCCCGGGCAGAGTCCGGCGGTTGGCAGATCGCGCAGGATGGCGACAAGTGGCGCCGCGTCGTCCCCTCGCCAAAACCCCTGGAAATCCCGGACGCTCGCGTACTCAAACTGCTGCTGGACCAGGACGTCATTGTGATCTGCGCGGGCGGCGGCGGCATCCCGATACTGCGCCGGGACGATGGCAGCATGGTCGGGGTCGAAGCCGTTATCGACAAGGACGCAGCCAGTGCCCTGCTAGCCCGTGAGCTGGGTGCCGACGCCCTGCTGCTGCTGACAGATGTGGATGCGATCTACCGGGACTTCGGCAAAGACTCGGCTGCACCCCTTCCGCAACTGACCGCCGCTGAAGCCCAGGCACTTGACCTGCCTGCGGGGTCCATGGGGCCCAAACTGGAAGCCGCCGCCGCTTTTGCTGCGAGCGGCGGCCTCAGTGGGATAGGCCGGCTGGAAGATGCGGTGGCCATTCTCGAGGGCTCGGCGGGCACCCGGGTCGTGAGCTGAGCTGGCGCTATTCGCGCACCACTACTTCAAAGCCGCCGTAGATCAATCGCTTACCGTCAAACGGCATCGGATTGGTATCGGGCTGCAGGCGGGGGTCCTCCATGATTCTGGGCATGGCCTGGTCCCGTACTTCGCGGGAAGGCCACTCCACCCAGGAGAAAATCACGGTCTCGTCGGGGCCGCATTTTACTGCCATGGGGAAGGACGTCACTTCTCCATCGGGAACATCGTTGCCCCAGCATTCCACAAACCTTAAAGCCCCGTGCTCCTTGAACACGACCGCCGCTTCGGTCGCGTGTTTAATGTACTGCGCTTTGTTGGCGTTGGGTACCGCAGCGACAAATCCATCTATGTAGCCGTCTGTATCAGGCATGGCGAATCTCCTTGTTCAGTCTTTGGGTGGTAGTTCCCGGTCTTTGGGTGGTAGTTCCCGCACGGGCCGGACTTCGATACTGCCGAAGCGCGCCGGCGGAATCCGACCCGCCAATTGCAGGGCTTCGTTCAGATCCTTGGCCTCCAGCAGGTAAAAGCCGGCCAGTTGTTCCTTGGTTTCCGCAAACGGTCCGTCTGTTAACAGCACTTCACCATCCCGCACCCGCACAGTGGTCGCTGTATCAATGGGTTGCAGGGGGGTGCCGGTGACATAGTTACCTTGGGCGGTCAGGCGTTCGACCCCGGCCACGCATTCCTGGTTGAGGTCGTGCCATTCCTGCTCGGTCATGGCGTTGATAATGCTCTCCTGGTAATACACCAGAGCGACATATTTCATGAGATTCTCCCTGCGGTGAATGGCCGCTGAATGAACGTTAATGGACTCGCTACAGGCACGCCTTGAGGTCGCAGCTGACCATCCAGTGCACGCCGAACCGGTCCGTCGGCATGCCGAAACGGTAGGCCCAGAAGGTCTGCTCGAAGGGCATGGTTACTGAGCCGCCTTCGGACAACCGTTGAAAGACCCGTTCCGCCTCTGTCACATCGTCATACTGCAGGTGGATATGAGCCCCCTGGGGTGGCTGATACTGGTCGCCTGGAGCGTCGGACGCCATCAGGCGGCGGCCTCTCAGGTTAAGCGAGGCGTGGGCGATCTGATCCTGCATCTCAGGGGGCATTTCTGCGGCCATCGGCGTTTCGCCGAAGGTGAGCATGGCCTCCAATTGCCCGCCGAAAACCTCTGCATAGAAACGCATCGCTTCGCGACAGTTACCCGGAAACGCCAGGTACACGTCCACCGCGGACGGAAGCCGATCCAGTGAGCGATGCTTCTCCAACGCCTCGCTGGGCTCGAAATCCTCCAGTGCGAAATACCGACGCAACTCCAGGGTGACATTGCCGTCCGCATCTTCGGGTGGCCATTGTTTTGCCCACGCGATGGCCTCTTCCAGTGAGTCCACTTCGAGTACGCTGTAACCGGCCAATAATTCGCTCGGCTGCGTGAACGGGCCATTTACGACCTTCGGCTCGCCACCGCGAAATTCGATGCGGCAGCCCTCGCGGCTGGGGCGCAGGCCGTCGCCCGTCACGAATACCCCCGCCTGCATCAGGCGCTCGTTATAGTCGGCCATCGCCTGCAGGAGCTGCTCTGATGGAAGCTCGCCGTTTTCGGTTTCCACATCTGCCTTGCGCATCAACATGTATTTCATCTTCGCGTCCTCTTCTGGGTGTTTTTATCAGTGAGTCGCGCGGAAACGATGAGATTCGACAGAAGCGGGCAATTTTTTTTCAGGAAAGGCTGGTCACTTGCTGCAGGCGACGTTCGAGGAAGCGCTGCTCGGGACCCTGGGTGGAAAGTGCCAAGGCTCTCTGGTAAGCCATGGCAGCGGCCTCCTGGTCGCCGGCCCGGCGGTGCAGATCCGCCCGGGCCGCGTGGAACAGGTGGTAATTGACGATTTCCTTGTGACCGGCCAATTCTTCCAATAAGCGCAGGCCATCGGCCGGAGTGTCGCGCATGGCCACGGCAACTGCCCGGTTGAGCGCGATTACGGCGGAACGCTCCTGCCGGTATAAGGCCTCGTACAGAAGGGCGATGCGAGCCCAGTCCGTGGCTGCTGCCGAGAGAGACCGGGCGTGAACAGCGGCAATGGAGGCCTGCAGCGTATAAGGGCCGGTGGGCGTGAGTGCCAGTGCCTGCTCCAGCCATTGCAGCCCTTCACGAATACCGTCTTTATCCCAGCGATTACGGTCCTGCTCCTCCAGAGTAATAAGCTCGCCGTTCTCGTCCTGCCGGGCATGTCGCCGGGAATGGTGTAAGAGCATCAGGGCGAGTAGCCCGAATACCTCACCCTGGGGCAGAAGCCGAGCTAGCTCCCGGTTCAGCCGGACAGCTTCGGTCGAAAGACTGACATCAAGGACCTGTTCACCACCGCTCTGGGAATAGCCTTCGTTGAAGACCAGATATATCACCCGCAGGACACCCGGCAAACGTTCCCCAAGCGCCTGCGCCTCGGGCACCTCGTAAGGGATAGCTGCATCACGGATCTTGCGCTTGGCCCGGACGATCCGTTGGGCCAGTGTGGTTGGTTTCTGCAGGAGTGCGCTGGCCACCTGCTCGGTCGTCAGCCCGCACATCTCCCGCAGCGTCAGCGCCACCCGGGCCACCATGTCGAGGCTGGGATGGCAGCAGGTGAACAGCAATCGCAGCTGATCGTCCTCGATACTCTGCTCGTCCGCCTCAAAAAACGCTTGCTCCGGCGCCTCGATCAGATGGGCATATTGTTGTGCCGTCTGCTTGCGTCGAATCTGGTCTATGCCCCGGCGATGCCCGGTACGAATCAGCCATGCCGCCGGATTGTCGGGCACGCCCTCCTTCGGCCACTGCCGTACCGCCGCGACAAAAGACTCCTGCATAGCCTCCTCGGCCAGGGAGAAATCACCGAGCAGCCGGATCAGCGTGGCCAAGACGCGGCGGGAGTGCTGCCGGTAGAGTTGGCCGATGGCCTGTTGTTTGGTCGGCATGAAGAGACATCCTCGTCCGAATCTCTGGGCTAGCCGTCACAGCGCGACAACACAGCCGATGACCTTCAGGAATGAAATCTAGCGCTTCGGAAAATACTTTGAAAGACTATTCACACGAGACCGGGGCTAACCACCACTACCTGGGGCGACGTTCTAAGCGCCTGTTAAGAAACAACGGTTACGGAATCGCCCCTCCTTTCGTAGGGTAAGTACTCATCGCCATTCGCGCTTAAAGAGCCTGAAAGCGCTGCTAGTTCTAAAGAGCACAAGTGCTGATTCACTGACGCAGAACGTCCAGTGGCACCGGAGCCTGGTGGGCTCCGGCACGCAATGGCTGGTGCCCTGGCTGCCAGCCCAGAAAATCGGGACATTTGTACGCTCAAATACGGGCGCCTGACTGGTATCGGGCGATACCAGGAAGTCAAAACTGCCGGACGAAAGGAGCATCGGCCCGAACTGTTGATCGTTTAAACTGGTATCACACCCCAATCCCTCGCCTTAACCCCCTGATATATCAATGCTTAGGCGCAGTTGCGGTAGTGCGCTCGTCCCGCGCCGCCATCCGGGCTCCGCCGCCAACAAAAGTAGCGAAACGCTACCTCCGTCACATTTTCGACAACAACCCAACGAGCTTACAGGTGTTCACCCAATGCCCCTCCCCGCGAAGGGGGCGATCAATTCTGCTTCTGCGTAAGCTCATCCACTCCGAAACAATAACAACGACGGAGGCCAATTATGGCTATCTCACCGTGGGTCACGTGGCCCGCACTGACAAAGTACGGCTCCTTGGGCGTAATAAGCGGTTTGCTGGTTCTGGCCAGCCAGCGCATAGAACTGCTCGAAAACAACATGTTCGACCTGGAGGACTGGGACAAAAAGAACGCAGAGATCGTCTGTGACGAACGCAGCCACACGGCGCGCACTGAAGACGGCACCTGTAACATCCTTGAAAACCCGGCAGAAGGTTCTGCGTTCGTGCGCTTCGGCCGCAACGTCAACCCGAACGTTGCCCACGCGGAAACCGAGCAGGACACGCTGCTTATTCCCAACCCGCGCGAAGTCAGTAACGTCCTGATGTCCCGTGGTGATGACTTCAAGCCCGCCACAACCCTCAACTTCATCGCAGCCTCCTGGATCCAGTTCATGGTCCACGACTGGTTCGACCACGGTCCCCGGGCCGAGGGCAACCCGATTGAGTTCGCCCTGCCCTCTGGCGACAAACTGGGCAGCGGCACCATGAGCGTGCGCCGGACCCAGCCCGATCCCAGCCGTACAGACGCCGACGGCAATATGATCGCGACCTATCAGAACATCAACACGCACTGGTGGGACGGCTCGCAGATCTACGGTAGCGACAAAGAAACCAACGACGAGATCCGGGCATTCAGCGGTGGCAAGTTGAAGCTCACTGATGCCGGAACACTGCCGACCGAGTTCATCAGCGGTAAGCCAGTAACGGGGTTCAACGAGAACTGGTGGGTTGGCCTGAGCATGATGCACCGGCTCTTTACCCTCGAGCACAATGCTATTGCTGACCGTCTGGCGCAAAGCTACCCGGACGCCTCCGACCAGTGGATCTATGACCGTGCGCGTCTGGTAAACGCGGCACTGATGGCCAAGATTCACACCGTTGAATGGACGCCCGCGATTCTTGCCAACCCGGTTCTGGAGCGTGCCATGTACGCAAACTGGTGGGGCCTTGGCGGTGACCAGGAAAACCGCGACTTCTTCCAGAAAGCGCTGGACGATCTGAACAACAACGTCAGCGGCGTCGGTAACCTGTTCCGCATGCTTGGCATCGATACCGACCTGGGCAACATGCCGCCGGGCACCATCGACCATGCGCTGGGCGGACTGGTCGGTGCACGCGAACCGAACGACTACGGCGTACCCTATACCCTGACCGAAGAGTTCGTGTCGGTTTACCGGATGCACCCGCTGCTGCGCGATGAGATCGAAGTCTACGACATCGGTAGCAATATCGTTGAGCAGGAAATCCCGCTGCCGGACACCCGCGACGGCAACGCCGAGGACTACCTCGACGACATTGGCGCAGATAAGCTGTGGTACTCCTTCGGCATCACCCATCCAGGTTCCCTGACCCTGGAAAACTACCCTGACTTCATGCGCGAGCTGTCCATGCCCATCGTTGGCGACATCGACATGGCGGCGATAGACGTCCTTCGTGACCGTGAGCGTGGGGTTCCCCGCTACAACGAGTTCCGTCGGGAAATCGGCCTGAAGCCGATCACCAAATTCGAAGACCTGACCGCTGATCCCGAGCTGCTGGCTAACCTCAAGCGTCTGTACAACAACGACATCGAAATGATCGATACGCTCGTTGGCCAGCTCGCTGAAGAAACCCGCCCTGACGGCTTCGGTTTTGGGGAAACGGCGTTCCAGATCTTTATCCTGAACGCGTCACGCCGACTGATGACTGACCGTTTCTTCACCACGGACTACGTGCCGGAGGTTTATACCCAGGAAGGTATCGACTGGGTGGAAGCCAACACCATGGTCGATGTTATTCGTCGTCATTATCCCAGCCTGAGCAGCAGCCTGGCCGGCATGGACAACGCGTTTCAGCCGTGGGGCCTGAATATGCCCGAGGCGTATGAAACCTGGTCAGCCGAACAGAAGCAGAACCATCTGTGGACTAACGGCGTCCTGCGCACCGAGTACCAGGATGGCCAGATGCCTGCGATTGATCCTGTCGACATCGGCGGCCTGATCAGCTCTGTGCTGTGGGATAAAGTAAATCGCGAATCAGATGTGGCGCCGGCCGGCTACGACAAGCCCATCCATGCCAACGGCGTAACCGCCAAAGTAGCGTTCCAGGCTGTCGGCGGCCACCCCTACACCGGCCTGTTCACAGGTGCCGACCACGGTATTCTTCGACTGTCGGTCACAGGTGATCCCAACGACCGCGGCTTTGCACCAGGTCTGGCGTTGAAGCTGTTCAACGACGGCAAGCGTTCGCAGAACATCTCAGCCCTGTACACGCTCTCCGGTCAGGACAGTAACCACAACTTCTTCGCCAACGAGATGTCGAACTACGTGTCTCCCGAGGCCAACGACACTCTGGGTAGCACGGTGTTGTTCTCACTGGTCACCACCAAGCCAACGCTGCTGATGGCCAATGATATCTCCGAAGTGAACCAGGATGGCACCAGTGTGGCTGACGCAGTTGCGCCGACACAGATCTACTTCGTTCCCAACGAAGAACTGAGAGCGGTGTTTGATGAGTCGCCCCACGATTTCCGGGACGACCTGCTGACACTGGGCGAAGGCACCAAACTCTACGATGTCTACGCCACCTCTGAAAACATCCGCTCCTCTATCTTCCCGAGCCGCAACCGTCGCCTTGCCGAAGAACGTCGCAACAGCGCCGTTAAAGTAGGGGAACTGACGACGACATCAGAAATGGTCGCGTCACAGTTCGGTGATTCTGGAATGTTCTTCAAGCACGAGCGTTACGAAGACCGCTAGCCAAGACCTGCGGGGTGCCCATATGGCTACCCCGCAACTCTATTTGTCCGCTCGCATTTAGCTCCCTTGCATTTAATTCCCTTGCACTCAATTCTTTTGCATTTTCCTCCCTTGCGTATTGCCGCTTTCCATTCGCCGCTTCGGGAAGGGCCTGCTTTGCCTGTACTGGCTGCTTTACCCAACCACCTTCTGGCCGAATTCGTGTATCCCATCTTGGGCAATGTCTCTGCCGGCAGCACCGGTTGTCTGGAATGCTCAGTGAGCAAAGACAGCTCCGACATTGCGCCGGTTTTGATACAAGTCCAGCGCTGTCGAGATAGCGATGCGCTCCAGGAGCCTGTCAGCGAAGCGCGGCTTCAAAGCTTTTCTAACAAAAGCCGTGCCTCTTCCCTGCGGCCCTCGTCAGCCCGCTCGCGGCCAGGACGCGCCGGCGCTTCGAGCGCTTTGTTCAGATAGACTCTGGCGCGATCCGGCTGTCCCTGATCAACCAGAAACTCTGCGAAGAAAAAGTTCGGATCAATACCGGCGGGGTTAATGTTCAGCGCTTTGCGCAGATAAGCTTCAGCTTTCTCGTCGTCACCGTACCCCAGCGGCCATCCCGGCACCTTATGATAGAGGCTACCGAGCGACGTGTAGGCTGAGCCCTGCAAAGCCAGCTTGTCGAGATCAAGCGCAGCTTCCAGTCGCCGGCGGGCTTTTTTCACCAGACCGAGGGCCCCGAATCCGCCCTTTGCACCTGCATAGGTGCTGAGGATGATCCCCTCCCAGATCAGTGGCTCTGCCCTGCCCGGAAAACGCGCCACCAGGTCGGCTGCGTCATCGGCCAGGGCTTCGAACGCTTTTTCCCGGTCATCTTCCGGCGTCTCATACTGAATCCTGGCCCAGCGTTGCTGGAGTTCCAGCAGATCCTCTTCAAGACCGACGGCTGACGCCGGCAGTGCCAGGAGCAAGGCAAAAAGTAGTGTTGCGATTCTCATTGGGTAGCTCCGGAGTCAAGGAAACGGCGGATAACCGGTAGCTGCTTCAGCATGGCTTTATCAACCAGCCGAGGCAGAAGGCTGTTGAGGACCACGAACAGTTTCTCCGGCCAGCCGAGAAAACGTCGCTTTTGCCCTTTTTTCATCGCCTTGAGAATTTGCCCGGCAACTGCTTCTGGCGCGTCCATAACGTTGCCGAGGGCTTTATTCATGGCATTGACCGCTTCCGGATTCATGGCTGTGGCGGTGGCACGGGGGGCGACATACATCACCTCAACCCCGGTATCGGCAAGCTCACGGCGCAAGGCCTCTGAGAAGCCCCGCAAGCCGAACTTGGTCGCGCAATAGGCGGTATAACCGGGAAAACCGATGCTGCCGAAAGTCGAACCCACGAAGACCAACGCGCCGGTGCCACGCTGGCTGAACCGGGGCGCAAAGTGTCGGGCCACGATAATAGCGCTGCGCAGATTGACAGCGATCTGCTCATCAATAGCGCGTACCGGGGCCTGACTGATCGAGGCAAAGTGATTACTGCCGGCGCAGTGAATCACGCCGTCGATCACCGGGAAGCGCTCGGACAGTCCGACCAACTGGTGATCGAGATCGTCGGCAGACAAGTCCAGTCGGACGGTCATTATTGTGCCGGGGGTTTCCTCCCTGGCTATTACCCGCGGCTTTTCATCGATCGTCCGCGAGGCGATTATCAGCCGGGCACCTGCCTGCACCAGAGGCTCCACCAGAGCCTGTCCGATACCGCCGGTGCCGCCCAGCAGCAGAAAGACGCGATCACGCAGCTGCATGGTGTTTACCCTCAGCGGTGTGCACCAGCGGAATGCTGTGCAACATGTCGCCATACAGCTGGTAGACGACCTTTGCGGCTTCCACAATAGCCTGCTGGTCTTGCGGTTCGGTTATGCCATCCATGAGGTTCCGGAAGAACTCGAAGTGCGCCTGGTCCAGAGCCCCGTGGGAGAAGAGATAGCTGAATGCCGTATCAGGCAACTGCAACTGTTCTTGGATGGCCTGGCCAAGCGGTGTCGCCAGCTCAATGCTGGTACCCTCCAGCACTTGCACCATGCCAAAAAAGGCCGCCGGGTTGCCGCGCTCGATCTGGTCGTAGAGATAAGCCACCATGAGCTTGATCGACAGGTGCGGTGCGCTTGCGCGACTGTCAGCTTTGCTAACGCCGCAAGCCTCAAGATCATTGAGAATCCATTCCTGGTGGCCGTATTCTTCATCGATATACTCCACCAGCGCCTTGCGGACGAACTCAAGGCGCTCGGGCAATCGCGCCCCGCAGGACATCATCAGCGGTACCGTGTGTTTAACATGGTGGTAGGCCTGGGTCAGAAACCAGGTGTAGCTTTCGAGATCAAACCGTCCCTCAGCGATCGCCTTGACGACGGGCGCCTGGGTCACGTGTTGACGTTCCGCTTCGGTGCGGGCTTGCAGGGTATTGAAAAAACCCATGGGTAACTCCTTAATGGTCAGGTAGCAGGTTTCAGGTCTCCAGACCTTCTCTTTGCAGCAGATCCAGAAGCTGCGCGTCCGGAAGAATGAGGCCCAGATGCTCAAGAATCCGGCTTCTCACTAACCGGCCATTTGCGGTCACATAGCCCTGGACGTGACTCAAAGGCTGGTGAAGCAGGTAAATGCGGCGTAAGCGTGCGTAGTCCGGCAGGGTTGCGTTAAGTCGGCGGATTACGGACTCAATCTCTACTTTGCGTGCGGCGCAGGCAGGCAAGCCCCCTTGGCTTAATGCCAAAATGGCGCTGGGCTGAGGTTCGCCGTCACCGAACACCAACGCCTGGCGTGCGCCCGTCGCCAGACAGAGTTCGCTCTCCAGCCATTCCGGGCTGATATTTCGGCCGAAGCTCGTGATCAGCAGGTTTTTTTTGCGACCCTCTATGTAGAGATAACCGTCACCATCCAGGCGGCCGAGATCACCCGTCTGGAGCAGACCGTCGGACGGGGGCGCGCTGCCGAGATAGCCGAGGTAGCTGTTGCCCGAAACAGCGATCTCACCCTGCTCACCGCCACTTCGGTCACCTTTGCCATCGACACTGACGTGCAGGTGGCCCAGTGGTTTGCCTACCGACCCGGGCCGCTCGTTTCCGGGCGTGCTTAGCGCCACGACAGACCCGCATTCAGACAGGCCGTAGCCTTCATATAGGGGCAGCCCGAGGCGTCTTGCCTCATCCAGCAGCGCCGGGGGCACACGGCCGCCGCCGACCGCCAGGAAGCGGAATCGGTGGCCATCAAGAGCGCCGCCGGCTGCGGCGTTGACCAATACAGCAGCCAGCTCAGGCACCAGAATCAAGGAATGCGGACGCACACGTCGCAACTGGTCGATAAACTGATCCGCATCGAGACCGCTGCTGCCATTCATGCCCAGCATCTGCAGAGGTAAAAGCTCGATCGTTGCGCCCATGCTCAGCGACAGGTAGACACCTGCAATATTCTCCAGCAGCGTCGCCAGGGGCAGCACACTGGCGTGGCGGGCCAGGCCGAGCCCGTGGAGCCGGTCCCGCAAGGCCAGGGTGGTAGCGCTCAGATGCCGGGCCGAGAGACACACGCCCTTGGGGCTTCCGGTGCTGCCGGAGGTAAAGGTGACCTTGGCCGTGTCCGCGTGAATGTAGGGAACAGAGTGCGGGTTATGCCCTGCAGCAAGCGGCTCCAGCCAGGCGAAGCTCGACAGCTTCACTCTTTGCGAACCGGCCGTGCCCTGGTCCGGCCACAACAAGCCGTCCAGGCCGGCACTGCGGATCAGATGCCCGGTTTGGGTAGGCGAGAAGAACCCCGGCACGGGCACGCAGACCACATCCGCCAGCAGGCAGGCGAGATCAGCAATAACCCACGCCGGGCTATTGTCGCCACAAAGCCCCAACCGCATGGTGCCGGCTTTTCTCAGCTCGTATGCCAGCTCCATGACGGCGGCCCAGGTTTGGCCGTAGCTCAGGCTCAGATCAGGAGAAACCAGAGCCGCCACGTCCGGCTGGCGAATGGCCATTTGCTGCAGCAGGGCAGGAATGGATTCAGGCACTGTGGACATAAGCGCTCTCATCCTCTTGGGCCTGGCCGATCCAGGTCGTACCACGGAGCTTTCCGGTGCGACTCATCGTCTGATACGCCTGCTCGACGTTGACACCGACAACGACCGGACCATGCGCGTAATAAGCGCCCCAGCCCTGGCCGGCATCGGCCAGACGCGCCGGGTCCGCTGGCGCCAGTTCAAGCAGCGCGATGCCCATGCGTCTGAGACTGTTGAACAGCGGCTCCGTGGCGGTAAACGTGGCCCACTGGAATCCGTGCGCCATCAACCAGACGGTCAGGCTGGCAAATAGGTGGCGGCTGACGCCGGCCTCAACACCGGCGAGGTGAGCGATTTCAGCCAGGCGGGCGCGGTCCGCGCGCTCATGGCCTGATAGACAAGCTTCTATGGGTGCGTCAAGGTAGTCCTCCAGAAACAACGCCTCACCGGCAGCGCAGCGTATGCCGACCGCCGCCAGCAAAGTCCCGCTGGCCGTTGTCATCGCCAACAGACGCGGTATCCGCAACGGTGGACGTGCCCCATAAGCCTGCTCGAACCGGCGGCCGATAAACTGGGTAACGGCCGCTGCAGTGGGCGTGTCGGGCTCGATTTCAGATAAAAGCCGTCCCCTGCAACTGACTGCGGGACAGGCTTCCGAAGCGTCGAGATTACAGGTTGCAGACAGCATCAACGGGTCGGACATAGGGAACTGCTCCTTCGAGTGTGTTCCCAGCCTATCGGTCAAGCCTTAAAGTATGCTTACGCGAACCCAGGAGAATGCTTAAGCCGCGCTTAAGAATTCCGTGGCAGACTTGGGTTTCTGATATTAAGGATCCCGATGCGCATTCTGCTCGTAGAAGATGATCACCCGCTCGCCAAGACCATGCTCAGCATGCTGCGCGACAACCAGAACACCGTCGACTGGCTGGATGACGGCCAGCAGGCGCTGAATGTGCTGCCGACTGAAAACTTTGACCTGGTTATCCTCGATCTCACACTGCCCAGGCTCGATGGTCTGGAGGTACTGCGGGGAATACGGAAGCAGAACTGCCACACCCCGGTAATCATCCTTACCGCGCGGTCGAACCTTGAGGAAAAACTGCAGGGGCTCGACGCCGGCGCAGACGATTACCTGACCAAGCCTTTCGCCATGGCGGAGCTGAAAGCGCGGATTCGTGCGGTAGCCCGGCGACTGGCCAATCCGTCACAGCCCAGCCTGGACGTAGGGGCGCTCTCACTTGCGCCCGAAAGCGGAAAGCTCACGATAAGGGACGAAACTGTTGTGCTACCCCGAAGCGAGTTTCAGGTTCTGCAGTTCCTGATGCGTCATCCTGATCAGGTCGCTACGCGGCGTCGGCTGGAAGAACAGTTGTATGGCTGGGACCAGGGCGCGGAAAGCAACGCCCTGGAGGTCCATATTCACCACCTGCGGCGGCGAATCGGAAAATCGACTATCCGAACCATCCGGGGTGTCGGCTACATGCTCGACAGCGCCGAAGCCGGCAAAGCGGTAGCGCACCCGTGTCCCTGACCCGCACCCTCACCCTGCTGATCTCCACAACGGTTCTGGTCATCGCGGCGCTCGCGGCCCTGTGGAGCTACGTCGAGAGCAACCATGAACTGGAAGAGTTGTTTGATGCTGAGCTTGCCCAGAGCAGTCGCATCGTCCAGGGACTGGTGCGGCATCTGGTGGAGACCCAGTCACCCGAGCAACTGACCTATACCCTCACGGAAACCCTGCAATTGCCCCAGGGCGCCGAACTGGAGGGGGATTACGACGAAATATTGCCAGACGGGGCAGGACACAAATACGAGAAGAAGCTGGCATTCGAGGTCTGGTCCGCGGACGGTTTACCGCTGCTGGACACGTTAATCGCCGAGGATGAGACACCCCTTCAGCCCGGCTACTCCTGGGCGGAATCAGCAGGTTTCCGCTGGCGCACTTTCACCCTGAAAGACCCGGAGACCGGCTTCTGGATACGGACAGGACAGAGAGAGGACATCCGGCAAGAGCTGAGTCAGGAGCTTGCCGTGGGCAACGTAATCCCGCTTCTGCTCGCGCTGCCGCTTTTGGCCTTTGCCATCAGCTTCACCATCAGGCTCGGTTTCCGCCCCCTGCTCCGGCTCGAAAACCCGGTCCGCGACATGGCCCCGCAAAACATCCACCCCCTGGACGACCGCCATGCGCCGCATGAGGTTCGCGGCCTGGTACAGGCAGTCAACGGACTGCTACAGAGACTGGACGAAGCCCTGGATCGCGAGAAGCGTTTCTCCGCCGATGTCGCACACGAGCTGCGCACGCCGTTGGCCGCGTTGCGACTTAACCTCGAAAAAGCCTGTGAATCGCATCCTGCTGCTTTCACGGACTTACTCGAGGCCGTAGACCGTATGGTGCACCTCGTCGAACAGATGCTGCTACTCAGCCGGGTGGATGCAGGTATCCACTTCGACGAAGCGTATCGTAACCTGTCGGCGATTGTGGCCCAGAGTATTGCGGATGTCGCGCCGCTGGCATTGCAGAAATCGATTGAGCCCGTCCTCAACGATAGTGCGGGCAAGGCATTTATTCACTGCCATGAAGCACTCATCAGCACGCTTATGCGCTCCCTTCTCGCCAATGCGATCCAGTACAGCCCGCCCGGGACAACAGTGGAAACACACCTGGAATCCAGCGGCGAAGGCTTCCGCATCAGTGTTTGCGACCAAGGGCCCGGTATCCCCACCGAAGAACATGAACGGGCACTCGGGCGCTTCTCCAGGCTTGACCAACGCGTTGGCAGCGGCGCAGGACTGGGCCTGGCGATAGCAAAACGGATTGCCGAACTGCACGGGGGCGAGCTTACCCTGCTGGCCCGCAACGATAACCAGACAGGACTCTGCGTGAACATCTGGCTCCCGGCCACCCAGCCAAAGATTCCACCGCAGGGTACTTAAGGCTGGCTTAAGCTTGGTTGGACATTATGGGCGCGCTTCACCCACTGCTCATTGTCTAACGCCAGGTTGCCGATGTCGTATTCCAGTACCTCGTTCTCTCGCCTCTCGACCCCGTCAGTCCGCCCCGCCCCGTTTCGGTTTTTCTTTCGCCGGGCCGGCGCCTATGCACCTCTGCTAGCGCTTTTTTTCCTGGTTTTGTTGGTGGCGGGGCTGGCCAGGGCGCTTCTGGTAGCCTGGCAGCTCGAACGGGTAGCTGATACCGGTATGCTACCGATGATTTTCCTCCACGGGCTGCGGGTAGATCTTATCCTCGCCGGCCTCGCCGTAGCGTTCCCACTATTGCTCGTGCCTTTGCTCGCTCACCGCCACTGCTGGACGTTGTGGAAGCGCTTCACCTTTTTCTGGGCCATTGGCGCTATTTGTCTCATCCTGTTCATGGAACTGGCGACGCCGACGTTCATAGCCCAGTATGACGTCCGGCCCAACCGGCTGTTCATTGAGTACCTCAAGTACCCCAGCGAAGTCATCTCAACGCTCTGGACCGGCTACCGTTTACCGGTCCTGCTGGCGCTCGCGGCCTGTGCCGGCCTGACCGCGGTCGCAGCCGCAGTACTCCGGCCCTGGCTGACTACCCCCGCCAACCCTTCCTATGCGACCACACTTCTGATCTGGCCGATTGCCGTACTGGCGGTATTCATGAGTATCCGCTCAACCACAGACCACCGGCCCGCCAACCCCGCAATGTTTGCACTGACCTCCGACGCGTTGGTCAATTCCCTCATCATCAACTCCACCTGGTCCGTCGCTTTTGCGGTATACAACCTCAAGCACGAAGCAGAAGCTGACGAGTCCTACGGTGAAATGACCCAGGCGGACGTACTGCAGACTGTGCGCGGAGCGCCCTGGTTGGCCGATGCCGATTTCCCTTCGGAGCGGTTCCCGACGCTGCACAGTCAGGCCCCCAGTCAGACACTGTCCCGACCGCTCAACCTTGTAATTGTGCTTGAGGAAAGTCTGGGGGCGAGCTTTGTCGGAGCCCTCGGCGGCAAGCCGCTAACACCCAGGCTGGAAGCGCTGAAAGAGCAGGGCTGGTGGTTCGAGAACCTGTATGCCACTGGTACCCGTTCGGTCCGTGGCATCGAAGCCGTGATTTCGGGGTACCTGCCCTCTCCCGCCCGCAGCGTTGTCAAGCTGTCCCTGGCCCAGGACCACTTTTTTACCCTGGCTGACCTGCTCGGCAACAAAGGCTACGACACTGGTTTCATCTACGGCGGCGAAGCGCATTTCGACAACATGCGCAGCTTTTTCACAGGCAATGGCTTCGAGCACATTGTGGACCAGACAGACTATATTGATCCGCTGTTTACCGGCAGTTGGGGGGTCAGCGATGAGGACCTGTTCAACAGAACCCATGCCGAGCTGCAACGGCTCCACGACGCGGGCCAGCCGTTCTTACGCTTGGTATTCTCGTCATCCAATCACGCGCCATTTGAATTCCCTGACGGGCGCATTACGTTGCAGGGTAGCGAGAAGCACAGCGTTGAGAACGCCGTCAGCTATGCCGACTACGCGCTGGGTGCGTTCATCGAGCAGGCCCGGGCCAGTGACTACTGGGGGGACACACTATTCCTGATTGTTGCCGACCACGACGCTCGGGTTTGGGGCAACGAACTGGTACCTATCAAGAATTTTCACATACCCGGGCTGATCCTCGGTGCCGATATCGAGCCGAAACGTATCCATACCCTGGCCAGCCAGATCGATCTCGCGCCTACACTCTTGTCCCTCATGGGTATCCAGAGCGAACACCCCATGATCGGCCGCGATCTCGCCCTGGACGCCGAACAGCCGGGTCGCGCCATGATGCAGTTCAACGATTACTACGCCTGGATGGAGGGCGATTTTGGCGTCACCGTACTGCGCCAGGATCAGCCGCCCTTAAGTGGGGCCTACGAACCAGGAACCGGTGTGACAACCTACAGTGAAATGCCTCCTGCTCCCTCTAGCGTGCGTAAAGCCCTTGCGCATGCGTTATTGCCGCTATGGCTGTACCGCGAACAGAAGTATGGAATCCCAGCGGCAGACGGACTCAGGTAGCCACGGGTGATTCGCATCAGCTCATGCCTGGCAATTGGATTAGCCCCCTAACAGGCCTTGCGCGAGGAAACCTGTGGCAAACGCTAACCCGGCTGCTGCAGTGCCCATGACCAGGGTACGCAGCCCAGAGCGCCAGGGCGAAAGGCCGTATACCGCGCTCTTAACCATACCAATCCCGAGAAACACCGCCCCGGCCAGCCCAAGGCTCGCCAGGAACTGTGCCGTGCTTCCAAGGCCGGGTAGCGCATAAGGCAACAGTGGCAGAGTACCCACCACAATGAAGGCGGCGAATGTAGCAAAGGCTGCTCTCAGCGGGCTGAGCCCATCACCGGAAAGGCCATACTCCTCCCGCAACATGGTCTGCACCCATAGATCGGGATTGCGGCACACAGCCGCTACCACTTGCTCCAGCAACTCTCCCTCAAACCCTTTTTTACGAAACATCTCGCGAACCTCTTCGCGTTCGCCTTCGGGCACCAGGTCGATGTGTTCGCGCTCCGTTCGCTCAGCGCTAGCGATCTGGGCCAGTTGCGCCTGACCTGCCTCATAGTTGCTTACTGCCATACTGAAACCATCGGCAAGTAAGTTGGCGAACCCCAGCACCAATGCGACGTGCGGAGGAAAACCCGCGCCGAAGGCACCCGATACAACCGCAAAGGTGGTAACACAACCATCGATACCACCCAGTACAGCATCCGGCAGCGTAGAGGCCCTCGTTGGAACTGCCAAACGGTCTCGCACCGCCCGAGGCTGGTGTTCGGCCAGGAGTCGCTCACGGCTTTGGGGGGACATGGCAGGACCTCTTGACGTTTTAAGCCAGGATTTTATGAGTATAAACAACCAATCCTGTCTTAACCTCAACCAGTGCTCGGTGGTTCGACGAGCCCGAGTCGTCCGCAATGTTTCGTGCGACAAAAAGGCCTTTCATCGACTCATCCAGCAAGCCGATAGCGCTCCTGAGTTCATCCTCTGCCGCTCCCGAAACATCATGGGTCGGCCGCTTCTAATAGAGGCCTAACATTGGGCCGCCGACAAATACGGAAATGACAAAGCACAACCCCGAAACCATGAGAACCCAACCCAACAAGCGATCGTACTGTCTCGCATAACTTCGGACTTTGGGCACATCTATCAGCGGATCATCCGATTGATTAAACACCCCTACCGGAAACGAGATCGCTGACGCGTACCACAATACCCTCAAGCCGAATCCGTCCCACGAAGCCGGTCTGCCTACACCGTCCCGGAGCATTTGCCGTTCAATTCTAGCCATCGAGAAACGGGCGAACAGGAGCCAGGAAATAAACGTTGTCAGCATCAGGATGCCGAAAACCGCAAAGAACAAATCTCTCATTGTCGGCACCTAATCCCAAGCTAAATCCCATTCCCAAAGCCAAGCGGAGAGCGCTTTCCCGGCCCGATCTGCCACCATGCCGGTCGCAAGACCGGCCACAATACCCGCCCCTACAATAGCTGCAACGATAGCCCAGCCAGCGGGACCGGTAAGAACGAGACCCGCCTTTGCAGCTAAAAGCCCGCCACCCAACACCGTGTATTTTCCCGCCAAACCGCCAGCCGCGCCTGCTGCGCCCAATCCAGTCATTTGCATTGCACCTTCTCGCAGCCAGTCTCCACCGTCCTCGCGGATGCCGTTAACCTTATGTATTCTCAAACCTGCATCTACTGCTAGGGCCACTTTACCTAAATTATTTATACCTCGGCCGAAGGAAGCCATACGACTAGCTTCTGCGGTATCTGCAATAAAAAGCCGGGCGTCCGGTTTACCCAGTGGCCTGCGCTGCGCCAGAGTGATTGCTCTGTGTGGATTACTAAGCGCATTGCCACGGTTTTTGCTTCGCAGCGCTTCCGGGGACAGCCGATTAAGCTCCCTTCTATACAAATTGCTCATTTCACTATAAGCGTAGCGAATCTTGGTCTGAGCCTGATGACGGCGTTGCCCAACACCGGGCCCGTGCGACTGTTCGACTTTTTGACCCTCAAGCACCGCTTCCTGATATTTGAGGAGCGCGCTCTGAAAGCCATTCAGTCTTGCAGAGGCTGCGCTAGCGCTAGCTCCTACCAGCGAGTTCACAAGTTCTATCTGCTCCCGGTCCAGATTGTGCTTCAGAAATAAAGCTAGCTGGTTAACGCCATCGCCGAGTTCTTCTGCAGCCCGAGCGATACTGCTGCGCTGGCCGGCGGGAAGACCGTTGATTCTGGTTAATATGGTACGAGTTTGCGGATGGGCGGTATCGAGAGAGTATGCTTTGCCTGGGGCGATCGAATCGTTCAATCCCAAGCCGTTAATTTTCAAGAAGCTGGCAAGATCATTCGGATCGTCACCAACTAAGTCGCCAGGGCACATCAAACGTTTGGAAAAAAATATATCGGGCACTGGTTCTCGCTCCTTGCATGGGTAGACCGCCATCCGTGACTTGACGTTACATTCTATTCACTTAGAGCATGGGCACAAGGGTCGCTTTGCTAATTGTTGAACTTCCCCTTAAAAAACACGTAAAGCGACATCCCTTGTCTTCGCACTACCCCAGCGCCAACCACCCAGCCAACACCAGCCCACCCGCCAGAGCAATCACCATCGGCCCTGCCACCAGTCGCCCCAACTTCCAGCCACCGATGCCTGCAGCGAGGCCTGTCTTCACGAGGTTGTTTACCGTCGCGGCGATGACAATGCCCAGGATCGCGGTCTCCGCAGACAGGCTTTCCTGGGATAGCCGCGTCAGCGAGAGCGTAATGGCGTCAACATCGGTGACGCCGGATACCGCGGCCAGCAGGTACACGCCGGCGTCGCCGAACCCTTCCTGCAAGAGATGACCCAACAACAGAATGACTGTGAGCAACGCACCGAACCAGAGCGCGGACTTGAGGTCCAGCGGGTTTTGCTGGTGACGCGGCTGCTCGGCATTAACCCAGCCGCGATGCCGTCGCCAGAGCCACGCGGCAGGCAGATAAAGCAGCACCGTCATCAAGGCGACGGGCCAGAGCAATACAGGCAGGAGATCCGGATTAATGAGTGCGCAATAGATCAGAATGCGCGGGAACATCGTACCGCAGGCGATAAGTATGCCGGCGGCCAGCAGCGGCTTGAGTCCGGGGTTGTCGCGGCCCAGGCGGGACAGGTGCAGCGTAAGGGCGGTCGACGAGCTCAGGCCGGCAAAGAAACTGGTAAACAGCAGGCCCTTTTCGGTGCCGCCGATACGCATGGCGAAATAGCCGACAAAAGAAATGGAAGCGATGAGCACCACAAGCCACCAGATCTCAAACGGGTTGAGCACACCGCCAGGCCCATAGCCCTGATTCGGCAGGATGGGCAACAGCACCACAGTGATGAGCAACAGCTTCAGTGCGGCATCAAGTTCCCGTTCTTCCAGCTTGGCGAGCAGCCCATGCAGCTCGGCCTTGTTGTCCAGAATGAGCGCAGTTACCACGGCGGCGGCCGCGGGTATTGCAGGATCGACCAGCAACGCGGCTGACCCGAAACAGAACGTCAGGCACAGGCCGATCAGTCCGGTGATGCTGTAGTCGTCGCTCTGGGCCGCCTTCAGCCGGTAACCCATCAGGCCTATGGCAACCACCGCCAGAAAAAAGGCGGGCAACACCCAGGGGGTCAGCTCCAGGGACAGCAAGGCCGCGAAACCGCCCAGCAACCCGGTAAGCGCATGGGTACGGAGACCCGCAACACGGCCGCCTGCCCGCAATTCCCGGTTCTGCCAGCCGCGCTGCAGCCCGATGAGCGCGCCTAGCAGGATGGCCAAGCCAAGCCGAAGCAGCGTGGTGTTCTGATCAAACCAGTCGAGGCCGGCTGTTTCCATTGGTACGAGGGTCTCCGGATGCATAACGAGCTTGCTGTTGGCAGCCGAACTGAACGAAGAAGCTTACTCAAACCAGACGTACTAGACACGAGATACAAGATAGATATTCAGTATCCCTATCCGGCAGCCAAAAGCGCAACAGCTGCGTCGCGCTCCGGCTGATTCTGGGGACTACTCCGGCCTACTGGCGAGCGTCTTTACATTGTCGTGAATCTTGAACAGCACGATCAAAAGTTCGCACGTGATCCTCGCAGCGATAGCGCCCCCGATAATCGTGAGCAGCCCCATGATGAAGCTGGTGAACGTTATCCCCTGGAAGGTTGCAAACATGCGAACAACGCCGTTGAAAAGCACCAGGAGCAAAAGCAGCCAGTAAATAAAGGTGATCATTTTCGGGGTGAGCATTGAATTGAAGTAGAGTACGTCTTTCATATGACCTCCGTCATCGATACAGGGTTGTAGAGCCAGCTACTACGCGCCCACCCGCTAGTGTCCTGTCCGGGCATATACCGCTGAGACGACGACTTGGCCAAGGAAAGCACTTTCTTTGTGTACGAACTCGCGCAACGTCACATCAACAATGACACCCGTCACGCCCGCGTATTTCCCACCGTCTCAGCCACGCAACACTAGTCAGGCAGTGAGACATGAGCAGTAGAAATACATCGCTTTAGAAAGCACTTCAGCGCCAGTGTAGCGCAACTATACAAGTGTGTACGCAGGCGGAAGGCAGATTCTCTGCTCGATTATTGCAATCGTCTGGTATCGAGCGCGTCGAGAATCGCGCACGGCATTAAAGGCCTGCCCAGCAGCTGACGAGCAAGTCGGAAGAGTTGGCGTTGAAGATTGCCGGGAGGCGTGCGATACAGGCGCCTCGCCCAGGTCGGGCTTAATGGCACAGGGTGATGGCAAAAGGGGTGTGGGGAACGGAGCCCCGACTGGGCTCCGTTGAAGCAGTTTTCAGAATCCCTTGCGCTGAACGTCCCACCCTTCGGCGTCGCAGCCAAGACAAGGCCCGGCAAAGAGGTCAGCGGCGTCTTGATCGCCTTTGAGCTGGTAATCCCACCAGGCTGTCGTGATGCCGCGGTAGACACCGAGGTCGCCGATCGGTGCAAAGTGGCTGGTGCCCTGGCTGTTGGCCCAGAACACGGGGACATTCGCGGCCTGATACACGGGCGCCTGGTTCCTTGAGGGGGAAGCCACGAAATCGCTGCTTCCGGACAACAGCAACATCGGTCCTGTCTGATCTCCCTGGGAGGCGGAATCATGCCCCAGTCCGACAACGTAGGGCTGAATTGGAGCCGTAGCAGTAATCCGCTCATCACGACCCGCCATCAAAGAGCCACCACCGCCCTGGGAGTGGCCGGTAGTGCCGACCCGTGTCAGGTCCAGACTGTCGGCAATCGCCGAACCACTAATGCCATCAAGGCAGTCGAGCATCTGTTCGCCGGTGCCGGCGTTACTGGTATTGGCCGCCACTACTACGTAGCCCCAGGACGCCCAGTGCTCAAGTCCCTCGCTGTATGCTGAAACCTGTGTGGAGGTACCGTTGCCCCAGAGGATCACCGGGTGATCGTCCGTCAGCGTAACCGGACGGAACACCGTGCAAGTGCTGCCGCTGGCCTCGGACATGACTGCATGTGGCCCCGCCACTGCGTAGTCCGCAAACGTGTCAGTAGTGGCACCGCCACCAGGGCTCAGTGCCCAGGCTGAACTCGACAGCAACAACGCCCCAACAATCGCAAAGCGCGCCCGCGCCGGATCAAATAGCATCTTCATAGAGCTTTCCTTGAGTATCTTGTTTTTGTGTTTTTGGTGCAGTTCCTACCGGGCTCAGTTTGGGGTTATCGGGCGGGGCTGAACGGTATCTTTGTCACAGTTTCGCGGAAGAGCTCGAGGCATGAGCATTGCCAACACTTGCACGAGCCGACGATTCAACGCTGCATCCCGACGGTGCTTGCTGCGCAACCAGCTTCAGCTAAGGCGTTCCACTGGAAATAGCACAGCTCAGAAACGAAGATAAAAAAACGAGATCTACTGCTCGGCTAAGCAGCAGAAACCCCGGGGGCGCCCTTTTAAAACACCAGGCAACCGTTGGAACCACATGCCAGTGATTTGCCAGATCTGGCTCCACCCCGGGCTACACAACCCTAGCTCTTCAATCCCTTGATGAGCTTAACCACGCCCAATACCAGCGCCCCCGCGACAATCCCAAACAACGCATTGAGCAAGGTTGGAATGGTGAACTCGAGAATGGCTCCCGCTCCGGCAACGCCTGCCGATGCCGCCGCTAGCTCTTCCACACCGTGGTATACCGCCGGGATGCCGTGGGCAAGTATACCTCCGCCCACCATGAACATGGCCGCAGTGCCGATGATGGATAGACTCTTCATCAGGTAGGGCGCCGCGCTGACAATGCCGTTGCCGACACTGCGGGCGAATGTTGAGCTTTTCTCGCTCAGGTGCAGCCCCAGGTCGTCCAGCTTGACGATGCCGGCGACCAGACCGTAGACGCCGATGGTCATGATCACGGCAACGACGGACAGGACGGTGACCTGTTGGCTGAAATCAGCAGTGGCGACAGTGCCGAGGGTGATGGCGATGATCTCGGCGGAGAGGATGAAGTCCGTTCGCACGGCGCCTTTGATCTTGTCTTTCTCGAACGCCACCATGTCCACGCTGGGATCGCTCAGGGCTTTTACTTCTTCGGCGTGGGCCTTCTCGTCATCGTGGGCGTTATGAAGAAATTTGTGGGCGAGCTTCTCGGCGCCCTCGAAGCAGAGGAACGCACCGCCAACCATTAGCAGAGGCGTCACGGCCCAGGGAATGAATGCGCTGATCAGAAGCGCCGCAGGCACCAGGATCAGTTTGTTTATGAATGAGCCCTTGGCGACGGCCCAGACCACCGGCAGTTCCCGCGCGGGGTTAACGCCAGTGACCTGTTGGGCGTTGAGCGCGAGGTCGTCGCCCAGCACGCCTGCAGTCTTTTTCATCGCGACTTTGGTCATGACCGAGACATCGTCGAGAATCAGGCTGATGTCGTCTATCAGGGTAAGTAAGCTGGCTCCGGCCAAAAGATTGTCCTTTATCTGCTGCTGAGTGTTGTCGGTATACACCCCCTTGAGATGGGATACACCCGGGTCTGCGTATGAGTCTATACGATGGGGCGGTTACGTTCCCATTTCCGCGGGGTGACATTCCTGCTTAGCGGGTGCGCGCGATGGAGCGCTATTGCTCTCACTCATCTGTCCAACGGGCAGCCGCCTGTCGCGGTAAGCAGAAATCTGCATGCCCGAGGGTTTATCCCGTAGACAGGCGCCCAATGTCCCACTCTGGTAACCCGCATGTGGTTCACGCGGGCGGACGTTGCTAGCATGTCTGCCGCTCGCTCAGTTTCATTTTCCCGGCCGGAACCCCTCATGAGATTATCCGCCAAGCTGTGCAACACCATGGGCGGGCCCAACACCTGTCGCTGGATGCTGCTGCTCTTGCCAGGGCTGGTGCTTGTGGCTGCGGCGATGGCCAGCGTCGTGCAAACTCCAAATGACCTGGCCTCACATCAGCCCTTGCAGAAAGTAGCACCCGCACAGCTAGCATTCGACCAAGAAGCGCTCGATGCGCTCAACCTCGACGACATGCTCGAGCGCGCAACGGGGTACCACACCCGGGCTTTGTCGCTGGACGGCAGAATCACGGCTGCGCTGGAAAGCGGTGTCGCGGATCTACCTGAGGCCCTGCCACCAATGGCGGAGGAACGGGTTCGCCTGCTGATCCGCAAAGCCGTTCCGGGTCCCCAGGGCCGGCAGCTCGGGGATCTCACGGTGCGGTTCCACCGCTATCAGGTAGCCCAGCGCAAACTGGGCCTTCTCGAAGCCGCGCCCACCAGCCGGGCTGCCTTTGAGGCGCGTACAAAACTCCAGATTGAGCATTTCGGTGCGGACGACGCCCGGCGCTTGTTCGCCCAACGAAACGCGATCCTCCGGGCCATGCTCGAGCCGGACGAATGACCTTGGCCGCCGCTGGCAGCCCGCCCATTGCGCCGCTGCGCACCGCTGACTTTATCCTCGCGGGCGTCTCCGGTGTGCTATTGGCCCTGCCCTACCTTCTACCTCAACTCTTCCTTATTAGCTGGATCGCCTTCGTTCCCCTGCTGTTCGCTTTACGGGATAAAGGCCCCGGCCAAAGCTACCTGCTGGGCGTGGTTACCGGGCTGACCACGTTCGTTGCTGCGGCCTGGTGGATCATCGAGTTCATCACCCGCCTGAAGGGTTATGACCTTCCGCTGACGCTGGCCCTCGCGGTTCTGTTCTGGGTGTACAGCGCCCAGCTTTTCGGGCTATTGGCGCTCGCGTTTGCCTGGCTGAGACGACGCTCAGGTGTGCCCGACCTTGTGCTTTTCCCGGTATTGCTAGCGGTGTTTTTTGCGCTCTTCCCCATGCTGTTCCATATACAGCTGGGCGAGAGCCAGAGCCGGTTTCTGGTGGCCTTGCAGGCGATTTCGTGTACCGGCGTTCACGGGCTGGATGCGGTGATCGCCCTGAGCAGCATTGTCGTATTCAAGCTCCTGAGCGGCCGCCCGGTTCGGGGCGAGGTCCCAGCCCTATCCGCCGCGGTCGCGGTTATTGCGCTCTGGCTGGGCTTCGGGTTTTTCAGCCTTTCTGACTGGGACCGGCAGATGGAAAGCTGGCAGACCCGCAACATCGGCTTTGTCCAGCACAACACCGGCCCACTCCTCTCCCCCGAACCGCCCACACCGGGCTACAGTCGTGGGTATCCCCGGGCGATGGAGCTGACCGAGGGGTTAGCCGATGCGGGGGCGGAGCTGGTGCTCTGGCCGGAGACCCGGTTTATCCAATATTTTTCCAAGCCCCATGTGCGAAGGGCCTTTGAGAGTCAGGTCGCTGACATGGGCGTGCCACTGCTTTTTCAGGACATGGAGCAGGTTCACGACACGGAAAGTAAAAACAACCGTGACGTTGGCCGCGAGTACAACACGGCGCTGCTGCTGAATGCCCGGGGCGAGGAGCAGGACCGCTACCGCAAGATCAGACGCGTGGCGTTTGGCGAGTATCTGCCCTTGGTGGGCGATTATCCCCGCATGTCCGCTTGGGTCACTGGGCTTTTCGGGGGCTTTTACGACAATGTCAGCGCCGGGACTGAGCCGAAGGTGTTCGGCGTAGCGGGTATGAGCCTGGTTCCGCTGATCTGCTATGAGGCGATGTTTCCGGAACTGGTGGCAAACGCGACGGCTGCCGCGAAAAGAAAGGGCCAGGTCTTGGCGGTGCTGTCGAATAACGCCTGGTTTGGCGCGACCCGGCAGCCCTACCAGCACCTTAACGCTTCGGTACTCAGAGCAGTGGAGAACCGGGCGCCCCTGGTTCACGTGATCAACAATGGCCCGTCCGGAGTGGTGCTGCCCAATGGCCGGTTTCTGTTTCAGGCACCGTTCGGGGAAGAGGCCGGGTATCTGGTGGACATGCCCTACTCTCCGGAATCGGGGGGCAGTTTCTTTACCCGCAACCCTTACCTGTTCAGCGGTGCCCTTTATGTGCTCCTGGCCGGCTTTGTGTTGAGCGCCATGATTCGCCGCCGGCGTTCCCGCAGGGGTGTCACCAAAGGCTAACGACCCAGTCACGGACGCTAGCTTTGCAGCTTACGCCAGCGCCCGGGCGACAAACCCGTCCAGCGGCGGAAAGCCCGGTAAAACGTACTCACCTCGGCGAACCCCAGTGACTCGGCAATGGCGGGCAACGACGCATGGGTATCCGCAACGGCCTGGAGCGCACGCACCTGGCGCACCTCATCAAGCAGGCCATCAAAAGTATGCCCCTGTTCACGTAGCCGCCGGGCCAGGGTGCGCTCGCTGATACCCAGAGCTTTCGCAGCCATAGACCGACGCGGGAGATTCGGGCCCAGTCTGGTCGCCAGCCACTGCTTCATCTCCGGTACTGAAACACTGCTCATACTCAATGCGGCCAGGCGCGCGGTGGAATAGCGTTCGTGCACCTGGGCGAGCTGGGGATCCGCCTGGGGCAGCGGCTGGTCCAGCACGGCGTTATCCATTAGCACCCCGCTAAAGGCCTGCTCAAACTCGACCGGACACTGGAACACGGCCTGATACCCCGGCAGCGGCCCCAGCCGCGCCTGACTGAACTGCACCCGTAACGGCTGCATACGTGTGCCCGTCACCCAGCTGGCAAAGCCCACCACCGCTGCCAGCACGGCCTCTATCTGGTAGGGGCTGAAGGCCAGCTTGCCCTGGCGGGGATGATAGACCAGCCAGGTGGCGGCCTGCCCCGCGAGCACCTGGAAGCGCCCACCGTCCGAGATCAGGCGCTGGTACCGCTGCACCATCACCACGGCCTCGCGCAGGGTCGCGGCGGACTGCAGCGCAAAGCCCACGCCGCTGATACTCATGGGGGTGAATTCCGCGCCGACTTTCAGGCCGAAGCCGGGGTCGTTAGTGCAGCGCTCGGCGGCGTGCCAGAGCCGAGTGATGTCGTCGATAGGCCAGCGTTCCTGCTTGCGCGCCGCTGCGGGAAGGCCTGCCGTGGTCAGCAGTTTGTCCGCATCGACAGACAGTCGCTGCGCCGCGGCGATCACAGTATTTACCCATCCCAGCGAGACTGTGGCCTCTAATGTCAATTTGGCTGGCCTCTAAAGTCAATTCAAGTGCCATGGTACCGGTCTATCTTAAGTCGGGACAACTAATCGCTTTAGCGGGATGAGCAACACTGTCCAGGTGCAGAACGCAGTACTGGCAAACGCGGACAAGCCAACAGGACCCGGGTATTAGCATGGCTAAGGTAATGACTTCAGACATCCTGGTGATCGGCGGCGGGCTGGCCGGTATTGTCACGGCACTGGAAGCCCTGCGCGCGGGCAAGCGTGTCACCCTCGTTGACCGAGACACCGCCGAGCGCATGGGCGGCCTGGCGTTGTGGGCCTTTGGCGGCATGATGCTGGTCAACACGCCCCTGCAGCAGCGTATGAAGATCCAGGACTCGCCGGAGATTGCCCTGGGTGACTGGCTGAGCTTTGGTGAGCTTGAAGCGGGTGAGCGATTTTCCGGGGAGGCTGCGTCCCAGGATGATCCACGCCTGCAATGGGCCCGATATTACGTCGAGCACTCCCGCGCTGAGGTCTACGACTGGCTGAGCAACGAAGGGCTCAAGTTTCTGCCGGCGGTCAACTGGGTTGAACGCGGCCGTTTTGGCGACGGCAATCGCCTGCCCCGCTACCACGTGATATGGGGCACCGCCCGGGAGCTGATCCGCTGCCTGCTCGCCGCCCTGCATCGGGCCAACAGTGACGGCAAGCTGACCCTGCTGCACCAGCACCGTGTTACCGGGCTTGAGCAGCAGGGCGGCAAAGTCTGCGGCGCATTGGCCGTAGATGAGGTAACCCAAGAGGAAGTCCGGTTGCAGGCTGACGTCGTCGTAATGGCCACGGGCGGCATCAACGGCGAGCATGGGGAATGCCGCGCCAACTGGCCCACCAACCACCCCCAACCCGCCACCATGCTCAACGGCGCGCACCCCCACGCGGACGGCCGGCTGCACCACTGGGTCGCGGACAGCCTGGGCGGTCAGATCACCCATGCCGGCGAGATGTGGAACTACGCCGCGGGCATTGAGCACCCGTATCCCCACTTTGCCGGCCACGGCCTTTCAATTATCCCGTGCAAGTCCGCCCTGTGGCTCAACCACCGGGGCGAGCGCATCGGCCCTGAGCCTCTCGTGACCGGCTTTGATACCCACTGGCTCTGCCAGCGGGTCGCCGAGCAGGAGCAGCCCTGGACCTGGCATTTGCTGAACTGGCGTATCGCCGCCAGGGAATTCGCCATCTCCGGCGCCGAGCATAACGCCCGGATCCGGGACAAGCAGTTCCCGCTGTTTGTAAAAGAGCTGCTGCTGGGCAATCACAACCTGGTTCGCCAGATGCAGCGCGAAAGCCGCGATTTTCTCGTCGCGGATACCCTGGGCGAGCTGGCCGGCAAGATGAATGCCCGCACCGCCGCACACCACATCGACCCCGCCGTGCTCCAGGCAACGGCGGATGCATTTGACGCCAACTTCACCTCAGGGATACACCTGCACAACGACCCCCAGATTCGTCTGATCCAACACGCCCGCGAGTGGAAACCGGACCGCCTGCGCACCTGCAAACCCGCGCCCCTGCAAAAGCCCGGCGCCGGACCCTACATTGCCATCCGCATGCAGCTGATCACCCGCAAGAGCCTGGGCGGGCTACGGACTGACCTGCAAAGCCGCGTGCTCGACGTCCAGGGTGCGCCCGTACCGGGACTCTACTGCGTCGGTGAGGCTGCAGGATTTGGCGGCGGCGGTGCCAATGGCAAACGCTCATTGGAAGGCACCTTCTTGCCCGGCTGCATCATGACCGCCCGCGCCGCGGTTCGCTCTATCATAGCCGGAGGCTGACGCCATGAACCCCAAGCTGACTTACCCCGCCAGCACCGCCGACTATCAGGCTCTGGCTCACGCCCGCTTACCGCGCTTTCTGTCTGACTACCTCGACGGTGGCGCAACCGATGAGCAGACGCTGCGCGCGAATGAATCCGACTGGCGCCAGATCAAACTGCGCCAGCGCGTGCTGAAAGATGTTGACCGGGTCAATACATCCACCACTCTCGCCGGCCAGCGGTACACCATGCCTGTGGTGCTCGCGCCGCTCGGCCTTGCGGGCATGATGGCGCAGCGCGCGGAGGTACAGGCCGTGCGAGCCGCGAATGCTGCGGGCATCCCGTTTACCCTGTCGACTGTGGGCATCTGTTCAGTCGAAGAAGTACAGGCGGAGGCACGAGATCCGGCCTGGTTCCAGCTCTACATGATTCGCGACCGCGCCCGTATAGAGGCCCTGCTGGACAAAGCCTGGGCCGCCGGTTGCCGAACGCTGGTCTTCACCGTCGACCTGCCCCTGCCGGGCATGCGCCACCGGGATTTCCGCAATGGCCTGTCCAGCACGGGCGCGCGTTCAAAACTACTGAAGATCACCCAGCTGCTGGCCCGGCCCGGCTGGCTCTGGAATGTCGCTGTGCGCGGCGGCCCGCTCAGTTTCGGTAACCTCAACGATGCCTTGCCCGACGCGAGCAATCTTGATGCGTTCAAAGCCTGGATCGACACCCAGTTTGATCCGACCGTGACCTGGGCCGACATCGCCTGGATACGTAAACACTGGCAGGGCAAATTGCTGCTCAAGGGCATCCTGGATGTGGAGGATGCGCGCTTGGCAGTTGAGGTCGGCGCCGATGGCATCGTCGTCTCCAACCACGGCGGTCGCCAGCTCGACGGCGTTGCCACGGGGGCCGCCAAGTTGCCGGAAATTGTTGCCGCGGTGGGCGGCCAGACGGAGATTCTTGTCGATGGCGGTATACGTAGTGGCGTGGATGTGTTCCGCGCCCTGGCCCTGGGCGCCGAGGGCGTGATGATGGGTCGCCCCTGGGCCTGGGCACTGGCCGGCGCCGGTCAGGACGGGCTGAACAAGCTGCTGACGAGCTGGCATCACGAACTGCGACTGGCCATGACGCTGACTGGCGTAACCTGCGTCGCCGATATCGGGCCGGAGCAGTTGGACCGGCACAGCGAAACACCCGCCGAAGCCCAAGCGCTACAACCTGAACCAGAACCTGTCCGTTAGTTTTGAATCCCGAGATCCGGTCCACGAAGGTTGGAGAACAACAATGATGAACGGCGCACAAGCCCTGATGAAAACCCTGGTCGATGCCGGTGTTGAAGTCTGCTTCAGCAACCCCGGCACCAGCGAGATGCACTTTGTCGCCGCCCTCGATAGCGAACCCAAAATGCGGGCTGTACTTGCCCTGTTCGAAGGCGTTGCCACCGGTGCGGCGGACGGCTACGCACGCATGGCCGACAAGCCCGCGGCGACGCTGTTGCACCTGGGTCCCGGGCTCGGGAATGGTCTGGCCAACCTGCACAACGCGCGCAAAGGCAAGGTCCCAGTTGTGAATATCGTCGGCGACCATGCTACCAATCATGTGAAGTACGACGCCCAACTGCAGTCGGATATCGAAACCGTGGCGCGCAACGTCTCCCCCGGATTCGTGCGTACCGCCACGAGCACCGCCACGCTCTGCAAGGATGCGGCTGAAGCTATTGCGGCGGCCCGCAGCCTGCCGAACCAGGTCGCCACACTGATCCTGCCCGCGGACGTGTCCTGGGGCGAAGGCGGTACGCCAAGCGCGCCCCTGGCCCCGCCCAAGCCGGCGCCCGCAGATGACGCCACGATTGAAGCCATTGCCGCGGCCATCCGCACCGGCAAAAAAGCCGCCCTGCTCATGGGTGGGCGCTCCCTGCGGGAACCCAGCATGCTCGCCGCGGCCCGCCTCGCCCAGCACTGCGGCGTTGTGCTTCTGGCGGAGACCTTTCCCACCCGCATGGAGCGTGGTGCTGGCCTTCCGCCCATAGAACGGCTGGCGTATCTGGCAGAACTGGCGACGGTGCAACTGACTGACGTTGAGCACCTCATCCTGGTGGATGCCAAGGCGCCGGTTTCCTTCTTTGCCTACCCGGGCAAGCAGAGCTACCTGGTGCCGGACACCTGCACCGTGCATACCCTGGCAGCGCCGCATCAGGACATCCTCGCGAGTCTCGAAAAACTCAACAATGCACTCGGTGCCAGCCGGGCCAAGCCGCGCCTGCAAACCGGCCAGAGCCCCGGCCGGCCCAAGGGCAAGCTCACGGCGGAAAAAGTCTGCAAGGCAGTGGGCCATGTGATGCCCGAGAACACGATCCTCGTGGATGAATCCATCACCTCGGGCCTGATGCTCTCGGCCATGACCGCCGGCGCGCCCCGCCACGATCTCATCACCCTGACCGGTGGCGCCATCGGCCAGGGCCTGCCCAACGCCGTCGGCGCTGCCGTGGCATGCCCGCACCGCCCGGTACTGGCGCTGATCGGCGACGGCTCCGCCATGTACACCAATCAAGCCCTGTGGACCATGGCCCGGGAACGGCTCAACGTCACCACTATCATCTTCAACAACGCGTCCTATTCGGTGCTGAATATTGAGCTGGAACGGGTCGGCGCGGAGAAGATCGGAGCCAAAGCCAAGTCCCAGCTGGACCTGCGCGGCCCCGTGCTCAACTTCGCCCAGCTCGCCCAGGGCATGGGCGTTCATGGCGTGCGGGTCGATACCGCGGAGGATCTGCTGAAAGCCCTGGACTACGCCCTGGCAACTTCAGGCCCGCACCTGATCGAAGTGATGGTGCCCGAATCACTGAGCGGCATGAAACGCCGGATACTGCCCTGGATGCTGCGCTCGCTACCGAGCCTGCCGTTGCCGGTGACCAGGGCGCTGAAGAAGAAGCTGGCGCCTTGAGCGGTTCGTAGGTCGGAGGCGCTGCGGCGATCTTCAAAACCCGTCTGCTGTCAGTGATAAAAGTTACTGAGAACCTAATCAGACTCAGTTCACAAACGTGATTGCATAGAATTAATCTCATCGAAGAGCTAATCTTATTTGCGGTTGGAAGCGCGCTCGGAGAAGCAACCATGGTTACGCCGGTAATCGTGGGTCGCGCTAAAAAAAGCGCTACGGCCATTCATGTCGGGAGATGAAAGTGCAAGCTGATGAATTGGAATATGTGGGGTTCTGGCCGCGAGTCGGTGCATCTTTGATCGATACAGTTCTTATGGGAGCCATACTATGGCCACTCCTGACAGCGTTCTACGGAGACTCATACTGGACAACTGAAAACGTCGTCCAAGGCCCAATGGATTTTTTGCTGTCTTGGGTATTTCCTGCGGTTGCCGTCATTCTTTTCTGGGTCACGAAACAGGCCACGCCGGGGAAGATGGCGGTCTCAGCTAGAATCGTTGATGCAAAAACCGGCAGCCCTGCAAGTACCGGACAACTGATCGGTCGTTACTTTGCGTACTACGTATCAATGATACCTTTTGGTCTCGGGTTCATTTGGGTCGGGTTCGATGCGCGTAAGCAAGGCTGGCACGATAAGCTTGCTGGCACAGTTGTCATACGGAAGAAGAACCGTGGGCCCGAGCCAGTTTCTTTTGGTCGTTAACCATGTCCCCTGGCTCCTAGATTTCCACCCTATTGGTGTATAGGCGACAACTAAAGGTCTCGGGCGGTTGTGCGAGTCTCTTTGAACTCCTCAGAGAAAAAGAGCATTTATGGGCTGGTTAGTTCTCCTCGCCGTGGTTGTCGTTCTGTTAGCGCTGCTTGCCGCTTTTTTGAAGTCACGGGGCTCGACGAGCACTGACTCCCCCTACTTGAAGACTCCGGCGCTGTTTTCCCCAGCAGAGCGGTCGTTCCTTGGCGTTCTCGATCAGGCTGTAGGTGACACCTACCGCGTTTTCCGGAAGTGCAGTGCCCCTATGGTCCGAAGAGAAACCAAAACAGGCGCGAACGCGGGTCAGCCATTTTGGGGTTGCAGCACATTCCCGAAATGTCGAGGCATCATCAAGGTAAACGCCTGACTCGCGATTCTGCGCACACCAATCCGGAACAGGGCTCCGAATTGACCCCTGTTCCTCAATTCGCGCTTCCAATGCTGAGTAGGATGGGTATCAAAGGGAGCGGACATGAATTGTGAGATCAGGAATGCCCAACCAGCGGATGCGGGCGACATTAGCCGAGTGATTATTGCCGCGCTTCGGCAAACAAATGGCCAGGACTACCCCCAGGACATCATCCAGCGTATCGAGAAGAGTTTCAGCCCTGACGGAATCTCGCGACTTATGAGCGAACGAAAGGTCTTCGTAGCTGTGATCGGCGGGGACGTCGTAGGAACAGCCAGCCTTGACGGGCAAGTTGTTCGATCGGTGTTCGTCGCACCCGGCAAGCAAAAGCAGGGTATCGGTAAACGACTCATGGATGCGGTTGAGCGAGCCGCCCGCGATGCGGGGATGCAGATACTGTCGGTACCGTCGTCCATTACAGCGGAGGCTTTTTATGCTCGGCTTGGGTTCATTCCCATCAGTGAGCGTTATCATGGCGACGAGCGCACCATGATCATGGAGCGAGAGCTTGGATGATGCCCGGCATACACCGATCTGTCCGGCTGCCCTGACGAACGCTAAGCGCCGCGCCATACCGGAGGCAAAACCCATGAAGCCGCTACCCCACGCGATATTCATCTCCCACGGCGGCGGGCCCATGCCGCTACTGGGCGATCCGACGCACCGCGAAATGGTTGCCAGCCTGCAGAACATCGCGGCAAGCATGCCCCGACCGGACGCTATCGTCGTCGTCAGCGCCCACTGGGAGGAGCGCGTACCCACTCTCACCGCCGGCCCCAGCCCTTCGCTGATCTATGACTACTCCGGCTTTCCACCGGAAGCCTACGAGATCGAGTATCCCTGCCAGGGCAAGCCATCCCTGGCTCGCGACATCCACCGGCTGCTCGAAGGCCGCGGCTTTGAGTCCCGTCTCGACGAACAACGCGGCTTTGACCACGGCGTCTTCGTACCGCTGAAAATCATGTATCCCGCGGCCGATATCCCCTGCGTGCAGCTGTCCCTGTGCAGCCACCTCGACCCGCTTTTTCATATCGAGCTGGGCAGCGCCCTTGGAACCCTGGCCAGCCGCAACGTACTGGTGCTCGGCTCGGGCTTTTCTTTCCACAACATGCGCGCTTTTTTCTCGCCCGGTAATGCCGAAGCGACCGAAGCCAATGAAGCTTTTGAAGGCTGGCTACAACAGGTGTGCATGGACCCCGAATTGCCGGAACACCGTCGGCGGGAGCTGTTGGTGAACTGGAGTGACGCGCCCGGCGCCCGCTTCTGCCATCCCCGGGAAGAGCATCTTATGCCCCTGCATGTGTGCTACGGCGTGGCGCAAACGCCCTGTTCGGAGATGCGGAAGGTGACGGTGTTGAATAAAAAATCGAGTACGTTTTTGTGGTGACCGGGACCTTTTCTGCCGGGTTCGGTCCTGAGCAAGCCACTTGCGCCAATGGCTTGCAAAACGTTTTAGCCCGCAGCGGCTTCGAAGCGTCGTCTGACCAACAGTTGCTTTGCTGACGCTTCCATCTGGTTGCAGGACTCATCTATGATGGAGTTACATCACGCCAGGATGTTTAGCGCGATGGAGCCCGGCTCTTACCGGTGCTCGCCACCCGGGAGGGATGCAGACCGTGAAACACCTGCCAACCGCTTTGTACGCTTTGGGCCTTTCCCTTCTCCCCGGCCTGGCGCCCGCTGCGCCCGCAGGAGACGCGACCCGCGGGGCTGAAGCTGCAGCCGTCTGTGTCTCCTGCCATCAGGCCGACGGCTCAGGCATGAACATGGAACAAGGCGAATCCTGGCCACGTCTCGCCGGCCTGAACGCCGACTACCTGGCCAAGCAGTTGCGCGATTTCCAGTCGGGCGAGCGCGTCAATCCCACCATGAAAACCTTCGCCAACATGCTGACAGAACAGCAGATTGTCGATGTCGCCCAATTCTACAGCGAGATGACGCCTACCCAGGGCAGAGGCGGCGAGGATGCCGACAAGGCGGTGCTCCAGCGCGGGCAAACGCTCGCGACAGCGGGCCACTGGTCGGAATACATTGTGTCCTGCGAGAGTTGCCATGGCCCCGACAATCAGGGGGCCGGCTCGGTGTTCCCCGGCATCGCCGGCCAGCATGCCGGGTACATCATGGCGCAGCTGAAAGCCTGGCAGGAAGGCACCCGCACCAACGATCCCCAGGACCTGATGGGCACGATCGCCCGCCGGATGAGTAGCGAGGATATCCACGCCGTTGCCGCCTGGCTTGCAACCCAGCCTTCAGGCGACAGCCAGGAGGGAGCAACGCCATGAGATCTCTGATTGCTTGTGCAACACTGGCCGCTTCGCTCCTGCTTGCCCCCTTGAGCCTGGCGAGCGAGCGCGAAGACGATTACATCAACACCCTGACCGAACTGGGCTATCCAGCGCCAAAAGATGCCGAACTGGTGCATATTCCCCCCACCCTGGACGCGCTGGAGCAGTCCGACATGCACCCGGAACTCAAACGGGTCATCCGCCGCGGGCACGATCTGTTCACCAACACCCAGCAATTGCGCGGCGAGAACGTCTTCAACAACATGAACTGCTCCAGCTGCCACCTGGGCGAAGGCCGCATGCCCTTCAGCGCGCCCGTGTGGCCCGCAGCCGTGACCCTGCCCGGGTTCCGCGGCAAGAACGGGCACGTCAACAGCCTCGAAGAGCGCATCGCCGGCTGTTTCACCTTTTCCATGAACGGCAAGCCACCGGCCTATGGCAGTGACACCATGCTGGCAATTGCGGCGTACCATCAATGGCTTGCGAAAGGCGTGCCCATGTATCCCGAGAAGCCCATTTATGGCCGCGGTTTTCCGGCACCGGAACGTCCGAAAGCGCTGAGCTATGCCCGCGGCGAAAAGCTGTTCGCGGACAAGTGTTCGATCTGCCACGGCGACGATGGGCAGGGTCTTGCAGTCAGGGGCAAGACGGTCTTCCCTGCGCCCTGGGGCGACCATTCCAATAACTGGGGCGCCGGTATTGTACGGCTGCAGACCGCCGCTGGCTTCATCAAGAACAACATGCCCCTGGGCCAGCCCCTGTCCCTGTCTGACCAGGAAGCCTGGGACATTGCGTATTTCATGAACAGCCAGGAACGCCCCCAGGATCCCCGCTACACCGGTGACGTTAAGGAGACCCTGGAGAAATTCGGCCCCACCTTCCATAAACACTCGATGTACGGCCAGAAGCGGGAAAGCGACGGCAAGTTATTGGGCGACCACGCCAATACCGGTGAGAAGGATTTCCTCAAGCCCGACACCATCCGACCGCGGACCTTCGACTAGGCCTGCTTTCATCGAGTTAACCGGCTTTCGTCGAGTACGCCTGCTCCGTAAAGGTCCCCGGCCCCGGGGCCTTCCAGCGTCCTGTCCAGACCTGAGCCGAGCCATTTGCGACGGCCGGAGCCGACGTCCCGGCGCTGCCGCACGCGGCAGAAAACGTCGACCGCACAGCCTCATACGTAGAAATAGCAGCGCTGAAAAGTAACGGAAAGGTAACCCGGCCCTCCCCAAAATGGCATACTGAAGTTCGTCCTTATGCGTAAATAGCGGATACATATATGTCAGCTAGAAAGTGGCTCCCCTGGATCGTAGTAGTCGCAGTTGCCGTCGCGGTATTTGCCGCCTGGAGTGCGTTCCGTCCCGGCGGGCTGCCGGAGCATATAGCCAGCGGCAACGGCCGCATCGAGGCAACGGAAATCGACATTGCCACACGGTCCGGTGGCCGCCTGCTGGAGGTCATGGTGCGCGAAGGCGAGTTCGTAAAAGCGGGCGAGGTGCTGGCCCGGGTGGACACGCAAAGCCTGCAGGCGTCGCTGCTGGAAGCCGAGGCCCAGGTTCAGCAGGCGCAACACGCAGAGCTGGCCGCCGAAGCGCTGGTGTCCCAGCGGGAAAGTGAAAAAGCCGCCGCCCAGGCCGTGGTGGCCCAGCGCCAGACCGAGCTCAAGTCTGCCCGCAACCGCTACCAGCGCTCCCAGACCCTGGCCCAGCGCGGCTCTGTCTCTACCCAGCAACTGGAAGACCATCAGGCATCAATGGAAGGCGCAGAGGCGGCGCTCAACGCGGCGCAAGCGCAGGTGGCGGCGATGGATTCCGCAATAGCAGCAGCCCGGGCGCAGGTGGTGCAGGCGCAGTCGCTGATCCGGGCGGCGCAGGCGACCGCCGCGCGGCTGCAGGTGGAAATCGACGACGCCGATCTCGAGGCCCCGCGGGACGGGCGCATCCAGTATCGCGTGGCGCAACCCGGTGAGGTGCTGGCGCCAGGCGGCCGCGTACTCAACATGATCGACATCAGCGAGGTCTACATGACCTTCTACCTGCCGACCACCGCCGCCGGCCGGGTGGCCCTGGGCACGGAGGTACGGCTGGTGCTGGACGCCGCGCCGGACATGGTCGTGCCCGCGAAAATTTCCTTTGTTGCCAGCCAGGCCCAGTTCACCCCCAAGACGGTGGAAACCGAAAGCGAGCGCCTGAAACTGATGTTCCGCGTGCGGGCCAGCATTGATCCGGACCTGCTGCGGAAATACGCCGAGCAGGTCAAGACCGGACTGCCGGGCATGGCCTACGTGCGCACCGACGATGATCAGGAGTGGCCGCCAGAGCTGCAGATGCAGTTAGTGCAGTAACCGGTGCCGGGCATGAACGACAACGAAAGCAGGGCCACATCGCCGGTCATCCGCCTTGATAGCGTCAGCCTGCGCTACGGCAAAAACCCGGCGCTGCGGGGCATCAGCCTGGCGTTTCCCGCCGACCGCATGGTCGGACTGATCGGCCCCGATGGCGTCGGCAAATCCAGCCTGCTCTCTCTGATCAGCGGCGCCCGGGCAGTCCAGCAAGGCCGCATCGAGGTATTGGGCGGAGACATGGCCGAGGCCCACCACCGCCGGGTGACCGGCCCGCGTATCGCCTACATGCCCCAGGGCCTGGGCAAAAACCTCTACGCCACCCTGTCCGTCTACGAGAACCTCGACTTCTTTGCCCGCCTGTTCGGCCACAGCCAGCAGGAGCGGACGACGCGTATGGAGGAGTTGCTGGCAGCCACCGACCTGCTCCGCTTTCGCGACCGGCCCGCCGGCAAGCTCTCCGGCGGCATGAAGCAAAAGCTGGGGCTTTGCTGCGCCCTGATCCACGACCCGGACCTGCTGATCCTGGATGAGCCCACCACCGGCGTCGACCCGCTCTCCCGCGCCCAGTTCTGGGCATTGATCGAAAGAGTACGCGCCCGCCGCCCCGGCATGAGCGTAGTCATCGCCACAGCCTATATGGAAGAAGCCGAGCGCTTCGACTGGCTGGTAGCCATGGACGAGGGCCAGGTGCTGGCCACGGGAACGGCCGCCGAGCTACGCACCCAGACCGGCACGGACACACTGGAAGCCGCCTTTATCCGCCTGCTACCGGAAGCAAAGAGCAGCCGCCACCAGGCCGTGACTATCCCGCCGCGCTCTGTCGGCACAAACGGCCACAACGGAAAAAACGGCGAAGACGCCCAGGCCGAGATCGCCATCGAAGCCCGGGGCCTGACCATGCGCTTCGGTGATTTTGTCGCCGTGAAGGACGTTAACCTCAAGGTCGAGCGTGGCGAAATCTTCGGTTTTCTCGGCTCCAACGGCTGTGGCAAGACCACCACCATGAAAATGCTCACCGGGCTGTTGCCTGCCAGCGAAGGCCAGGCCCGGCTGTTTGGCAATGAGGTCGACGCCAACGACATGGCTACCCGCCGCCGGGTCGGCTATATGTCCCAGGCCTTCTCCCTGTATGCCGAGCTCACCGTGCGCCAGAACCTGGAACTCCACGCCCGCCTGTTCCACCTGCCGGACGCGGATATTCCCGCGCGCGTCGCCGAAATGGTCGAGCGCTTCGGCCTGGGTGGCGTGGTGGACGCGCTGCCGTCTGCCCTGCCCCTGGGCGTGCGCCAGCGCCTGTCCCTAGCAGCGGCGGTCATTCACCGGCCAGAGCTGTTGATCCTCGACGAGCCAACATCCGGCGTTGATCCCATTGCCCGGGACCAGTTCTGGCAACTGCTGATCGACCTGTCCCGCAACGATCGGGTCACCATCTTCATCTCAACCCACTTCATGAATGAGGCCGAGCGCTGCGACCGCATCTCGCTGATGCACGCGGGGCTGATACTGGCCAGCGACACCCCGGAGGCGCTAAGGGAAGCCCGCGGCGCCGAGACCCTGGATGCCGCCTTTGTCGCCTACCTGGAGGAAGCCGCCGGCAAGGCCGACGAGTCCGTGGCACCTCCGGCCGCGCAAAGCTCTGCGGCTCGCGCACCCAAACGCTTCAGCCTGCTGCGCCTGTTCAGCTACGCCAGGCGCGAAAGCCTGGAGCTGCAGCGGGACCCCATCCGCGCCACGCTCGCCCTGCTCGGTTCGGTCATCCTGATGGTAATCATGGGCTACGGTATCAGCATGGACGTGGAGGATATCCGCTTCGCCGTGCTGGACCGGGACAACACCAGCACCAGTCGCCAATACGTGCTGAACCTGAGCGGGTCCATCTACTTCATCGAGCAGCCGCCGGTTACCGGCTACGACGACCTCGACCGTCGTATGCGCAGCGGCGAACTGAGCATGGCGCTGGAAATCCCGCCCGGCTTCGCCCGCGACCTCCAGCACGGCCGGCCCGTTGCCATCGGCGCCTGGGTGGACGGCGCCATGCCTGCCCGGGCGGAGACCATTGCCGGCTACCTGCAGGCCCTGCACGGCAGCTGGCTGCAGGAGCAGATGAGTCTGCAGTCAACGCCCATCGGCAGCCCCCTGAGCGTCAACGTTGAGACCCGCTACCGCTATAACCCCGACGTCGCCAGCCTCGTCGCCATCGTGCCCGCGGTGATTCCCCTCCTGCTGATGATGATCCCGGCCATGCTTACCGCCCTAAGCGTCGTGCGGGAGAAAGAACTGGGGTCCATCATCAACTTCTACGTCACCCCGGTGACGCGGCTGGAGTTCCTGCTGGGCAAGCAGCTGCCCTACATCGCCCTCGCCATGGCGAACTTCTTCCTGCTCACCGCCCTGGCTGTGTTTTTCTTCGGGGTTCCGTTCAAGGGCAGCTACCTGGCCTACACAGTTGCCGCGCTGCTCTATGCCATAGCCGCCACCGGGCTGGGCCTGCTGGTATCGAGCTTCATGCGCAGCCAGATCGCGGCGATTTTCGGGACCACCATCATCACCCTGATCCCCGCCATGACCTTCTCCGGCATGATGACGCCGGTTTCCGCGCTGGAAGGCATCCCGCGCCTGATCGGCGAGATGTACCCCACCTCGCACTTTCTCACCATCAGCGGCGGTACTTTTTCCAAGGCGCTGGGCTTTGGCGACCTGACCGGCTCCTTCTGGCCCCTGGCCCTGGCCGGACCGGTCATCCTCGGGCTGAGCCTGCTGGCACTAAAGAAGCAGGAGCGCTGACCATGGGACGACTGCGCAATATCATGCACCTGTGCGTCAAGGAATGGCGCAGCCTCGGGCGCGACAGAATCATGCTGGGGCTGATCCTGTTTTCCTTCAGCATCAACATCTACACCACCAGCGCCAGTATTCCGGAAACCCTGCACATGGCTCCGATCGCGATAGTGGACGAGGACAACTCGCCCCTCTCGTCGCGCATGACCGGCGCCTTCTACGCGCCCTTCTTCCTGCCGCCCGCGCAAATCGACCAGCGCCAGATCGACCCCCACATGGACGCCGGCGACTACACCTTCGTGCTGGATATTCCCCCGGGCATGCAACGGGACCTGCTCGCGGGCCGCGAGCCCACCATCCAGCTCAACGTCGACGCCACCCGCCTGGGCCAGGCCTTCCTCGGCGCCGGCTACATCCAGGCCATAATCGCCGCCGAAACACGGGCCTTTGTGCAGGGTGACCGCACAAGCACAGCCCCGGTGGAACTGGAAATACGCAACCGCTTCAACCCGGCCCTGAGCCCCAGCTGGTTCGGCGCCGTGATCGAACTGATCGACAACATCACCATGCTCTCCATCATCCTCACCGGCGCCGCCCTCATCCGCGAGCGGGAACACGGCACCATCGAACACCTGCTGGTCATGCCCGTCACGCCCCTGGAAATCATGCTCGCCAAAGTCCTGGCCATGGGTCTGGTGGTACTGACCGCATCCACTGCCTCCCTGATGCTGGTGGTGCAGGTGTGGCTGCGCGTACCCATCGAAGGCTCCGTCCCCCTGTTCATCACAGGCGCCGCCCTGCACCTGTTCGCCACCACCTCCCTCGGCATCTTCATGGCCACCGTCGCCCGCTCCATGCCCCAGCTCGGCATGCTCATCATCCTCGTCCTCATCCCCCTGCAAATGCTCTCGGGCGGCTCCACGCCCTTCGAGAACATGCCCGGCTTTATCCAGGTCATCATGCAGGCCGCGCCGACCACGCACTTCATTTCTCTGGCCCAGGCAATCCTGTTCCGTGGGGCCGGACTGGAGATTGTCTGGCCGAAGTTGCTGGCTTTGCTGGGGATTGGTGGGGTGTTGTTTGTGGTTTCGTTGCGGCGGTTTCGGAGGAGTGTTGCTGGGGTTTGAGGGGGCGGTTATCTCTGCCTTTAAGCCATCTAGAAGCCGCGCTCAATTTCCGGAGTTCGCATAGGTTTTTGCGGCTTTATTCAGTGCGTGGATCACAGCGGTTGCATCATTACATGGATTTCACAAATGGCAGAGACTAACCTGATGTTTTGGTGAGTGAAGCGGTCGCGTTTACACAATCATTCTGCGGCCTATCTAACCTCTGTCATTCACCTGCTGACGCGCTGGCATCGGTCGAGAGAATAAGAGGTACGGAGTGCCTATCAAGAAGATTGAGATAAAAAATATCAAAGGAATTGAGGAAAAACCCTTTGAACTAGGTATTCTCGCTAACCCGCCTAGCCTCCTCGTCGCACCGAATGGATTTGGGAAAAGCTCATTTGCTGCTGCGTTCCTGAGCCTCTTGCAAAATCGGCTTTCAGTCCACGAAGATCATCATCGGTAACCACCCGCTATTTTTCTAAGGATTACCAGAAAAGGATCGCGGCGCCTCCTGGGATCAAGTTGATAGCTTTCGCGCTGAGGATTTGGAGAATGTTGATCTTTAGCAAAAGCGGGAGGTCCGGTTATCAGAATATGCTAACCTTGCCATAGATTACGGAGCTCAAATTTCTAACTACTTGTCGATGTCGAGTTCCTGTAGGATGTCGCACTGTTTTTTGAGCCGACTCGGATAAAACCATGGCCACTGCGGATCAGATTAAATCGCTCATTCGCTCGTATTCGGAAGAGGATCGCGAGCGGTTCTGCTCGATAGCCCTTCAGGTGGCCGCCCATGAAGCGAAACAAGGGCATGTAACACTCGCGCATGAGATTCGAGCGCTTGTAGACAACCATAGAAGTAGGGCGCATCAAGGACTGAAAGTTGTCCCTTTTCCGCAAGAATTGAAAGGTCTGGTTTTATCTGAAACTCCAGATATTCCTTTCAAATCCCTAGTTGCCCCTCAGACGACTCTAAAACGCTTTGATCAAGTGATTAAAGAGTTCTACCAACGTGGAAAGCTGCAGAAACACGGTTTATCTAATCGTCGGCGCATCCTACTTGCTGGTCCTCCTGGCACAGGGAAAACCATGTCGGCGCGAATCTTGGCTCATGAATTGAAGTTGCCGTTGTATACCGTGCAAGTGGATCGGCTCGTGACGAAGTTTATGGGAGAGACCAGCGCTAAGTTACGGCAGATCTTCGATGTCATGGAACAAAGACAGGGCGTTTATTTCTTTGATGAATTCGATGCCATTGGCGGTGATCGCTCGATGGACAATGATGTTGGAGAAATGCGTAGAGTACTCAACGCATTATTGCAATTTATTGAGCAGGATAAGTCTGATAGCGTTATTGTTGCGGCTACCAACAATCCAAAACTCTTGGATCCGGCGTTGTTTCGCCGATTTGATGACGTGCTCTACTACGCATTGCCAGGCGAGGCCGAGAAAAAACAGCTGATTGAGCTCGTCATGGGAACTTTCCTTAGCAATCGCTTTGCGTGGAAAAAGGTACTTTCTAGTTGTGACGGGTTGAGTCAGGCTGAAATCGGATCAGCATGCCGCGACGCTATAAAAGAAGCGGTTTTACGTGATCTACCTAAGGTAACCGCTAGCGAATTAGTTAGTACATTAGATCAACGGAGACAAGTCTATTCAGGACTCTGAAACTCTCTTCGATAACAAGAAAAAATTAGTAGTCTATGGATAAGCTTTCTCATATCGTTCTCCCAGTTCCGCCTGAAACACAGCTCTATACCAGTACATCTTCTGCTGTCATTCAGAAAACTGTTGTGCCTAGAAATCGAGATCAGCATGGCAATTTTTTGCAGAGCCAATTTTTAAAAGCTTGGGGCGAATCAAAAGATAGTCAGCTCGCCATAGTCGGTGGGCGCGACGGGGTTTACCTCGAATTTGTCAGTGACCCTGATGCAGAGCTATTGACCAAAAGCCTAGAAGATATGCGGTCTAAGAAAGTTAGACTGTTGAACGTGCGCAAAATAAAGAACGCATCCGACCAATGGGTCACATTTGCGACAGTGTATGTGTCCAATCAGAAACGGAATTATTTTGTTAAGAAGTTGGAGGAGTACCTAAGCCAAAACACTGACAAAGGGTATCCAAAACATCAAGACCTTGTTGCGAGCATTTCTGATATTAAAAGTGCCCTGCTGGTTGAATCGTTTTGGACAGACATGGGCGCTCCGAAACCTGGATCTAATAAGGAATGGGTCGAGGTGTGGCTGCGAGGCGGTACCGATGAAGATGCTCGGGTATTTGATAATTTGCTTGCTCAGCTAGAACTGAAGGTCCGCAAAGGAGCCATAAAATTTCCGGAGCGAACTGTAAAGGTTGTCTTTGCCGACTCCGCTGATCTGGAAAAGCTTACCCAGGCAAGTGACGTAATCGCTGAATACCGTCTGGCGAAAACTACTACTGCACTCTTCATGGACATGGTCTCTAAAGAGCAAGTCGGATGGGTCGATGACCTGTTAGATCGAATTGATCAACCTCAGACTCCGGTGTCGTCAGTCTGCATCCTTGATACGGGTGTCAATAACGGCCATCCCTTACTTCAGCCATTTTTGTCTGACGAAGATTGCCAATCCGTGGACCCAGCGTGGGGTTCTCATGATCATTGTCACCATGGAACTCTCATGGCAGGTACGGCACTGTACGGTGATTTAACGCCTGTGCTAGAGAGTGGCGACGCTGTTTACGTTTCACATATTTTAGAATCTGTAAAAATATTGCCGCGCGATGGGAAAAATGAGCCTGATCTCTGGGGATACATTACGGCTCAAGGCGTCAGTAGGGCTGAAATACAGGCGCCAGAACGGAAACGATCTTACTGCATGGCGGTTACTGCAACGGACACTCGTGACAGAGGCCGTCCTAGCTCTTGGTCAGCACAAGTCGATCAACTGGCCGCCATGTGGGATGAACAAAGGTTATTTATAATCAGCGGTGGCAATTCGCTGCAGACCATGAGCGTCACCGAAGCGGCACAGCATTACCCAGAACTTCAGATCACCGAGTCCATTCATGATCCTGCGCAGTCGTGGAATGCACTGACAGTTGGAGCGATAACCAATCTGGTAGATATCGTCGACCCGAACTTGTCATCTTATCAGCCTGTTGCAAAGGCAAACACATTGTCGCCCTTTTCTACAACCTCAAGCACATGGGAAGAGAATAAATGGCCTATAAAGCCGGAGCTGGTGTTGGAGGGAGGTAATTTAGCGATAGACAGCTCGGGATTCGCCAGTGAATGCGATGACCTTTCGATTCTCTCAACTTCTTATCGGCCTGATTCTCAGGGCTTTTTCTACCCCTTCAATATGACGAGCGCCGCGACTGCTGAGCTGGCAAGAATGGCTGCAACCGTTAGGGCTGCATACCCCAGCTACTGGGAAGAAACCGTTCGGGCGCTGCTTGTGCACTCAGCAAGTTGGCCGGAACAGCTTAAGAAGCAGTTTATGTCAGCGGACAAAAAGAGCGAATATAAGAACCTCTTGAAAGTCTGCGGCTATGGCGTACCCAGCCTTGATCGCGCACTTTACAGCGCAAGAAACTCTCTAACGCTGATTGCACAAGCAGAACTTCAGCCATACGACAAAAAGCCAGGCGGTGGTATGCATACACGCGATATGCATCTTTACGATCTGCCTTGGCCTGTCGAAGTCTTACAGTCGCTTCCTGACGAGGTGCAAGTAAAAATGAAAGTTACGCTTTCATACTTTATTGAGCCTGGGCCGGGAGAAATTGGCTGGAAAGATCGATATCGTTACGCTTCCCATACACTGCGATTTGATATCAATAACCCGGGTGAGTCCAAAGGGGAGTTCGTGAAGCGAATAAATAAGGCTGCCAGAGAGCAGGATGAGCTGCTGCCTAGCACTCAATCTGCTTCTGAGCACTGGGTGCTTGGGTCAACGGCTAGAGATCGTGGATCCATCCATTCGGATACTTGGGTCGGCACATCCGCTCAGCTAGCGGCATCTAACTTGATCTCGGTCATGCCGAAAATCGGCTGGTGGAGGGAGCGATCGCAGCTTGGATGCTGGAATCGTAAAACTCGCTATAGCTTGGTAGTCTCCATTGAAACTGAAGATACCCGTGTAGACGTTTATACACCTATTGTTACTAAGCTAAAGCTGCCCGTTGAGGTCGAAATTCAAACTTGATTTGGGCTGTTGCGCACCGGATAAGCTACTCTATACGCAGCATGTAATGCTCATAATTCGCATTGTGCTAAATGATGGAAAACCGGGATAGATTTATTTTCCACTTGCCACGAGCGATATCCGATCCGATCAGCCCGGCACTTCCAAAAGCACGATGAAGTTTTTTGCTCGAGGGAAAGCTTGAGAAGCGTGCGGGCCTCACATTTGGTGGCAGTGCGCTGGGCGGCTCGATTCATTCTGTCGCTGTAGCAGTAGTGGCGGAGGAATAACGTGCGAACCGGATCCCAGCGCGAAGAGTTACCCGAGTACCAGATGTTCCCGAAAGGCATGTGGCACATGATTGGCGCCGCAGTGTGCATGGCGCCGGCCCTGGGTCTACTGCTGGTTTTCCTGGCGCTGGTAAGCTCTCAATGGCTCAGCGACGGAACCGTTCTGGTTGGCTCTCTGGTACTTTTCTTCCTGTCTGTGTTTGTTCTGGTCACCCCCACCTTCCTGCTTTCACGCGGCAGATCGAAATGGCATGGCTTCCTGCTGCGGTTCAACCTCCTGCTGATCGGAGCACTTGCTACAGCCTCCCTGGTGTCCCCCCTGCGGGAAAACACCAACCTGTTCCTTACTACATTCGCAGGCCTCGGCTTTGCCACTGTTGCCCGCTTTTTCTATAAGTCGAACGCGTATACAGGTTGCGTCGAGTACTACCGAGCAATCTGGGCTCATCAGCGAAGATCCTCGCCGTCCAGCACCAGCCCGAAACCCTAAGGAAAAAAACCTAATGGATGAGATGGTCTACCTGATTCTGGACGCGTTGATCGGCGGTCTCGTTCTCTGGCTTGCTGCGAAGCTGACTGCCGTTGATCTGGGTCTGGGAGAAACAGTAATAGCCGCCAGCGGGGCCACGGCGGTGTCACTGGTGCCGACCGCAGGCTGGATACTGTCCATGATCGTGCTGTTTGTGCTGCTGAAGAAGTTCAGCCGGGCCGACATCTGGCCGGATATCATCCTGATGGTTATTGTCAGCAGGCTGGTGGCGTTTGTGGCGCTCATGGCTGCGGGTGGGTTGTGAGCCACCATAACTTCGTCTCGCGATCTTGTTGCGCGATGCGCATCGCGATATATTGGTTCCGATGATTAAATCATTCCGTCATAAAGGGCTAAAGCGCTTTTACGCGACTGGCAATACCGCTGGCATACAATCAGATCACGCCAAGAAACTGCGCTTGCAGCTTGCGGCCCTCGATACAGCCGCTTCAGTGACGGATATGGACATCCCCGGTTTCCGGCTTCATCCGATGAAGGGGAGCGACAAAGGACGATGGTCAATCTGGGTTAACGGAAACTGGCGCATGACGTTCGAGTTTGAGGACGGCAACGCTTACGTTCTTGATTATGAGGATTACCACTGATGACCTTGCATAATCCGCCGCATCCCGGTGAATTCATTCGGGAGGTGTACCTGGAACCTTTCGGCATCAGTTCCCGCCAGCTTGCTTCCAGCCTTGGCGTCTCGCCCTCCACATTGTCACGACTACTCAAAGGAGACAGTGGCATCAGCCCGGAGATGTCCCTGCGGCTGTCCAAGGTATTGGGTCGTACTCCGGAAAGTTGGCTGGCAATGCAGGATATGTATGATCTCTGGTTGGCGCGAAGAACGGTCGATGTGGACAGTCTCCGGCCTCTTGATTTCGAAGCAGCCTAGCCTGGCCAGTTCCCTCCGAAAAACCGGGACAGATTTATTTTCTAGATGAAGATGGGGCCGCCGGGTCGACCTCGAGAACGTTTAAATAGATCTGTTCCGATTTTGCTGATGTGACCGCAGTTGGGGGACGACGGGGAGCGCATGGTTGCGGTTGCCCAAGGCACCATAAACAAAGTCGATGCGAAAAAATGACGACTCGAGAATGTATGTAGTCTTGGGCTGGCGGGATTTTGTCATTGCGATCTCAAGGAATGGTCGGTGACGAAGTGCATGACCCACTGTGAGAACTTAAGACGGAACCTGCAGGCAGAGCATGAGAATAATAACGATCCTGATAGCAGCGATGCTTTCCGCCTGTGGAGCCTCTCATAACATTTCCTTCGCCCCGCGGCTCGACACACCAGGTGATCAGCTATACATCGAAAGTCGCTGCGAAGAAGATACCGAGAATGCCGTTGCACAAATGGATTACTGCAACGATGCACTTAGCCTCGACACGTATCGTAGAGAATATGAAATCTACCAGCGCGAGTATAAAACCAGTCGTTAGAGCGCCGCTGCACAATTGTTGGCGATGCAGGAAATATGCGGCCGTCGCGCTGGCTACATGCCGTTTAACCTGAACCGTCTTGAGCTGCTGGGTTCTGGCGTCTCCAATCTCTAGCCGGGCACCCACCCCAGTCCGAGAGGCTGTGTTTAAGCGGCTCAGGTTTTCCGGTGCCCGTTTAGGGATCAAAAACCCGGGACAGATTCATTTTTCAGTTGAGGCACTGCCAATGTTGCAACAGCGTTAGCGGGCCGCCCATGTGATCCCCATCGCTCGCAGCATTAGGCCAACGTCAACCCTCCTGAACCTGCCGCCTTTGACGTTTAACGGTAAGCGTTATACCCTGCCAGGATGATTAAGAGCTTCCGATGTAAAGACACTCAAGCGCTGTTTGAGTCTGGGAAAACGAAGCGGTTTTCGGCGGTAAAAGCCTCAGCTGAGCGTAAGCTGATTATGCTTCAGACGCCGGCAGAACTGGATGACCTGGAATCCCCGCCTGGTAACAGACTTGAGCCCTTGAGGGGTGATCGGGAAGGTCAGCACAGTATTCGCATCAATAAGCAATTGCGGGTGTGCTTTCGATGGACGGCTGACGGCCCAGAAGATGTTGAGATTATTGATTACCACTGAGGAGGTCGCACGATGGTTCATAACGGTATGCGCCCAATCCATCCCGGAGAGATTCTGCGGGAAGAATATCTGAAGCCGATGGGTATGAGCGTGAATGCGCTGTCCATAGCATTGCATGTTCCGGCTACGCGGATGAACGAAATCGTTCGTGAGAACCGGGGCGTTTCTGCAGATACTGCGCTGCGATTGGCCCGTTACTTTGGCACCAGTGCGCGATTCTGGCTGAACTTGCAGGTTGAGTTTGAGCTGGGTCAGGCGCAGATTACCGAAGCTGCAAAGATTGCTAAAGCAATAGAACCCTACGCTGCCTGAGGAACTCTCTAGCCGGACACCCACCCCAGCAGAAATATTCTAGAGCCTGAGTTTAGCTGGATGTGCAGCTAGGAGCTCGCTTCTGCTGCAGCAGCATCATGGCTGGAATAAGCGCTAATCGAATGTCTGTCAGGACTGATCGTAGCGCCCGCCGATGGCGAAAACATAAACGGAATTATCGTCGAATCGGTAGATGAGCCTGTCTTTCTGTGAAAGGCGTCTTGACCATAAACCCGAGAGGCTGTGTTTAAGCGGCTCAGGTTTTCCGGTGCCCGTTGAGGGACCATCAGTAGGTGGAGTATCCCGGACCGCGACCGTGAGTGTCTAGAGAGGCTGCGATCTGCTGGTCGTTGTTTTGAAGAACATGCAGGGTTTCCTGCTCCCTTGCCCAGTCTTCAGCACTAATGATAATGAAAGCCTCTCCGGCCCGACGCGTCACCTTTGGTGGTTCGTGCCTGCTGAAAACCTGTTCTACAAAACTTTCCATATTTTCTGTGAATTTTTTGACGCTGATTATCTCCATGGTTTCGCCCTTACATACGGAAGCACCGTATAACTATGAGGCAGTATCCCTGATGAGGCCACCCATGGCAGTGGCAAAACCTCGAACCCTACGCTTCCACTCACCCAGCGTTTACAGCCTGAATGCACAATCATTGCATCGGTTAATAAGAATCGTTAGCATTCTCGTCCGTTAACATGACGTAAGGTCTGCTGCCGGTTGCCGCGCAGACGCACTGATCTGAACTGCGAGAGATGCTAATGAAGTTTTCAGAATCCCGGTTTGTACGTTTGAGTTCAGCACTGGCGCTGGCTTTGCCGGCTGCAGGTCTGGCCCAGCCTTCTACCGACGCAGGCGCGGAGGGCGTAACTGCCCTGCCCGGTCTGGTGATTACCGCGACCCGCAACAAGAGCCTCGAAGGCAAAACGCCACAGAAGACCACGATTATCACCCGCGAGCAGATTGAGCAGCAGCAGGCGATTTCGAGCGACCCCGGCCAGGTGCTCAGCAACCTGATCCCGTCCTATTCGCCGAGCCGTCATAAGCTGTCAAATGCCGGCGAGACGTTCCGGGGCCGGTCGCCCCTGTTTCTGGTCGACGGTGTACCCCAGAGTAATCCGTTGCGGGACAGCGCCCGGGACAGTTACACCATCGACCTGGATATGGTCGAGCGAATCGAGGTGATCCACGGGGCCAGTGCCGAGCACGGGCTTGGGGCTACCGGCGGTATCATCAATTTTGTCACGCGCAAGCCGGAACACGGCCGCATCAATCAATCCGTATCGGCGAGCGTGACCACGGACGATGACGTCAGCTCCGACGGCCAGGGCTATAAAGTCGGCTACCGCCTCAGCGGCCAGCAGGACCAGTGGGAGTACCTCCTCGGCGGGAGCTTTGAAGAGCGCGGCGTGTTCTATGACGGCGAGGACCGGCTGGTCGGGGTGGCTTATCCGGGGGAGATCCAGAACTCCGAAAGCTATGACCTGCTGGCCAAGGTCGGGTACTGGCTGGATGACAATCAGAACGTCGAGTTTTTCATCAACCGCTTTGACCTGGAAGGCAACGGCGATTACGAGCCCGTGCCCGGCGATCGCGACAACGGTATCCCGACCACGGCCCGCAAAGGCGACCCGGCCGGTGAACCGGGCTACAACGAGGTGACCACCGCACGCCTCTCCTACGCTCACGGCGACTGGCTGGGCAATGAAGTTGACGCCCAGCTGTACAGCCAGACTTTCCGGGCCCGCTTTGCGACGACGCCGTTCTTTCCCTACCTGGACGCTGACGGCAACCCGCAGTTCGACCAGACCCGCAACGAGTCCGACAAGCTCGGGGGCAAATTTTCGATCACCCGCGCAGGCCTGTTTGATAATCGGCTGAGCCTCACCGCCGGGCTTGATGTTCTTCAGGATGAGACCCGGCAGATGCTGGTGCACACCGGTCGCACCTATGTACCGGAATCGCGCTTCCGTAACTATGCGGTGTTTCTGCAGGGTGACGTCGCGGTGACCGAACGCCTCACCCTGCACAGCGGCGTTCGCCACGAGCAGGCGGAACTCGATGTCGGCACCTACAACACTATCGACCGCAGCAATGTCACCCAGGACAACGTGACGGTTGAGGGCGGTAACCCGGACTTCGACGAGACCCTGTTCAACGCCGGGCTGGTGTACCAGGTGACCGGCTGGGCGCAGGTGTTCGCCAACTATTCAGAAGGTTTCGGCATGCCGGATGTGGGCCGTGTACTGCGGGGTATCAGTGATCCCGGGCAGGACGTGGATAACCTGTTGCAGCTTCAGCCCATCGTCACCGATAACCGGGAAATCGGCACCCGCTTCAACTGGGACCGCTACAAGTTTGAGGTGAGCTACTACGAGTCGGACTCGGATTACGGCGAACGCCTGACCGAACGCAACGGCGTCTGGGTTGGCAATCGCGAAAAAACCGAGATCAAGGGCGTGGAGGTGACGGCAGGGGCGGACCTGTACGAGATCCACAATCTTCAGTTCTCCTACGCCTACGCGTCGGGCGAATCGGATACCGACGGCGACGGCCGCGTTGATACGGAGCTGAGCGGTATCAATATCTCGCCGGAAACCCTACGCTTGAGCTGGGCGGCTGCCTGGACCCAGGTGCTGTCGACCCATCTGCAATACAGCCATTACCTGGACCGCAACGTCGACAACAACGAGCTGGATTTTGACGGCTATGGACTTCTGGACGGCTCGGTCGCCTACCAGACCGGCCTCGGGAAAGTCTCCCTCGGGGTCGCCAACCTGCTCGACGAGGACTACTTTACGTACTACTCCCAGGCGGCGCGGGTCAGCGACGAGTATTACTTCCAGGGGCGTGGCCGCACCATCACTCTGGGCTACAACGCCCGGTTCTAGCACTAGTCCTAGCTCTAGCTCTAGCTCTAGCAACAGCACCAGCACAGCCGGGCCCACGGGTCCGGCTTTTTAGTTGCTGCGCCTGAGCCTGTAGAGCAAATAGACAAAGAATGGCGCGCCTATCGCCGCCACAAAAATCCCTGCCGGCAAGTCCCGCGGTGCAAAAGCCACCCGCCCGACCCAGTCCCCATACACCAGAATCAGCGCGCCTATCAGGGCGGTGACCGGTAGCAGTCCCGCATGGCTGCTCGTGACCAGTCGACGCGCGATGTGGGGCGCGACCAGGCCGATAAACCCGATGGCGCCCGCATAGGCAACCGCTGATCCGGCCATGGCCACGGCCAGGACAAGAAACAGCAGGCGATACCCCTGCAGGGCGCTGCCCAGGCCCTGTGCCATTTCGTCACCCAGGGACTGGGCATCAAGATGCCGTAGTTTGACCAGGGCAATAGGCCAGCACAGCACCAGCCAGGGCGCGAGCGCGGTCACGTCGTGCCATTGCGAAGCGTAGAGGCTGCCCGTCATCCAGATGTAGGCATTCATGGCGGTGGCATCCGGGCTGAGCACCAGCAGCAGCGTGGTCAGCGCGCTCAGGGCGGCGGCGAGCCCGACCCCCACGAGCACCAGCCGCGACGGGCTGATACCGCGCTGCCAGGTGAGCATCATGATCACCAGCGCGACCAGAAAAGCCCCGGCCATGGCGACGGGCGCCAGCAGGATGGAGGCCCCGGAGGCGCTCCCCAGCCAGAGGAACAGAACGGCCGCAGCGGAGGCGCCGCTGGTTATACCGATGACGTCGGGAGACGCCAGCGGATTGCGCACAAGCCCCTGCAGTATCAGCCCGGCGGAACCGAGCGCCGCCCCCACCAGCACCGCCATAATAATGCGCGGCAAGCGGATTTCGCGGACGATCAGCGCCAGCTCCGAGGCCGGGTTTAACAGGGCTTCGAGTACCTCGCTTACCGAGGTGGAATGGCTCCCCGAGCTCAATGACAACAGGCAACTGCCAAGCAGCAGAAGGACCAGTCCCAGCGTGACGGCGCCGGTACGAACGTCGAGTTTCAGGGACCAGCGGTCCCCCGGTGTGCGCAGCACAATGACGTTCTTCAAAGGGTTCTCCTGGCCTGCCGGGCAAGATGCAGGAACAGGGGCGTGCCCAGTAGCGCCGTCATCACGCCCACGGGGATTTCCTGGGGCGGGATAACCAGCCGCGCAACGGTATCGGCCGCAAGCAGCAGCGTTGCGCCTATGAGCGCACAGGTGGGCAGCAGCCAGCGGTGATCCGTGCCGAAAATGCCCCGGGCCAGGTGCGGCACGATCAGCCCCACGAACCCGATCAAACCGGCCATGGCCACGGACGTACCCGCCAGCACAATGACCAGTGCGCCGGCCAGAAGCCGGACCTGCCCGACTTTCAGGCCCAACCCGCGCATGACGTCATCGTCGAGGCCCATCAGGTTCAACTGGGGCGCAATAAAAAGGGCCAGCAACAGCGCAATTGCAAAGATCGGTAGCAACGGAACAACGGCGGCCAGATCGCGTCCGGAAACCGATCCGGCCAGCCAGAACAGAAGGCTCTCGAAGCGGTCCTGATTCAGGATCAGTAAGCCCTGGGCAAAGGCCACAAACAGGGCAGTGACCGCCACCCCCGCCAGCACCGTGCGAACCGGAGAGATGCCCCGCCCCGCGGTCTGCCCCAGAAAGTACACCAGCACCCCGGCGGTGGCGGCGCCAGAAAAGGCGGCCCAGACCAGATCGGCCGGTGTGTTAAGAGAGAGGAAGGTGGCACCCATGACGACGAAGAACATGGCGCCGGCGTTGATGCCGAGAATCCCTGGCGAGGCCAGCGGATTGCGGGTGAGGGTCTGCATCAGTGCGCCCGCAATCGCCAACCCGGCACCGACCGCCAGGGCCGTGGTGGTGCGGGCGAAGCGTTCGGAGCGGACAACCAGATGCTCCAGCGAGCCCGGGTCGTAGGCCACAAAACTGCCGACCAGGGACTCGAACGGGATCTGGATATGGCCGAACTTCAGGCTCGCGAGTAGCGCCAGTAAAAGCAGCATGACGCAACCTATCAGCCCCAGAAAGCGCTGCACGGATGTCTTCAACATGGTGGGCAGGCCCCTGGGTCGCTTGGCTCCAGACCATAATGTTCGTAGAGATCGTCCAGCATTCGGTTGGCCGCGATGATGCCCCCGCCCATATTCCAGATCACAGGGTCAACCTGATACACCTCTTTTTTACGGACTGCCTGCAGGTTCTGCCAGAGCGGGTGCTGGGTCCAGCTGTCGTAGGTGTGCTGCACGGCCGCGTCGTCTTCCATGAATACGAATACGGCCTGGGCATCCATGGCCGGAATGCTTTCCTGGCTGGTGAGCTTGATACCCCAACTGTCCTTGCGATGGGCCTCCGGCGCCTCAAACCCCAGTTCGCGAAGCACCGTGCGGGCAAAGCCGTCGTAATAGATGCGGGCATGGTCCGCCCGAAAGCTGAGGATGGCGACTTCCTGGGGCCAGCGCTCGCCGAGTTTTTGCTGTATCTGCGTACGAAAATCGTTTACCCGCGCCTGCCATTGAGCCAGCAATCGCTCGCCTCGGTCCTGCCGTCCGCTCGCCTTCGCCATCAGCTTCAGCAGCGCTTTGAAATCGAACACTTCGCCCGGTATCACCGTCGGCGCGATGCGGGTCAGCAAAGGGTATATGGTGCGGTGCCGGTACTGGGCGCCGACGATCAGGTCGGGGGCCAGCCAGGCGATGCGCTCCAGGTCAGGCTGGGTCTCAAGGCCAAGGTAATCCGGGTCGCCCACGTGATCGCGCAGGTAGCGGTACATGGGTTGCTCCGTCCAGGACTCCACCACGCCGACCGGCTCGATGCCCAGCGCTACCGCCGTATCCGTGGCCCCCTGATAGAGCGAGATAACCCGCGCGGGTTTGCCCCTGATAGTGGTCTCGCCCAACGCGTGCTGCACGGTAGTTAGCGATCGGGTGGCGTCTGAATCACTGGCAAGAACCGTCCCGACGGAAAGCGTCCAGATAATAACCGCCTGCCAAAAGCACAAGGCGACGAGAAGCAGTCGGGGAAGACGCAGCATGAGAGGGTCCGGAATCCTGTCGCTGACCCGGCAGTGCGTGCCGGGCAGATTTGATAATGAGAATGAGAGAGAATATCATCCAGGCATCCTGAAAAGCGACGCCGATATGTCCCCTGACGCCAAGATGCCCTCCAAATCCGCCTCCTCCACACGCCTCCGGGGAGATGCCCTGTCGGTCGGTTACGAAGATCGTGTCGTGCTCGCGGAGGTCGATTTCAGCCTGCCGGACGGCAGCATGACGGTACTACTCGGCCCCAACGGCAGCGGTAAGTCGACCCTGCTGAAAACCCTGGCACGGACACTTGCGCCGCGCTCCGGCAAGGTCTTGCTGGATGGCAGCGACATTCACCGCCAGCCCACCAAAACAGTAGCTCAACACCTCGGTATATTGCCGCAGAGCCCATCGGCGCCGGATGGGCTTACCGTGAGAGAGCTGGTGGGGCTGGGGCGCTTTCCCTATCAGAGCCTGATGCGGCAATGGTCCCGGCGCGACGAAGCGGCGGTTGACGAGGCCATGGCGGTGGCCGATGTGACTCAGTTCGCCGACCGTCCGGTGGATGCTTTAAGCGGTGGCCAGCGACAACGCTGCTGGATCGCCATGGTACTGGCCCAGGAAACCGACCTGCTCCTGCTCGATGAGCCGACCACGTTCCTGGACCTCAAAGTTCAGGTAGATCTCCTGGAATTACTGGTTTCCCTGGCCCACGAGCGTGGACGTACTTTGCTCGTGGTGTTGCATGACCTGAACCTGGCCGCCGCCTATGCGGACCGGCTGGTGATGATGAAGGACGGCAAGATCGTGCACAACGGCAGCCCTGATGAAGTCTTCACGGCGGCCAACCTGAAACAGGTATTCGACCTGGACGCCCACGTCATGCGCGAACCGTCATCGGCTCGCCCCGTGTGTGTGCCACTGCGCCGGCCGGCCAGGCTGTCGCCTCATCCCGCAGCGCCGTCCTCAGCCCAATCCTCAGCCCAGTCCTCGGCAGAGCCGTTAGAAAAGCCCTCAGCGATGAGCACGCCATGAACGCCATGACCCACCAGTTCTGCGCGGTCGAAAGCGTTCGCGCCGGTGACCCCCTGGCAGGAACCGCGACCCACGCGGCCCGTAATCTGCTGATCAGCTGGCCGCGCTCAAAGTGGTCCCGCAGCCTGCGCAAGGCCAAGGACATGGACCCAGCCCTGGCTCAACAGCTCGACCAGCTGGCCGCAGACGGGCGACGGGTCAACCTGATCACACGCAGACGCTGGCCTGCCGATCTCCACCGTATATACCTGTTCCCCGAAGCCCGGTCGTTTGACATCCCCCGCCATCAGCTCGGGGAGTTTCTGACGGCGGTTGCAGCCGATGGCGATCTCTCGGGCTGGAACAGCAGCGCGGTAACGACGCCCCTCATGCTCTGCTGTACCCATGGCAAGAAGGACAAATGCTGCGCCAAGTTCGGCTACGCCGCCTACCGGGAACTGGCGAGGACCGCGCGGCAAGAAGCCCTGCCGGTCGAAATCTGGGAAAGCTCTCACCTCGGCGGCTGCCGGCTCGCGGCCAGCGTCATGGTGTTCCCGGCCATGCGCAAGTACGGGCGGGTGGCGCCGGAGCAGGTTCTGCCTTTTCTCCGGCACGAGGTTGCGGATATCCCGTACCTGCCCTGCTACCGCGGCCACAGTCTGTTGAGCCCGGCACAACAATGTGCCGAAACAGCGGCCCTGCGATGGCTGACTGAGCACAACATCAACGCCGGCGTTTCCGTTATGCCCGAACAGCCCACCGAAGGAGACGACGTAACCGTCACCGTGCAATGGCGAAACCGCTCAGACGCCAACGATAACGAGCCGGTTTCCGGTTCCCTGCAGGTGCGCTGCGGCACCCTCGAAGTCGTCAGACTCGACACCTGCGCCGACCTGGACGAAGGCCCCTCGCCTTCCCGCTGCTGGGTGGCCAAAGACATTCAGCCCCGGTAGGCCAGCGGTCCAGCCCTCAAGCGGCATGCTCGACCTGCGATGGCCTCGGGCCTGTGAAACTAGCACCTGGCTGGCCCAAGTCGATTCAGCTTCCCTCTGCGTGATCTCCTTTACCCAAGGGAGACGTTATTAAATGGACGCGATTAGTCGCCGTCATCAAAAATCGTAATTCAACAATTCCCGCGCAATCAGCAGTCGCTGGACTTCGCTCGTGCCCTCGTAGATCTGCGTTATCCGGGCGTCCCGGTAGTAACGCTCGACCGGATAGTCCTGCAGGTAGCCGTAGCCCCCGTGTATCTGCAGCGCCTTGGAACAGACACGTTCGGCCATTTCAGAGGCGAACAGTTTGGCCTGGGAGGCTTCGGACAGGCAGGGGTTTCCAGCGGTGCGCAGCCGGGCGGCGTGCAGGGTCAGCAGGCGGGCCGCGTTGATGCGCGTGTGCATGTCCGCGAGCATGTTGGCCACGCTCTGGTGCTGGATGATGGGCTTGTCGAACTGGACGCGCTCCCGGGCGTACCGCAGCGCTTCCTCGAAGGCCGCGCGGGCGATACCGATGGCCTGCGCGGCGATGCCGATACGGCCACCCTCCAGGTTGGATAATGCAATGGCAAGACCCCTGCCGCGTTCGCCCAGCAGGTTGGCTTCCGGCACGGTGCAATCCTGCAGGGTTACCGCGCAGGTATCGGATGCGCGGATGCCCATCTTGTGTTCGGTGCGGGCGATCTCGAAACCCGCTGTGGCCGTCGGCACGAGGAAGGCTGAAAGCCCCTTTTTGCCAAGCTCAGGATCGGTAACGGCAAACACGATCGCAAGGTCGGCGCGGCGGGCATTGGTCACGAACTGCTTGGCGCCGTTGATGACCCATGTGCCGTCCTTGAGCACCGCCCGGGTGCGCAGATTATGGGCTTCAGAGCCGGCGTGGGGTTCGGTCAGGCAGAAGCAGCCAATCGCTTTGCCCTGGGCCAGGTCAGGCAGCCAGGCGCTTTTCTGCGTTTCCGTGCCGTACCGGAGCACCGGGCCGCAGCCGACTGAGTTATGCACGCTCATCAGGGTTCCGGTCGCGCCGTCGCCCGCCGAGATCTCCTCTACCGCCAGCGCATAGGCCACATAGTCCGTGTACGACCCACCCCACTCCGATGGCACGACCATGCCCAGCAGGCCAAGCTCGCCCATCTGGGCGACGGCCGCATCGCTGATCCAGCCGGCCTTCTCCCATGCCTCGGCATGGGGCGCAATTTCGCCTTTGGCAAAGTTCCTCGCCATGTCGCGGACCATGCGTTGGTCTTCAGTCAGTTCAATATCGTGCATGCGAATCGGCCTTATGGATGAAGCACTTAACAGTTAACCTCACGGCGGCCAGCACTGCCTCAGGCTGGCGCAAAAAAACGCTGCACCTGTTCAGCGGTAACGGCGGCCAGCGTCGGCGGGTACCAGTGGGGGGCATTGTCCTTATCGACCAGCAGCGCACGCACCCCTTCGATGAAGTCGCCGCCATCCATCCACTGATGCACCAGGTGGCTCTCCTGTGCGAAACATTCCCCCAGGGACAGCGCCCGTCCGCGGCGCAGGTTCTCCAGGGTTACCGCCACCGCGATCGGAGAGCGGCTGTCGATCACCTCGACAGTCTGCTGTGCCCATTCGTGGTAGTCAGGCCGGTCTTCGTCCAGCAGCGCCTGACGAATCGCGGACACACTGGCGTGGGCGAAATGCGCGTCTATCGCAGGCTTGAGGGCTTCCAGTGGCGCATCCGGCAGCGAACGGCAGGTTAACGCGTCGATAACCCCCGCCAGATCCCCGGCGATGTCAGATCCCCAGCGCAGCGCGGCCAGGCGGCTGTCGAGTTCGGGTATCCTGTCGCTCGACAGGTACGCGTCCGCCAGACCGCAGAACAGCGCGTCCGCGGCTTTAATGTGGTTGCCGGTGATGCCGAGATAAATGCCGAGCTTGCCCGGCAGCCTCGGCAGGAAGTAGCTCGCGCCGACGTCGGGGAAAAAGCCAATGCCCACCTCGGGCATACCCATTCGCGTGCGCTCGGTAACAAGGCGAAAATCAGCGCCCTGCCCGATCCCCATGCCGCCGCCCAGCACGATGCCGTGCAGCAGCGCGACGACCGGCTTGGGGTAGTTATGCAGATACTGGTCGAGCGCATACTCTTCATCAAAAAAGCGGCTGTGCAGGTCATCCCCGCTCATGTAACTGTCGTAAAGCGCCCGGATATCGCCGCCCGCGCAGAAAGCCTTTTCGCCGGCAGCGCGGATCACAATAGCGACTATCTGGTCGTCTTCGGCCCAGGCTCGCAATTGCCGATGCAGTGCCTGCACCATGTCCAGCGTGAGCGTGTTAAGCGCCTCGGGCCGGTTAAGTGTCAGGTGACCGACGTGGTTGGCTACCTCAATACTGACCGCCTCGCTCATTCCTGCTCCTTACGGTAGTTCCTGATGATTGCGGAGAAATCCAGGGCGCCGTTTCCCTGGGCACTGAAGCCCTGGTAAAGCTGCTGTGCCAGGGCCCCGAGCACCACCGGCTGCCTGATATGTCTGGCGGCCTCTGTGGCCAGACCGAGGTCCTTCACCATGAGATCCGTCCCGAATCCGCCGGTATAACCCCGTGAGGCAGGCACGTTCTCCTGAACACCGGGAAAAGGGTTATAGGTGTCCGAACTCCAGCAGCGGCCGGTGGAGGTATTGAGCACTTCCGCCAGCACCTTGGGGTCCATGCCCAGCCCGACGCCCAGGGACATGGCCTCGGCGACACCGATCATGGAGATGGCCAGCAGCATGTTGTTGGACACCTTCGCGACCTGGCCGTTACCGGACGGGCCGCAATGGATGGCCTTCTTGCCCATGGCTTCCAGCACCGGCCTGGCCCGCTCAAAATCCTCTCCTTCGCCACCGACCATGAAGGTCAGCGTGCCGGCGACGGCGCCGCCTGTTCCGCCTGAAACCGGCGCATCAAGCATGGCATTGCCCTGCGCCCCGGCAGCGCCGGCGACTTCGCGGGCGGTTATCGGGTCGATGGTAGAGGCATCAATCAGCAGTACCCGAGGCCTCACCCGTGCAAGCAGGCCGTCCCTGTCCAGGTAAACCGCTTTGACATGGGACGAAGCGGGCAGCATGGTGATAATGATCGCCGGGTCGGCCGCCGCAACCTCTGCCACGGAGTTAACCGCGGTGGCCCCGGCGTCAGTCACCGGAGCCACTGCATTGGCTGACAGATCGTAGACCGTCAGGTTGTGTCCCGCTTTCAGCAGGTTCAGGGCCATGGGACCGCCCATGTTGCCGAGGCCGATAAAGCCGATATCCATTGCAGCATCCTCGAAGAGATTATTTGCGCGGGCGATCAGTCGTTGTTGAATTGCGGTTTGCGCTTCTCGCTGAAGGCGCTCATGCCTTCCTTCTGGTCGCGCGTAGCAAATGTTGAATGGAAGAGCCTGCGCTCAAACCGGATGCCTTCCGACAAGGTGGTTTCGAAGGCACGGTCGACTGCTTCCTTGGCCATCATCGCGATGGGGCTGGAGAGGCGGGCGATCTGCTCCGCGACCTTTAGCGTACCCTCGACCAACTCTGCGCTGGGCAATACCCGGCTGACCAGCCCGCTGCGCTCGGCCTCCTGGGCATCCATCATGCGACCGGTCAGGATCATGTCCATGGCCTTGGCCTTGCCAATAAACCGGGCCAGCCGCTGGGTGCCGCCGGCGCCGGGAATGGTGCCGATGGTAATCTCCGGCTGGCCGAACCGGGCGGTCTCCGAGGCAATAATGAAATCGCACATCATCGCCAGCTCGCAGCCACCGCCCAGGGCGTAGCCATTGACCGCGGCGATAGTGGGTTTGCGAAAACGGCTGATCCGCTCCCAGGTGGCCGTAATAAAGTCGGCCTTGTAGACGTCCATGTAGGACCAGTCCTTCATCGCCTTTATATCGGCCCCCGCGGCGAATGCTTTTTCGCTGCCGGTCAGAACCACAACCGCCACATTGTCATCGGTTTCGAGCTGATCCAGGAGGTCGGTTAGCTCTGCAGTCAGCTCAGGTGACAGCGCATTAAGCGCTTCTGGCCGATTCAAAGTGATAAGCGCCACCTTGCCGCGCATTTCAAACAGCAGCGTGTTGTAGTCCATTTCTGTTTTTCCTTTTAGCTATACGATCGAGCACATGAGGCGCGTTTGCCCGGCGACGGGCCCACCCTACTTGAGAGTTATGGTGGTGTTCACGCCACCCACATCATCTTCGCCGAACCATCGCGACGTTACCGTCTTGGTCTGGGTATAGAACTGTATGACCTGCTTGCCATAGGGCCCCAGGTCACCGAGTTTTGAGCCACGGGAGCCTGTAAAGGAGAATAACGGTACGGGCACCGGGATGGGTACGTTAATGCCCACCTGGCCGACATCGATCTCCTCCTGAAAATGCCGCGCGGCGGCTCCGGATCGCGTGAATATTGCCGTTCCGTTGCCGTTGGGGTTGGCATTGACCAGCTCGATCGCCTCGTCCAGGGTCGCCGCGTGAAGAACGCATAGCACCGGGCCAAAGATTTCTTCCCGGTAGATGCTCATCTCCGTGTTCACTTGCGAAAACACCGTCGGGCCGAAGAAGTTGCCGTCTTCATAGCCCGGAACCGCCGGCTTGCGCCCGTCCAGCTCCAGCCGGGCGCCTTCGCTCTCGCCGCTCTCGACAAGGCGGTGCACCCGGTCCAGCGCCGCCCGGGAAATCAGCGGGCCAATGTCGGTGCCCGGCTCGTGCCCGGCGTTCACTTTCAAGGTTTTTGCGCGCTCGACCAGCTCCCCGAGCCAGGTCTGGGACTCGCCCACCAGAACCACGACCGGAATGGCCATGCACCGCTGCCCGGCCGCGCCGAACGCGGAGCCTGCCAGGGCGTTGAGTGTCTGCTCCTTGTCGGCATCCGGCAGGACCACCATGTGGTTCTTGGCGCCCATCATGCATTGCGCGCGCTTGCCGGTGCCGGTCGCCCGGTTATAGACATGCGTGCCGACAGCAGTCGAGCCGACAAAGGACACCGCCTTGATATCCGGGTGGTCGCAGATGCCGTTGACCACGTCTTTACCGCCGTGTACGACGTTCAGAACGCCAGGCGGAATACCCGCTTCCATCGCCAGCTCGACCAGGCGCATGGTCACCATCGGGTCCTGCTCGGAAGGCTTGAGCACGAACGTGTTCCCCGTAGCGATAGCCATCGGGAACATCCACAGGGGAATCATGGCCGGGAAGTTGAACGGGGTGATGCCGGCGCAGACCCCCAGCGGTTGCATCAGCGTGTAGGTGTCTACGCCCGCGGCGACGTTGTTGGCGAATTCGCCGAGTTGCAGGTTACCGATCGAGGCCGCGTGTTCCACCACTTCCAGCCCGCGGAACACATCACCCTCGGCATCCGGCAGCGTCTTGCCTTGTTCGGCGGTCAGTATCGCCGCCAGCTCTGCCATATTGTCCCGGATCAGTTGCTGGTACCGCAGGAAGATCCGCGCCCGCGTACCGATGGACGTTTTGCGCCAGGTTTTGAAAGCGGCCCGGGCGCTGCTGACAGCCGCGCTGAGTTCGTATGCGGTCGCCATGGGTACGCGGGCCAGCACCTCCTGAGTGGCCGGGTTGGTGACATCCATCCACTCTGACGTTGTCGATTCAACGAACTTGCCGTCAATCAGAAGCTTTACGGTTGGAACGGAGGTGGCCGAAGGCGTGGTCATGGATTTTTTCCTGCTGTGGCAGCGAAGCGTTGGCCTCATGGCGGGCTGGGAAGCTTCAAACTTGTCGGGGCCTCCCGTGGATTGCCCAAGAGTAGCAGTGCAGTTTTACCTGATACAATGCCGTCATCTGCAGCCTTAGTCTGCATTTTTGCACTACCTCACCAGGCCCGCGCAACTCGCGTACAGGTAAACGGGCAAACAGGCGACGAGTAAAACTATGGACTGGGATAACCTGCGCTTCTTCCTCGAGCTCAGCCGGGCCGGTCGGGTGACCACCGCGGCGCGGCGACTCGGGGTGGATCACACCACGGTATCCCGCCGCGTGCAGGCACTGGAAAAAAGTATTGGCACGCCGCTGTTTTTGCGGGAAACGTCCGGCTACCGCCTGACTGAAGCGGGGCGAAGCCTGCTGCCCCATGCCGAGCTGATGGAAAGCGCCAGCGTCAGGATCGAGCAGAGCCTGCCCAACCCGGAAGGCCGGTTGTCCGGGCAGGTACGCATCGGTGCCACCGAAGGCTACGGCACGATAGTGCTGGCGCCGCAGCTGGCCGACCTCAGCCAACGCTACCCGGACCTTCATCTTGATCTGCTTGCCCTGCCCCGCGCCCTGCGCCTGGCCCGCCACGAAGCCGACATCGTCATAACGCTGGAGCGGCCGGAGCGGGGGCCGTACATGTTCACCCGGCTGACGGACTACGTCCTGCAGCTTTACGCGAGCAGAGAATACCTGCAGGAACACAAGCCTATCACCAGACGCAGCGACCTGAAGCGCCACCGCTTCGTCAGCTATGTCGACGATCTGGTGTTCAGCAGGGACCTGCTGTTTCTTGATGAGATCACCGGCTCGGACGACGTCAGCCTGCGCAGCACCAGCGTGCTGGCCCAGCAGGAAGCGGTGGCCGCCGGTGCCGGACTCGCCATCCTTCCCGCCTTTTCGGCCGATCGTGACAGCCGGCTTTCAGTCGTGCTTCCCGGACAAGTGAGTTTTACCCGAACGTTCTGGATGCTGATGCGCACGGAGCTGAAGGACATCGCCCGGATGAAGGTGACCTGGGATTACCTGCGGGAGATGGCGGAGGCTTCGCAGGGGGTGGTGCTGTCGGACGGTCAGCAGGGCCTGCGGGCATGACTCTCAGGCTTGTGGGGGCAAGGTCAACTCGGGTTTACATTACCCTGGCGAACAGCCCGAAGGGCATGGCCTTCAATACATAACTCAGCGGCGTCCAGGGCCACCAGGGCACATAGGCTCGGCGGCGTTCGGACTCGATCGCTTTTACCAGCGCTTTGACCCCGGTGTCCAGATCCACCCGGAAGGGTGCGTTTTTGGTGTCGCGGTTGATATCCGTGAGGATAAACCCGGGCATGATGTTGCTGACCTTTATTGGCGTACCCCGGGTATCCAGCTGCAGGCCCTCCGCCAGAGTGGCGACGGCGGCCTTGGTTGCGGCGTATATGTTCATCGGACCCCGGAAGCCACGAACCGCGCTGACCGACGACATCAGCACCAGATGGCCGCTGTTCTGCTCCCGGAAGATCGCCATAGCCGCCTCGCTCTGGGCAATGGCAGCCACAAAGTTGGTCTCCGCCGTTTGACGATTGGCCTCGAATCGCCCATATCCGACCGGCTGCGAAATGCCGATGCCTGCATTCACCACTACGCGGTCAAGACTGCCCAGCTCGTGCCGGAAGCCCTCGAACACCTCAAACACCTGATCGTATTCGCACACGTCCAGCCCACGAACCAGCACCCGAATGTCCGGGTAGGCCTGCTGTAACTCCCGCTGCAACGCCTCGAGTTTGCCCGCACTACGTGCGCAGAGCGCCAGATTGCAGCCCTTGGCCGCCCACTCGCGGGCCATACCCTCGCCAAGCCCGGTACTGGCGCCCGTGATCAGAATGTTCTTTCGCATCGGTCTTGCCCTGGTCGTTTGGTTGATGCTCATCGCGTTATTCTGTTGAGATCCGCTTGAGTGCGTGTCCGTCCGGTTCGCTGTTAAATCTTTGCAGTAGTGGATCTGCTGATAGCAAGGCCTCACGGACCCGCTACAATTCATCCTGACCTCCTGTGCAGGCTCCAGTCTGCCTGAGCCGGCAAGCTGCTATTCGTTCTCCCTCGCCGGGCTGTTCAGAACGAAGCTTGAGCGGCCTTAAGTTGCCGCTCACCAGGACAACCAGAATTCAACATATCGGTGCGAGCAGTCAACTTGCGCAACCTGGCGTCGTTCGATCCGCAGGTCTGTCTGCTGGCAAAGTCTAGCCGAGCCAGAAGTCATGACGGCCCAACCTGCCATGCTTCCCCAGCCAGCTAGCGAAATACACACTAACCCCCTTTATCGAGACCGAGTGGAGCGCAAAATGAAGCACCTATTGGCGTTGTTCGGCGGACTGCTGGTGTCCATGCCAGGTATGGCGCAGGAAGCCCATAGCGAAACCCTCGATCTGACCCACAGCCCGTTCGGCTATGCGGCCCTCGCTATTTTTGCGGTCGCGTATCTGCTGGTCATGCTTGAAGAGAAAATTCATCTTCGGAAATCCAAACCCATGCTCATTGCAGCGGGTCTCATCTGGATACTGCTGGCAATCGCTTACCGTTCAGGCGGCTACCCGGACACCGTAGAAGAAGTAATCCGCCACAACTTCCTTGAGTATGCCGAGCTGTTTTTCTTCCTGCTGGTGGCCATGACCTACATCAACGCCATGCTGGAACGCGGTGTCTTCGACCAGCTTCGCAACTGGCTGCTGGGTAAGGGCCTGGGCTATCGCGGATTGTTCTGGGTCACCGGTGTACTCGCCTTCAGCATCTCGCCGGTGGCGGATAACCTGACCACGGCACTGATCATGTGCGCCGTGGTTTTGGCCGTAGGCAAGGACAGCCCCACGTTTATCTCTTTGGCCTGTATCAATATTGTCGTCGGTGCCAACGCCGGCGGCGCTTTCAGCCCGTTCGGGGACATCACCACACTGATGGTCTGGCAAAAAGGCGTGCTGCCTTTTCAGGACTTCTTCCTCCTGTTTATCCCCGCCGTGGTCAACTTTCTGGTGCCGGCCGTCTGCATGCATTTTGCGTTACCCAAAGGAAGACCTGCGGCGCCGAGCGAGACCGGTAACCTGATAAAAACCGGCGGCCTGGTGATTTGCGGGCTGTTTCTGCTGACCATTATCACAGCCGTCTGCTTCCACCAGTTCCTCCACATCCCGCCGGTGTTCGGCATGATGTTCGGCCTGGGCTACCTGAAACTGACCGGGTACTACCTCAAACAGCAGGAATCTTCCCGCTGGAGCGAGAGCGTGGAGTCACCGCCGGGTGATTCGGGCGCGGGCAGACCCTTTGACGTCTTCGACCATATCGCCCGCTCCGAATGGGACACCCTGTTCTTCTTTTTTGGCGTGATCATGGCAGTCGGCGGCCTGGGCTTTATTGGTTACCTGGGCATGATGTCCGCTACGCTCTATGGTGAGCTCGGCCCTACGATCGCCAATGTGCTGATCGGCGTGATGTCTGCCCTGGTGGACAACATTCCCGTGATGTTCGCCGTCCTGACCATGAACCCGGAAATGTCGGATGTACAGTGGCTGCTGGTCACCCTCACCGCTGGCGTCGGCGGCAGCATGTTGTCCATTGGCTCCGCAGCCGGCGTCGCGCTGATGGGTCAGGCCCGTGGCCACTATACCTTCCTGAGCCATTTGAAATGGACCCCGGTTATAGCTTTGGGGTACGGCGCCAGCATCTGGACGCATCTTTTGATAAATGGGTAGGGACGAACTTTGGGGACAGTAAATTCGAGGCCAGGTCGTAGTCTTAGCCTTTACTGGGGTGGAAGGAGTACGGGCAGGACCTGGCCCCGAGTTCAGCATTTTCACCAGGGGTGGCACATAGCCAGCATTGCTTTTCCCGTTGATGTTCTTAAAAGGGAAACCCTCGCTCCAAGGTGAGGGTTCGTCTATTTAGCCGGTTCAGGTCGTCACAGTCCTTTCAGCTTGAGCCTGTTTGCATGCTGGCGGAATACCGAGACCGGACTCGTCCCGAAGCGGCTCACCAGGCCCAGCACCTGGTTAACCTCATCCAAGTGGTTCATGCGATAGTCGTCCCGGATTACCTTGCCCAAATGGCTAGAGCATGTCCCAACCATGCCGTCGCTCTCCAGCCCCTCCCTTGTGTACAGCATAGAGGACGCGACAAGACCGAGATCGCCGATGTCCAGAATGTTGGTTGCGGGGTTGGCACCAGACCAGGAGTAGTAACGAACGCCGTTGTCCTCAAGCTCATTGCCCTCGCCACAAAACCTGGCCGGCATCCCCTGAGGATGGCTGGCGTTGAACTCGGCCATGACCCTTGTTGACAGCGCATTCATCGCCGCCAGCGAGTCCTGCTCGTAGCCACCTCCGGAAATGAAATCCAGGAATCCAGCGAACCCGTCGACCACGCTGGCCAATACATCTCCGGTGAGCGGTGCCTTTTCAGCGACCCCCTGTAGCAGATCTGCCGCCAGCGCTCCGGTATTCGGCCCCGCGACGCTCGTCGCGGACGAGACGTACTGCGGATAAACCGAGGCCACGTAGCGGACCGTGGGCCCGCCATGACTGTGACCGATCAGGTTAACTTTCTCAGCGCCGGTTGCCGCCAGAATGGTCTCGACCTGACGCGCCAGTTGTTCGCCCCGCAGTTCGGTGCTGTTAGCGGAGGCGACCTGGCTGACGTAGACCTCAGCACCGCTGCGGCGCAACTCTTCCGGAATGCGATACCAGTAGCCATAGCCGGCTATGTCGTCAAAGCCGAACAGGCCGTGGGCCAAGACGATGGGATAACGGGTTTCGGTGTAGGTGTCGTTGCTATTGAGCCAGTCGAACCAACCGGCCTGGGCTGGCGCTACACCGGCGCCCAACAGCAGGGCGAACACGGGGCCTAGATAAGTTGTTGTTTTCATCTGTTTCTCCTTGATCTTGTTTTTGTTCGATTGCCTTGGGCGTAGATGGAGCTGCTCAAAACATGACCATACTAACTGAGGAACAATTAAAATTAACACTGATATTAATATTAACTTTCTATAAAGCCTGCCGATCCGTGGTCGTGAAAACGTTGTGCACTAAGCCTCAGCCCTACGCATACGCTGCCGTGCAGACGCCCGTTTGGTATGATTGCCAACGCACTGGGGTTGCGAAAAAATTAACATGCGTGTTAAATAATCATGGAGGCAAAATGGCGCCCAAGCAGTCTGGCGGCAAGGGAAGAGGACGTCCGCCCGGAAGCACGGGCCCAAAAATGCACATGCGTATGCGCATTCTCAATGCCACGCGGGAGGTCTACAGCGAGCGCGGGCTGCATAACACCACCGTTGAGCTCATTCTGGAATCCGCCGGAGTCTCACGGCCAACGTTCTACAAGTACTTCTCTTCTGTCTGGGAGGCGATAGAGGCAGTGGTAATGCGCTGCAACGAGGAGCTTGAAGTGCTATTTACGGAGGTTTTTTCCATACAGCGGGAGAGCGCCATTCACTACCTGCCTACGGTGCTGGTGGGCTACCTGAACTGGGGACGATCACAGGGCAAACTGATGGAAGCCCGGTTTCGGGAACTGCACGACCTCACGTCCCCTGTTGGAGTTCATCGAACCGAGCACAACGAACGGATTTCAAATTTGCTAAGCGACATGCTGGTCGCCGACGGTCGCACCGCGCCCGATCGAGTGGCACTGAACGCCCTGGTCAATTGTGTCGAATACCTCGGGTACCAGTTCTGCAATGGCGCCCGGCAGGAGGAAATGCCGGTCTATCTTAGGGCCATGGGGCGGGTAAGCCTTGCACTGCTCGGGAGCGAGGCCGACTGGCAAAACATCAAGTCCGACCCGGTTCTGTCCAGTGCGTTGGGATTTGGCGCGCCGGGAGACACTGATTGAGGCAGCGGGCGCAGGGATAACTGACCATGGCCTCAGGTCGAGGCCTCGGGCCAACGAGGCAGTGTTAAGGCAACGGATTCCCACGATTCGGAACATTGCCTCGGTGCAAGGGCCGAGTTACGCAGACAGTCAGTCTGCCATAGTCCTTGAGTCCTATTTACTGAGACAAAATCGAGAACGCAGATGCATGCCAGAATAATAAAAACGGGTTTTGTCCTGCTTGCCCTTCTGGCTATCGTCGTTGGGGTACAGCTTTACCTGACGGAGCCCACGCCACCACGGGAAACAATATCCACCACTTCTGCCCTGTCCACCCCGCCCTCCGCTTCTCCTGTCAATGCCCCAGCTCCTGTAGCGCCCAAGCACGAAGAAAATCCACTGGCCTATTACGCCGCCATGGGGAGCAGCCTCGGGGAGCGCCCTGAGTCCCTAGACGGCACCGCGGTGGACGGCGAACTCAAAGCCGATGCCAACGGCCAGCTCATTGTCTCCCCTGGCGTGCGCCAGGTATTCGACTATTTCCTGACCACGATCGGCGAAGAGGACTTCGAAACGGTGAAGGCCAGGCTGGCGCACCATATCAACCGTCACCTCCCGCCGGAAGCGGCGCAGCAGGCTTGGAGGCTGTTCGGGCAATACATGGGGGCCAAGGAAGCCATATCCAACTTGCCGTCCCACGACGGGACTTCGGCGAGCATGCGTAACGTCGTCGCACAGCGCCGGGCATTGCGCCAGAGCTGGTTCGACGCCGAGGCCAACGACGCCTTTTTCGGGCTGGAGAACGCCTACGACGAATTCCAGCTGTCCCGTCGGGAAATCATGGAGAGCACTAACCTGCCCGAAGCGGAACAACAGGCGCGGCTGACTTCCCTGACAAACGCCCTACCCCATACCCTGCAGAAGATGGTAACCGCCACCCAGGCGCCGGTGGCGGTGCAGCACAAGGTGGAGCAGCTACGCGAGCAGGGCACCAGCGAGTCGGAGATCCGTGCCTTACGGGAACAGCAATTTGGCCCCGAGGCAGCCGATCGGCTGGCGCAGTTGGACCAGCGAAAGGCCCAGTGGGAACAGCAATACACCGCTTACCAGCAACAACGCCAGACCATCATCGACAGTGGCATGGCCACGCAGGATCGAGAAGCGGAAATCCAGCGCTTGCGGGAGCGACTATTTGACGATTCGGAGATCCGGCGCGTGGAGGCACTGGACCGAATCGGTCAAAACTAAAGGCACGTTGGACGTCAGGCGGAATCCAAACTATACCCTGACTCCTTCCCAGTGGTTCCTCGCGGACCATCCCCCGCCAATTATCCTTCGCGGCCAGGGCGCGCCCATTAAACGAGGGAACAGGTTTCGCCTTCGGCTACAGCAGCCAGGCGCGCCTGATTCCGGCGGCCGCGTCCTCTAAGTGATGACCGCCCGGCCCCCAAAGTCTTCAACACTTTGGAAAAGATTCAGCCTGGTCAGTTCTATGGCCGAGGGAGTGTTCAGGATGAAATCACCACCATCGATACTCCCGCCGTGGCCAAGTTGTCCTTCCGGCTGAAAGCTCTGGTGCTGGTATCGGTCATGACTACGAAGATCTGTCGGCGCGAAGGCGCCGCTGTTGAGTGTGCGTCCAGCCTGTTTTGCAGCTTCTTTGCCGCTCAGCTTTTTCGGGCCAAACTTAGTTCTCGAACTGGCCATGCCGCCCCGCGCCTTTCGCAAATCGGTCAGCTCCGGTCAGCGCCTCCTCATGGATAACGGGATAGCCCTGCCGGCCCTCGTTCTGGAGGGCATCCTCCAGTGAAAGGTCCCACTGGCGGTACGTCGACGCCCTATCGGCTTTCATGCACTGTTGGGGAAACTCAGCAATCTGCGCGGCCAGTGCTTCGGCGGCTTGCCGGGCGGTTCCGTCTGGGACTATACGGTTGGCCAGCCCGATCTGAAAGGCCTCATCCGCGTCGACGGGGCGGCCAGTCAGGATCATGTCCAGGGCGCGGGACTGGCCGACAATACGGGGCAGACGTACGGTGCCGCCATCCACCAGTGGCACGCCCCACCGCCGACAGAACACACCGAATACCGCGGACTGCTCCGCGACGCGAAGGTCGCACAGCAGAGCCAGTTCCAGGCCGCCGGCGACGGCATAGCCGGAAACCGCTGCGATCACCGGTTTGCTCAGCATCATCCGGCTGGGCCCCATCGGGCCATGCCCTTTGCCCTCGGGGTCGACGACATTGCGGGTCTGGGGGTCGCCCATGGCAGTGAGGTCGGCGCCCGCACAAAAAGTGCCGTTGCCACCCCAGAGCACCGCGACTCTAAGCGTATCGCTGGCTTCAAAGTGCTCAAAAGCTTCCCGCAAGAGTTCAGCGGTTTGCCGGTCCACAGCGTTTTTCTTTTCGGGCCGGTCCAGAATGATTGTGCAGACGTGTCCGTTTTCTTCAGTGCGTACGGGTGAGTTAGCCACGGGCGGAGCCTCCGGTTTGCGAGCCATGTCTTCCCGTACACTTTACAACAGGAACCGGCCCAGAGCGGCGATCCCGTACAAGCTGATTTGCGGGTTCTGTTGGGTTCTTTTGGGTTGGGATGGGTTGGGTGACTAGCTTGAATTCTGGATTATTTTGGACTGGGAATTCCCTCAAGAGTCCCACCAGATTCTTTCCGGGATCCATTTGCGGTGAGGTGAGTGCGGCAGCTTACGGAGGTCATCGGCGAACCCGTTGGGCGGGGAGAGCCTGCAGAGGCCTGGCCAGCTACAAAGATCGGGTAGCCGGCCAGGGTTAACTGAGCGTGCGGGCGACATCCCGCACGAGAAGGTTTCGCTTACTGGTCGCCCTGCTGCCCACTGTTGCGGGCCTCGACCTGCGCGGCGAGCTCTTTGATCAGCATTTCACTCTCGGATTGCAGGAACAGACTCTCACCGCTAGTACTCGGCTTATAGTCCATCATCAGGGCGAGCTTGCCCGCTTTGCGGTACTCGAAGAACCAGTGTTCATAGTCTTCGTCCGTGCTCGCCTCTTCAACTGTGATGAGGATGTCGTTATCACTCGTTTCCCAACCTTCCATCGTGTAGAGCGGCACGGACCTGAACGAGGTTGCTCCAGAGAAGCTGCCGTCCAGGTCGCCGAACTCCAGGTTGCCCAGATTGAGGGACTGTTCCTCGCCACCTACGGTGAAGGGCTCCGCTCCGGCTACGGTGTACGACATCTTGCCCACGATGTACTCAACTTCGTCACGGGTGGCGCTGTCGTCACTTAACATGTAGTAGGTCACGTCTTCAGCAATGGCGAAGTCGCCTGCGTCTTCGAGCACATTGACGCTGTCCATCCACAGCAGCTCGCCGAGGTCACTGATCATGACGTATGTTGCAATACCGTCGCCGGTGTGCCGGTAGAGCATGGTGAATTCATCACGCCAGGCGCCGTCGCTGTCTTCCCCGGCCAGGATGAGCTTGCCATTTGCTGAGACTTCAAAGGTCGAGCCTGCCGCGCAGGTATCATCCGGTTTGGCGACAGTCTCGTCACCCTTCAGGAAAACAAATGTCTCGTTGTTGATACATACCGTGTTTGCCTGGTTAGCGGTGCCAAACCGGACATAGAACTGCTCGTTGTCGCCGTTGTCATCAAACCGGAACATGGACCAGTTGGTGTCCTGCAGCGCCGCTTTGGAGAAGGCAAGGCGGGTTGGTTCTACGGTTTTGATAGCCCCGCTGTCTTCCAGGTCCAGCTCGATATCATCCGCATTCTTCCCGCTTTTAACCTGGGCCACTATTTCGCTTTTGGCGGCGCCCAGATTACTGGCGACTGTGCTGATGTCGGTAGCCTGCTTGGCCTCCGCGACCACAAAACGGGCGAGCGCGTGGACCACCCCGGCTTCTTCTGCCTGCGCCGCGTCGCTTTTCGCCTTAATGTAATCCCCGGCCAGAATGGCGGCATCTACGCCCAACTCCTGAGCCAGTTCAGAGATTGACTTGCCTGTCTTCTTGGCCAGGTCGGTAAACGGTGTCACATAGTCCGAACCGGCTTCTGCACTGAGTGAAAAGGGCGTATCGACCAGGCCACTGTCAGAATCCCAGGTCACGTTTTCTACCGCGACAACAACCAGCGGCTGACTGAACTGTTCGGCAGAGATCTCCAGCGTTCCGTTCTCGCCTGTTGTGCCGACTTTAACTTCGCCTTCGTCAAACTGCCCGTTGTCGTTGGCGTCGATATACACATCAGCGCGTTCGAGATAGCCATCGATGGCCGTAATGGTCTGGGACTCAGTTGTTGTACCGCCGCCGGAAGAGTTCGGCGACTCAGAGGAATCTGAACTGGATCCTCCACCACAACCTGCCAGGGAAAGACTCGATGCTACCGCCAGAACCAGAACTGAACGTTTGAACTCTTTCATGCCTTCTCCAGATTAGAAAGTTTCTCTTTCTTGCTAACTGACTCGGATACCCTTACTCAGAGCCAGCTGGAGTATAGACAGGCGACAGATCCCGCATTGTAAATTACTGTAACTGATGTACACATATCGACCGAGAGGACGCGCCTACCTCGCCGGCCCTGTTTTTCAGCCACTCACGTTTCTGGCTATTGCCAGGGCGGTAAGCCGGACCGCCGGGAAAGCTCATGGTCCGGTGGCGGCACCGGTCGGGTCGCCCTGTCGTAGTTGCGATCCGCAGCAGCTTTGGGCAGCTCTGCGGCCAGCTGGGCAAAACGGGTTTGGAACGCGGCCAGGCTCCACTGGCCATAGAGCGTGTGTCCGCCCTCGTAGGCCTGCTCCTGGTACTCCTCATAGGTGGTGACGTAGCCCATGTACTCGTTGCAGTAGGTGCAGATCAACGTCTGGCTGATACCGGAGCCCTTCAGGCAGGTGTTTACGGTCTCGATGAGGCGTCTGCCGGACGTCGTTGTGAACTCGCCGGGACAGCAGACCAGTGCCAGGCTTCCCAGCCGGACAATTTGCAGCGGCAACACTGACGGGACCATTTCGCTTTCCTTGATGGCCCCTGCCTTCTCCTGACGGTTCAGTTCCGCCACCAGCGGGTCAATAAAGCCGGGGATGCGGGGGCGCTTGCCATTCTGTCGCCGACCCAACTCCATGAAGATGTCCTTGGGGCCCTGTGAGCGGTAGAGCCGGCGGAAGTATGCACGCTCCTCAGCGTCACGCTGCGACAGAGCACCCTGCTTAAGGGCGCGGCGCGCTCGGCTCGCCAGCCGCAACAGCGGCAGCAGCGCCGGCGCGACACCGGGCCCATCCACCGGCGTCCCCGCTGCGAACGAAACGCCGTGGCAGGGGTCGCTGGTCCGGGCTTCGGGTTCGCCGTTGGCGAATCCGGGGTCAGCATGGACATTGCTGAAATCGACGTAGGTCAGCACACCGTCCAATGGTCCGTTGATTCTGTCCTGCGCTGGGGATGCCGCGATCACCAGCGCGAGCTCACTCTGTTTGCGGCCGTTGGACTCGGCGTACGCGTATTCCGCCTCACCCTTTATCGCCTTGCGGCGGTCGGCCTGGCCTGGGCCGTGGTAGTGCGGTGAGACATCTCCCGCCTTAGCCTGGGCAAAGATCGCAACCGCACCGTCGCCGAGCCGGGCTTCGGTTTCGGCCGCGGCGTAGCCTTTATTGTCACCATTGTGCTGGTTGAGCGAACTGCCCAGGCAGGTGGCGTGTACGCCGAACAGAGACAACAGCGCCTTCACCTGCCCGTCCCGGCGCAGACTCAGCACCTGCATTCGCCGGTCCAGGGCTTTGTGGTTTTCGCCCTCGCGGTAAGGACTGACGTCGGGGTTGCGATTCCAGGCTCTGAGCGAGCGATTCCAGGCCACGGGCACGTGCTCATCAAAGCAACCGGAGCCCAACCAGAGTTCAGTCTCTTCCGCGGTCATCCATGCCTGAACCACCGACTCTACAATTGCACTGACCACGGCCTGCAGGTGCTCGGGCTGGAATCCGGGGGTGACCAGATTGTAGAGCACCTCATGGGCACAACCGCCGGGGCCGGAATGGGTATGGGTGCAGGTGAGCACAAACGACTCTGCGTTAAAGCCCGAGCCCATCCGGGAAGCCAATTGCTCGACAGCGCCAGCGCGCATGGCGTGGGTGACGTAGCCAAGGTCCAGGCAGCAGAAGATCAGGGTCTTGCCGTCTTTATCGCGAAAGAACAGGCTGCGAGCGAACAGCGGACCACCTTCGCTCGTCGCCCGATGAGTGATCTGCCCGTAGCCGTGCATCGCGTAGCCGGACGGCCTGATCGCAATCTCGTACTTCCCCCACCCCGCGTCACCCATGCTCTGCGCCCTGCGTGTAAATGTTTCGGTAACCCTCGCCAGGCTTTTTATCTATGCAAAAGCCAGTAAGTGCTGAAACGAACTTTACTTCCTGGCAGATGATTCTTAAACTTCCGTCCATGAGCGCATTACCTACCTGAAAGGTTGGGCGGGGGCAACGGCCTCAGCGAGGCGCAAATCACGGACGACATACCCTCAAGGAAGACCATGGCCTCATCGATTTTCTACCCCCGGACCGTCAGTACACCCCGCAAGATCGCCCAGAACGCTTGTCCCCAAAACATGGCGCCGGACGAGTTCGAACGACGCTTTCTGGCGGCCAATTGGCAGACCGCCAGCGCCAACAGCAATTGTCCTCCCAACCGTCCCGTTATTGTGCCTTCCGCTGATCAGGCGGCTGACATAAGTATCAGTCCGCTCCTGACCTGTACCTCAGAAGAGCAGAAGAACCTGTTCAGCCTCAGCCAGTACGCTGGCGGAGCAGCCGTGATGGGGCTGGCAAATCTGCTATGGGAGACGCGCATCCCAAACGTGGTCGGCGACCTGAATACCTTCGGCGGGAACGGTATGGGTGCCGCCGTGGCGAAATCCAGCAAGGTGCTTGAAGCCATCGACAAATACGACTTCGCCAACAAACAGTACCAGGACCTCAAGAACCATCGCGCTGCGCCGCGTATGGTTAATGCGGCAAAGTTGCGTGCGGGCGCGGCATTCAAAGAGATGAACCAGGTTCTGTACAGTAAGTCGTTAAACTACCTGAACAAGAACACCTTCGGCATGCGCCAGACCACAAACGCCACCGGTCGCACGGTATGGGAGTCTATTCCTGTTCGCGACACGGCAGACGTCCAGAAACTCGCGAAGTTTGCGAAGGTAGGGCGGGTACTGGGACCGGGCGTGATTCTGCTCGACGGCTATATCCGCGCCAATGGCGTTTATCATACCTGGCAGAGCGGCGGTAATTGGGAGCGGGAAGCGGTTGTTCAGGGTGGATCTTTTTTTGCTGGGCTTGGTGCCGGCGCAGTTATCGGTACGGTTATAGCCTTAACGCCAGTCGGCCTTGTTATTGGAGTAGTCGCCGGGGGGGCAATAGCAGTCGGCGCAGACTATCTCGTTAAAGACCTGATAAATCTAGCCTACGATATGGCGAAATGATGCCTGAGATATCACTTCAAACTTTTTTCGGTTTGGTGGGTTTGGCCGGTGCAGCATCCATGCTGCTGGGCCTGCTGGTGCTTAGGCTAACTTTAACGCACCGCTTGAAGAAAAAACTCAAACCAAACGGCGAATACTGGGATAGCGGTACGTTAGATTTCGGGTTTATCAACACAGCCCTTTTTGCGTGGGCTTGTACCCTCCCCTACGTACAACGATCTGAAAGGTTCCGCCTGATCTACAGAGATCTGGATGTAAAATCATTCGCAAACTGGTTCGAGACAGCGGCTGCTTACGCAACAATAGGGGGTGTGGCAATTTTTTTCTTGTTCGGGCCCTTGATCTACCTTTTTGATTAATAGATTTGTCGAGTTTGACCAAGCATACGAATGAACACAATACCCCTGGAAATTGTGTTTGCTTTCGCTGCAGTAGCAGGAATGGGCACAGCTATACTCAGCCTTTTTACACTTCGTTTAACCCTCACCCGGCGCCTGAAAAAGAAGCTGAAACCCTCTGGTGACTACTGGGAAACCGGCACGCTCGACTTCGGGTTCTTTAATACATTCATATTTGCCTATGCATGCACGCTGCCCTTCGTGCCTCGCTCCGAATACTACCGGATCCTCTATAAAGACCTGGACGTAAAGCGGTTTGCGACTCTGTTTGAGAAGGGTGCAGCTTACGCGATGGTTACAGGGTTCCTTGTCTTCTTCATCAGCATTCCTTTCTTCTACTGGTTTAAACCTTAACGGTGCCAGGGCGCTCAGAGCCGTTTATGCCTGACGTTTCGACTCACTGATCAAACACAGGCCACGTATCGACCGCCTCCCCGGACCGCACGATCACCAGATCGCCGAACTGCAGCAGCACGGCCTCGCTCTGCCGGGGTCGCAGGAAAACCAGATCGTCAGCTTTCAGCCCCACTGATGCACTCACGGTTGCGATCTCCTGATTTGAGCTTCTGCCGTAGAGACGGTTCGGCTTTAGGCCAGGGGGCCAGACATAATCCGCCAGCCAGTTCCCGCCGTAGATGAAAATTGTGTCGCGCCGACCGCGGCCCAGCCCTGGAAGCAGACGCGCTGGATCACCGAGACCGGGCAGGCGCAACGGGCCGGTGTTTTTCAGTACCGGTGTGGCGATAAACACAGCGGGCTGATGGCCGCTCAGGGACGGCAGGTCGAAGTCAGCGGGTTTGAGCAGGCCGCTGCCGACGGAGATTTCGTTACTGACCGTCTCTGTTTCGTGTAGCCGATAGGTAGGGCTTCCCGCCGTGTTGAGTGTCAGGCCCGGCTGATCTTTAATCTCCGTAGCCTGCGCCCAGAGCGCCGGAAAGTCCTGCTGTACCTGGTCCACCCGCTCCCGGTATACCGCCATCGCGTGCGCGAGCAGCTTTGCCGGCGTGCCGAGCAGCCGGGGCAGCATGACGACGTGAGGGTCGTAACCCATAAAACCGGTAAAGGCGAAGTGCTCAGGCTGTTGCTCGATGGTGCTCAGGATATGGCGAAGTGCTTCAGTGCCGGCCCGCCCTTCCGCAATGCCGCCCCGGCACAGGCCAACGTCCAGCTCCAGATTGATATTCAGGCGGGTACCCAGTTTTCGGGCCAGCGCCAGGTATTGCTGTAGCCGCTCCGGTGTATCGATCAGCCATTGCAGCTGGCGGCGTGGATCAAACGCGCCCCTGTGTTTCTGGTAAAAGCGCTCTGCCATTGCGACCGGCATCGGTTTGCCCAGCAGGATGTCAGCGTCCGGCCAGAGGCCCGCGTCCTGGTTCAGGAAGGGCTGATGGAAGGACATGAGCCGTCGGGCAGCCGTTTTGTTGGCGATGTAGCCCAGAAGTCCCGGGCACGGCAGAGACTTTTCCACCACACGGAGCTGCTTGCCGGCACGCTGGACCGAGGACATCACCTCCTGAATGTTGTGATCCAGACGGTCGAGATCGATCACCAGGCTGGGGCGCAAGAAACCCTGAGCTTTGAGCGTAGCCTGCAGTTGCTGGAAGTATTTGGCCTCCGCTTGTGTCCAGATATTGCGGGCGCGGTTGCTCATGGCTGCACCAGGATACGGCGCAGGTGGTCGTTCAGCATGCGCCCGTCCGGATCGAGCTGTTTGCGGACTCGGGCGAAATCCTCCCAATGGGGATAGAGCTCCGCCAGCCGGGTTGCGTCCAGTGAGTGCAATTTGCCCCAGTGCGGCCGCCCGCCGTACTTCCAGAAGATCGGTTCAACCAGGTCGAACAGCGGCCGATAATCGGTACAGATGTGCTGATGCAGCGAGATCGAGGCACTGTCGCGGCCGAAGAAGGGTGAAAGCCATACATCGTCGGCTGCAACCCGCCGATACTCCAGCGGAAACAGGGTACGAATGCCCGAGCGGCGCACGGTTGAAAAGATCTCCTGCACGCACTCGAGGCCCCGCTCGACAGGGACCTCATACTCCATTTCGTTGAAACGTGCGTCCCGGGGCGAAGGAAAGATTTGATAGGCACGACCGCTGCGGCGCATTTCGCTGTGTAGCCCGGTGAGCAGCTTCTGCATAGCGCCATCAGCGCCGGGAATACCATGGGCAACGCGCGAGGTCAGGTTCAGTACCATGCTCACGGGGAGCTGGAAGCGCGGCGCGGGGGTAGGTGCGGCTTCTGTTTCGTTGAGCAGTTTGACGATGGCCTGGTCAGACCGGAAAAAAGCCCAGAACTCGGCGTGCCGATTGTCCCGGGCAAGTTGATCGAAACGGCGCAGAACTTCGTTCAGCGGCAGCAGGAACTCGTGTTCAGCCAGGTGGTAACGAGCGCGGTTTTGCAGAGTGATTTGCGTAACCACGCCAAGGGCGCCCAGCGAGGTGGCGCCCGCCTGCCAGATTTCCGCGTTGTGCTCGGCGTCTGCTTCGACCACCTCACCGTCAGGCGTTACCAGACGCAAGCCCCGTACCTGGGCCGACAGCGAACCCAGTTCCCGCCCAGTGCCGTGCGTGCTGGTGCCACACGCACCGCCGAGGGACTGAACGTCCACATCGCCCTGATTTATAAGACCCTGCCCCAGCTCCCACAGCGGTTCCCCCAGATCCTGCAGGCGTGAGCCGGCCCGGATAGTGGCCTGTTGGGTCTGGCTGTCGTGGCTAACCAGACCGCGGAGCCGGTCGAGCGATACCAGGGTATCGGGCGTCGTGCACAGTGCACTGAACGAGTGACCGGCTCCGGTTACCCGAATCTGGCCCCGGGCGTTGCGAAGTTGCCTGACCAGCTCAGCCTCTGATTCTGGCCGCAACCAGGCCGCCGGTGTTGCCGTTTGCGAGCCGGACCAGTTGCGCCATATGCGGTTGCCTGGCTTTTGACGAGATGGGGCCTGGTCAGGGATATCTGGCTGTGCTGCAGGAGAAGTCGGCATAGGCGCTCTCGGTGTCGTCATTTTGCAGAAGTGGCTTTTGCTGGACGGGCGACAGAAGCCATGGCCGTGCGGTAGTCAGCTGCGTGTTTCAATCATGCCCGTCCGCGACCTTTGATGCGCGAACCAGTATCACAGGCTCTGGTGTCGATCTCACTCTGGTTCGGTGCACATGGCATATAGCTGATCAGGCACACTTTGTTACACTGGGCCGAACGGATCATCACTCTTGCTGGCGATAGGGTTGGAGATTATGCAGGACGCAAAGCAACCTCCAGAGCGAGGCTTACCCAGGACCCAGGTCATCGGCCTTATTGTCGGTCCTTTGCTCCTCCTGGCGACGTTACTACTGCCCGCACCGGAGGGCATGAGCACCGAAGCCTGGGCCGCGCTGGGGCTGATGCTGTTAATGGCAACCTGGTGGTCCACCGAGGCCATTCCGATCCCCGCTACGGCGCTTCTGCCTATTGTGCTAATACCAGCCCTGGATCTGGGCAGTATTCGTGACGCCACGACGCCTTACGCCAACCCGATCATTTTCCTCTTCCTCGGCGGTTTCACCCTGGGGCTGGCGATGCAGCGCTGGAACCTGCACCGGCGTATCGCGCTGCTGACACTGCGCGCCGTCGGCAGTAAGCCCAAGCGGCAGATCGGCGGCTTTATGCTGGCCACCGCCTTCCTGAGCATGTGGGTCAGTAACACAGCTACATCTATCATGATGCTGCCCATCGGCCTTTCGGTTATTGCCATGACGGAGCAAGGTGATTCCGAGGGCTCCCGGCGTTACGCCACGGCCTTGCTGCTGGCTATTGCCTACGCCGCCAGCATCGGCGGTATAGCCACGCTGATCGGGACGCCGCCCAACGCACTACTGGCGGCTTATCTTGTAGAGAACCAGGGCATTGAGGTTGGGTTCGCCCAGTGGATGCTGCTGGGTGTTCCGGTTTCTCTGGTGATGCTCGGCCTGACCTGGTGGTGGCTGACCCGCAGCGATTTTGGCCTATCTGGCCAGTCCGGTGGCGGCGAGATGATACGGGACGAGCTTGCGAAACTCGGGCCATTACAGAAGGCTGAAAAGCTGGTCGCGGTGGTGTTTGTGCTGGCGGCGGTGGGCTGGGTATTCAGGCCGCTGCTATCCGCCGGACTGATGCCCTGGCTGACCGATACGGGCATAGCCATCGGTGCAGCGATTTTGTTGTTTCTGCTGCCTGTGGACTTTCAGAAACGGGTATTTGTACTCGACTGGACGACGGCGGAAAAGCTGCCGTGGGGTGTGCTATTGCTCTTCGGCGGCGGTCTGGCGCTGGCTGGTGTGATAAGCAGTTCGGGACTGGCCGAGTGGATCGCCGAGAGTCTGTCTGGCTCAGATGCATTGCCCACACTGGTGATGATCGCACTGGTGACGGCGGTTATCATTTTTCTGACGGAAGTAACCAGCAATACGGCTACGGCAGCGGCTTTTCTGCCCTTGCTGGGGGCCCTTGCGATGTCCCAGGGGGTGCCGGTTCTGTTGTTCACCGTACCCGCCGCCATAGCCGCGAGCTGTGCGTTCATGATGCCGGTCGCAACACCGCCCAACGCCATTGTCTTCTCCAGCGGACATATGAGCATCAAAGACATGATCCGCGCCGGATTCGCGCTCAACCTGCTCGGGATCGTCGTGGTAACGGGGTTCAGTTATTTGCTGATCGGTGCCGTTTTCTCGATGGGCTGAATCCCTGTCGAAGCCTGGGCGAACCTGGCCCTGGTTCTTTGACTACCTGAGACGAGAATACACGGCTAGCTTGCGAGCGCACTGGCAAGCTCCGACTTGGTCATTTTGGAGCGACCATGAATCCTGCGCTCGCTGGCGAGCCGGTAAAGATCGTCCTTTGACTGGGACTCGAGCTCGCGACCGGCGGCATCGTTCCGTTCACGGGACCCGTCTTCACCATCACCTTCGTGTTCAGCCCGGGCCTGGTAGACCCGTTTCTTTACGGCTGCCAGCAGCTCGTCGCGCTTCATCTTCGAGGTGCCTTCGATTGAATATGCCTGCGCCATCTCAAGCAGCTCGGCTTTTGTTCTCAGATTGAGACCATATACATGGTTGTGTTCGCCGACGCTGTAAGGCAGTACTTCGGTCTCGTCAGCTTCCTTCAGTTCGGCGATCACCTGCTCAAGGTATTGAATAACCTGTTTGCGCTGTGCCCGTTCACTCGCGCTCCACTTGGCGTTACTGGCCCGTTTGTGAGCGATCTTGAATTTTTTCCCTTCCATGCAAGTCATGTAGCTGTTCGCATCGAGCTTGTCGACGCGCTGGTGCGATACGATGAGCCAGTTGTATTCCGTGCCAACCGGCGCACCCGACTTTTCCGGTGCCTGCGCCGCGCGTCGCTTTGTCGTCTGGTAGGAGATTTCCCATTCATCCGGGGTTAGCTTGCGCTCTCGCCATTCGCCCTGGTCGTAGTACCATTTATGGGCCCGCCCAACCGGCATGCCTGAGTACTGTTTGCCGTTATGTTTTTTGAAGCGGTTATAGCTCTGTGACTTTTGCTCTTCGTCGGCGCTCATGACTATCCCTCCCTGGCCTGCCTGTGTTGCAGCGTTCTGTTGTCGTCTGATTGATCCAAGTTGTTACCTGTTCAATCTAAAACGTGGCTGGTCCGGGGTCTAGCCAACAGGCGTTTCACAGCGGTAATCTCACTTATCAAAGCCGAGATGAGCCTGGGCGCTCGCGCCCAGGCTCCAGCATTCTCTGGCTACGAGGTGAACCCGCCTACTAGACGGGGAGTTTCGATGCCGCCATCGGGATTTGGGTTAACGTCAAACAAGGCCATCGATATCATGTGGCCGCTACTGGACTCCTTATGAACTCGCGACTTTTCACTGCTTTGCTCGTTGTACTGGGTGCCGGCTTCGCAGCTGTCTTTGTAATATTGGTCCTGCCGCCCCTTTTACAAAACGCCGACGTTCTCGGCGCATTTGCCGGCGGCTTTGTTAATCCTTTCGCCGCGGGCTACTCACTCGATGTTATCTTCTGTTGGCTGATTCTCGCCGTATGGGTTATTTATGAGGCAAAGCTCAAAGGCATCCGGCATGGCTGGGTAACACTGGTGTTAGGGGTAGTACCAGGCGTAGCCACGGGTTTTGCTGCTTATCTTTTACTGCGCACCCGGCATGAACAGCGGTCGGGCTCCTGATCGTTGAAAACGGGCCGGAATGCGGCTGACTGCCCGTCCCCTTGCAGACGACGCTACTGCGTCTGAGGAGAGTACCTTTGTCGTTCCAGGCAATCCCGATAATTCGCATCTTCGATGAGGACAAGGCCAGAGCGTTCTATCTCGGATTTCTGGGGATGGCGGTGGACTGGGAGCACCGCTTCGGAGCGGACTTTCCGATTTACATGCAGGTGTCCAAAGGCGACCTGGTTTTCCACCTCAGCGAGCACTCCGGTGACTGCACGCCGGGCTCGAAAGTGTTCGTCAACACCGACGACCTTGACGGACTGTTCGCAGAAGTCACAGCGCACGGGTACCGATTCTGCCGGCCTCAGATCGACACGGCACCCTGGGGCGACCGGATGTTCGAGGTAGTGGACCCTTTTTCCAACAAAATTCTGTTTAATGAGCGCTCTACTTAATGCGTCAGATCGGCGAATAACTATAAATCTGGAAGCCCAAAAATGTTGAGAGAAGGAAACGGCGAACCGGTCGTGCTATTTCACGGCGTGACCTGTAGCGAAAGAGTCTGGTCTCCCTTGGTCCCTCTTCTTTCACCGCACTGCGAGGTCTTCGCCCATACGTCTCTGGGCCACCGAGGTGGCAAAGCCGCTGGGCCCGGCATCGGCATCAGTGACCTGGTCGATGACGCAGAGGCGGCGCTGGACCAACTGAAGCTTGACCGTCCTCACCTCGTGGGCAACTCACTGGGCGGCTGGATCGCACTGGAACTGGCGCGCCGGGGCAGAGCGAGCAGTGTATGCGCACTCTCGCCTGCCGGTTGCTGGGATGTTGCCAAAAGCGGCCAGCGCCAGGCCACAGATAAGCTGAAAGGCGTGGTTCGGCTGACGCGTGCCACGCGCTGGGCCCTGCCTTTGGCCTCCCGGCTGGGGATCATCCGCAAGTTCGCCATGCGGGAAAACGCGGTGAACGGTGCCCGCGTGAGCAGCCAGGAACTGATCAGCATGGCCGACGATCTGCTCGGCTGTACGGCCAAGTATGACTTGCTGAACACGACTGAAGCGATGGCACCCCTTACGCCCGCGCCCTGCCCTGTTTTGCTGGCATGGGCCGAATTTGACCGCATCTTTCCGCCGGAAGTGAATGGGCCGATTGCCCGCGAACTCATCCCCGAGGCGGAGTGGCGTGTGCTGCCCAAGGTGGGGCATCTGCCGATGCTGGATGATCCTGAGTTGGTCGCGAAAACCATCATTGATTGGGTAAACGCCCATTCCCTTACCCAGCAAGCTGCTGGCTAGCGGGGTCGCTCACGAAGGCTTTGCCGTGCTTCAACCAGGGAGCGGCGCTCCTGGTCGATTGGTCAGGCTCTACTGAACCGGGCCGCTACGGGCCACCCGCCCATCGGCGGTCGGGAACAGCTACAGCTGCGCGCCCGGACCCGACATGGGGCTCTTTTTTAGTTGAGGATCGGCACCGCCATGATCGCTCTTGTCATCGCCGTCCAGATCGCACTGCCGCTTGTGTTGCTCTTATGGCTGGCATTGTTCCCGGCCGCAAACCGCCTCGGCCTTTTTCTGCAGGCCGCTGGTATTGGGGCGACGGTCTTGGCGCTGGCTTTAGTTTCCCAGTGGGCGCTGACCGCCTGGTGGTTGCCCTGGCTTTATGGAACGCTCTGGCTGAGCTCCACGCTGACCCTTCCGGCGCGCCGGCAATGGTCGAGTATGCCCACGACCCCGCAAAGCGTCGTACGCTGGCTTCCCGTCTTTGTGTCACTGTTTCTTCTTGGGGCGGGTGGTTGGTACGGCACCAAAGCAGTATCTGGGCGTTTTATGCCGAACACCGCCACCGTCGACATTGTGAATCCGTTTGGCCCGGGGACTTACATGGTGGGCCACGGCGGTTCCAATACCCTGGTAAACGGCCACCTGAAAACGCTCGACCTCAATACTGAGCGCTTCCGGCCGTGGCGCGGGCAGTCTTATGCCGTGGACTTCTTCGGCGTCGGGCCCTGGGGCTTCAGGGCAGCCGGCTTTCAGCCAGGGGACCCTGCCGACTACGCAATCTTCGGCGCACGGCTTCACGCTCCTTGCACCGGCGAAGTGATCGCGGCGGAGGGCCGCATGCCTGATTTTCGGGTTCCGGACCAGGATATGGTCAACCGCCTGGGCAATCATGTCATCCTGCGCTGCGATGACGCTGACATCGTGCTTGCCCACATGCGCCAGAATCGGGTTACCGTGTCACCGGGGGATACTGTCACGGTGGGTTCACTCCTGGGCGAAGTCGGCAATTCTGGCGCCAGTACCGAGCCGCACTTGCATATCCATGCTCAAAGGCCGCCGCCCGAGGGCGCTCCGCCAATAGCCGGTGAACCACTGGCAGTGCGGATAGACGGGCGCTTTCTGGTCCGTAACGACCGGCTTTCCGGGCGGGAGTGACAAGGTACTGGTTTAAAGAGTACCTGTTCAGGGAGCGGTATAAGAAGCCTAGCCAAGGAAAAGCATGAGCATCGAATACAGAATCAACACGGGAATTACCGCCGATCAGTTTATCGACCTCCTGAAGAGGTCGACGCTGGGTGAGCGCAGGCCGATTCATGACCACGAGTGCATGGAGGGCATGATCGCGAACAGCAACCTGGTCGTCACTGCCTGGGACGCGGACACTCTGGTGGGCCTTGCCAGATCCATGACCGACTTCCACTACGCCTGCTACCTGTCAGATCTCGCGGTATGCCAGGCCTACCAGAAATGTGGCATTGGCAAACAGTTGCAAAGCGTCACTCAAAACCAGCTTGGGCCGCACTGTAAACTTATCCTTATCGCGGCCCCAGCGGCCAGCGCCTATTACGAACGCCTGGGTTTCACTAACAATACCCGTTGCTGGGTGCTGGAACGCGCTTCGCAAATCCCCGGCTAGTGCGTCAAAAGGAGGATAGATGCTTCAGGGATGCTGTCTGTGCGAGCGCATACAATACGAATACAGCGGCGAACTGGGGCCAATCGCCATGTGCCACTGCTCCCAGTGTCGTCGCGCCCAAGGTTCTGCGTTTGCCACCAACAGCCCCATCCTGGCGTCCCAATTCCGGTTCACAGCAGGCCAGGAATCTGTCAAGGAGTACGAGTCCCGGCCCGGCAAGAAGCGGGCCTTTTGCCGGGAATGCGGCAGCCCGCTTTATAGCCGGCTCGACTCAAAGCCCGATGTTCTGCGCCTTCGCATAGGTACACTGACGACGCCAATAGACGCCCGACCCAGCCATCACATCTACGCGAATTCAGCGGCAGAATGGTTTGAGTTCACTGATGGATTGCCGCGATTTGCGGAGCTTGAGGATGGGCCGTTGGTTTAACTGGATGGCGTCGTCATACTCAGAGAAATCGAACTGAAGCTAGACGGTCAAGCAGAGCCTGCGTCGGCGACAACGCAGACCGCTTTTCCTTAATGGCGCCGAGCTTGCTCAACGTTGAGTTGAGCTGACACCCGAAACCAGGCAACTGGTTCAGGAAAAAGGCGACCCAGTGGCGTTCGTTGACGTTCCCGATCCGATTGAAATCATGCTCGCCGGGTTTACCGATGCAGTCGACACCAACATTCCGTTAAAGCTTGCTGATCATCACCTCTTCATCGACGAGAAGAAGCACTTTGCGATGGCGGATGGTCCGAACTCTGCGGATCATATTCAAAAAGCGTTGTTCCAGAAAAGCCCGGGCAAGGTCCTGATCAGCGGAAGGTGAGTCACTGGCTAGTCAACGCAATCAGCAACAACTTGTAGGTCAATCTGGGCATGTTATCCACTCCCCAATTATCGGGTAGATCTGGTTTTACAGCTCTTTATGCCGAGCAACGAGTAGGCCGGGCAAATGCCGACCAATGCCGTCAACAGAGGCACCAGGCCGATCCAGCCCCAGGCGGTCTGCGGGCCGACAAATACCAATGCGATGAGGATTACTCCCACCAAGGCGCGGATAATTCTGTCTGTCGTTCCCATGTTTGTGGTCATATCGTCTCTCCTGTCTGCATCCAGTTGCGGGATTTCATTGTGCAACCGGGCAACAGGGAACTCAGTGACTAAGTCACACAGCGGGCAGGTAAATAACGGGGTATATTCCTGATGAAACATCCGATACTTGAGGGCTTGCCGCCGCTCCTTCAGAGGGAGGCGGAAAATACGTTGCAGATCGCGTCGTTGCCGTCCGGCCAGACTGTTTTTAGCCCGGGCGATCCCTGTAAAGGGCTGCCATTGATCCTCAGCGGGTCAGTGCGGGTACAGATGACCGGCGCGTCGGGCAGCCGAATCGTTCTGTATCGTATGGGTGCCTATGAAGTCTGCACGCTGTCGATCGGCTGCCTCATGTGCGGACAGCGTTACCGGGCCGAGGCCATTGTCGAGGAAGCTACCCAGGCCATCTCGCTGCCACGCGAACTGTTCGACCGGATGATGGCCGCGTCGGCCGCGTTTCGCACGAGTATCATGGCTTCCTATGGTCGCCGCCTGGATGACCTGATGCTGTTGGTGGAAGAGGTTGCATTCCGTCGGATGGACCAACGCCTGGAGGACTGGTTGAGCGCCCGCGCCAGTCAGGGTGTCATCAACATGACTCACCAGGCGATCGCCGAAGAACTGGGCACGGCGCGGGAGGTGATCAGCAGGCTCCTCAAGGAACTCGAACGAGAAGGGCGTGTAATTCTGTTCAGGGGCCGGATCCAATGCGTGGCGAAGGAAATGCCTGTAGCCAAAACCTGAACCATCAGAAGCGCATAGTCGCCTTCGCTCTACGGCAAGCAACAACCATGCAGATTCTCGAACCTGAAACTGATCGACTCGTACTGAGACAGTGGCGCCAGAGCGACAAAGCGCCATTTTCTGAACTCAATGCCGACCCAAGCGTCATGGCGTATTTTCCCGACCTGTTGAGCGCTCAGCAGAGCGATGCCATGGCCGACCGCTGTGCCAGCCTTATTGCCGAGCGCGGGTGGGGTTTCTGGGCTGTTGAGTTGAAAACGTCGGGGAGTTTCTTGGGCTTCGTCGGTCTGCACGTGCCCACTGATAGGCTGCCGTTCTCCCCATGCGTTGAGATCGGATGGCGACTTGCCTATGAGCACTGGGGTAACGGCTATGCGACCGAGGCGGCGCGGGAAGTCTTGCGCGTCGGTTTTGAAGTGATTGGCCTGCAGGAGATCGTGTCGTTCACGGCGGTGACAAATCAACGATCCCAGGCAGTCATGCCCCGCCTGGAAATGGAAGAGGATGGCACATTTGAGCATCCCGCAGTGCCTGCGGCGAGCGAACTAAAGCGCCACTGCCTCTACCGCATCAGAGAGTGCCCACTCCCGATGGCTTCCAACAGGCCGGATTCAGTTGGCGTCGCGGAGCTTTGCCTGCCGTTTCAGAACCCGCCGACAACCGAGGGTAAACCCTAGCCAGGTGAGACCGTAGTGCAGCACTAAGCCGATCACAACGAAAACCAGCATGATCCCTGGACTGATGTCCTCGAGCAAAAAGTCACGATCGAGCGGCGCCATTGTCCATAGCAGGATCATCACCTGTAAAAAGGACACAGCTGTAGCTACGCAGGTAAAAGTCGCCAACATCAGATGCAGTTCCTTGCGGGAGGCTCTGCGCTGCTGCTCCTTGGCGAAGGTCTGCCCTATGAACACTGCGGTCAGGATAGCCATGGTTGCGGCAACGCTCGTGCCACCTTCCAGGTCCAGAACGGTTTGGATGATAAACAAGACGACTGTGATAGCTGCATACAGCGCAGCGTAGAAAAGCGTGTAACGGCGAATCATTTAACTCTCTCCCTGAGTGATGAACTTCCTGTCATGTTTTGTGCTGCGGAAAAATATCAGCACTCATGGGTGTCGTCCAGCGTTTTGAGCTTTGGAGGGATTGCGTTCTATCAGTAACGCGTAGTCGATCACAGCACTGAGCAGGGCCTTCAGAAATGCCGGCCACGCCCTGCTGCAAGAGAGCCTTTAGCGCGCAATGGATTCGAGTGAGTGCCTGATGCTTTACGCCAGGGCGACCTCAACCGCCTGTTCAGCATGTATCTCAGTCGTGTCGTAGAGCCGGACCTCTGTGTCAGAGCTCTGGATCAACAGGCCGATCTCCGTACACCCAAGGATGACCCCCTGAGCACCGCGCTCAGCCAATGATGCAACGACTTCCAGATAGGCAGCTCTGGACTCGGGCTTGACCACACCCCGGCATAGTTCGTCGTAGATTACCGCGTGAACCAACGCTCGCTGACTTTCATCCGGCACCACAACCTGGACGCCGTGTTGCTGCAGGCGCTCGACGTAGAATGCCTGTTCCATCGTAAAGCGCGTCCCCAGCAATCCCACCGTCGTTATCCCGTCTTTTAGCAGCGCCCGGGCCGTGGCGTCGGCTATGTGCAGGAAGGGGAGGCTAACAGCCTGCTCGATCTGGGCCGCAACCTTGTGCATCGTGTTCGTGCAGAGCACCAGTAAGTCCGCCCCGGCCGCCTCAACCGATTGGCCCGCCGATATCAGTATCTCTGCCAGTGCGGCCCAGTCGCCCTGGTGCTGTAAGGCTTCGATCTCTGCAAAATCCACGCTATGGAGCACGAGCTTTGCCGAGTGGAGACCGCCCAGTTCGGCTCGTACTTTCTGGTTGATGAGCCGGTAATACGTCTGGGTTGACTCCCAGCTCATACCGCCAATAAGCCCTATCGTTTTCATTGGCAAGCTCCTCAAATAACGGGTTCCCCAAGTAACTGTGTCCTCAAGTAACCGCTTCCTCAAATAAACAGATAGCCTGCGACCGCCAGCGACACGCCAAGGAAAACAAACAGGCTCACGGTGTAGCGGGACAGAATAAAGAAAGCAGCGATAGACCCTATGCAAAGCGCCGTGCCCGCCCAGAAAACCTCCTGGCTAAAGGAGAGTACCGAAACACCATCGCTGAGTGCGCCGAAGATAGCCAGAACCTGAAAAACGGCGATTAACGCCAGCGCGTAATTCTGCTTCTCGTTCTGGCGTTCCAGGTTGGTGTTATGCAACCGCTCCTTGGCCTGGAAGTTCAGATCGATGTACTTCTCGATATTCTCAAGATCGTCATAACAGTGCCACCGCTGCAGCAGCCGCACGGCTTCGTCGTGATACTTGGGGAACAGTTTATTCTGGAACGCAAAATATCTTGCACTCAGATCGTGGAACGCCAGCCTGACCCGATCAGCCTCCTCCACCTCGCGATGCCCCATGATATGTCTGCGATCACTGGCGATCCGGAACTCGTCCTGGAAGTATGTTTTGAAATAGCCCAGGCAAAAGAACAGGCATTGGCAACGGATCATGATCTGTAAAAGATTCAGGCACACCTGCGGAGGCAAATTCAACGCGACTGTATAGTTCCAGCCGGGGTGGAAAAACGCCTCGGGATACTCTGAGTCTATGCCCTCGCGGCAGGAGATCGACTTCAGGGACTCTTCATTCCTGAATCGTTCCAGAACACCGTTGCTCATCTCAGCCTCTGACACGAGCAGAGGGAGCGTACACTCCTGGGAAAACCGAACACCGTCCTTCGGGAACTTCTTCTCCCTGGCAGACACAACTTCGTGAACAGCCGCTTCCGCTTGCCGGAAAATGCCCTCCATGTAGTCCACAAGCCCAAGGTTCGCGAAGACCTCCCTGCGGGCCAGAACATACTTGCAGATCGACTCGGAATCACTATCCGGGGCAAACGCCATGTCCACTTCTGTGACCACGAGGAAGCACCCGTCTTCGTCATAGAAGAGGTTGCTCTCCACCCGCTGTACCGGCCCGTTGTCGCCTTGACCGAAGCTGACCTCCTTCCGGAAGCCGGGAATTACGAACATTGAGTAATGGCGGGCCATGTCTATGGCGGTAGCGGCGTTGAGCGTTGAAAGCGTCACCGAACCGCTTGTTTCGTCGTACAACACCCGATCGCCATCGAGGCGCACATGCTCGGCGTTCTGATCGGATCTGTTGATCAGCGAGAACAATGCCGTGATGAAATTCTTCTTGGTGGTGTACTGACCACACGATAGAAGAAAAACTTTTGTGCCTATAGCGTCACCGTCACTCATCATCGTCACTCATAGATAGGTATGCCCATGCGCCGCAATATAGTCATCGGATAGTGGCTCTTCGCGATAATCCAGCGTCATCTCTTCGTCTTTGGCTATGCTTCGCGCGACGACAACGATTGGCGCGTCACCGCGGTGTTTGATAACGAGATTCGGCTGGCGCGAGTGGTTGATGTAGAAGTACTTCGTCCTGTAGGGGCGGACGAGAAACTGACTGCCGGACAGCGCGTTCCACTCACTGGTTAACTGCTCGCTCTGGTGCAACGCCCACGGGACTACTTGCCCATCAAGTGTGCAGAGTTGTTTTCCCGCCGGAAGGTCGCTTTCGGCAAAGAGCCCGAAGCCGTGTATTTTGCTTCGGGAAATATACCCGGCTTCTATGTTGTCTATGACTGTTGATAGATCGTCCAAACTGAAAGTCTGCCATTTGCTTCTGGATGAATGGTTCGCCCGGTGCTCCCGCCGCCTGTCTCCCGGATGGGAACCCACTGTCACGATTTACCCCGCAGAGATCACTCAGGGTGCATAGCGCGCCCGGATGGGCTTCCCGCCCGGAAGTACTTAGAGCGAAAGTACTTAGAGCGGAAGTACCCAGAATAGTCGAGTCACCCGGACACGACCGAAAACTTCGATGCGAACAGGGACTTCAGGCGAAAATACAGAGAAGTCACAGGCTGCAGCATATCCCAACACTGGCCTTACTCCATTAAAACCCCTAGTCTCCTACCGAACCGCCACACACTGCTGAATTGTCACATCCTGCTAAACTAGCTGATCCATGAGGCCCCATGGGATTTATCCAAGCCCTGCTCCCCGTCTTCCTGCTGATCCTTCTAGGCCACCTCCTCCGGCGGGCCAGCTTCCCCGATGCCAACTTCTGGGCAGGTGCCGAGCGTTTCACCTACTACGTTCTGTTTCCCGCCATGCTGGTATTCAAGCTTGGGAGCGCCGATGTGCCCCACTCGATCTATGCACAGACCGGTGTCCTGATTCTTGCGATGGTGCTGGTGATGGCGGCGCTGCTGGTCATGATGCAGTGGCTGATTCGCTGGCCGGGTGCGGTCTTCACGTCGGTTTTTCAGGGCGGGATCCGCTTCAATTCCTACGTCGGGCTAGCGGCTGCGGCGTCTCTTTATGGTGAAGGTGCGCTCTCGGTAACGGCGGTCGCGGTGGCGATCATGGTGCCGATTCTGAACGTGATCTGCATTCTGGTGTTTTCGATTTACGCCAGCGAGTCGCAGATCAATGCCCGCGCTGTGGCCTCTTCCATAGTCAGCAACCCCCTGATTCTGGGGTCTTTGGGCGGGGTGTTTATCAGCTATTTTTCTATCGGGTTCCACCCCTTGGTCGCGGGTGTGATTCAACCGCTCAGCAACCTGGCGTTGCCGCTGGGGCTGATGACCGTGGGTGCCGGCCTGCAGCTCAAGGCATTGCGCCGAGCCTCGACGAGCTTTCTGGCCGCGTCAGCGGTCAAGCTCGTACTCTTCCCGTTGATAACTGCGGGACTGTGTATGGCCCTGGGTATTGGCGGGACAATGGCTCAGGTGGCCGTGCTGCTGGCGTCGCTGCCGACGGCGTCATCAGCATTTATCCTGGCCCGGCAACTCGGCGGAGACGCACCGCTAATGGCGGCAATCATCAGTGGCCAGACGCTACTGGCCATGCTGACCATGCCGCTGATGCTCGGGCTTCTGGCCCAGTGAAAGGCACCGTTACAGCAGCCTGATCCGGCAGGAGATCGCTGTTCGGGTGCCTCTGGGGATCAGGCCCGACCTACAAACTTACGCTCGTCGACATTCACCTTGATGCGGTCGCCTGTAGAAATGTGCTCAGGCACCTGCACAACCAGGCCGGTACTCAGGGTGGCGGGTTTGGTGCGAGCTGTTGCCGAGCCGCCCTTGATCGATGGATCTGTTTCTGCAATGTCCAGATCGACCGTCGGTGGAAGTCCCAGAGCCACCGGCGCATCCTTGACCAGAATGACGGTCACGCCCGGGGTGTCTTCGCTGATGAACAGGAGTTCGTCGGCAATGGCTTCACGGTTAAGGCTGTACTGGGTGAAGTCCTCGCTGTCCATGAACACGCATTCCTCGCCGTCGGCATAGGAAAACATGGCTGGGCGCCGGGTCAGGTCAGCCAGATTCAGCATGTCTGAATCCTTGAAGGTTTCATCTTTCTTGTTGTTGGTCACCACATCGTACAGGCGCATCCGGTAGAGGCTGCCGCCGGCGCGGCCCTGAGGCACGGAGCGCTCGATGTCGCGCACGAAGTAAACCCTGCCATCGTACTCAATGGCCGAATTCTTTTTGATTTCACTGGCTTTGGGCATTTTTCCTGATTCCGAGATAGTAGGTCGAAAAATAGATCAAAGAAGGTGGGGCTAACAAAGTGCTCATATAGCATAGATGGCGCGCCACAGGCGATAGGGCTCTCCCGCAAGTCGGCCCTTAGCCACAGAATAATAGGTTCTTTTCGGCAAATCGCCACGGGCCGCATCGACCGGAAAGCGCCACCCTGACGGTCAGTACCGTTCTGTCATCAGCGTTGAGCTTCTCAGACGAGGTAGCGTGTCAGTGCGGCTACGGCGATACCTGCGCTGATCGCGGGCAGCGGCTTGCGGAAGAGCAGCATCAGTAGGGCGGTGGACGCCAACGCCAGGCGTGCGCCGAGGTCACCTTCAACCGCCAGTGGCGTGAGAATGGCGATGAGTACTGAACTTGCCATTGCATTGATGAAGCCCTCGACCCGCGGGCTGATGGGTACGAAGGACATCAGCAAAGCGCCACCGAGTCGCGTGGCAAGCGTGACGAGCGCCATCACCACGACGATCAGGGTAATACCGAATGCCGTCGTCTCGACCGTCATGAGGGCGCTTTCTCCAGCCAGAAAAAGCCGACGGCCCCGCCAGCCAGGGCGCCGACGACGACATGGGTATGGGCGGGAAGCCAGCGATAGGCCAACAGCGCCGTAGCGCCGGCGACGCACCAGGCGACGAGAACGCGGGGCGATTTCTTGCCGCCCAGGGCCATTGCCAGTAGAAAACAGCCGAGCACCATATCCAGGCCAAGGCTCTGCGGGTCCTGTAGCAGCCCCCCAAAGTAGACGCCCAACAGGGTGCCGCCCACCCAGGAAAGCCACAGCGCGATACCGCCGCCGAGAATGACCTCAAGGTTGTGACGGCCGCTCTGATAATCCTGAGCCGCAACGGCCCAGTTGGCGTCCGAGAGCACCAGCAGGATACTGTAGCGCCGGGCCGGCGACAGCTCGCGGAGCATGGGATACAGGGACGCTCCCATGAGCAGATGACGTGAGTTTATGGCAAAGACCACGGCGATCAGCGGCAGCAGGGCGACCTCCTGCCCCCACATCCCAAGCGCTGCAAACTGGGACGCGCCAGCGAACACCAGCGTACTCATCAGGGTCGCTTCCAGGGGCGCCAGACCCGTCTGTACCGCCGCAAGGCCGTAGGCCGCGCCAAACGCCATGACAAACAGCGAGATGGGCAGCAGCCTGAAGAATTCCGCGCGCACTTTGGCCGGCTCAAGATGGTAGGGGTAGAGTGATCCGCTCATGTTAGCAAGCTATCAGAAGCCACCCGGTTCTGAACATAGGCAAAAACCGCCTCATGGCCAAGCCGGGACGCAAAAAGGCGTGACGAGAGATGTTGTCGCGGGAAATTTCGCTGGGCAGCACCGCGCAGAGAATTGGGTTGCGAACGATTAAATCAACGCCACCTGAGCAGAAGATTGAAAACCAAGGCTATTCAAGCCAGCGTCGCTGGTTATACTACGCTTTCACAGCACCTGTCCGCCTTTTGGTGAGGTCCAGCATTGTCGCAGCCCGTCTCACAGTCCTCTTCGCAACTACGCCGCCTTATTGAGCAAGCGCGGAAGACCCGTACGGTGAATGATATCTTCAAGTTTCACGCGTCCGGCCTGCCCCTGCAACAGGGCCAACTGACCGTCGACCCACTGATAACGCAGCTGGCTGAGCTGGAAACGGATCTGTTTGAAACCCCACCGGACCCGTTGCCGGTGGCCGAGCTCGTGACTGAGCTTGAGCAGATCGCGGAAGAGCTCCTATCTTAGACAGGCCCCAGCGTCGGGCATTAATACTGTCTGGGCGTTAGCGTTCAGGCACGTGAATGACCCAACGCGCCCGTGGCGGGAGAAAAAGCTCGGACCCGTTCGCCGTAATTCTGGCAAAACTGGGCGGGGGAGAGCCCGGTCCATCGCTTGAAGGCGTGGGAGAAACTCGACGCTTCTGTATACCCGAGCTCATCGGCAACCTGGGGTATGCCTTCGCCTGAAAGCAGGCGTTCGCGTGCATACTCGATCAGCACAGTTTCCCGTACCTGCCGCCAGCCAGTTCCCTCTTCGCGCAGTCGCCGTCGGGCGCTGCGTTCCGACAGGTTGAGGGCCACGGCCGCTTGGCGGAAAGAGCAGCGCCAGTTTCCGTTTTGCTGCAGGAAGCTTCTGATCTCGTCTGTCAGGCTGCCGGGAAGGCGTCTCCGGTCGATCGTTTCCTGGCAGCGGCGTTCACATTGGGCCTGGGTGAAAGCATTGGCCTGGGAGAAGCCGAGTTGCAGGATATCGGGCCGCAGGAAAAGACGGGTCGTGCTTTTTCCTACTTGGAGCTCACAACCGTACAAAGATTCAGCCCGCTCCATCCCGGAGTGCCAGGGCAAAGCCAGCTCAATAGCGCTTACCCCAATCGGATGGCCCGAGAGCAGATCCTGATGGATGTTATAGACCATTGCCAGGTCACGCCCGATCAGAAAAGCTGTAACAGCCGGAGGCAGGTGATCATGGAGCATCTCCACGACGGGACTGACACCATTCATCTTCAGTTGGTAGCGCACCAGAGGAAAGCCGACTTGCGTGAATCGGGCGCTCCACTCAGCGGCCTGGCGGCCATTGGCCGCGCTCATTATTCCCAGGCCGAGGATTCCTAAAGATGAAAGGTGCTGCTCCAGTCCTACATCAAAGCCCCGAGTGAAGTCCTGCCCCAGCGTTTCGCAGATTTTCTGGATCAGTTTGAGTTCCTGCCAGGCTTCGATCTCTGCGTCCGGGTCGGCGAGCTGCATAGCGGTTACAGCCGCCTCCCGCAAACAGACGTCTTTTTCCAGCCCGTGCGCGACGGCGTAGGCGATCAGTTGCCGCAAACCGGCTATCCCTAACCGATAGCGGTCCGCCACTGAGTGTGATGAGTGTGCCTGCGGTTTCATGATTTACGTCAGCCCGGGAAACGTTCTGACATGGATGATTGCCGAAAATCACACACACCCCTGAGATACGGTTCACATTAACATCTGTTTGTCCGCTTTTCGCAAAGAAAGTGTCATTCCTCGCATGGGCTTCTGCCTGCGGCTCAGGCATCTTGAAGCTGCTCGTACTCAAATGAATTACGGATTTATCACATAAGGAAAAACAACAATGATACTCAAGCATGGATCTTTCGCTGAAAATATCTCCGCGAAATGGCGCAGCGCCGTACTGGTCTGCCTCGCAATAACACTGACCGGCTGTGGTCAGCTCGGCCCGCTCTTAAGCAACGACAAGGTGACTGACGCTGATAACGACGAGGTCGTGTTTATCGGCGACTCTATCTTCGCGTTATCGGGCAAGATCCAGGACGAACTTGAAGAAAAGGCGGGGCAAACCTTCCGCCGTTATACAGTCTCAGGCGCAGAGTTAAGTGGCACCGGCGCCATTGCGCCTTCGATCCCAGAGCAATTCCGGGAAGCCTACGGTGACAACCCGAACATCAAAACCATGGTGGGCGATGCTGGCGGCAATGACATCCTGCTGCCAGCTATTGCTTTTGACCCCAACAAGTGCAAAACCCGCTGGTACCAATTCGGCGGCCTTAGCCAGAGCTGCAAGGATATGATTGACGACCTGTACGTCGAGGGTGTCGATTTTCTCAACGAGGTTTCCGATTCCGGTGTCGAGAACGGGGTTCTGCTAGGGTACTACTACACCAAAAATGGCCTTTTCCGCCTGGCGTCTTTGAAAGAGGCTGTGGACTATGGCAATCAGGTACTCGCCAGGGCCTGCCGTAATTCAACCCTGGACTGTACCTTTGTCGACCCTCGTAACGTGATCGTCAACAGCGATATCATTTTCGACGGCATCCACCCAGCCGATAGCGGATCCGAGAAGCTTGCGGAGCTGATTTGGCCAGAACTGGAACCTTTGCTCTAACCCATATGGGCGCCGGCGGCCTTATTACAGGCGCCGGCCGCCACGCACTAATCGGTACAGTAAATGTCAAAACGCCGTTATGTTGGCCTCTCAGTATTTCTCCTCATCACCGTCTCTCTGGCCTTTTTTTTTGCTATCCCGCCCGAGCAAGAGACTACCCCTTCCCCAGCCGCCAAGGATTACCCCGATTCCGTCGTTGCCGAGACGACTGGCGCCGACAAGGTTAACGTGGTCGACGCTGCCCAACTGGTAGAGCGTATTGCGGTTCGCTTCCTTGAGACATACGGCGACACCATTGATCAGCCAGCCACTCAGGCACAGCTTTTCGAAGAGCGGCGACTTTTACTCTCAAAATACCCGAGCCGAGGCGCGGCCCTGTTTGAAGATGCGTTGGCGCTGGCGTTTCCGGAACTCAAGGACCAGATTCTCGCCCTGCTCGCGAAGCTGAGCCTGTACTACGAATGGCTTGATGAGCAGGAACTTCGGCTACAAGGGCTGGAAACTCTGCAACGCCAGGCGGCGGTTTGGCAGAAACGCGAAGAAATCTTTGGGCAGTTGGCCAGCCAGCTATGGGCTGATGAGGAAAACGCCATTGAGAAAAAATCGGAAGCCTTCCAGCAGGAACTTACGCGCCTCAATGAGGCTGAGCACCTGTCTCTTCAGGAGCTTGCCTATCAGCTCCAGGCCACCGTTGACAATCTTTATGACGATGACCTTGCGACCCGGATGACTGGCGCCGGTACCATGGGACGAACGCTTTTCAGTATGAACAGCGTGCAGAATCAGTTGAAATCGCTGCCTAATGAGGAGCGGCAGGCCAAAATAAACGAACTACGCCGTCAACTGGGCTATCCCGAAGATGCGGTGGAACGTCTGGCCAAGCTGGACCAGGAACGGGAGCAAAAATGGCAGAACGGCGAAGCGTACATGGCCCAACGCCAGCAACTCCAACAGAGCCTTTCCGGACGCGAATTGGATAACGCTATGCAACGGCTACGACAGGAATATTTCGGCTCGTCCGCGCCGACGATTGCCCGGGAAGAGGAAGAAGACTTCTTTCGCTTTGAGCGGGGTCGTCGTTACGGCGTCAACTGAGGGTCAGCCGAGCGCCCATGAAAAAAGGCAGCCGAAGCTGCCTTTTTCACGCTTGTGCTAGCTATTTAGCTGGCAACTACGTTTTCCGCCTGAGGGCCTTTCTGGCCTTCGGTCACGGTGAATTCTACCTGTTGGCCTTCTGCCAGGGTCTTGAATCCGCCGCCTTGAATAGCGCTGTAGTGAACAAAAACGTCAGGGCCGCTCTCACGAGTAATAAAGCCAAAGCCTTTTGCTTCGTTGAAGAACTTAACCGTACCGGTAGTAGTAGACATATGAGTCATCCTGTAATCAATCAATTGTGCTGCCTTTCATCGTAATGATGAGGGTCAGCGATATGCGGAAAAAACACGAGGGAATCAAAGACAGGACTGTGCACTACCAGTAACAACCGAATAACGTCTTAGTCTGAATTTTATTGCCAGATCTTTTCTACCCGCACACCTTAACCCAGCGAACCGGGCAGGCATAGCTTTTTCGTATACGTAATTGCCCCGGAAGGGTTGGAGCCTCGGCGGGTTCCATGGGCCTGTGCCGCGCAACCACGAGGACGCAGAGGCTACCGCCTACGCCCTGCTCGTCCAGACGGTTGATTACAAAGCTGAAGGCCCGCAGTCCCGCTGGTTAACAATTAAACACCTGCCGTTTGACAGGTAATGTCAGCGCCTCGTAGCGTGAGGTAGAGATCGCCGGGTTCAATAGCCGGTCCAGGTAAAAGGAGCGACCATGACTGCTAAACAGTTTCTGACCGGGTCCTGTACGCTGGCCCTCATCGTTGCCTTGGCCGGCTGCGCCCAATCCCCCTTGGAACAAGAAGACACCGACGCGATGATCAGCGCCGGGGCTGATGTCGAATTCATAAAGCTGGACAACTGGAGCTACGACAAACTCTACGAGCTTGGTGGTATGCGGGCGGACAGACTGATGAAGTCCGGCGTCTACTCCACTGGAGGCAAAGAGATTGGCAGCGTTGCCAACATCATCATTGACGAAGACAATCGCGCGGTTGCTCTTATCGCCCAGGTTGGTGGCTTATGGGGGATCGGTGACACCCCTGTGGCCGTCCCGTGGGAAGATGTCGAGGTGGCCGGAGACAGGATTACCGTGCCCGTGACTGAAGATAACGTGGAGAGCTATCGTCTTTTTGACAACAAACACATAACAGGGCGCAACCTGCGGCAGACCGTCAAAGTCGAAGAAGATGTTGAGACCGGGCCCCGAACCTGGAAGCTCACCAGCCTGCTGAATGACTACGCAACGCTCAACGGCGGCGTGGGCTACGGCTACGTTAACGACGTCGTATTGTCCCACGACGGCGCGATTCAGGCCGTAATCATCGAGTCTGCCTCGCGCTACGGTATCGGGCCTTATGCTTATCCGTTCTACGGTTACGATCAGCAGTGGAACCCCGCTTTCGAAACCTATGAACTTCCTTACGGCGAAACAGAAGTGCGTGGACTGGAACCCTTTGACTCCGAGCGCCTGGACAAACGCCCGTAGCACGAGCCAGGCGGCACGGGTAACTCAGCACCGCACACTGTACCTGAGGCTTTATGCGGCGCCGGGAGCCGTCTGCAAGATGCTACCTGGACAGACAAACGCGAGAAGTTTTCTGGACAACCAAAAGGAGATTGGTTTATGAACAAACGGATACTTTCTGCCATCGTTATTGGCAATCTGTTGCTGTGCCCGCTGGCGTTGGCGCAGGATGAAACTGAAGATCCAAAGCCAGGGACCAACGCTTACCTCAAGCCTGACGAGTCATGGATCAGCATCAGTGGGCGGGCCATTGAGACGGGGCCGGAAAGCTTTATGCTCGACTACGGCCGCGGCAAGGTTTTTGTTGAGATGGACTCCCATGACTGGTACTTCGAGAACAGTGAAGTGCTGGACGGCGACCACGTGACGGTCACGGGAAAAGTCGATGATGAGACGTACGAAGCGACTTCAATTGAGGCTCGTAATGTCTATGTCGAAGATCTTGGCACCTACTTTTACGCAAGTGCCACTGACGAGGAAGGGCGGGACCCGAGCCTCGACATGCGGCCGAGCTCACCGGTCACAGCTGGAGATATTTCGATAACCGGTACGATCAGCAGCGTGGACGGCCGGCGCTTCACGATGGACTTCGGTAAGCGCCAGCTCACCATTGATACCGCCGAGCTCGACTATAACCCGCTGGATGACCAGGGCTACCAGAAACTGGACAAGGGCGATGTTGTAACAGCTGTTGGCCAAGTGCGCGAAGGCACACTCAGTGATCGCAAACTGGTCGCCGAAAGCGTGATCACCATGAAAAACAGAACTGACTGAAAAGCAGACGCTGCCAGCGAGTCGCTGTCACGCGCCCCGTAGCTGCTGGCCTTCGCAACTGAGGGACAAGCGAGTGCCCACGAAGGAGCCGCATTATGGATGCCGACCTGCTTTCGCCCGCTCAAAGCCCGTGGTGCTATCAGCGCAATAAGCCACTGTCAGCTTACGAGACCAGCGTCGGCGACGGCATAACCCTGCCAGCCCTGGATCCGAGCCTGGAGGCAATCGGCGAGTATCAACGTCGTTTGTGGGCCAACCGCAAGCAGAGCCTCCTGCTGGTTTTCCACGGGCTCGACGCAAGCGGCAAAGACAGCCTGATCAGAACCCTGGCAAAGTTCATGGATCCTGCGGGCTTCCATGCCTGGTCTTTTGGCCGCCCGCACGGGGCCGAGGCGCAGCATGATTTTCTTTGGCGGGTCTCGCCGTTCCTGCCCGCCTTTGGCGAAGTGGCAGCGTTCAACCGGAGCCATCATGAGGCCGTTATTGCCGAGCGGGCCTGGCCGGTCAGAGACGCCGGCCACTATCACTGGCCTAACCGCTACGCCTCGCTGCGACACTTCGAACAACATCTTGTCCAGGAAGGGACAACGATCATTAAATGCTGGCTTCACATGTCTGAGCAGGAGCATCAGCGCAGGTTGCTGAAACGGCTCGATAAGCCCCACAAACGCTGGAAGTTCGACCCGTCCGACATCGAGGCCTGGCGCCGGCGGGAGGAACTCCTCCAGTACGCTGATGAGGCTATAGCGGCCACCCACACCGATGAGGCGCCCTGGCTGATCATTCCCGGAGACAGCAAAAAGGACGCCCGCGCCATCGTCGCGCGACTAGTTGCGGATCAGCTGAAAGCGCTTGCACCGGATTACCCACCGGAAAACGACGAGGTACTGGCGGAATACCGCGCCATGCTCAAGCAATAGATTGTCCAGGCATGGGTTGACGAGCGCCCGTCCTGAATCGAAACTGCCGCGATTCCTGCGTCGCGGCCGGAATCCTTCTGCCGCCGCCCGTACCTGAGAAGCTGGAGGATTTTTGGCGCCCCACAGCACGGCAACCCTGATCGGATCCGTATCCGTAGTCCTCTGGGGCACCCTCGCGCTCCTGACCAGGCTGACCGGCGGACAGATCCCCGAGTTTCAGCTGATGGCCATGACCTTTGGGGTCGCCTTTCTTCTCATGTGCGCCCGCTGGCGCATGCAGGGCCACAGCGGTGTGCAGTTTATAAAGCAGTCGCCGCTGGCCTGGTGTATCGGTATAGCGGGTCTGTTCGGTTATCACCTGGCCTACTTCAAAGCAATGACCCTCGCGCCTGCGGTCGAGGTGAGCCTTATTGCATACCTCTGGCCTCTGTTCATTGTGCTGCTGTCGTCTTTACTCCCCGGCGAAACACTACGCAGGCAACACATCTTCGGCACTGTACTGGCGTTGACCGGTTGCTGGCTGCTTGTCGCCCGCAACAGCGACGGCTTCGCATGGGCGTACCTTGATGGCTACCTGATCGCGTTTTCCTGCGCACTGATCTGGTCGTCATACTCTGTGCTCAGCCGCGTCGTGCGCTCCGTTCCCACCGACGCCGTCGGCTGGTTCTGCGGCATGACCGCGCTGCTGGCGCTGGTATGTCACCTGCTCTGGGAGACGACAGTCTGGCCTGTCAATGCGCTGCAATGGGTTGGCGTTATCGGGCTTGGCATCGGCCCCGTCGGCATCGCCTTCTTCACCTGGGACTACGGTGTGAAGCACGGCAATATCCAGCTTCTGGGAACACTCGCGTACAGCGCACCGCTTATCTCTACCCTGCTTTTGGTGCTGGCCGGTTTTGGCGAAGCCACGGGCGCACTAATCGCTGCAAGTATTCTGATCACTGCGGGGTCACTCATTGCGGGACGCAGTAAAACCCGCGCAGGAACGGCTGAGCAAAAGCGCGAGCAGGCTTAGGCTAAACGGCTTGAATTTGACTATGCTTGCTCAAGGCGGTGCATTGCTGCGCAGAGTCCATTGCCCGACGCGGAACCCTTCACGGAAGCCACCTCTGGAAAATCAGACATGAAACTGATTGTTCGCTTTTTTACCCTGAGCATCCTCGCGGTCGGGGTAGGCTTTGCCTTCTTTGTAAAAATCGACAATGGCCGGCCCACGCTGGCCTTGCCTGATGTCAGCGGGGTATCACTACCTGACCTGCCGGACATGAACACCGCTCGCGTGACTACCTCGTACAAATGGCAGGACGAAAAGGGCCGCTGGCATTACGGCGATACTCCACCGGAAAATCTGCCGTTCACCGAGCTGCAGGTGAGCAATCAAACCAACATCATCCAGTCGCTCTCCGACGCGGACCGTGCGATGCTCGCACCGCCCGAGACCCTCTCCGTCGCCGCAAACCCGCCGACGTCCGTTAACGCCCAGCCCGCTCCATCGTCTGAGAATTCCGAGCTGGGCCTATCCCAGGCGCTCAATGTGTTGAATGACGCCAAAGCAGTACGTGCCCAGATGGAAGCCCGAAACAGCGCGATGGAGCGGATAGCGAACGGTCAGCGATGAGCTTACGCGCCGCGGCACTCGATGGCAGTGTCTGCCGAAATACAACCTTACCCGGGCGGCTGCATCACCAGGTTCAGCCGGTCCAGATGGAGCTGGCGACGCTGGGGTGATCCGGGCTCCGCACCCAGTTTCAAACTCGCGAAGGGACTCTCCGCCGGCACATCAATAGTGCCCGGGCTGATGCCGCAACGGGCGCGCCCGTTGCCGCGAAACCATACTGGCCCTTCTGCTTTCACCGAAATCACCGGCGCCATTAAAGGCAAAGTCTGCCAGGTGTCTGGCGTCCTGCGGACAATGCCACAGAGCCTCGTACCTGCCTGACTGATGCTCATACTCTGATCCGCCATCTCTTCGAACTGAGCCTGCTGCTTCGGCAGCCCCCAGATCGCGCGCCCGCCGGCCTCCGAACGTAAATCGTCCACATAAATATGCGAAATCCATGCGCCCAGCTTCCAGCGAAAACGCACGACCGCGCTGACGACAATGAGTTCGTGATACTGGAGACTGGACCCCTCCGTGTAACGCGCATAGTAGAGGCCGCCCAGGGTTTTACCGGGCAGAACAGGGACCACTGCCAGCTCTGGCGGAGTCAAGGCGCGGGCGGCAGACATACCGACCAGCCCGCTCTGAAAAAGGGCTGTTCCTTTCAGGCGCCAGGGCGCCGGCGGAAACGCGTTATCCAAGCTACTCATGAACGTGCTGTCGCCCGCCCACCAGCCGCGCCAGCCCGGTCAAGGGCGGCAGGGGCTCGGCCAGTTGGCAGGGCTCGCCCCTGTCAGAGAGAACCTGCTCAGCGGCGAGCCAACCGGCCCGGGTAGCGCTCTCCATGGAGCTGGGCAGCCCCGTATTAATCCAGTCGCCAGCCAGGTAAAGCCGTTCCAAAGGGGTGCGGCTGTCCGGTCGCAATCGCTCGGTGCCTGGTGACGGCTGGGCGATACCCATGGGGATACGGTGTACCCGTGCATGCAGGACCCTGGCCTCGGCAGCTTCGGGCAGATACTCAGCTACTTCGGCCTGGGTGCGACGGACAATTTCAGCATCGTCCAGCGCCGCACTCTCGAGACTGTACATGCAGTTGCTGGCGATCACCGAGGGCTGCGCCTTCAATGCAGGCTTTATGTTTGAGAGATCGTAGAAGTCATAATTGAGATTGTCCTTACCCCATACTTTCGTCCAGAACGGCTCATCAGTAAGTTTTCTGTCGAACCAGAGGTAACTGCAGATGTAAGGGCTGGGCTTAAATCCATCCAGTTGCCCGAACACGGTTTCTTTACCTGAAGCCGAGCTGGGCAGCATGGCCTTGAGGTCCTGGGGCGGGACCGCCACTATGCAGGCTTTCGCCGCGATGGACGTACCATCCTGAAGCCGAACGCCGGCAAATCTGTTGCCTTCCAGCTCCAGCCTCTGCACGTCGGTATTCAGTAGCAGCTGTCCACCTGCGGCCTCAATCCGCTCTGCGGCTCCGGGTGCAAACAGATCGCTCAGGGTGTCGCCTGCAAACCCGACCTGATAGTCGTTACGACCCGCCAGAAAGCGGATGAACCGGAACAGGGCACCGGTCGAGCAGTGTTCCAGGGGCGTGTTCATGATGGTCATGGCTGCTGACCGCCAGAACCAGTCGACAGCCCGTGCGCTGACACCCATGCTCAGCAGATGCTCTTCAGCATTGATGGCGTCCAGCTCCAGCATTTTTTCGTGGTCCAGCCTCAGTATCTGCCAGAGTACGCGCCGGTTTGACAGGAGATCCGCCAGACTGACCTGGGGCACGTTCAGCAGACTTGGCGCGAAATGCAGCGGGGCAATCAGCAAACGTAACCGCATGACCACCGGCCGGGGCTTGTCCACCAGAATGAGATGGGGGTGTGATTGCCACACGACCTGGTCAATTGTCCCCAGCTCCCGCAGCAGTCGCATCATGTTGCGGTACTGGCTGACCATGATGTGCGGACCGATATCCACCCGTTGACCGGTCGTATCGTCTTCGCAGGTTCTCGCCCGACCTCCGAGCCGGTCGCTGCGCTCCAGCAGCGTGACCTTGAGCCCGCGTTGACTCAGCCCAACCGCAGAGGTCAGGCCAGCGATCCCGCCGCCGACAATGATGACGTCCGTATCCTGTTTCATCCGGCCTGCTCCCCATTCTCAGCGCCACCCTTGCACCATTCCCACGCTGTTCCACAGGTTGCAGGCGCCGGAGACAGCCCAGCCAAAAGCTCGGCTCGCGCAGCTCAGTCTGCGGACGGCTGACGCAGCCGCGGTGTCAGACACCCGCACCGTGGCTTCGGCCCAAGAATGCGGGTGGGGGGGGCTATCGCCCAAACACTAGTGCGTCTGGCCGTACGCTTTCATCACGTCCTGCGGACCCCCAAACTCATCGGATGGCAAATTTTCGATAGCTTCAACAACCTCGTCGGGTGCGTCGTTGTCCTTGGCTCGCTTTGCCAACGCTTGTCTGCTGGCCGGGTAATCGACCCCATTGAGGTATTTCTGCAAATTAGCGGGTGATTCTCCACCTACACCTCGAGTCATAATTGCTCTCCTTGTGCTGTGGTAAGGGATTAACAGGTGCCCCACGAATACCGTCGCGGGGTTCAGTTTGGAAAGCATGGGCTATGCCAGACACAAAAACGCCGACGACCGGCGACAGAGAAATAGCGTGGTTGCCGAAGAACTACGACTGGAACTCATCTTGAGGATGGGGCTTTTAAAAGCAGTCGGGGTCAGCCAATTCGGGGGCAGTTTCTGCAGATTTTGCAGGGTGTGTGAAAAAACTTCGCGGCTGAGCGCGCAGACAGAAACAGAAAAGCGCACCGGCTGCTCTTGGGTCAGAGGCCGGCGCGCCGGATCTGGTGCTTGAGTCCTGTCCGGATTCTAATCAATCTACTCGGCGTTCGACTCAAAGTTCACGGTGGTGTCCTCGTTTGCCAGCACCGAGACAGAGGTCGTGCCCACAAAGGTCAGCTCGTCATTAGCGCCCATCTCATCGACACTGCATGTATAGGCCACGGTATATTCGCCTTCGCTCAGAAACGCAGCCTTGTAGGTAAAGATGCCATCGGTGTCGCCATCCGCAGCAGGAACGGCCATAAGCGCCTCGGGGTCTGTGCCGTCAAAGTCGTTGGGAACGATATCTGTTCCTTCAAAGACATAGACCAGCCCCGCATAGGTTTGGGAATTAGCACACTGTGCGGCCAGAAGGGCGCCATCGACCGTTCCGCCTATGTTGCCGGCCTGAACGTTGTCAATCAGGCGCAGTGCGGGCTTTAGCTTGTAACCAGCGAACCCGCCGGGATCAACAATGGACTTTCTGACGTCGAAGTCGATAGTGAAGTCTGCCGAGCCGCCGGCAGGCACGGTAAAGCCGCTGACGAGCTTAAGCCCGGTCTGGGCGACTGACGGAATGGTGAGGGGGTGCTGACCCTCGTTGTCATCAATAACATAAAGATCGCCGTCCAACTCACTAACGTCCAGCCGAACCCACTCGTAGGCGCCGGCCTGCACCGTCGCGTCATCCAGCAGCGCGGCGGCGTTGCCGCCCTGAAGGGTGAGCAGATCCAGTGTCTTTGGTTCATCGAACTCGAAGACGATAGCTTCGCCATCAGCAGGCTTCATGGAGACGCCGTTGAAGGTGATAAAGACAGACTTCAGCGAATCTACTGGCGCGTCGGTCAGGCCCAGGGACAATGTCCCGGTAGTGGAGGAACTACTGTCGTCACTTCCACCACAGGCCGCCAGCGATGCACCGATAGCGATTACTGACAGGGTCTTCCAGAAAGGGTGTTTCATAGGGAACTCCAGGTAAGAGCAGTTACTGGCTTGCCGGCCTTCTGATAGCAAATCTGGCTGAAGGGTCAGCCATGCATTTTCAGAACTCCAGGAAAGCTGGGCGTTGCTAAGCCAGGTTTTCGATTGGTCAGGCTTTCATGGGTAACCGGGTACTTGCGGGCTATTGCATGCCTTTCGGTCAGTCACGAGTGCTAGCTCATGCTCCAGTTTACCGGTCTTTCCAAAAACGCGTGTAAGGACTTGTATCGGGATGTAGCCAAGGACACTTTTCCGCCCGCGGAAGATCCGGCGCGGGTTGTATCTGAACGAATACGAACGGCACAAGTGCGCTCAAGAATACTGACCAACCAGGGCGAATGGCCCGCGTCGACGGCTCGCCGCCGATTGACCGACCACGCCCTCCTGCCGCATTCTTCAGTACGATTCTCCGAGCCCACGATTTTTTTCTCGCCTTCAAGGAATAGTCCAATGAAACTCGAAACCCAGGCCATTCACAGCGGCTTCAGCCCGGATCCGACCACGCGAGCGGTCGCGGTACCGATATACCAGACCACGTCATACGCGTTCGACGACACGCAACACGGCGCCGACCTGTTTGACCTGAAAGTGCCAGGCAACATTTACACCCGGATCATGAATCCGACCAATGATGTACTCGAGCAGCGGGTCGCGGCGATGGAAGGCGGCGTTGCGGGCCTGGCCGTGGCATCTGGGATGGCTGCCATCACCTATACCGTGCAGACCCTGGCAGAGGCGGGAGACAACATTGTTTCCGTGGCCAAGCTGTACGGTGGCACCTACAACCTCTTTGCCCATACCCTGCCCCGGCAGGGTATCGAGGTGCGCTTTGCAGCCCATGACGACATCGCGGCCCTGGAAGCGATGATCGACGACCGCACCAAGATGGTCTTCTGCGAAACCATCGGCAACCCTGCGGGTAACATCATTGATCTTGCTGCGCTGGCCGAGGCAGCGCATCGAAAGGGCGTGCCCCTGGTGGTCGACAATACGGTGGCGACACCCGCCTTGTGCAAGCCCATCGAGCATGGCGCTGACATTGTGGTCCATTCCCTGACCAAGTACATGGGCGGCCACGGCACGACCGTCGCTGGCATCGTGGTCGATGGCGGTACCTTTCCCTGGGCCGATCATGCGGACCGGTTTCCGCTGCTGAATACCCCGGACCCGTCCTACCACGGGGTCGTCTACACCGACGCCTTCGGACCGGCAGCCTTTATCGGTCGCTGCCGGGTCGTGCCTTTGCGTAACATGGGTGCAGCGCTTTCCCCCTTTAATGCGTTCCTGATTCTGCAGGGCCTGGAAACCCTCAGTCTGCGGATGGAGCGGCACTGCGAAAACGCGATGAAAGTGGCCGAATACCTGAGCCAGCATCCGAAAGTTGCGTGGGTTCAGTACGCCGGACTTTCTGATCACCCTGAGCATGCCCTGGCCCAGCGGTATATGGGCGGCCGGCCAGCTTCGATCCTTTCATTCGGCATTGTTGGCGGCGAGGTAGCGGGCGCGCAGTTTATCGATGCGCTGGGGCTTATTGTTCGGCTGGTCAACATCGGCGACGCCAAGTCATTGGCGTGCCACCCTGCAACTACGACCCATCGCCAACTGAACGATGAAGAACTGAAAAAGGCTGGCGTGCCTCGGGATATGGTCAGGCTATCTATCGGTATCGAGCACATAGACGATATCCTGGCCGATCTCGACCAGGCCCTGTCTAAATCTTCCACCTGAGACTAGATCTTCCATCAGAGTCTGAATCGTCCACCTGAGCAGGGCGCCTCTGCCCGCCTGATGCTGCAAGTCGGCCATCAATGCCTGCCCCTGGTTACCGAGACACACTCGGTAACCAGGGGTTAACAAATTGTGAAAGAAGCTTTCACATCTTGCCCCAAAATAGATCGGTAACTGAACTATAGTTTAGCTATTACAACAAGAATCAGGCGGACTACGTGGCTAGACGGCTTGCTCTTCCCTTCCAGTTTCACCGCCCGGCGAGCTCCTCGCCTGTCAGCCGCTTATGTGCTGGCATGCTCTTTCTGCTGTTGCTGACCCTGACGTCTGCAGTCCAGTCAGACACGCGTGTCACGCTATCTGCTGCCCAGAATCAGTACGAGCTCTCCTCAAGTCTTGCTTACCTCGAGGATCCATCCGGCGGGATGGCCCTGACGGATGCTCAGGCAGCATGGAAGGCGGGAGCCTTCAGCCGCAGCCTCGATGACTCGTTAAACTTTGGTTTCACCGATTCCGCTTACTGGTTTCGAATAGAGCTGCACAATAGCAGTTCATCTGAGCGCGGCTGGGTAATGGAGATGCTCTACCCGATCATGGATCAGGTGGAAGTTTTCTACCGCTTTGATGACGGCCATGAGCGCTATCAGATCGCCGGTGACTCGGTTCCTTTCAATGAGCGGTCCAGGCAAAACCATCATATTAACTATGCCTTCGCGCTTGCGCAGGGGGAGAGCGTAGAAGTCTTTCTCCGGGCCAAGACGACCGGAGCGGTACAGATGCCGTTGACCCTCTGGAGCGAAAACGCATTCAGCGCGCGCGACCATAACAAGCAGATTCTGTTCGGACTTTACTACGGCTTGTTGCTGGCACTTGCGATTTACAATTTTTTGATCTTCCTGAGCGTCCGGGACGTCAACTACCTCTGGTACGTCTCCTACATCATCTTCTATGGGCTTCTGCAGGCCTCTCTCAACGGTCTGTCGTACGAGTATCTCTGGCCGGACTCACCGCAGTGGAACAACCGATCGGTTGCGTTCCTCCTCTCTGTAGCCATGTTCTTCATACTGGCGTTCACCCGTTCGTTCCTTGCGCTTTGGTCCACGGCGCCCAGGCTGAATATGTGTTTCAAGGTCGCTATGGCCCTGTTCGCCGCGTTCTGGGTAATGAATCTGGTCGCACCCTACGACCTGGCGATTCGCGTCAGCACCCTGGCGGCCGGAACGATGGTGGCGCTGATTTTTGCTACCGGCGTCTACTGTTGGTGGCGCGAGTTCAAACCGGCCCGCTATTTCATGATCGCCTGGACGGCGCTCCTGATCGGTATGACCTGCTACGTCCTGAAAACGTTTGGGCTGCTGCCGGCGAACTTCATCACTGAATACGCCATACAGATCGGTTCGGCCATTGAGGTCCTGCTGCTGTCACTGGCACTGGCTGACCGCATCCGTTTGCTCACCGATGAGAACCGCAGGATTCAGAACGAGCTTACCAGCGAGTTGGAGAACCGCGTGCGCGAACGTACGGGCGAACTGGAGGAGGCCAATCGCCTGCTTGAGGTACTGAACGCTACCGATGGCCTCACCGGCATCCACAATCGCCGGCACTTCAACGACTCAATCTCGCTCGAATGCAAGCGCGCCAGCCGAGACGGCCCGCTCTCGATGCTGCTTCTGGACATCGACCACTTCAAGCATTTCAACGATACCTACGGCCATCAGGCCGGTGACGACTGCCTCACACTTGTAGCGCGTACGATCGCCGCGGCTGTCCAGCGAGAGGCGGACGTAGTCGCCCGCTACGGCGGGGAAGAGTTCGCCGTCATCATGCCTGCTACACATGCCTCTGGCGCCATGATGCTGGCTGAATCGATCCGGGAGCGAATCAAGCAACTGCCCATTGCCGTCGCGGACGGGCCGGTAAACGTCACCGTCAGTATTGGTGTCACTACCACGGGGGATGGCGCCCGATGCGATCCGGAAGCTGTGGTGAAGCAGGCTGACACGGCACTCTATGCCGCAAAAGAAGAAGGCCGCGACCGCTGTGTTTTCTGCCAGGGTGGCTCGACCCAGCAATGCATCAGCCCATCCCCGGCTCTGTAATACGGGACCTTCGACTCTCTGGACCAGCCATTCTGTTCTGCAACTGAACCGTCGTTTCGCCGAGACAAATCACGTGCCTGAGCAGTAGCGCACAAACCAAGCGCTTGCTTGGTAAACATGAGTCGGGCAAACTCCGCTGACATCGTTTCAGCCCGGGAGTGACCATGGCGCAGCAGACCGACTATTTCGACAGCACCCATAACCAGGCGCGGGAAACAGCCCGCCGATTCATCCAGTCGCAGGTATTGCCCCATATCGAGGCCTGGGAAGAAGCCGGCGAGTTCCCGCGGGAACTTTACCGGGAAGCCGGCGACGCGGGCCTGTTGGGTATCGGCTTCCCCGAGGCCCTGGGCGGTTCAGGCGAAGGCGATATCTTCCTCAAGATAGCGGTGAGCGAGGAGCTGATGCGGTCCACCTCCCAAGGACTTGTTGCCGGTTTGGGCTCACTCGACATCGCCCTGCCGCCCATCGTCAAGTGGGGCTCGCCGGCCCTGCGCGAACAGGTGGTGCCGGCTGTGCTGCGCGGGGAAAAGATCGCCGCGTTGGCAATCACGGAGCCCGGGGGTGGCTCGGATGTGGCTGCACTGAAAACCCGCGCCATCCGTGAAGGCGACTCTTACCGGCTAAACGGTAGTAAAACATTCATTACCAGCGGCGTCCGGGCCGATTATTACACTGTCGCGGTGCGTACCGGCGACAGTGGCCACGGTGGTATCAGTATGCTGCTGGTTGAGCGCGAGACTGCCGGCTTCAGCGTCGGCCGCAAGCTACGCAAGATGGGCTGGTGGGCCAGCGACACAGCGGAGCTTTATTTCGAGGATTGCCAGGTACCGGCCGAGAACCTTATCGGTCCCGAGAACGGCGGGTTCATGGTCATCATGACCAATTTTCTCAACGAGCGGCTGATGCTCTGTGTCATGGGCTACATGACCGCCCAGGTCGCTCTGGATGCTTCGCTGCAGTACTGCCGCGAGCGCGAGGCCTTTGGCAGGCCCATCGGCAAGTTCCAGGTGAACCGCCACAAGCTCGTGGAGATGGCGACCCAGGTCGACATCGCCCGGGAGTACACCTACCGCTGCGCGGCCCTGATACAGGCTGGCAAGACACCTGTCAAAGAAGTCGCCATGGCCAAGAATTTCTGCGCCGAAGTCGCAGAAAAAGTCTCACGCGAGGCCGTGCAACTGCACGGGGGTATGGGCTACATGCGCGAAGCGATGGTGGAACGTCTCAGTCGCGACGCACGCCTGCTGGCCATCGGCGGCGGCACGACGGAAATCATGAAAGAACTTATTGCCAAACAGATGGGGCTCTAGGGTTCGGACTGTGTGAGGGTTCGGGCTGTGTGAAATGTGGTTGGATTCTGCGAAACGCGGTTGGGCTGGGTGAAATGCGGTTGGGTTGCGTGAAATGCGGTTGGGTTGTGCCGCTAAGACGGCAGCGTTTGGGGCGCATTTCGCAAGTGCGCCGGTACAGGTATAATCCCGGCACCAAGCTACCACCGCAGGAGTGCTGCAGGGGATGCCGTCCGGGCTAACCTGCCCTGGCACTGGAGTAGCAGTGCCGGCCTTCCTGCCGTTGACCCATTCACAACCTCGAAAAGGACGCCCGATGAACTTTGACAATATCCCCCCCGGTAAGAATCCACCCGACGACATCTACGTTGCCATTGAGATTCCCGCCAACGCGTCACCCATCAAGTACGAGATCGACAAGGACATGGGCGCGATCATGGTAGACCGGTTTATGGCGACCCCCATGTTCTACCCGGCCAACTATGGGTTTATACCCAACACCTTGGCCGATGACGGCGACCCGCTGGATGTTCTGGTCGTGACGCCCTACCCGGTCATGCCCGGCTCCATCATTCGCTGCCGTCCCGTGGGCGTGCTTAATATGGAAGACGAAGCCGGCGGCGACGCCAAGCTTGTCGCTGTACCCCACGACAAGCTGAGCAAGGAATACCAGCACGTCAAGGACGTGGATGACCTGCCGGAACTGCTGCGCAAGCAGATCCAACACTTCTTCGAAAACTACAAGGATCTGGAAGAAGGAAAATGGGTCAAGGTACAGGGTTGGGATAACGCCGAGGCCGCACGGGAAGCCATTCGCCAGTCCATTGCTGCCTATAAAGGCTGATACTGGGGTTTGCGCTCATAAAAAAACGCCGGCACGTCCGGCGTTTTTTTATGCGGCTCGATCCGGTCGAGGGGCTTAGCCCTGACTCAACAGATTGCGCAGTTCGATGATCGAGGCATTGGTGCGGGAAATATAGGACGCCATGCTCAGGGAATGGTTGGCAAACAGCCCGAATCCACTGCCGTTGAGAATGATCGGGCTCCAAAGCGTGGCCTGGGTTTGTTCGAGCTCTGTCACGATCTGGTTCATACTTACCAGGGCGTTCTTTTTCTCCAGGATATCCCGAAAGTCAATCTCCACGGCACGCAGAAGATGCACTAGCGCCCAGGTCGTGCCACGGGCCTCGTAGAAGATATCGTCAATCTCATCCCAGGCATTCTGGACCTCGGTAACGTTGCCGTCGCTGTCCGTAGTGACTTTGCCAGCACTTTCGCTCAACCGGCGCGACAGGCTACCAAGCCGTGACTCGACATCTGACAGCCAGGTACGAAGATTATCAGCCCGGGCGTAAAACCGCGCATCAGCACCCGGTGCCGACAGCCTGCTCATATAGCTGCGCAGCGCATTGATGGCTGAGCGGTACTCAGTTTCGGTGGCCGGCAGTGCCCAGCTTGCGCTGTCAAAATTGAATTGGGGCTCAGCAATCGTCAGGTCGCGATCTTCAAGAGATTGCGTCTGGGCCCGGCTGAAATTCTGACGCATTGACCGGGCCATGTCGCGGACCTGAACCAGGACCCCGTATTCCCAGTTCGGCACATTGTCCATCAGCGAACCCGGCGGCAGAACGTCGTTGGTAATGTAGCCACCGCGCTTTTCCAGCAATGTCTCAGCGACCTGAACGAGCGCGGCTGTCGTGGTGTAGCCGACCACGATGTCGTCATTCTGGCGCTGGGCCATGTTAGCCGTGACGTCTTTCACATCGAACAGATCCGGCTCATGGTCCCACCAGAACCCAACAGCGAGCACTACGAGCACGTAGATAACAACCAGGGCGCTGATCCATTTGATCGCCTTCGAGGTGCCACTGTTCCCCGAATCGCCGCCAGCGCTGTTGCGGCCAGAGATGTTCAACTTCTTTAGCATTGTTGAGGTCCCGTTTGAGATTATTCGCATGAGCTCTGCCACAGGCAGGAACGCCTACGCTACCAGAATTTTAATCTTCAGGCTGGGTCAATGGCCGATAATGAGGGCCGGGCCAGATAAAATCCCATCGCGCCGTCAACGCCGAGGTGCTGGGCTGCGTGCCACTCCGCCTCCGACTCAATCCCGGCCAGAAAGACGTGCACATCCCGGCTGCGGGCGATCGGGGCCATGCTCTTAATGAAGAAAGCCGCATCGGGGCGCTGGTCGAGATGCCGCACAAAACTGCGATCGATGCGCACGCCGTCAATCACCCGGCGCTGCAGATAATCGAAACTGACCCCGCCAATACCGAAACGATCGACCATTACGCGCACGCCCATTTCCCGCAGTCGCGGGATCAAGTCTGACAGTACGCGCGTTTCACTGCGTATCGCGTTCTCGTGGACCGCAAGCCAGAGCCGCCTGTTGATCTGGGGCGTAGCACTCAGGCTGGCCAGCGTCTGTCTGCAAAACGCCGAATCAGCCAGCGAAGCCGTGCTGAGCACAACACAAAGGACAGCTTCCTCATGCTGTCGCAAATGATCAAGTGCATCCCTCAGCACGGTCTGATCGAGCTGCACAGCCAGCCCGTAGCGTTCGACCAGCGGCAGAAATTGGCTGGCCGCAGTCCATACACCGTCCACTTCAACCTGCGCCAATACCTGCTGAAACCAGAGTGTTTGGCGGTCCATCTGTACCGTGGGCTGAAAAGCCAGCCGCACCCGCTCACGCGCCAGCGCGTCAGTCAGGGCGGCCCGCCAGCGCTGCGCGCCCATACTGGCAACGGTGCCATTGGTACCGCAAACCACCGTTCCGGCTCCCACCGAGTACGACTGCGCCAGAGCGGCGTCAGCCCGGGCCATAACGTCCGACGAACGCTCGGGCGTCTCGGGCACCACGAAGCCGATCTGTACCGCCACGGTTTCGGCGCCGAGCGCTACGACATCGACCATCAACTCATCCCCCAACTGCTCCAGCCGGCTTTGCGCCTCCTCGGCGTCCGTGCCTGGCAGAAACAGCGCAAAGTCGCCACCCTGGCGCCGGGCAGCGAAGGCACCGGGATGCCCTGAGACGTAGTCCCGCAGTCGTTCCGCCGCTGTTTTCAGTAACGCATCCCCGGCATCATAGCCCTGCTTCTGGTTGTAATCCCCAAAGCCGGACAGTGACAGCAATGCTACACAGCCTCCGCTGGGTTGTTCATCGGAGTCGCATTCGGCACGCAGGCGATGGTCGAAGCTGGCGCGGTTGTCGAGGCCCGTTACCGGGTCATGCCGCGCCTGGCTGCGCAGGTCCTCGATCATACGGATCTGACCTGCCACCAGGTCTTCCAACTCCTGTGCCATCCCGTTGGCGGCTATGGCCACGCCACCGAGTTCACGAGTACGGGGGACAGGCACCCGTGCCCAGAAGCGATGGGCCCGGAGCTGCTCTGCCTGTTGTTCGAGCTGTGCCAGGGGGCGCAATATCAGGCGCAAACCGAAATAGGCCAGCAGGGTCGCCAGGACGCCTACCAGCAGGAAGCTCAGAGCGCCACGCCATACACCGGTCCAGAGCGCGCGGTAGGCAGAGGCCGGGTCGACCTCTACGGAGACCTGCCCCAAACGCTGCCAGCCCTGTATGACTTCGGCATCGGCCCGGGCATCGGGCAACTCTGCCAGGCGCCTGAACCAGGCTGGCACAGCCTTGACGTCATCTGATGCCACCCGGTCAACCAGAATCTCGCCCCCCGTGTCGGTGTAGATCACTTGGCGGTAATGGCCGTGGTCGAATAACGCATTGATGAAAGTCGCTACAGCGGCCGGATCACGGCCATCGACCGCGCTCGATAATGCTATCCCGAGCGCCGTGGCGGCGTCCTGGGCCTGGACCTGTTGCCGCTCCACCAGATGGTCGCGAAACTGGTTGAAGCCGAGTATTGCGCTAACTGTCAGCAACACAAAAACGAGCAGGACGATAAAACCGAGCAGCAGCGCTTTCAGACTAAGGCCGGGTTTAGCGACTCTGCGTTGAGGGTCGCGAGGTAGGTTCTGATTCATATCCACGTCCACTGTTGAATACTTGCGGTCGGCACGAACCGGCTCTGCTGCCACCACTTGCCTATTACAATCGTTCACAGAATTACAGGATGCGTGCGCCCGCCCGAAGCTTCAACACCGTCTATAGTTGAAGAGTGCCTGTTAGAGTGCTTTTTATTGAGGCGCACCTGTAGCTGACGAGCGTCCGCGGCCGGGAAAGGATAGTATTGCGCTCGAACTCCCACCCGGTTCAGCATCCGGATGCGTGGTCCGCACCCTTTACCGCGGGAGCGATTTAAACGGTCGCCCTGTTTCAGCAAAAGAACTTTTAGCACAGGTACTTTGTGCACAGGAGCGCTACCGTCAGTACATCAGCGTCATGCTCAACACAGCAAAAGCACATGCACGGGTCCATACTGGATGCGAACAGGACGCCGGACCAGACTAACACTCAACACTGCCGGGGCGAACCCCAGGCTCCCGGCGTGATCGGGCGCAGCAGTACCGCAGGCGAATACCGGAAGCAGCGAAAAGGCATAGCCGATGACTGAAGAAAGTCAGCGCGACAAATTGAAGCAGCACTTTGCCCGCCGGGTGACAACCCAGGCACGGCTTATCATTGAAACCTGGCAGCGCGCCAGCAGCGAGGCGAAGTTATCGCCCACTCTCCGGGCCGAGTTGCTTGATACCGTCGAAAAACTTACCAAGTACGCGCGCCGGTTCGAAATGGAAAAGTACGACCTGGCCGCCCAGTCGGTACTTGAGTCCCTGGAAAGCTGGCCTTCTACCGGAGAGGCGTCCAGTGACGTCAGGTCCCGGCTCGATGCGGCCGTGGAGGCGCTCAGTCTCTGTACGCTGCGTCGCGCCGACCAGCATCAGGAGGAGCCACCCCGTACGCTCGTGCGCATGCCCATTTTCCTGGCGTTGAACAACCAGGAGACAGCCCATCGCATTGCCAGACAGATGGAATTCTTCGGTTTCCGGGCACAGACATTTACCTCGGCTACAGAATTGCTCAGGGAGTGCGCCGAACGCCGCCCCGAAACGATTGTCATCGACGTCAACTTCGGCACCGAGCCCCAGAGTGGCATTGCGGCGGTCGAGCAGGTCCAGGCTCACTATGACGCGCCGATTCCCATTCTGTACCTGAGTGAAGAAGACGGCTCGATCGAGACCCGCCTGCGCGCTTCGCGTTCAGGGGGTGAGGAGTTCTTCTACCCCGCGATTGACCCTGGCCAGCTCATCGAAAAGATCGAGCGCTATACCCACGCCAACCCGGCGGAACCTTACCGTGTGCTGGTGCTGGACGACTCGCGCGCCCAGGCCAAGTTCATGGAGAACACGCTCAACCGCGCCGGGATGACGCCGCATGTCATCACCGACCCCATGCAGATCATCACTGCGCTGGAGGACTTCTCACCGGAAATAATCCTGCTGGACATGTACATGCCGGGCTGTACCGGCATGGAGGTCGCGCGGGTAATTCGCCAACAGGACAGCTTTCACAGCGTGCCGATCATCTACCTTTCAGCTGAAGACGACGTTGGCAAGCAGCTTCATGCGATGAGCCTCGGCGGCGATGACTTCCTGACCAAGCCGATCGACCCCAAACATCTGATCGCGACCTTGCATAACCGGGGTCGGCGTGCGCGCTCTCTGCTGGCGCTCATGGTCCGGGACAGCCTGACCGGGCTATACAACCATACCCACACCCTGCATTTGCTGGACAACGAGATAAGCCGGGCCCGGGCGAATGGCCAGCCCCTGACCTACGTCATCCTCGATCTCGACAATTTCAAGCAGATCAACGGACAGTACGGCCACTCAATGGGCGATCGCGTTCTGCGAAGCCTGTCGCTGTTTCTCAAGCAACGCCTGCGCAAGACCGACCACATCGGCCGCTATGGGGGCGAGGAGTTCGCCCTCGTGCTTCCCGACACCCGCCCAAGCGATGCGCGCACCGTACTGAACGAGATCCGCGAGCGCTTCGGCGCGCTTCTGCATCCGGCCGGAGACTCTGACTTCCGGGTTACTTTCAGCGCCGGACTGACGGGCTGGGATGGTGAGTCCGCCCAGCAAACCTGCGACCGGGCCGAACAGGCTCTTGCGGAAGCAAAGCAGGGCGGTCGTAATCGCGTAGTCGTCCTCTAGTGCACTGTTTGGTTAATTCGCTGGCTTAGTGCGAGCTTCTGAAGGGAGGCCCTGCGGCTGCCCCTTTTGTCGTATGGACCTGCCCTTTCTCGCTGTAGACAATCACCGCTATTCCCGGGCCACGCCTTGCCGAAATAGTGCGCGCTGTTGAAGTTGCGCACCGAAGTCGTCAAACTGGCTCGAACGTGCGCTTATTTGTAGCCATTGAGCGTCAAAGCACAGATAATCGGCCCGCAACTGATTCGACCGGGAAATCGTTTTGCTACCCCACCACCCGTGGCGACGCGGCAGAACATTTCATGCACCAGAACGTTCAGAACAGCGGGCTCAGACCAGCTTGTCCAGGCCCGAGCGTTTGGGACAGAGCGGTTTGCGCAGCCGGCTTGGCGGATCGAATATATCACCGGGTAGCCGATTGAAATACGGCATGCTCCATAAGGTAGATTATGGCCACTATCCTTGTTCTCCATGGACCCAACCTGAATATGCTCGGTACACGCGAACCCGAGGTTTATGGCCATGAGACCCTTGATGATATAAACCAGCGGCTGCTCCGCCAGGCTCAGGCTGCAGGGCATCACCTGCTAACCCTTCAGAGTAACGCCGAGTACGAACTGATAGACCGTCTGCACGAAGCCCGGGGTGAAGGGGTCGACCTCGTCATTTTCAATCCCGCGGCCTTTACGCATACCAGCGTGGCGCTTCGCGATGCGCTTTTAGCGGTAGCAATACCTTTCATCGAAGTACATCTGTCCAATGTCCATAAACGCGAGCCGTTTCGCCACCACTCCTATTTTTCAGATATCGCCGTTGGGGTGGTATGCGGATTCGGGAGCCGCGGGTACGAGATGGCGTTGACCGCGGGCATTGGCCATCTGACAGAATGACGAACAAGAGAGACTGTCATGGATATTCGTAAAGTAAAAAAGTTGATCGAACTACTGGAAGAGTCTGACGTCGAGGAACTCGAGATAAAAGAGGGCGATGATTCGGTCCGGATAAGCCGCCGGCGCGCTGGAGATGGCCAACCGCAAATCATGCACTACACGGCACAAGCGCCGACGCAAAACGCTTCGCCGGCCCTCAACGACCCGGCTGAAAGCCAGCCAGCCGAAACCGCCGATGAGAGCAAGGGCCACCTGATGCGCTCGCCAATGGTCGGCACCTTCTACCGGGCTGCGTCGCCGACGGCCAGCCCGTTCGTTGAGACCGGACAGGCAGTGAAGGCTGGAGACGTAGTCTGCATTGTTGAGGCCATGAAGATGATGAATCAGATTGAAGCAGACAAGAGCGGCACCATCGTCGAGATCCTGGCCGAGAATGGCCAGCCGGTCGAGTTCGACCAGCCCCTGTTTATCATTGCCTGACCAGTGCCGCCCTGAGGGCGGCAGCCTGATCCGGCATGCGCCCCGCTTGTGCGGGTCGTCCAGATTCTCTGCTGAGCCGACACTTCGCCATGATAGAAAAAGTTCTGATAGCCAACCGGGGTGAGATCGCCCTGCGTATCCTCCGCGCCTGCAAGGAGCTGGGGATTAAAACCGTCGCCGTGCATTCTCAGGTCGATCGTGAACTCATGCACGTGCGTCTGGCCGATGAGTCCGTCTGTATTGGCCCCAACCCATCCAGCGCCAGCTACCTCAACATTCCCGCGATCATCAGCGCCGCCGAGGTCACTGACTCGGTGGCTATCCACCCGGGATACGGATTCCTCGCCGAGAACGCTGACTTTGCCGAGCAGGTAGAGAAAAGCGGCTTTCGATTCATCGGCCCCCGTTCGGAAACCATTCGCCTGATGGGCAACAAGGTCTCTGCGATAAAGGCCATGAAAGCGGCCGGCGTCCCCACCGTGCCGGGCTCCGACGGCCCCCTGACCGACGACGACCAGGCCACGCTGCGTGCAGCAAAGAAAATCGGCTACCCGGTTATCATCAAGGCTGCATCGGGTGGCGGTGGCCGGGGCATGCAAGTCGTGCATTCCGAAGCGGCCCTGCTGCATGCCGTACGCATCACCCAGTCTGAAGCACGCAACGCTTTCGGCGATGAAACCGTCTATCTGGAGAAATATCTGGAGCGGCCCCGGCATGTAGAGGTGCAGGTGCTGGCCGATACCCTGGGCAACGTCATTCATCTGGGCGACCGGGACTGTTCCATGCAACGTCGCCATCAGAAAGTGCTCGAAGAGGCCCCGGCGCCAGACATCGACGAGAAGGCCCGTGCACGGACACTCGAAGCCTGCGTGAATGCCTGCAAGGAAATCGGCTATGTCGGCGCCGGAACTTTCGAGTTCCTCTATCAGGACGGCGAGTTCTTCTTTATCGAGATGAACACCCGGGTTCAGGTAGAACATCCGGTCAGCGAGATGGTCACCGGGGTCGATATCGTCAAGGAGCAGCTCCGGGTTGCCAGCGGTCTGCCCCTGTCGTTTACCCAGGACCAGATCAAGATCACCGGTAGCGCTATTGAATGCCGTATCAATGCCGAGGACCCGAAGACATTCGCTCCCAGCCCGGGTCACGTGGAACACTTTCATCCGCCCGGCGGTAATGGCGTACGGGTTGACTCCCACCTCTACAGCGGGTACACCGTTCCCCCGTACTATGATTCGCTGGTTGCCAAGCTGATCACTTTTGCCGAGGATCGCGAGACAGCTCTGAACCGGATGCAGAACGCGCTCGACGAGCTGATCGTCGTCGGTATCAAAACCAACGCGCCGCTGCACCAGACACTGGTACGCGACAGCGGCTTCCGGGCAGTGAAGTTCAGCATTCATTATCTTGAGAAGCTTATTCGGGACTGATGCCCGGCCGGCAGATGTCCGGCCGGGTGCGCTGCGTCCCGGTTATTACTACTTAACGGGACGCGGCCTCGGCCGCTCTGCCGCACCGAGAGAACGACATGGCCTGGGTACAACTCCACATTTCCACCGATCCTGATAACGCCGAGCTCCTGGAATCCCTGCTGATGGACCTGGGTGCAGTCTCGGTCGCTCTTGAGGATGAAGCCGACCAGCCCCTTTATGAGCCAGACATGGGCGCCACGCCGCTGTGGATGAGCACGCGGGTCAGCGGCATGTTCGAGGCGCGCACCAACCTCCAGCAAATCCGCGAAGCGCTGGCTGAACAGTACCACCAGCTGACCCAGCAGCCCCTTGGGCCGGTCGAGGTCGAGGTGCTTGAGGAGAAAGACTGGTCGCGGGCGTGGATGGACGATTTCGAACCGATAAGGTTTGGTGAGCGCCTGTGGATCTGCCCGAGCTGGCACAAGCCCCCGCATGAGGACGCCGTAAACCTGATGCTCGACCCGGGGCTGGCGTTCGGCACTGGCACTCACCCAACCACAGCGCTATGCCTGCGCTGGCTCGATTCGGCTGACCTCATCAACAAGGAAGTGATCGACTACGGCTGCGGTTCCGGTATTCTCGGCCTGGCAGCCCTTTTACTGGGTGCGCGCCAGGTGACTGGCGTCGACAATGACCCACAGGCGCTGGAAGCCAGCCGCGAAAACGCGCAGCGCAACAAAATAGCGCCCGCCAGGCTACAGTTGCACCTACCGGAAAACGCGCCAAATGACAGCGCCGACGTTCTGCTGGCCAACATCCTGGCGCAGCCCCTGCTTGCGCTGGCGCCAGTGCTGGCGGGGCGGGTAAAAAAGGGCGGCGACATTGTGCTCTCCGGAATACTGACTACCCAGGCCCAACAGTTAGTTGACCACTATAGCCAGTGGTTCACCATGGACGAGCCCGCAGTTGAGGAGAATTGGGTCTGCCTGCACGGGACGCGCCTGTAGAGCCGCCCTGCAACTGGGGGAATTTGCCTGTATCAGCGGACACTGAGCAGAAACCGGGTCGCCGCTTTTTCAGCTTCGGCCTATGCTATGGTCAGCCAAGCCTTTTCAAACCCCAAGCGCTTTTATCGGTCAGGATTTAATGATGAGCGACAGCACGACATTGACCCGGTGCCCCCATTGCCAGACCCGTTTCCGCGTCACCGAGCAACAACTTGGGGTGGCCGCCGGGAAAGTACGTTGCGGCAACTGCATGGATGTTTTCGACGCGCGCAAACACAAGGTCTCCGCCGAAGAGCGCGCGGAAGCGGCCAAGGCCAGCGCTGCCCCCGCCCGTGGCCCTGCGCAAACAGCTGAACACGACCGGGACCCCAGCAAGCACCACTGGTCCGACGATGCTACAGCCGCGGTTGAAACGGAAGGCGCGCCTGAAGAGGAGGCCTTCAAGGGGCCGGACAATGCAGATGAGGACAGCTTCGAAGACGAGTTCATATTCCAGGATGACCCCGAGGAAGACGCCACGGACGAGGGCTACACCCGAGCTTCGAGGCTGGACGACGACCTGAGCGATAGCTTTATGGCGCTCGACAAAGCTGGCCCCCTGCCGGACAGCGAAGAGGAACGCGAGCAGTTCGAAGAAGTCGACGAGAGCTGGGCCGAGGCGATCCTTGAGGATAACAGTAGCCCTGAGAGCAGACGGCGTCGCGAGGACGAGCACCCGGGCCCGGCTTCGCCTCCCCCCCGCAGCAAGCTTGAAAGTGCCCCGGTAACACCGGTGACGCCGGCGAAACAGCCCGAAGCACCCCTGAAGGCAACATCCATGGGCTCCAGCTCGACCGCAACAGACGAGATGAGCCTCAGCCTGGACCATGACGAGATCCGCCACCGTCAGCCTCGCACGCCCATGGCTGCAAACAAGCCCCTGACCGCGCCTCCCCGTAGCCCATACGCGAACCTGAGAAGCACACCGGTAGCAGCGCGTCACAAAGGCCGAAACTGGGGCAGTACGGTGCTGTGGGGACTGGGCTGCCTGCTGCTGCTCGCTGTAATTGTTTCCCAGCTCTTTTATTTTCAGTTCGATCGCCTCAGCCGCGTCGAACCGCTTCGCCCCTTTTATGCGACAGTCTGTCCTCTGATCGGGTGTGAATTGCCTGTGATGGTGGATACTGATCAGATAGAGAGCAGGAAACTGGTTGTTCGCAGCCATCCCGACCAGCCAAGGGCCCTGTTGGTTGAGGCGTCTATCGTCAACGAAGCGCCTTTTCCCCAGCCGTTTCCCTCGATTGTGCTTACGTTCTCGAATCTCAACAACGATATAGTCGCCCAGCGCGCATTCAAGCCCAAGGAGTACCTGGCAGGGGACGCCCGTGAGCTGGAGCAAATGCCCCGGGGCACACCTGTGCGGATCTCTCTGGAGCTACGGGACCCGGGCCAGGACGCCATCAACTATGACCTCCGGTTCGTCCCCGGCGCAGACCCAGAGTAGTGGCCTGTTGGGTTGGCCGGCAAACCCCGGCCGGCCAAACCGAATGATGAAGTCAACCAGACAGGATAAAAAATAAACACTTTTTTCGGGCCAATGCCCCTTTCAAGCCCCTCGGCTGCGCAGTATCATTCTCATCCCTTGACGCACCCTGTTTAAATTTTGATCCGCATCGACTGGAGTTCGTGGTGGTTACCATTGGACCCTATACCTTACCGAACGCGCTGATTCTCGCCCCCATGGCGGGCGTGACAGACCGCCCCTTCCGGCTGCTCTGCCGCCGGTTAGGCGCTGGCATGGCCGTGTCGGAGATGGTTACCGCGGACAGTAGCCTCTGGCACACACGCAAATCCCGGTTGCGGCTGGACCATACCGGCGAACCAGAGCCTCGATCCGTCCAGATTGCTGGCGGGGACGCAGAGATGCTGGCCAAGGCGGCGCGGCTGAATGCCGAGCACGGCGCGCAGATCATCGATATCAATATGGGCTGCCCGGCCAAAAAGGTCTGTAACAAGGCCGCCGGCTCAGCCCTGATGCGCGATGAGGCCCTGGTAAACACGATTCTCAAGGCCGTCGTTGCGGCAGTTTCAGTTCCAGTGACGCTGAAAATGCGCACTGGCTGGGATCCAGACAGTAAAAACGCCCGCCGCATTGCCATGATGGCGGAAGAGGCCGGTATTTGCGCGCTGGCAGTACATGGCAGAACCCGTGCCTGCGCATACCGGGGCGAGGCGGAATACGACACGATTGCCGAGGTCAAGCAGGCGGTGTCCATACCCGTCTTTGCCAACGGCGATATCACCACGCCCGAGCAGGCGGCTGCAGTACTCAGGTACACCGGCGCGGACGGCCTGCTGATAGGCCGAGCGGCTCAGGGCAGTCCCTGGATATTTCGCGAGATTGATCACTTTCTGTCCACGGGGCGACATCTGGGCGAGCCTTCGTTGGCAGAAGTGCGAACGATTCTGTTAGAGCACCTGGTGGCGCTGCACGCATTCTATGGCCTGCCCATGGGTGTACGTATCGCCCGCAAGCATGTTGGCTGGTACCTGCAGACCCATGATACAGACCGGCACTTCCGCCGGCATTTTAATACGCTTGAAACAGCCGAGGCCCAGCTGCACAGCGTAGAACGCTATTTCGAAAGCCTAAGTAACCGAGAGACTTTTGCCGCATGACCGTTGAGACCCTGATTGAGAATCGTAAGCCCATGAACGAACACGCTCCGCTCAAGACCCACGCCGGCAATGGCACCACCGTGACTCTGCGCGACAGCGTTGAGAACGCGCTGCAGAACTATTTCACGCAGCTTGACGGTGCGCCAACGACAGACGTCTATCAGTTGGTCCTGTCCGAGGTCGAAGCGCCCCTCCTGGAGCACGTCATGGAATATACCCGTCACAACCAGACCAAAGCCTCGGTCATGCTGGGTCTCAACCGCGGCACGCTGCGCAAGAAGCTAAAGCAGTACGGCCTGCTGTAAGCCCGTTCTACAGACGCAGTTCGCCCCGGAGACCCAAGGCCCCCAATAGCCGGGGCAGGTTTCCTTTCAGGATTTGTCGGTTGGGACCAGCCGTCTCTGACTCAAACGCTTAAAGGATGGAAAACCGCAATATGACCACCCCCTCCCCCCTGCACCGCGCACTGATCAGTGTTTCTGACAAGCATGGTATCGTCGAATTCGCACAGGCTCTCAGAGCGCGCGGCGTGGAGATACTCTCGACCGGGGGCACCTACCGCCTGCTCCAGGAGCAGGGTATCGACGCTGTGGAGGTATCGGACCACACCGGTTTTCCCGAGATGATGGCGGGGCGGGTAAAGACCCTGCATCCGAAGATCCACGGCGGCATTCTGGGCCGGCGCGGTACCGACGAGGCGGTCATGAGCGAGCACGGCATAGACCCCATCGACCTGGTTATCGTCAACCTCTACCCGTTCGAAGATACTGTAGCCCGACCGGACTGCGATCTCGCCACGGCTATTGAAAACATCGATATCGGTGGCCCAACCATGGTCCGCGCCGCGGCCAAGAACCACCAGGATGTCGCGATTGTCGTCAATAGCAGCGACTACAAGCGCGTTCTGAAGGAAATGGACGAGAACGACGGCTGCCTGCTCCATGCGACCCGTTTTGACCTGGCCGTGAAAGCGTTCGAACATACTGCAGCCTATGATGGCGCCATCGCCAATTATCTGGGCGCCCGGGTTGCACCCAAGGCAAACCCCGAAGTAGCCAGCGTCTTCCCGCGCACATTCAATACCCAGTTCATCAAAGCCCAGGACATGCGCTACGGCGAGAATCCCCACCAGAACGCCGCGTTTTATGTGGAGCGTAAGCCTGGCGAGGCTTCGGTCGCGACTGCCCAGCAGATTCAGGGCAAGGCATTGTCCTATAACAATGTCGCCGATACCGATGCTGCGCTGGAGTGCGTCAAGCCCTTCGCCGATCCCGCCTGTGTGATCGTCAAGCACGCCAACCCGTGTGGCGTGGCCATTGGCACTGATATCCGTCAGGCCTATGATCTCGCCTTCGCAACTGACCCGACCTCGGCATTCGGCGGCATCATCGCGTTCAACCGGGAGCTGGACGCAGAAACTGCTAAGGCTATTCTCGATCGCCAGTTTGTCGAGGTCATTATCGCGCCAACGGTCGCCGCCGACGCACTGCCCGTGCTGGAAGCCAAGCCCAATATCCGCGTGCTCAGCGCCGGAGCCTTCAGTGAGGAGCGTCCCGCTGCGTTTGACTTCAAGCGCGTCACTGGCGGCCTGCTGGTTCAGGACCGCGACCTGGGCATGATCGATCCGGCCAGCCTGAAGATGGTCAGCGCGCGCTCCCCCAGCAGTGAGGAACTCGAAGACCTTCTGTTTGCATGGGAGGTCGCCAAGTTCGTAAAGTCCAATGCGATTGTCTATGCAAAGCACGGCCGCACTATCGGCATAGGGGCGGGCCAGATGAGCCGGGTCTACAGTGCGCGTATCGCCGGCATCAAGGCGGCGGACGAGCAGCTTGAAGTAAAAGGTTCTGTCATGGCCTCCGATGCTTTCTTCCCTTTCCGCGACGGGATAGACGCGGCCGCAGCGGCGGGAATAACAGCAGTGATTCAACCCGGCGGATCTATGCGCGACCAGGAAGTAATCGACGCGGCCAACGAACACGGCATCGCAATGGTATTCACCGGTATGCGGCACTTCCGCCACTGAGCCCAAAAGGCCGGCAAACAGACTTAACTGACAAGCAGGGAAGAGTCCTATGAAAGTTCTCATCATCGGCAACGGCGGGCGCGAACACGCGTTGGCCTGGAAGTGCGCGCAACCAAGTTATATCGAGCGCGTCTTTGTGGCTCCAGGCAATGCCGGGACTGCCCTGGAGCCCAAGGTCGAGAATGTCGACATTGGCGTCGAGGATCTGGAAGCCCTCGCGCAGTTTGCGTCGAGCCACGACGTCGGGCTTACTATTGTCGGCCCAGAAATCCCTTTGGTGGCCGGCGTGGTGGATCTGTTCCGCGAGCGCGGGCTGCGTATTTTTGGGCCGAGCCGGGCAGCTGCACAGCTGGAAGGCTCCAAAGCGTTCACCAAGGACTTCCTCGACCGCCACCGGATTCCCACCGGTGAGTACGCCAATTTCACCGACGTGGCTGAAGCATTGGCTTACGTTCGTGAAAAAGGCGCGCCGATTGTGGTCAAGGCGGACGGTCTGGCCGCCGGTAAGGGCGTGATTGTCGCGCTGACTCTACAGGAAGCCGAAGAAGCGGTGCAGGACATGCTCTCCGGCAACCGGTTCGGCGACGCGGGCCATCGTGTCGTTATCGAAGAATTCCTCGACGGAGAAGAGGCCAGCTTCATTGTCATGGTCGACGGACGCAATGTTCTGCCCATGGCTACCAGCCAGGACCACAAGCGCGCCGTCGACGGTGACCTCGGCCCCAACACCGGCGGCATGGGCGCCTATTCGCCCGCCCCGGTCGTGACGGGAACGATTCATGACCGGATACTGAAGGAAGTCATCGTGCCGACGGTCAAGGGCATGGCGGCAGAAGGCAATCCGTACACCGGTTTCCTGTACGCGGGTCTGATGATCATGGCCGACGGTACGCCCAAGGTCATCGAGTATAACTGTCGCTTCGGCGATCCGGAGACTCAGCCCATCATGCTCCGTCTCAAATCGGACCTGGTGGCGTTGTGTAACGCTGCGGTCGATGGCGAGCTGGACCGCACCGACTCCGACTGGGACCCCCGGGCGGCACTGGGCGTCGTGATGGCTGCCGGAGGCTACCCGGGCGACTATCGCAAAGGCGATGAAATCCACGGTATTCCCCAGAGCGAAGTTAGTGGGCAGAAAGTATTCCATGCCGGCACCCGGGAAGAAGACGGAAAGGTGCTGACGAACGGCGGCCGGGTGCTTTGCGCGACAGCGCTGGGTCACTCCGTGGCCGAAGCCCAGGACCATGCTTATAAGCTGGTTCGGCAAATATCCTGGGATGATGTTTACTACCGCAAGGATATCGGCCACCGGGCAATATCCCGCGAGAAGAAACGTTAGGGGCCTGCTTTAGCGGCTCAGGCGGCGTCTCTGTCCCGCTTCACCGGCACCGGAGTAACCTCCAGTAATGGGGCCGGCGTCAGCCGGGCCAGCATCACGGCGGCGACCACTAGCAGCGGAAGCACACCGAAGTTGATCGCGGTCCAGCCCACACCACTGATAAGCGCCCCGGCGAGGAACGCCGCCAGAGTTGCAGCCAGGCCGTTACTTAACTCCATCAGTCCCTGAGCGTTGCCCCGTTCATCATCAGCGTGGCCACGCGCCAGCAGGGTCGTGCCGGAAACAAAGGTCAGATTCCAGCCGATGCCCAGCAACAGTGAACTGATTAAAAACGCAGCTTTTGCCTCACCCGACAGCGCAACCGCAGCACTCGTGGCCAGCAACGACAGCCCGGCAAGCGCGACCACCCGGCTGCCCAACCGGTCGACCAGGGGGCCGGCTATGAACGCCGGGAGAAACATACCTAGTACGTGCCACTGAATCACAGCCGAGGCGTGGCGGACATCGAGGCCCTGGCTGCTCATGGCCAGCGGCGTGGCCGTCATTACCAGGATCATGACGCCGTGGCCCGTCAGCGTGGTCATAAGCGCTGTACGCACGACAGGCCTGGCAAATAGCGCGCGCATGGCTGGCAGGCCCGCTTTTCCGGGCTTCGGCGCGACCCCTTCAGACAGACCCGCCATGAGCATCACGCCGACGCCGGCCAGCACCGCCATAGTCAGATAGGCGCCCAGGTAGGGCAGCTCTGACAGCCCCTGGGACCAGGTGGCAAGCGTCGGCGCCAGTATCGCCGCGCAGACCCCGCCGCCAATCACCAAAGCCGCCGCGCCACCTTTCTCACTCTGGTGGACCGCATCAAGCGCAGCAAAGCGATAATACATTGCCGAGGCCTGGTAGACCCCAATAACAGTTCCGCCCAGGCAGAACAGGGTAAAGCTCTCGCACCAGATACCGGCTGCTGACAACAATGCCCCCAGCACGCCCATTCCAGCGCCCAGTATCAGTCCCGGCCGACGTCCGTGAGACTGCATGAATACCGACAGGAAGTGCACGGTACCGAGATTCCCAACCGCCAGCAGGGCCAGCGGCAAGGTCGCCAACTCTGGCTTCGGCGCAAGCTCCAGACCTACCAGAGAGGTCAAAGTGATGCCGATGATCGCGCATGACCAGAACAATGCCTGCGCAACGAACAGCAGCCGTAGCGAGGGGTTGGCGAACAGTGAAAGCATGGTAGATCCCTGTGGTGTAGGCCTGTGGGGTATGCCAGCGCTATTGTCCGGCAGCTGCAGTGAAGCGCTGGGCATAATCCGCCGGGCTAACGGAGAGTTGCCGCTGGAAGGCCCGCCGAAGCGTCTCGGGGTGCCCCAGACCACTCAACTTTGCCGCCGTGGCCACTCCAACCTGCCCTCCCTCCAGCAGCGCTCGCGCGGCCTCCACCCGCACCCTTTCGACGTAGCGCGCAGGTGTCAAACCGACATCACGTACGAACAGACGCGAAAGGGTACGCGGCGCCATATGCACTCGCTCTGCAAGCATTTCCAGCGAAAGTGGCTTTGCCAGGTTGGCCGGAATCCACTCGAGCAGGTCCCGCAGGCGTGAGGTTGGAGCGACCTCGGGCATCAGGCAAGCACTGAACTGGTCCTGATTGCCCGGGCGCCTGAGGAAGACCACAAGTTGACGGGCTACCGCCAGTGCAAGAGCCTGTCCCAGATCGGCCTCGACCAGGGCCAGCGCCAGATCAATCCCCGCGGTGACACCCGCCGAGGTAAAGATATGGCTGTCGCCGTCGAGGTCCGTTGGGTCATAGGTGTGCAGTCGATTTGTCGCTACCCTCACCTCAGCGAAGGCAGCCAGCTCTCCCTGACGCGACCAGTGCGTTGTCGCCAGGCGGCCATCGAGTAGTCCTGATGCCGCCAGCAGTAGCGCCCCCGAACAGACAGAGCCCAGGCGGGGGGTTGTAGACTCAACACGACGGAGCCACTCCAGGAGATCCGGCCGCTGCCGCATACTGTCCACCCCTGCTCCGCCTGGGAGCAATAGCGTGTCGATCGCAGCCACGTCGTAGCCCGACCAGCACGCTTCAGCGCAGAGCTGTATGCCGGCGGACGTGCGGACCGGACCGGGCGCGTCGCCAAGAAGGCAGAGCCGGTAAGCTGGCGACAACCCGCGCCGGTCTAACTCGTCATTGGCGCTAGAGAACACCTGAAGCGGTCCCACAACATCGAGACTCATCACTTCCGGAAAGACGAGCATGGCAATCTGGCGGGGAGGCGTCATGGTTTGGGGTCTACCGTTCAAAACAGGGACAACGCCATCCCGTGACTACCCGGCACAGCGCACACCTACAGCATGAGCAAACCGGTAATTGGCTACAACGACAATAATCCCTCTGATCTGGCCATTACAGGGATCCTCTCGGTACTGGGTCTCTGCCAAAACGCTGAGGGCGCTAGTCCTTATCGGTCACCGCGCCTTCCGACGCAGAGCTGACCGTTCGGGCGAACTTGGCCAATACGCCACGGCGATACCGGGGTTCTGGCGGCTGCCAGTTGTCCAGCCGCCGTTCCAGTTCTTCATCGCTGAGATCGATGGTGATCAGGTTTTCCTCGGCATCAATGGTGATCTTGTCGCCGTCTTCCACCAGGGCGATAGGTCCACCATCCGCCGCTTCAGGGGTGATGTGCCCCACAACAAAGCCGTGGCTACCGCCCGAGAAACGGCCGTCGGTAATCAGCGCAACCTCACTGCCCAGCCCCCTACCCATGATCGCCGAAGTGGGACTCAGCATTTCCCGCATGCCAGGCCCTCCGCGCGGCCCTTCATAGCGAATCACAAGGACATCGCCGGCGGTTACGGTGCCGTCGAGGATTCTCTCCTGGGCTTCTTCCTCAGAGTGAAAAACCCGTGCGGTACCCGTGAACCAGGTGCCTTCCTTTCCGGTAATTTTGGCTACCGCACCGGTTGGAGCAAGGTTGCCATATAGGATTCGTAGGTGACTGTCTTTCTTTATGGGCTGGTCCAGCGCACGGATGATCTGCTGGTCGTCGGGGTAACCGCTGACGTCCGCCAGATTCTCAGCGAGCGTTTTACCGGTCACGGTCAGGCAGTCGCCATGAAGCAGGCCGGCCTCCAGCAGCGTTTTCATCAATGGCTGTATACCGCCGATAGCGACCAGTTCCGACATCATGTAGTGCCCACTTGGCCGCAGGTCCGCCAGCACAGGAACACGCTTGCCGACACGAACGAAGTCATCCAGGGTAAGTTCGACATCAACGGTGTGGGCCATGGCCAGCAGATGCAGAACTGCGTTGGTGGAGCCGCCCAGAGCAATCACTACGGTGATCGCATTTTCAAACGCGCTCCGGGTCATTATATCGGTGGGTTTGATGTCTTTTTCCAGCAAGTTCATCACGGCCGCACCCGCCGCCCGACAGTCGTCTACCTTGCTCTGTGAAACCGCATCCTGTGCAGAACTGCCGGGTAGACTCATACCCATGGCTTCAATGGCCGAGGCCATGGTATTGGCGGTGTACATGCCGCCGCAGGACCCGGGACCCGGGATGGCGGTTTCCTCGATCTGCTTGACCTCGATCAGCGACATGTCGCCCTTGGCATGCGCACCAACCGCCTCGAACACGGAAATAATATCGGTGTGATTGGCACCTGGACGTATGGTGCCGCCATAAACGAAAACAGATGGTCGGTTCAGCCGGGCCATGCCCATGATGCAGCCGGGCATGTTCTTGTCACAACCACCGATGGCGACAATACCGTCAAACCCTTCGCAGCCGGCGGCGGTTTCGATCGAGTCGGCAATTACTTCGCGGGATACCAGCGAATACTTCATGCCTTCAGTGCCATTGGCGATCCCGTCGGATACCGTGATCGTGTTGAAGATGACACTCTTGCCGCCGGCATCATCAGCGCCGGCCCCAGCCTCGCGGGCAAGCTGGTCGATGTGCATGTTGCAGGGGGTCAGCATGCTCCAGGTTGACGCAATACCCACCTGGGGCTTTTTGAAATCTTCGTCAGTGAAGCCCACTGCGCGCAGCATCGCCCTTCCGGGGGATTTACCGATACCGTCAACCACGGGACTGGAGAAGCGGCGGCGTTTGTCATTGGTCATGCAGGTCTCCTGGAACAGGTGTCTGGCCCGGCTGCGCGGCGCGTACAAAGCCTGGCCGAACCCGGTATCAGCTAGATTTTACGGAACACCAGCAGTTCGTTATTGGCTGGCAGAGCATTTGTGTGTTCGTGCTCAAGGCCATATCCGGCGGCCAGGGCGATTACAGCACTTCGGTCTTTGATACCGCTGTCGGGATCGCGTGCCTTCAGCCAACTGTCAAGTTGAGCGTTGCCAGTGCTGGTATAGCTCCCGTTCTCATTGAAGGGGCCGTACACCAGCAGCTGCCCACCTTCTTTGAGCACTTCGGCCGCACCCCGGAATAGATTCTCAACTGTCGACCAGCCGACAAAGTGAACTGTGTTCGCGGTAAATACCGCGTCATAGCCGCTTTCTTCAGCGTCGTTTTTTTCGCGTTTCGTACCCTTGGCAGTGCTGTCCACCGGCCACGGTGACTGGTTTACATCGAGTTCCAGCGGCGCCGCAAGATTGGGCAGGTTAGCATCCTTACGCCACAACTCAATCGCCGGTATTGCCTCGGCAAGATCAGTTGGCTGCCACTGCAGGTGCGGCATGAGGCGAGCCATGAAAACGGCATGCTGGCCCGTGCCACTGCCAATCTCAAGCACCCGGCAAGGCCGGCTAAGACAGGTTTCGAGTATGGCAGCAATCGGTTGCTGGTTGCGCGCACAGGCTTCCGAGAAAGGTTTGCTGAAAGGCATGGACACGTTCCTGAAAGTCTTGCGGATTGATGAATCCTCCGAGTCTGCATGGATCGCTGTCAGGATTCCACCGATACGCACTCACACTGATACTGATACTGATACCAGTACTCGCACCGCCTATACTGTATTTATATACAGCACCTGTTAGACTGCCAGCTGCCAGTTTGGTGTAACAGCGCCGGGAGGGGCTCTATGCGAGGCCGCGGAACATCCAGCAACGTCCACAACCGTTTTCAGCCCTACCGGATAGAGGCTGTTGCGGTGGATGAATTCGACTCCGGGGAAGTGCCTGATTCAGTCGCAACAGAAGTGCGGCTTGAGCATGCGAAGTCCATTATCGCTACTAACCAGTCGCCCGACATACCTTTCGACCGGTCCATCAACCCCTACCGTGGCTGTGAGCATGGCTGCATCTACTGCTTCGCGCGACCCAGCCACGCCTACTGGGATCTTTCGCCGGGGCTAGACTTCGAAACCCGCCTCACAGCTAAAGTCAATGCAGTGGAACGGTTGGTCGAAACGCTTGATCGGCCCGGCTATAAGCCTGCGCCATTAGCGCTGGGGGTCAACACCGATGCGTACCAGCCGATCGAAAAAGAGCACCGACTCACCCGACAGCTTCTGGAAGTGCTACAGGCGTACCGCCACCCGGTCACAATTATCACCAAGGGAACACTGGTGCTGAGGGATCTGGACATTCTGGCCGATATGGCCAGCCAGGGGCTGTGCAGCGTGCGAGTCAGCCTGACTACGCTGGACAACGAGCTGAAACGCACCCTCGAACCCCGGGCCGCTGGGCCGGCTGGCCGCCTTAAAGTACTGCGGGCGCTGAGCGGGGCCAGAATTCCCTGCGGCATCATGATTGCACCGGTGATTCCCTTCGTGAACGATGCCGAAATCGAGTCCATCCTCGACGCCGCCCTGGAGGCCGGCGCCGACCGTGCCGGTTGGGTATTGCTGCGCCTGCCGCGTGAAGTCGCTCCCCTGTTCGAAGAGTGGTTACAGACCCACATGCCCGACCGCGCGAGTCACGTGATGAACCGCATTCGCGACCTGCGCGGCGGTAACGCCTACGATAGCAGCTGGGGCTCACGCATGCGCGGTCAGGGCCCCTACGCCAGCCTTCTGTCCCAGCGTTTCGAAAAGCACTGTCGCAAAATCGGCATGAACCGGCGCGAATCTGAGCCCCTGCGCTCGGATCTGTTCCGCCGACCCGGCGGCGAGCAGTTGGGACTGTTCTAGGCCCGGTCGCGCCGGCCTAACGAGTTCACGCACACAAGCCAGCCGTATTGCAAACTGTACGTTTTCTGTTCAGGATAGACTCGGAAAGGGCAAAGACACGGAGAGGGCCCGGTACGAGGCGTCCGCAACGACGCTGTGGACTCCCTATTGCAGAGGTGTAGCTGTTTCTGCTTTATTGCATGTATCTCAGACGTCGGTTCTCATGGGCCGATGCAGTCGGGACGGAAAAGCCGGGCGCCGTATCTGGAGCTGTTCCAGGACACGCCACGGCCTCTGAACCCGTCATGGCGCAGGGACGCCGTTGACGCGCTAAAGCTGATTGAAAAGACCCAGCCTGCTCCGGGCGACCGGAAGCTGGTTTGGCCAGCAGATGCGGGAGACAACCATGAACGAAAAAGTACTCGCCGATCCCCAAAGAAAACATAGCGCTGTTCTGAGCAGCAACCCTTTGCAGATCCCCGACCAGCAGGCCGGTGCGGACAGCGGCCCGCTAGTCCACGAGCGCTGGCTCGCCAAACGGATACTTATGTTCGCTGGCACGCCGCCCATTGGTATCGTGCTTTGGGATGGCGAAGTCATTACGGTCGACAGCTCGCGGCCACCCGAATACCAGATGTACCTGAAGGACCGCCGGGCACTCTACGAACTTGCTATTAACCCGCACCTCAGCTTTGGCGACCTGTACAGCGCAGGACGGCTCGAGGTCGACGGAAAACTGCACGACTTTTTTACCTTTCTCTTTCGGTTTACCGAACAGGCCAAGCCTGAGATGCCGCTCTGGCTCAAGGCATTCTGGCGCGACCATGCCCCAAGATCGACCGCGATAGAGGATGCCCGAAACAACATCCATCACCACTATGATCTTGGCAACGAGTTCTACCGGCTATGGCTAGACCAGGCGGAAATGCAGTACACGTGTGCCTACTATGAACGCCCCGACCTGACCCTCGAACAGGCGCAGCTGGCCAAGCTCGAACATGTCTGTCGCAAGCTTCAACTGAAGCCCGGCCAGACCGTAGTGGAAGCAGGCTGTGGATGGGGCGGCCTGGCTCGCTATATGGCGCGGGAATATGACGTCAAGGTGCTGGCCTACAACATCTCTACAGAACAGATACGCTATGCCCGGGCGCAGGCGGAAGCTGAAGGGCTGAGTGACCGCATAGACTATATTCTCGACGACTACCGGAATATCAACGCGCCCTTTGATGCCTTTGTTTCGATCGGCATGCTCGAGCATGTCGGTACCGACCATTACGAAACGATGGCGCGGGTCATCCGCGACAATCTGCGGCCGGACGGACTCGCTCTCATCCATACCATAGGCCGTAATAGACCAGCAAAAATGAACGCCTGGATAGAGAAGCGGATTTTTCCGGGGGCTTACCCGCCGAGTATCGGCGAGTTGATGAGCCTGAGCGAAGCGGGGCCCTTTTCGCTGCTCGATGCGGAGAACCTCCGCCTTCATTATGCGCTGACTCTGGAAGCCTGGCTCGACCGCTTCGAAGCCAATGTCGAGCACGTCAGGGACATGTACGATGAACATTTCGTCCGTGCGTGGCGGTTCTACCTGTCGAGTTCCATCGCCGCATTCCGCACCAGTGGGCTTCAGCTCTTTCAGATAGTCCTCGCCCAACCGGAAAACAACGCTGTGCCCTATACCCGGCGACATCTCTACCAAAGCCCCGCGGCGCCGGCAGAGGAAAACAACCCATGAAAGACTACGATGTGGTCATAGTGGGCGGTGGACCCGCCGGTTCTACCCTGGCCTGGGCACTCAGACGACACGCACCGGACAAGCGCATCCTGGTGCTGGACAAGCAGACCTTTCCCCGGGATAAGACCTGCGCGGGTTGGGTGACACCTGCGGTTGCGGACGCTCTCCAGCTGGATCTGGCCGATTACCGCTCGGGTCGCGAACTTCAGCCAATTCATGGTTTCAGCATCGGCATGATGGGACAAACGTCGGTGGAAAACGACCATGGGGTCGAACCGATAAGCTATGGCATCAGGCGCTGCGAATTCGATCATTACCTGCTGCAGCGATGCGGTGCTGAGCTCGCGTTGGGGCAAAAGATCAAAAGCCTGAACCGGGACGGCGATCGCTGGGTTATCAATGACGAGATCAGCAGTCCTCTGCTGATTGGCGCAGGTGGCCACTTCTGTCCGGTAGCCAGCCACATTGGTGCGGGCCCCGGAAGCCATGAGATCGCAGTGAGCGCGAAAGAAATCGAGTTTAAGATGACGCCGGAGCAGAGTGCCGCCTGCAGAGTGCAGGGCGACATCCCGGAGCTCTGGTTCTGCGACGACCTAAAGGGCTATGCCTGGGTATTCCGAAAAGGCAGTTACCTCAACATCGGCCTGGGCCGGGAGGACAATCACAAGCTGGGGGAGCATCTGAACGGGTTTGTCAGCCGGATGCAGGATCAAGGGCGCATCCCAAACGACTTGCCTGGCCGCTTCAAAGGCCACGCCTATCTGCTTTACAACCACGCGCAGAGACCACTTACTGACGACGGCGTTATGCTGATCGGTGATGCCGCCGGTTTGGCCTACACCCAGAGCGGCGAGGGTATTCGACCAGCAGTAGAGTCTGCGCTACTGGCGGCTCAGGTGACAGGGAACCTCACCACATACTCCCGAGACAAGCTCCAGTCTTATGTGGACGCCATCGAAGCGCGCTTCGGAGACCGGCCCGAGAGCCTGGACCCAACGGGCTTCAGACTGCCAGCATGGGCAAAGCTCAAACTGGCATCAAGGTTGATGCAGACACACTGGTTTACGCGGCACGTGGTGACGAACCGCTGGTTTCTGCATCAGGAAGTCGAGCCGCTGACCGCGGACGACCCGACCGTAGCGATAGCGGGCTAGAGCGGATACGGTCAGACGAACCAAAAAAATGGCGACCCGGAGGTCGCCATCGTGCAAATGTTCGGTTGCTGAGTATTACTCGCCCAGGAAGCTCCGATACATCCAGACCTGCTTCTCCTGCTGGGAGATATAGTCGCTCATCAAAGCGTTGGTCCCTTCATCGTCGGCCTCGCCTGCCGCGTTGAGGACTTCCCGCTGCTTTCTCAGCACCACCCCATAACTCTCCAGGATGAAGCGCACCGCATCAATACCATCGCTGACGTCCTTCCGCTCCTCAATGGAAGAGTTCTGGATATAGGCGGAATAGGAATGTACGGGCCGCTCGCCCAGTGTGAGAATCCGTTCGGCGATCTCATCGATTTTCTGCAAGAGGTCGTCGTAGAGTTCCTCGAACTTGGCGTGCAACTCGAAAAACTTCTCGCCTTTGATATTCCAGTGATAGCCCCGGACATTCATGTAGAAGATCTGATAATTGGCCAGCAGATCATTCAGTGACAGCGCCAGGCTCTGCGCACTGCTTTCCTCAATGCCGATCATATTCTTAGCCATAGATTCCGGCTCCTTTTCCCCAGAAATTGATGAGTTAACCCAACAGTCAGAATAACTGCGCTGTACTCCGATTCCTATTGGCGTTAAACGATCATATCAATAGCGAACACCTATTGCTTCACCGGAATCAATAATTATCCCAAGCTATCAGGCCATTCATAAAAGACTAATTGATAAGCACTCTCATTTGATAAATCATTGCAACTGAAGAGCAGCTGCTGGACCAAGGGCGCTCAAGCTGAAATCAGGTGCAAGTCTGCGGAGATTGTCATGAGCCGTTTACAACAGTTGACCCACAATGAAGCAGGCGGACAGCGAGGAACCATCAAAACGCTGACCTTTGCGATCATGCACTTTACGGTAGCGTTCGCCGTAACCTATGCGCTCACAGGGGATTTTATCATCGGTGGGCTGGTCGCTACCGTTGAGCCTGCGGTCAACACCGTAGCGTACTACTTTCACGAAAAAATCTGGCTGCGGCTAGCACCGAGCAAGGCTACCACGAGCAAAGCCGAACCGGCCGAGAGCATCGTGTGCTAGCCTGCCGAAGGATAAGCTTGCGAAGGTGCCAGCTTCCGGAGCCCGGGCACGCGCGTTGTGGAAGGCCGGCGACTCCTATCACGCGGGCGACTCCAATAATGTAGGCCTCACGCGCCGGGTCCGCATTCCATGCAGCTGTCAGTAATTTCCGGGCCCTCGTCCAGATTGTGGTTGAGGTCGCGCAGCGCTGTCCTTACGCCCTCTTCTATAACCGGATGGTAAAACGGCATTTCGAGCATGCGCGTGACAGTCATGCGGCTTTGTACGGCCCACGCGAGGAGGTGGCCGACATGCTCTGCGGCTGGCCCAAACATTTCGGCGCCCAGAAACAGATCCGTTCCATACTCGCCGTAAACCCGGAGCTCGCCCTTGTTCTTGCCCAGCACCCGGCTACGTCCCTGATTCTCGAACGAGACACTGCCCACACCATAGCCCTGGGGGCAGCGCGCTTTAATCTGGTCAAGTCCGAGCCCTACAGTCGCAATCTGCGGGCTGGTGAATACAATCGCCAGCGGTGCCCTGCGCCGCTCCGGCTGCACGTCGGGATAGCGGCCGGCATTGATGCCGGCGATGTGCCCCTCATCCGAGGCCTCATGCAGCAACGGGATTTCTGCGCTAGCATCCCCCGCCAGAAAAATATGACTATTGCCGCACTGCATCGTCTGCGAGTCATGGTCGGGCATACCGCGTTTGTCGAGCGTCAGGCCGCTTTTCTCCAGGTCAATGTCATCAATGTTGGGGCGGCGGCCTGTAGCGGCCAGGATATAGTCGAATCTCTCAGTGAGCTCGCCACGGCTGCGGTGAACATACGTGACCTCAACGCCGGTGCCCGCGTGCACTACTGCGCTGACGGCAGCGTCTGGATCCAGGTAAAACTCCTCATTAAAAAGCTGCCCGGCCAGGACCCGGATCTCATCATCGGCAATGCCGGCCACAGCTCCGCTGCGACCGAAGACTTTTACGTCCACACCGAGCCGGCTCAGTGCCTGCCCAAGCTCCAGGCCGATGGCGCCCGCCCCGAAAACCGCTACTGAGCGAGGCAGTTGCGGTAACTCGAAGAGCGTCTCGTTGACCAGCAGGCGATCGGCAGCCGGGAGCAGCATCTCTGGAATATAGGAGCGCGACCCCGTCGCAATAACGATCCGTTGAGCGTGGACAACGGAGTGGCCGTCCACTCGCAAGCTGTTGGGGCCAAGGAAGCGCGCCTGGCCTTTCAGACGCTGGTTGTCCGGGATATGTTTAACTGAGTTCACAACAAAACTGACGAAGCGGTCTCGCTCACGGCGTACACGGTCCAGCACTTCCCGTCCGTCAACAGTCACATCAGCGGCATGCACCCCAAACATCTTGGCGTGGCGAGCTTCATGAGCAGCGTCGGCGGCGGCAATGAGCAGTTTGCTGGGCATGCATCCGACCCGGGCGCAGGTCGTACCATACGGCCCGCTTTCGATCAGCATCAGGCTATCCGTCGTCTTACTGGCCTGATGGTACGCGCCGAGCCCTGCGGTTCCCGCGCCTAGAATGGCCACATCAACGTTGAACTCCTGCATGTGCATCTCCTGCCAGCTACCGAGGGCGTGCTCCGTGGGGACAGCCTCTGCCTCCCCCTGCGTCACTCTGGCCCCAAGTTGTACGCCAGCAGCGACCACGCTGTAAATACCCGAGCCGGGCCTTACCTCTTTCAGTTCGCCGGCGCGTGAGCCAGGCAGTTCGCAGGCGCGTGGGCCAGGTCAGCTTGCAACGAGATCGGCGACCATAGCCATGTCTTTTCCCCGGGACGGTATCGAACCCAGCCCGTTGTGAAGTAACTGCAGCAGTCGCACCGTCTCATCCCAGCCCAGACAGGGGTCGGTAATGGACACGCCGTAAGCCGCTTCATCGCTCATATCCTGTCGCCCTTCCGTTATGAAGCTCTCCAGCATGAGCCCGACGATCCCCGCGTTGCCGGCCTGGCGTTGCTCAAGTATTTCCCCGGCAATGACGCTTTGCATCTGATGTTGCTTGCGGGCATTGTCGTGGCTGCAGTCGATCATGACGCGCGTATTGACTCCTTTTTCGCGCAACCGATGCTGAGCCATGCGGACGCTTTCGGTGTCGTAGTTCGTGATACCCCGGCCACCCCGTAAGACCAGGTGGGTATCCGGGTTACCGGCCGTTGACAGCGCCGCAACCTGGCCGTTGTCATCAATGCCGATACTCTCGTGGGGCTGGGACGCCGCCTGCATGCCGTTTACAGCCGCATCGACCGAGCCGTCGGTGGCGTTCTTGATGCCCACCGGCATGGCCAGGTCGCTGACCAGTTCCCGGTGCGGCTGGGATTCGGCCGTACGGGCACCGATGGCAGTCCAACTGATCAAATCTTCGAGATACCGCATAACCAACGGGTTCAGCGCTTCCGTGGCCAACGGAAGACCCAGCTCTGCCAGCCGCAGTAAGAGATGTCGCGACCGACGCAGGCCTTCGGCCAGATCGCCAGTGCCGGTATGGTCAGGGTCGTAAACCATGCCCTTCCAGCCAACGGTTGTACGGGGCTTTTCCACGTATGCTCGCATGACGATGAGCATCGTATCAGCGTGAGCCCTCGCCACTTCGGCAAGCCGCCGGCCGTAGTCCAGAGCGGCGGCATCGTCGTGCAGGGAACAGGGCCCGACAACCACTAGCAGGCGGCTGTCCTCGCCATTCAGAATGCGGCTCACTTCGCGGCGGTGGTGCGCTATACGATCAGTCAACTCATGGGAAAGGGGGTAGCGGCCCCTCAATTCAGCCGGTGTAGGCAACGTCTTTCTCGTCAAGCCGGTTTCAACACTGAGTGATGGAGCAGTCGTTGACTGGGCGGTACTGTTAATTTCGTTGGCATGCATGTTCATAAGAATGTCCTGTATCACAGTGTTAGGTTCGGGGCTTACTGGATGGCGACTGTGTAAAGTCGCCGTGCCTAAATCGCCACCGATAACTGCGCAGGATCATTTCCGCATTTGGTTTTTCTGGACGGGGGTGCGTTGCAAAGGCCCGGCTCATCCTTAACTCCTTCATGTTACTCGTGCCGCCTGTCGGTGCCGTCCGAAACGGGTGGCACCGAAACAAAAAACCCCCGACTGGCGGGCTGCCGGTCGAGGGTTTTTCGGTTGGCGGCCCGGGTCTTGTCGGGTCCACCTTGCAGTCTTGGCTGCTAAATCACAGGAGGCCCGAAGTTTGGCTAAAGTAGAAACCAAAACCGAACCAACGATACTGAACTGCGCCCGCGGACTGCTGCACACCACCCATGCTCGCCTTGCTCAATGCGGTGCACCCAATAACAGAGGCAGCCGGCGCAGGCAGCGAGGAGAACAGTTGACAGCTTTGCGAGTTAATATCCATGCTTCGACTATAACCGAATCGCCAGCGAATGCAAAACCCTCACCTTCTGGATGTGAACCATGAAGCTTATCTGCAGTCTCGCCTTTGCATTATTGGTTTTCACCACGACCGTCGCGCAGGCACAGCAGAAGGTTGAAGTTTTCGAACTCTCCAACCGACAGGCCTCTGAGCTGGTGTCCCAACTGAAAACGCTGTATCCCGACCAGGAAGTCATCTTCTCCGCCGATGGGCAGCGCCTGATGGTGAAGGGGCCGGCAACGGTTGTGGCCGAGGTGGGCGAGCTTGCCAGACGACTCGATGTAGCCCCGGCACAACTCCGGATCACGGTCCTGCGCCACCAGGCCAGCCAGGATAAAGTCAGCACCGGCGAGCGCCTGTCTACCCGTGCCCGACAAAGCCAGCAAAGTGTGATAGTGCAGAGCGGTGAAACCGCCCGTATAGAGGCCGGCGTTATCCGGCGTGTTACAAGCGCTGTCGCCGGTGGGGATTACGTTGGCCTGGTCGCTGAGGATACCCCCATGACGTCCGGCTTCATGGTGCAGCCCCGCGCCCTGGGTTCAAACCAGATCGAGCTGCGGATAATCTCGTTCAACGACGATCCCGCGCACCACAAGGCCTACGGGAGCAGCAGGGACACGGCGGCTGTAGTTACCCAGCGGCGGGTGTCACCGGGTGAATGGGTTAATCTGGGCAGTGCAGCTGAAGCTCACACGGCCGAGCATCAGGGCGTAACTTACTCGACCCGCGACAGCGGACAGACCTGGTCTATAAAGGTCGACCTGGTACCCTAAAGTATTTTGGGGGAGAGCTAGTCCTCAAAGCCCTGCGGGGCCACTCGGCAACAGGAGCAGCGATGAAAACGGACTTGCCAGAGCTGGGGCGATTTATGGAAAACATCGCCCGGGAAGCGGGGAACCTCGTTATACAGGAGCGACAAAAAGGGCTGGAGCATCAGTACAAGGCACAGTCAGAATTAGTTACTCAGGCCGATGTAGCGGCGGACCGGTACATCACCGATAGCATTCACGCCCGCTTCCCCGGCCATCGGATTCTTTCCGAAGAGAATGAGCCCGACGAGCGCGAAGCGGAAGATCTGGACTCTCCCCTCTGGATCGTCGACCCGATCGATGGAACGGTAAACTATGCTTACGGTCATCCCCAGGTGGCAGTGTCTATTGCCTATGCCGAGGGTGGCAACGTTGTGGCAGGCGTTGTTTATGCGCCTTTCGTCGACGAGATGTTTGTCGGACTCAAGGGCCGTGGTGCTTGCCTGAACGGTAAAACCATCCGCGTTAGCGGTGCCAGCGATTTACGCCTCGCACTCGTCGCCACAGGGTTCCCCTACTCGAAAGACGCGCTCGCACCTATCGTCGACCGTCTCGGACGGGTGCTGCATGAATGCAGGGACATCCGCAGGATAGGCTCGGCAGCACTCGATATCTGTTGGGTTGCATGCGGTCGCCTGGACGCCTATTACGAGAGCGTAAGCCCTTGGGACTTCGCCGCCGCACGAGTCATTGCACTGGAGGCAGGCGCGCGCTGCGGCCATTTCAGTGACGTGCCCCGCGAAAAAAATCCCGACCTGTGGGGCCGGGATATTATCGTTGCCACTCCGGCCGTCTACGAAACGCTGGCCAGGCTACTATAAATTCAAACGCCAGCGCTCAGTTCGCCCGCCGCCCAAGGGCCGTCAGAGGCCGAAGCGCCTGATCGAGCTCGCCGGAAGCCGCCATCTCTTTAAGTCGCCGGTCGAAGATTTTTGCGAAGCGCGCTCCACGGGGTGTGGCACGGGTGAAAATCAAGTGTAGCGGACGGCTGTGGAGGGGTTTGGGATGATGGGTCAGTTGGTCAAACTGATCTTCTGGCAAAACCTGCTGTGCAATTGCATAGCCTACCGCCCGATCCTGGGGCATAAGGTCAATCATGCCCCGAACCAGTAACCGGATATTAACGTCATCCTGAGCAATCCTAAGAACGGTCAGCTCCTCCTCCTGCTCCATCGCTTCGAACTTCTCACCATAGAAGTAGCCGAGCGTTGCGCCTATGGTGTAGCCCTGCAGGTCATCCATAGTATCCCAGTCGAAGTCGGTGCTCCGCCGGTGAAACAGGACCATCTCACCGTCAACCACCGATTCGCTGCAGATGTACTGCCGGGCCCGCTCTTCCGTACAGTAGTAAGGCAGTCCTGCGTCCGCCATGCCGCTGTCGATCAACTGGGCGTTTCGAGTCCAGGGATGACTTACGAATTCGATCCTGATGCCCGCCCCGCCATAGGCTCTCTTGACTACGTCAATAAAGGGTCCCGAGAACTCACTCTGACACGTTGCGGACTCGCTGAGGCTGCCACTCAGCAGCGTTTTGTCGGAAGGCTCGCAGGCCTCGCCATCAACGTTGATATACGGTGCCCACAGCCCTGTTGCGATGACGATGGTGTCGTCTTCAGGGGCACCGGCCGCACTGATCTCGAAACACATCAGTGCGAGCGACAGCGCCACCAGAGCACGTCGTGTCGGGAGCCCCTTTCCGTGAAGGGTCAGCCGACCGAGCAGACCAGTTGAAGAGGTGCGACCGAGAGAAGTGAAGGCTCGAGACATGTGCGGTTGAAACTCTGGTGGGCGTACGCATCCTGCGGCCGAAGCTGAAGTCAAAAGAATAGACCATCTATAGGCGAAGATGCGCTGGCGTAGGCTTTTTTTGGCATTCGGCCGGCAAGATAGGCGTCCCGCCCGCTCTCCACTGCGAGCCGCATGGCGCGCGCCATTCTTAGCGGCTCACGGGCTTGGGCGATAGCCGTATTCATCAGGACACCATCGCACCCCAATTCCATCGCCACACTGGCATCTGAAGCCGTTCCTACGCCGGCGTCCACCAGAATAGGGACTTTTGCGTTCTCAACGATCATACGGATGTTATAGCGATTCTGAATGCCCAGTCCGGAACCGATGGGCGCGCCAAGCGGCATGACCGCAACGCAGCCCATCTCTTCCAAACGTTTGGCGACAAGGGGATCGTCGCTGGTGTAGACCATAACCTGAAAGCCGTCCGCAATCAGTTCTTCCGCGGCTTTCAGCGTTTCTGTTATGTCCGGATAAAGTGTTTTCTGTTCGCCCAGGACCTCGAGCTTTACCAGACTGTGCCCATCGAGCAGCTCGCGCGCCAGTTTACAGGTGCGCACAGCATCCCGGGCGGTAAAACAGCCCGCGGTATTCGGCAGTATCGTATAGCGGTCGGGGGGCAGGATATCAAGCAGATTGGGCTCGTCCGGGTTCTGGCCGATATTGGTGCGCCGAACCGCCACGGTAACAATCTCTGCTCCACTTTCGGCGATCGCTTCGCCGGTCTGGGCAAGGTCACGGTATTTGCCCGTGCCGACCAGCAGACGGGAAGCAAACGTTCGGCCAGCCACGACGAGCGGCGCGTCGTCAGTAATAAAACTCATAAATTTTCTCTTTAACGGAGCATTCAGCCGCCGCCGATGGCGTGAACGACCTCAACAACATCGCCCTCTGCCAGACGCTGGCTTTGATGGCGACTGCGGGGAACAATGTCCTGGTTGACCTCCACCGCCAGGCGCCGGCCAGACAGGCAGAGCTGTTCAATCAGCTCATCGACAGAGCAGTTATCGGGAACATGGGTTACTTCCCCATTGACAGTTATATTCATGATTTTACATTTCCCCAGACACCCGGCGACAGATGGTACTTGCCGAAAAACAGCACGTTCCGGCAGGTAATCGCTGCCACTCGAAAGTAATGCTCAGCGCTCGCTTCGACGGATGACGCTTGTGGCCAGCGGGGCAATACCGTCCAGATCGACGGTCACTGATCAAATGCTAGCCAGCTTTGCTCGTATGGCCTTCGCGCCGCGCATGAAGCCCGGCGATCAGAAGGGCTACCCAGCCGCCCAGAAAAAGCACGCCGCCCACCGGCGTTATGGCTCCGAACCAGCCCGTTGCTGTCAGGCTCAGCAGGTACAGCGAACCGCTGAAAACAACAGTTCCCGCCACGAAACAGAATCCCGCCCGGCGCGGCCAGGCGCCGCCAATGCCCACAAAAACGAGCACAGCCACCAGCCCCAGTGCGAGCGCATGAAGCATCTGATAGTGCACGGCGGTCTGATAGACGTCCATTAGCCGCTCATTCAGGACCCCGCGAAGCGCGTGGGCGCCAAATGCTCCGGCACCGACCCCGACAAAACCCAGCAGGCCGCTCCATAAAAGCCAGGTGGCACCGCCGGAAAAGGATTTCAAGTTAACGTCCATGGCTCAGCGCCCACAATCACAACTGGAGCGCTCGCCCGTGTCGAGATTCATCAACGTCATGGCGCCACCCCAGACGCAGCCCGTGTCCAGGCCGATAAATCGCTCGGATTGGGTCTCCCCCTTTAGTGCCGCCCAATGACCAAAAACAACCCGGGTCTGATCCTGCGGCCGGGGGTAGCTGAACCAGGGCTGGAACCCTGCCGGGCCGGTGTTGCCGTCTTCCTTGGCGGTCAGCTCAAGGGTGCCGTCTGCGGCTATGAAACGCATGCGCGTGAGATAGTTGGTAATAACCCGCCACCGATCAGTGCCGGTCAGGGCTGACGACCAGCGTTCGGGCTGATTGCCATACATGTGTTCGAAGTAAGCGTGGGCGTCACTGCTACCGATCACAGCCGACACCTCAGTCGCATACGCCAGCGCCTGCGGAACGCTCCAGATGTGCGGAAGCCCGGCATGGGACATGAAAAGATCGCGATCCAGATCATAGTATGCCAGGGGTTGCATCCGCAGCCAGTCAATCAGATCAACCGCATCCGCTGCCTCGAGAATCTGCTCCAGCGTATCCTTGCGCTTGGGCTGCTGGTTGTTGAACACAAGAGCCAGCAAATGGAGGTCATGGTTACCCAGTACGACTCGGGCCGAACTGCCCAGACTCCGCACGAAGCGCAAGGACTGCAGCGACTCGGGTCCACGGTTGATAATGTCGCCAACCACCCAGAGGCAATCCTGCGCAGGGTCGAACCCGACCTTTTCCAGCACGCGCTGTAAAGGCTCATAGCAGCCCTGAATATCGCCAACGGCGTAGTCGGTCATGCTTCGCTCCTGCGCTCATCGGCTCCAGCGAGTGCTTCGGCGTCCGACCCGCCATCCGTTATTAGAAGGTCAGCCAGCTTGACGAAATCCGCAAGCGAGAGTTGCTCCGGGCGCAGGCGTTTGTCCAACCCGACTGCTTCCCACTGGGCATCGGTCACGACTTGCTCGAGCCCTTTACGCAGCGTTTTGCGGCGTGCGTTGAACGCGGTACGCACCAGCGTAGCCAGCAACTTCACATCTTTTGCCGGGTGCGGCAGAACCTGGTGGGGAATCAGCCTGACAATGGCGGAATCCACCTTGGGTTGTGGCCGGAACGCGCCTGGCGGTACGCCAAACAGGGGCTGCACCTTGCAGTAATACTGGGTCATGATCGAAAGCCGTCCCCAGTCCTTACTGCCCGGCTCGGCTGCCAGGCGGTCGACCACCTCCTTCTGTAACATGAAGTGCATGTCGCCGATAACGTCCGCCTGGGCCAGCAAGCGAAAGATCAACGGCGTGGAGATGTTATAAGGCAGGTTACCCACGACCCGCAGAGGCCGTCCGTCATAGATGGAGCGGAAGTCAAAGCGTAGGGCATCCCCCTGGTGAATCCGTAGCTGCGGGTAATTGAAAAATTGGGTGCGCAGTATAGGGACCAGGTCGCGGTCTATCTCCAGCACCTGCAGATGGGGTACGGCTTCCAGCAACTCCCCGGTCAGCGCGCCAAGCCCCGGTCCGATCTCGACTACGGCATCTTCACCCTTGGGGTTGATCGCGCGGACAATACGCTCAATCACGCCTTTATCGTGCAGGAAATTCTGGCCGAAACGCTTACGGGCCTGGTGCCCGGCCGGACGGGCTCGGCTCATTGACTGGTTTCCTTTTGGGCGGTCTGGACCAATTGCGCTGCCATGGCCACTGCCGCGCGCAGACTGCTGACTTCCGCCTTGCCGGTTCCAGCAAGGTCAAGCGCGGTACCATGGTCTACAGAAGTGCGAATGATGGGCAGGCCCAGGGTTATGTTCACGGCTTCGCCGAAGCCCTGCGACTTGAGTACCGGTAGGCCCTGGTCGTGATACATGGCCAGCACCGCGTCGCCCTGTTCAAGCCAGCGCGGCGTAAACAGCGTGTCCGCGGGCAGCGGCCCGATCAGGTTGATGCCTTCTTGCCTGAGGCTTGCCAGCGTCGGCTCGATCACATCGATCTCCTCGCGCCCCAGGTGGCCACCCTCGCCAGCGTGGGGATTCAGACCCGCTACCAGAATACGGGGGGCGGCCAAGCCAAACCGGCTGTTCAGGTCTTCGTGCAGTATGCGGATGACCTGTGTCAGCCTTTCAGCTGTTATTGCGTCGGCAACGTCGCGCAAGGGCAAATGTGTGGTTGCGAGGGCAACGCGCAGCTCCGGCGTTGCCAGCATCATCACAACACGCTCGACCTCGCACTGCTCCTGCAGGAACTCGGTATGGCCGCTGAAGGCAAATCCGCCATCGTTAATGACGCCCTTGTGCACGGGTGCTGTAACCATGGCGCCAAAGTCACCTCTAAGGCATCCGCGCACTGCAGCCGCCAGAGTTTCAAGCACATACCCGGCGTTTGCAGGGTCGAGAAAGCCCGCACGTCGTTCGGGCGCTTCGGCCACAGACCACACGGAGAGCATGCCCGCTTCGCATCGGACCGGCTTGCCCGGCTGCCAGGCCTCCACTGTAATGCCAAGCTGCAGTTGCTGTGCCCGGGCGAAAAGCAGGTCAATGTCGGCGACCACGACCAGCTCGGTGGCGCGATCTTCCAGGGCCAGCTGCAGGCACAGATCTGGACCAATCCCCGCAGGCTCGCCCGCGGTCAACGCCAGAATGGAAGAGGGAGCCTTGGCCATCAGGATGCGCTTTCCTCTTGGTCTGGCGCTTTAACCTCGACAAAGGCTTCCTCACGCACTTCCCGCAACCAAGCCCGCAGCTCGATATCGTACTTGCGTTTGTAGAGCACCTGTCGGGCCTCCGCAGTCTCGAGCTGATCGCCAATGTCCCGCATGCGCCGCTCCTCGACTTCAAGGATGTGCCAGCCAAACCGGGACCGGAAAGGTTCACTGACCTGCCCGGGCTCCACACTGGTCATCATGTTTTCAAAGCCTGGCACCATCTCACCCGGGCTTACCCAGCCAAGAGCGCCGCCTTCAGCCCCTGACACGGGATCATCGGAGTACTCCCGGGCCAAGGCCGCGAAGGACTCGCCATCCCGTACCCGCTGCCGGATCTCACGTATGGTCGCCTCGGCGTCAGCCGGACTGGCTGTGTTCTCGGGCGTGATCAGGATGTGCCTGACCTTATGCTGCTGCACAATCTGGTCGTCTCCGCCGCGCTTTTCCAGGACCGTTACAATGTGAAAACCGCTCTGGCTTTCGAGAATGCCCGACGGTTCACCAACTGCCAGATCTGGCGCTACGTCAGCAATTAGACTGGGCAGCTGATCTTCACCGCGCCAGCCGAGAACCCCCCCTTCCAGGGCGTTGGTCCCGTCAGAGTGCTCGACTGCCAGCTGTTTGAAGTCGGCCCCGTCGCGCAGCTTTTCCAGAATGGTTGTGGCTTCCTCCCGGGCTTCGGCCACAACCTCGTCGTTGCCCGAATCCGTGACCTCAACCAGTATATGGCCGATCAGGTACTCCTCAACATTGCGTTCTTTACCTTGGCGGGAGGCCAGGAAATTCTGCACTTCTCGCTCGGTCACCCGGATACGCGGTTCGACCCGCTGCTGCTGGATCCGGCTGATCAGCATTTCCTGGCGAATCTGTTCCCGGGCCTCGCGATAGCTCAGCCCCTCGCTGGCAAGGGTCTGCTCGAACTGCTCGAGTGTCATACCGTTGCGTCGGGCAATATTATTGATGGTCTGGTTCAGCTCGGTGTCACCCACACGGATGCCGGCGGCTTCGGCCAACTGCAGCTGTACCTGGTCCTGCAGGAGCTGATCCAGAACCCGCTCCTGCAATACGCTGTCCGGGGGCAAAGAGGCTCCCTGGGCACGCAGCCGTGAACGCACAGTCCGGACACGGCTTTCAAGGTCTGACTGGAGGATTACGCCCTCGTCAACGATCGCAACAACACGATCAAGCAGCTTCTGCTCGGCCTGAGCAAGGCCGCCACTGAGTAGCAGCGCAGTCAGCAGCAGCGGATAGAACATTTTTACGATTCGCATCAAAAACCTCTGAAAATCCGACAGCCCGTATTCTAAAGGCTTTTACGGCGGGATAGTTAAATTCAAAACGTTACCGGCACAGCCCCAGCTCGCCAGACGGGCAGGACGCTGGGCCCGCCCGGTCGGTAAGCTGCAGATGCTGGCTCGCAGGCGTTCATTCAGAACCGACCGAAAGCCGGGGTCATCTGCTCCCTGCGGCGCTGCCGCTCTTCATAGCCAAAAACAGCCTCGCTGATTTCGCCGGCCGCGCTGCCGCCCCCGCCCAGGCCGGTAAGCTGGACCTGGAAAAGTATCCGGTTATCGATTTCCTCATTGGAACGCAGGTACTTCTGCGCCACCAACTGCACACTCCAGCAACAACTGGCGTATTCGAAGCCGGCAAGCGTGCCGACTGTGCGGTCGTCTACTCTGTCGTAGACCCATCGGCCTACTGCGCTGATGTGGCGACTTACGGGAAAGACCGCGCCGACGTCACTTTGTTCCAGCTCATCGTCATCGTAGGTATGCCCCAGGTTCAGCAGCCAGCGGTAGTCTTCACTATGGAAAATCAGTTCGCTGCGCCCCTGTTCAGTTGAATAGTCGCGGGCATCCCACAAACCCGAAACCCGCGCCTCCAGCCCATCCAGCGGTCTTAGCGCCAGTTCGCCAGCGAGAGCAGAGTCACTGCGGGTTTCGGTGCCGGCAGTGCCCAGGCCCACTTCCCGCTCGTCGTAGTAATATATTTGGCCAATGCTCATTCGGGCTCTTTCGGTGCCGGTCTCAAGACTGTTGAACCGGGTCGTAACGGCCGCGGTGAGCCGGTTGTTGTCCCCGACCCGGTCGCCGCCAACATAGCGGTCGCGCTGGAATAGCTGGCTGAAGTAAAAAGATGTCAACGAGGTGTCGAAGTCGGGAATATGGTCCTGATCCTTGGCCGGGGACCAGACGTAATAAAGCCTGGGTTCCAGAGACTGGTTGAAGTCAGCGCCAAAAAACTCGAACTGGCGGTCAAAGTAAAGCCCGTTATCCCACTGGAAGAAGGGCACCGTTCGGCTGAAATTGCCGCTGCCCTGGTCGTAGTCTTCCAGTGCATAGTGGGTATGATCCAGGAGTACCGACGGCCGGGTGAAGCCCCAGATTTCTCGCAGATCAAGCGCGACCTCCGGCGTAACCCGAAAGCGACTGCCTATCGCCTGCTCTAAACCAGTCAGCCCTTCGTTGTCGCGCCAGAAGTAGGTGTACTGCGACTCCCAGTTAAACTCCAGATCATCTCCAACTGTCTGCGCATACACCAGCTCGGGTAGCTGGTAGTAAGGCCGACTGGCTCGGCTGATATCTTCATCCAAAGTCTGGTACCCGCTCAGGATAGCCTCGAAGTAGCGGTCGCTGTCGGTGTAACTCAGCTGGCCAGCGCGCAGAAGGTGCGTTGCCTCGCTGATTTCCAGGGTACGGTTCAGGTCGCTGAGGTATTCATCATCACTGACTGCGGCGTAGTCGATCAGACCTGTCCAGCCTGGCCCCAGGGTCGCAACCGTATTGAAGTCGAGCCCCCAGCGTTCGGTATCGGCATCCGGAAACTCACGACCGAACTCGTCGTCGTCAGCCAGGTAACCCAAAGCCAGCACAGACGCACCGAACCGGCTCAGGTAGCGGCCTTCAAGCTCGGTGTGGAGGCCCCGGCCGTGAATATACTGGGGCGTCAGGGTGGCGTCGTAATTCGGCGCCAGGTTGAAATAATAAGGCACCGCCGCATAGAGGCCGCGCCCGGTATTGGACGTGCCGAACGAGGGGTAAAGCAGGCCGGACTTGCGCCGGTCGTCTATGGGGAAGGTCAGGTAAGGCCAATAGAATACAGGCGTATCCTTCACTTCCAGGCGCACGTGGGTCGCTTCACCTACGCCGGTTTCGCGGTTGAGGAAGATGTCTGAGGCAACGAGCGACCAGGCGTTGTTACCGGGCTCGCAGGTGGTCAAACGTCCCTGCTCAATCGCAAAGGTAGTCTCGGTCTGCCGCACCAACTGGTCCGCTGTGCCGCGCATGGCTGAGGGGTATAGCAGAAAGTTGGCGGTATTCAGGCGCATCACGCCTGTATCCACGTCGTACTGAGCACCGCTGCCGGAAAGAGCAAAGCCGTTGCCGCGGCTGAATATCGGCCCGCTCAACGCGACCGCTCCGGCCTGTTGATCATAGAGGGCGCTGTCGCTGGTGACCCTCAGGTTCCCCTGCGTTATCTCAACGTTGCCCGTTAGTACGGCCTGGCGATCCAATTGGTACCGGGCCTGATCGCTGCGGGCGCGCAGAGGCAGCTCCCCGCCCGCCGGATTGGCAGTGTCCGCCTCGGCGAGGCCCGGCAGCGGCGGCTGAACATAGGCCCCCGAACAATAGGTTGGCACCTGTTCACGCTGTTCCTCGGTGAGCTGGTCCCGCGGCGTCCAGTCCAGTGCGGCAACATCCTGCCCGGAGCGGGGCTGCTCTTGCGCTGCCAGCGCCAAAGGCGTCAACGCCAGACTGCAAGCCAGGGTGCAACCCGCGATGTATCCGTGGGCCTGGCCGATACCACCCACAGCAGCATGTCGGGTGCGAACAGCGAAGCCGGCGCGAATAGCTCGTAACCAGGAAATCTGGGACACAGGCGCTCTCAATGACAGGTTGCGATAGGAACAAAAGACGCGCACCGGCCAGCGGCCGGTTCGGGGCAGGCTGTAGTTTACACATCGGGTGAAGGCTTGTTAACGACTCAAGACCCTTCAGCAGCGGGGACTCTCTATGCCGCCTGAGCTCATCCATGTATGATTTCTGCTGATATTCGGCGAGACGCATCAGGCTCACGCCGTGAGAGCGCCAAGCGGGACATGAGAGGGGTTGAGATGGACAATCGCGAAGCGCAGCTGACCGCCTGGCTTGAAGCCGAACTCGGTGGGCCAGCTCCGGCATTGCTCCCCGTAGCTGGCGATGCCAGCTTCAGGCGCTACTTCCGTATTCAGCTGCCGGGGACATCCGGGCCAGCAGAAAACGGAACCGCCATCGTCATGGACGCCCCGCCTGAGCACGAAAGTTGCGACGCGTTTCTGGCAATCGCCCAACACTGGCACGACGCCGGCATCCACGTGCCCGCAGTACTGGCAAGCGACGCCGGGCAGGGCTTTATCCTGCTTGAGGACCTCGGCGACGAACTCTATCTGAAGCACCTGACCCCGGCCAATGCCGACAGGCTCTATGGCGACGCGTTGACGGCACTGGTACAGATCCAGCTAGCGACCGCGCGCGAAAACGACGTGCTGCCGCCCTATAGTGCCGTGCTGCTGGACCGGGAAATGGCGCTGTTCCGAGACTGGTTTCTTCAGCAACAGCTCGGATTCAACCTGACTACAGCTGAGCAGGCACTGTTGGACACAACCTTCAGAACGCTGCGCGACGCAGCGATGGCCCAGCCTCAGGTCACTGTCCACAGGGACTATCACTCGCGCAACCTGCTGGTGACTGAAAAGAATAATCCCGGTGTGATTGATTTTCAGGATGCCGTGGTTGGGCCGCTCACCTATGACCTTGTCTCACTCCTGCGGGACGCCTACATTGCCTGGCCCGAAGATGACCTCCAGCGGTGGGTTGAGCATTACCGGGAGCTGAGCCAGGCTGCCGGGCTCCACCGGGCGGACGCCGACACCTTTCGCCAATGGTTTGAACTCATGGGCATGCAAAGGCACCTGAAAGTGGCCGGCATCTTTTCCAGGCTGTCGCTGCGGGACGGCAAGGACGGCTATCTGGCGGACATCCCGCGGGTCATCGATTACCTGGTTCGGGCCAGCGCGACCCAGCCGGCGATGCGGGCTTTCACCGCCTGGCTGGAGGAGCGGGTAGTGCCCGAGATGGCAGCTCTCGTAACCGACCGGACAGCACAGTGAAAGCCATGATCCTCGCGGCCGGCAAAGGCGAGCGCATGCGACCGCTTACACTGACGACGCCCAAGCCTTTGCTTCAGGCAGGCGGAAAAACCCTCATCGACTATCATATAGATCGTTTGCGAAACGCCGGCTTTAACGAACTGGTTATCAACAGGGCCTGGCTCGGCGAGAAGCTCAAAGCCTACCTGGGCGATGGCCGCAGCCGGGGAGTAAGCATCGACTGGTCAGACGAGCCGCAGCCGCTCGAAACAGCCGGCGGTATTCGTCACGCCCTGCCGAAGCTGTCGAATAAGGATGGTTGGTTCCTGGTCGTCAACGGCGACGTCTGGTGCGACTTCCCTTTCGCCGAGGTGCCCCGACCACAGACAGGCGTTGCCCACCTGATCCTGACCGGCAACCCCGATCACAACCCGAACGGTGATTTCCACCTGGAGGACAGCGGCAAGGTCGCCTCTACGGGCGGCAATATGCTGACATTCAGCGGTATCAGCCTGTTGCATCAGGACCTCTTCAGCGGCGCATTCGGTGATGAGGCCAAGCTGGCGCCCCTTCTGCGAAGGGCGGCGGACGCTGGGCTGGTATGGGGCAGCAGGCATACCGGCGAATGGTTCGATATCGGCACACCACAACGGCTGGAGCAACTGGATAGATGGTTAAACAATGAGCGCAGTCCCTGAAACACGTCAGACTCGCGCCCGGGATGAGTTACTGCAGACGCTGGAAGCCTGCGGATTCAACGGACCGCAGTTTCTAGAGCGCACAGGCCTTGGCCGGCAGGCGCGCTCGCCGCTTTTCGCCCTCATGGGCTTCATCGCCAAAGCCGAAGGGCGTGTGACTGGCATGGATGTGCGCTACGCCGAGCGCACCATGAAAGTGTGGGGCATCGGTCCAAAGGCTGGTGCACGCAAGCGATTGATCGCAGATTTTACCAATGGCAAGAGCTGGCAGGGCGCACAGGCCGGGGCCATGCTCAAACTGCGCGGCAAACTGCAGCCGAGCCTGCCTTTGCGCATGCTCATGGTTCTGACGCCATTGTGTTACCAGGACCAAAGGCTCTCCCCGGCGCGCATCGATCGGTACGAACAGGCCGGGCTTGCCCTCGGCCTGAGCGACGAAACGATCGATGTCGTCCTCAAGCGCTTCCGTACGAAAGCCTGGATAACACGAGCCGATGCGGGACCTGCGCCTGTTTCAAACTTTGCCGCCGCGTGTAGGCTGTTGGGCGGAAAGTCCAGCGACTCGCTAATCACACTCAAAGGCCAGTACAGGCGCAAAATGCGCCAGTATCACCCGGACAAACGCCAGCACGAAAAGCATTCCGCTGCATCCGAAGCCGCAGCCCGCGACCGCTTGCTTGAACTTCAGAAAGCCTGGGACATCGTGCGCAAACAGCATCCCGACGCACTCAGCTAGCCTCATCCCCCCGACGACCTATCGAGCTGCCCTATCGCCCAGGGCTTCTGCCGAGGCGCGGGCACGGGTGGCCGGCGTTCACTTGAGCTGCCTTAGCGCCCAGTTGTGAATGCGATAGGCAAGCATGGCCCTGCTTGCGCTTTCAGACAACATGAACGCGTCCTGCCTATAGGCGGCCGAACCGTCGAGCTTCTGCATGGCCGTCCGACGTTCCGACTCTGCCGAACCGCTTTCGTTGCGGTGGATGATATCAAGCACCGGCCAGCTGGCCAGATCCGACAGGCCTCCTGGTAATGGCTCTTTATCTGTCACTGGATGTTGAAACCGAGGCTGAACCCAAACCATGGCCCGTTGTCCGGCTGGCGGATAGGCGCCCAGACTTCCATCCGCCAACTGCTGAGCGAGCGGCGCCGCGCCGAGACCAATGCCAACCATGACAACCGCACCGGGCTGCTCTTGCGCGAGCATCTCAAGGGTACTGGTGAGCCGGGTGGAAGCCTGACTCTCGAACTGCTGCAGCGCATCGCTTCCCGCCGCTGAGGCTGCCAGGTCAATGGTGACCGAGCCGGCTGTGCTTTCGTTCCGGTCCCTGGCGTTCCGGCCCTGGGCATTGCTTCCACCTGCCTCGGGTGCGCCGGCGTCAGCGGAGTCCGGATCCCCGGGCGACCGCACGGCAGCGCCTCCAGCAGCGCCGATACCGGGCGACAACGAAGACCGGTCACTGTAGACGGGTAACGGCAACGGTGGCAGAGCGAAGCTGACAACCCTCCAGCCACGCGATGGCAGCATCTGGTGGAGCTGTCCCGCAAATCCCTGGGCAGCTGACTGCCCGGCATCCGCGACCACCAGAACCGTGCCGTGGGTTTCAGCCCGCTGCGCTGGCGTCTCCATGATAGCGAACCGGCTTTCCCCTTCACCCAGCCAGCGCACCTGCTCCGGTCGCTGCTGCACCAGATACTGTTCGCGCCTGTCATTGCCCGACATAGCGCGCTGTTCAACATCAGGCCCAGGCTCTGGCAAAGGTTGCTCTTCCGCAAATGAAAAGCAGGGCGACAGCAAGCAGAGCGCCACAGTTAATACGCGATAACGCGCACGCACAGAACCGATCAATTCAGCCTCCGGTTTGGATCTGAGATCCGATTGGTTAATATAGCCACGTCTGAGTTCAGTGTAGCCGCCGGGTAAGGGATCGGCGGGTTATCTGCGACCAGCTCCACTTCATCCGACGTGAGGCCCCCATGTCTGACTTCCTGATTGCCCCTTCGATCCTTTCAGCGGATTTCGCGCGTCTCGGCACCGAGGTCGACAATGTGCTGGAGGCTGGGGCTGACGTGGTTCACTTCGACGTTATGGACAACCATTATGTGCCCAACCTGACTATCGGCCCGGGCGTGTGCGCGGCTCTGCGCAAGTACGGGATCACTGCGCCGATCGATGTCCATTTGATGGTTCAGCCAGTGGATGACCTGATCCGCATGTTCATCGATGCAGGCGCCAGCTATATTACCTTTCACCCGGAAGCCTCGGGCCACATTGATCGCTCACTGCAGCTGATTCGCGACGGCGGCTGCAAGGCCGGGCTGGTGTTCAACCCGGCCACCGGCCTGCATTACATGGACCATGTCATGGACAAGCTCGACATGATTCTGCTGATGTCGGTCAACCCGGGATTCGGCGGCCAGTCGTTCATACCTGGCACCCTGGACAAGCTGCGCGAAGCGCGCAAGCGTATCAACGCAAGCGGCAAGGACATTCGCCTTGAGATCGACGGCGGCGTCAAGGTCGAGAACATCCGCGAAATAGCAGCCGCTGGCGCAGACATGTTCGTCGCAGGATCGGCCATCTTCAATACGGAAGACTACGCCCGCACCATCCAGTCCATGCGCGAAGAACTTGCCAGAGCCACAACATGAAGCTGACAGCCCTGTGTGATGGGAGGTACCCCAGCCACGTTCTTTTCGACCTGGACGGTACCCTGGTGGACAGCGCCACGGATCTTGCGGCGGTGGTCGATCAGATGCTGACCAACCTGGGGTACGAGGCCGCCGGAGAACCGAAAGTGCGAGCGTGGGTCGGCAACGGCACCGAGAAGCTTATCCGGCGCGCTCTGGCCGGAAGTCTTGATGAGTCGGCGGCAGATCGGCTGCCAGCAGATAAATATAACCAGGCGTTTGAAATCTTCATGGCGCTCTATGCCGAACAGAATGGGCAGCACAGTGAAGTTTTCCCCGGCGTGCTCGAGCTGGTCGAGAAACTCGCTGCCGAAGGTACCCGTATGGCCGTGGTAACCAACAAACTGACCCGCTTTACCGACCAGTTGCTGGCGCGCTCCGGCCTGGCGCGTTGGTTTGACGTGCGAGTCTGCGGCGATACCCTGCCCGTCATGAAGCCCGACCCCCGGACGATACAGCTCGCGCTCGAGCGACTGGGCGGACCGGTTACCCAGGCTCTGATGGTCGGTGACTCCGAAACTGACATCAATGTCGCCGCCGCAGCGGGTATAAAATGCATTGCCGTCAGTTACGGTTATAACCACGGTATGCCGATCCGCGAACAGGGTGCCGACCTCGTGGTTGATTCATTGGCCGAGCTTTTGTAATCTTGCTTCCTGAAAGTCCGCCTGATGCCCGTCAGGCTCACCTCTACCGGAGTTCTCTCTTGAGCACACTGGCAAAACCGGCAAACCGGATCGACCTGGCGCTCCGGACCCTCTCAGGGTGGCGATGGCGCCGCTAACCCGCTTTTTCTGGCCTTTTTCCTGGCCTGAGTAAGCGTGCGGGGATGCCGCCGGCGTGGCTCGACTGCAGCATTCAGCGCTGCACAGTATTTACCGCTTACCCGGTAAGCATCGAGATCCGGCTCTGCACAAGCAGCCTCTGTACCCCCGCGCTTTTGTTGCCTTTTGCCTTTGCAGGACTCGACCATGACTCCGGAACAGTTTTCTGAGCTGGCCCAACAGGGCTATAACCGCATACCTGTTTACCGGGAAGTGTCCGCCGATCTGGACACCCCCCTCAGCACCTATCTCAAACTGGCCAACGGCCCCTACTCCTACCTGCTCGAATCGGTCCAGGGCGGGGAAAAATGGGGGCGTTATTCGATCATTGGACTGCCCTGCCGCCAGCGCCTGAGCATCAGCAACAAACAGGTACGCGTGTTTGACGGGCAAGACCTGATCGAAGAAGACCAGGTGGAAGACCCGCTGACCTTCGTAGAAGCCTTCCAGGCTCGCTTCCGGGCGCCCGATCTGGACGAACTGCCCCGATTCAACGGCGGCCTGGTGGGTTACTTCGGCTATGACACGGTCCGCTATATTGAGCCCAGGCTCGCCTCATCCGTGCCCCCCGATGAACTGGGCACACCGGATATCCTGCTGATGGTATCGGACGAGGTGCTGGTTTTTGACAACCTGCGAAGCAAACTCTTACTGGTGGTTCACGCTGATCCGTCAGAGGCGGAGGCCTTCGAGCGTGCGCAACACCGTATTACCGAGCTTGAGAAACAGTTGCGCCAGCGTCAGGCAGTCGGACCTGTCACGCCGGCGGAACTGCGCAACGCCACCATACGCGAGTCCGATTTCGTGCCGGGCTTCAGCCAGCAGCAGTTCCAGGCCGCGGTGGGTCGCATCAAGGAATACGTGCTCGACGGCGACGTCATGCAGACGGTCATCTCCCAGCGCATGTCCATTCCCTTCGCTGCGCCGCCGCTGAATCTTTACCGGGCGCTGCGCTGCCTCAACCCATCGCCCTACATGTATTACCTGGATCTGGACGATTTCCACATAGTTGGCTCCTCACCGGAAATACTGACGCGGGTGGAGGATGGCCAGGTCACCGTGCGGCCGATCGCCGGAACCCGCAAGCGTGGCGGCAGCGAGGCACGTGATCGGGAACTGGAGCAGGAACTGCTCGCGGACCCGAAGGAAATCGCCGAGCATCTGATGCTGATCGATTTAGGACGTAACGATGTGGGCCGCGTTGCCAGGACGGGCACCGTGAAACTGACCGAGAAAATGGTAGTGGAGCGCTACTCCCATGTGATGCATCTGGTGTCCAACGTCACCGGGGAGTTGCAGCCCGGGCTCTCCTGCATCGACGTACTCCGCGCGACTCACCCGGCCGGAACCCTGAGCGGCGCGCCCAAAATCCGGGCCATGGAAATCATCGACGAACTGGAACCGGTCAAACGCGGCGTATATGGCGGTGCGGTGGGCTACCTGTCCTACACCGGCAACATGGATACCGCCATCGCAATCCGGACCGCTGTGATCAAGGATCAGGTTCTGCACATCCAAGCAGGGGCCGGTATAGTTGCCGATTCGGTTCCCGAGATGGAATGGAAAGAGACCATGAACAAGGGCCGCGCTACATTCCGCGCCGTCGCCATGGCGCTGGAGGCTTTCAATTAGCGGCGGTGTTTGTATAGCTCGTTACCACACGCCACCGCCTTTGATTTGAGGATAGCGCCATGCTCTTGATGATCGATAATTTTGACAGCTTTACCTACAACGTCGTGCAGTACCTGGCCGAGCTGGGCGCAGACGTGCGGGTTTACCGCAACAACGAGATAACGCTGGAGCAGATCGAACAGCTCGCCCCTGAGCACCTGGTGATCTCGCCGGGGCCTTGCACCCCCAACGACGCGGGAATATCCCTTGCGGCGATCGAGTATTTTGCCGGCAAGCTGCCGATCCTGGGCATCTGCCTGGGCCACCAGGCCATCGGCCAGGTCTTCGGCGGTAAGGTCATCCGGGCCGGAAAAGTCATGCACGGCAAGACGTCACCGGTTTACCATACCGATCAGGGTGTGTTCCGGAATCTGGCCAATCCCTTCGAAGCCACCCGCTACCACTCACTGGTGGTGGAGCAGAGCAGTCTACCCGAATGTCTTGAGGTCACCGCATGGACCAACAGGGAAGACGGCACCCTCGAAGAGATCATGGGGCTGCGTCACAAGACGCTGCCAATCGAAGGGGTACAGTTCCACCCGGAGTCGATCCTGACCCAGCATGGGCACGACTTGCTGAAGAACTTTCTGGAAATGAAAGCCTGATTTCTGCGGCGGGACCCGGTGGGCAGTGCCCACCCTACTGAACGCGCCCAAATACACGAACCGGCCGTCTTGGCCTGACACCCAACCCAAGGGGAAGCAGCGCATGGATATCCAAACCGCCCTCAGTCGCGTGGTTGACCAACTGGACCTTTCCACTGACGAGATGAAAAGCGTCATGGGCCAGATCATGCGCGGCCAAGCGACGGAAGCGCAGATTGGGGCTTTTCTGATGGGCTTGCGAATGAAGAGCGAGACCATCGACGAAATCGTCGGTGCGGTTCAGGTCATGCGCGAGCTGGCCACCCCCGTACATGTCGAGACCGCCAACCTGGTGGATATCTGCGGCACCGGCGGTGACGGCTCCAACCTGTTCAATGTCTCCACCGCGGCTGCTTTTGTGATCGCCGCTGCCGGGGGCCACGTCGCCAAGCACGGCAATCGGGCGGTGTCATCCAAGAGCGGCAGCTCCGACCTGCTCGACCGGGCTGGCATACGGCTGGACCTGACCCCGGAAAACGTCGCCCACTGCATCGAGGACATCGGCGTCGGTTTCATGTTCGCGCCCGCCCACCACACAGCAATGAAATACACCGTGGGGCCACGCAAGGAACTGGGCATGCGCACCCTGTTCAACATACTCGGTCCCATGACCAACCCGGCGGGTGTAAGACACCAGCTGATCGGGGTGTTCAGCAAAAAGCTGTGCCGCCCCATGGCCGAGGTGCTCCGGCGCCTGGGCAGCGAGCATATACTGGTGGTCCATTCTGCCGACGGACTGGACGAGATCAGTCTGGCGAGCCGTACCCATGTTGCGGAGCTAAAGAACGGCGAAATAAACGAGTACGACATCCTGCCAGAGGACTTCGGTATCCAGAGCCAGAGCTTGGTGGGACTCTCCGTTGAGAGCGCCGAAGAGTCTCTCGCCCTTGTCAGAGCGGCGCTTGGGCGCAACCACGAAGCCCTGGCAGAGAAAGCGCGTGACCTGGTCATTCTCAACGCCGGTGCAGCCATCTACGCCGCTGACCTTGCGTCGTCGTTGCGCGAAGGCGTCGAACGCGCCGGAGATGCCATCGGCAGTGGCCTGGCCCTCGCCAAGTTGCAGGAACTCTCCGATTTTACCCGTTGTTTCGAGTAGCCACCCGCCGGTTCGAACAGCGCCTGAACGGCCAAAGGGAAACGCATGAGCAACAATAATCAGACGCCCACCATTTTGCGCCGTATCGTCGAGCGCAAGTGGGAAGAGATCGACGAGCGGCAGGCCCGGCTCAGCGAAAGCGACCTGCGCGCCCGCGCCGCTGAGCAGCCCCGGCCGAGGGATTTCGTCCATGCGCTGGCCGAGCGCATGGATCGGCGTTGCCCCGCCGTTATTGCTGAAATCAAAAAAGCCTCGCCCAGCAAAGGCGTGCTGCGTGACCCGTTTTCGCCAGCCAACATAGCGGCGGACTATGCTGACGGCGGTGCTGCCTGCCTCTCGGTGCTGACTGACCGCGACTTTTTTCAGGGCAGTGAAGACTACCTGCAGGAAGCGCGCGCCGCGTGCAATCTGCCCGTGCTGCGAAAAGACTTTATGGTGGCGCCTTACCAGATCGTCGAGAGCCGGGCGATAGGCGCGGACGCCATTCTGCTGATTGCGGCCTGCTTGAGCCAGGACCAGCTTCAGGAGCTCGAGGGCGTGGCCCTGGAATTGGGCATGGCGGTACTGGTCGAGGTACATAACGCCCCAGAGCTGGAAGCGGCCCTGACCTTGCGCACACCGTTGATTGGCATCAACAACCGTGACCTCCATACGTTCGATGTTTCATTGGAGACCACGTTCGAGCTCCGCGCAGGCATCTCTTCAGATCGACGGATCATCACCGAGAGTGGCATCGGCACGCGCCAGGACGTGGAGCGCATGCTCGATGACGGCGTTTATGGATTCCTGGTCGGTGAAACGTTCATGCGCGCGCCTGAGCCGGGAAAAGCGCTGCGAGAACTGTTCTTTTGAGCTACGCCCCTCCATTGGATGATGTAATCTCCCACGCTTGTATCGAAAGATAGGAATGATTAGCATTACGCCCTGACTTTAGTTCAGGGGCGGTTCATGACAGCAGTACGTTCAGAAAACCGTATCCTGGACGGCGCGATCGTCCCGACTTTTTTTCACTTCGCGCTGTCATCGGTGGCGGGCCTGCTCGCACTCACCACTGCCAGCCTCGTTGACGGCTATTTTGTCGGCAACTTCGTCGGCGCTGATGCGCTGGCCTCCATCACCCTCCTGATCCCCTATTTCACGCTGCTGTTTGGCGCCGCCCTTATGCTTGCGGTTGGCGGCGTGGTCAGTGCTGGCCGTGCCTTGGGCAAGGGCAAGCCAGAAGAGGCTTCGGCCGATTTCAGTAAAAGCCTGATTGCCACCTGCGTGCTCAGCACTGCCGCGATGGTGCTGTCATTGACCTGGCCGAATACACTCTTCACCGCTCTCGGCGCACCGAAGGCGCTACACCCGCTGATGCTCGAGTATTTTCGAGTTTTCAGCGTGGTGCTTGTCCTGCAACTGGGCTCCATGGTGTTGTACTACTTTGTCCGCCTCGGCGGCAGGCCTGTTCTGGCAACTGCAGGGCTCGTTTGCGGGGCTGCGGGGAACATCCTCCTCGATGCTGTGTTTGTCGGTTACTGGGGCTGGGGTCTGGCGGGTGCGGCCTGCGCAACAGGTGCCGCCCAGCTGCTGCAGTTGGCCGTTCTGCTCATCTACTTTCGGCATCCTGACCGCCAGCTGCGCTTCAGCCTGCGGCAGCGCTCCTGGCGTAGCCTGATTAGCACGGCGTTCAATGGCGTATCAGAATTCATCAACGAGCTCTCCGCCGGACTCGTCATCTTCCTGCTGAACTGGCTGCTTGTAGCCAGACAGGGTGTGGAGGGGGTCGCCGCTTTTACAGTAACGAACTACCTGATATTTTTGAGCCTGATGTTGTTTTACGGCATTGCCGATGCGATCCATTTACTGGTAAGCCAGAACTTCGGTGCGGGTCGCGACGACCGTATTCGACAGTTCCTGAGAGTCGCTGCTCTGGTAGTCCTGCTGCTTGGCTGTTCGCTGGCTGCGATGCTGTTGTTGGGGCGAAATTATCTGGCGGGGCTCTTCCTCGACCCGTCGGACCCCAGCGTGACGGTGCTCGCCGCAGGTTACCTGGCGATCCTCTGGCCGCTGTTCCTCGTCAACGGACTTAACGTCCTGATGTCGGTCTACCTGACCGCCATGCACCAGCCCCTTCCCTCCGCACTTATTGCCCTCTCCCGCAGTCTTGTCCTGCCCGTCCTGATTCTGCTGGCAATTGCCGTTTGGCTGCCCGCCTGGCCTCTTGTTGCAGCAATACCACTGGCCGAGTGGCTTACCTTTGTTTTCGCGCTGCTGCTTGTAAGTCGCTTTCGACCCGGCCGATTGGTGCAGAGGCAGATCGCGGCGTAACAAATGTAAATCCGGTTGTTATTGATAATCGTTCGCATTAGTTTGGTGCTTCGGAGGACGCACTGGTGATTGCCTGGAAGCAGGCCAGTGCCCAAGCACCGGACATGAAGGGACGAACACACCATGACCGCTACTGGCCGATCTAGTGCTGAACACGCTTCTTTTCAGGCCTTTTTCCATTGCTACCTACGGGAAATAGACCCCGGGCAGTGGGCCAGCCCAGGCACCGTCACAACGTTACACAGGTTCAGCGGTAAGACGTGGAGCTTGCGGGGGCCCTCCGTGCTGATTCTGGCGCTGCCCCATCAGAAGCTGGAACTTGGCCTGGAGGTGCTTTATCGCTCCACTGTTGGCCCGCATCACTTCGGTGGGGTGCGGTGTCGGCAAACAGGCAGCCCGGACTGGTGGCCAACTACACCGTTCGCCGCCGTTCAGCTTCTTATCAGCGAGCTCTACAGCGGCCATTCAGAAGCCGACCGGGAACAGACGAAAACCCACGAGCTTGAGTTGCTTTCCCGGTTCAGCGAAAGCTACCGGAATATGACGCGCTACCTCTGCGCTCGCCAGACAGATCCGCTGCTTGGCAGTGACCGCTTTATAGCCTCTGAACAATCACTGCTCTATGGTCATTGGGCGCACCCCACGCCAAAGAGCCGCCAGGGCATGGTTGACTGGGCCCATGACTTTTATGCACCCGAGCTGGGCGGGATGTTTCGGCTGCACTGCTTTAGCGTCGAGCGCAGCATGGTCGCCCAACGCTCAGTCTGCGGACGACCTGCCGAAAGCCTGATCCGGGAGTGCCTGGGCCTGGTCGACTCAGACTCCGGCGCCGTCATGGTGCCGGTTCATCCCCTGCAGGCCAGCTGGCTGATGCATCAGCCCGCTGTGAAGGCAGCGATAGCGGATGGCCGCATACGTGACTGCGGCCTGCTCGGTCCCGAGTTTACCGCCACCTCATCCGTTCGCACTCTATATCATCCCGACCTGCCCTGGATGCTCAAGTTCTCGATCCCGGTCAAGGTTACCAACTCGCTCCGCGTCAACAAATTCAGCGAACTGGAGGCGGGCGCGACCATGGCCAGGTTGCTCCTGCGCACCGGATTCAGCCGCGCCCACCCAGGGTTCCAGGTTATCAACGACCCGGCCTACCTCACCGTGCGACTACCGGGTCAGTGCGAGAGTGGCTTCGAAGTGATACTGCGCGAAAACCCTTTTGTCGCAGGCCACGATAATGGAATCCATAGCCTTGCGGCGCTGACCCAGGGGCCACTGCCCCACCAACTCTCGCGCCTACACAACCTGATTCAGGGGTTGGCCCTGGCTGAAGGTCGCCCCTCGGCGGCGGTCTGCCGAGACTGGTTCCACCATTACTTCGACTGTGCGATAGAACCCGCGATCGCTCTGCTGGATGAGCATGGCATAGCTCTGGAGGCGCATCAGCAGAACAGTCTCCTGGATGTATCGGCAGGGTATCCGCGAACCTATTTTTATCGGGACAACCAGGGCTTCTACCTTTCGCCGTCGTACCGAGACCATCTGGTCGCGCTGGATCCGGCCATTGCGCACCTGGGCGAGCTTTTTTATGACGACGACATGATCCAGGACCGGTTTGGCTACTACCTGCTGTTCAACCAGCTCTTCGCCGTGATCCACCGGCTCGGTGCCGACGGCCTGATTGATGAATATGCGCTACTGGATATAACTCGCGACCGCCTGCAGAAGATACGCCGTTCCCTTACGGGCGCCGGACGCCAGTTCGCAGCCGCTGTACTCGACAGGCCGCGACTGGCCTACAAGGGTAATCTGCTCACGCGGATACAGGATGTTGATGAGCTACAGGCTGAGCTTGAGATGGCTGTTTACACGTCGATCGAAAACCCATTGGCGCTGAAGACCGGCCGATCGTTGCGGGAGACCGGCTATGAAGTGGCCTGATGCGTTGGCCTCATCCGAGCGCCTGAATCCTGGCGCTCGGATACTGCGCCAGTTAATCGAAGCCCTGCTGTCTGAAGGCCTGCTGATACCGTTACGTCATCTGGTTGGGACCCGGTGGCAGATACTGGAGTTCGACATCGGCGCGACCCGGTACAGTTGTCGCGCCCGTGTTGGTGGATTTGGCCGGATAAGGCTCGAGCCTGGGTCGCTTCGCGCGGTCCCTGCCCCAACCGAGGGGACTGGTGCTGCACAGCAGTGGCAGCAAATACTTGCGACAGTCGCGCCAGCTTTAGAGCTGGGCCGCCTACAGCACGAGCTGCAGCAGACACTGATGCTCTGCCAGTGGAACCAGCGTTTTCTCGGCGTGCAGCGGCCCAGGCGGACCTGCAGTTACAGTACGCTTGAGTCCGCGCTGGATGAAGGTCACCCCTACCATCCCTGCTTCAAGGCCAGAAGCGGATTCAGCCTCAGCGATCACCGTAACTTCGGTCCCGAGTGCGGCCAGACCTTTTCATTGGTCTGGGTTGCAGTGAGACGGGATCACCTGCGGCAAACACTACCAAGGGCTGAAGCGGAATTCTGGCAACGCGAGTTGGGCGAAGAGCATTGGTTCCGCCTGAGAGCAGGTTTCAACCGGCTGGGCCTGGACTGGGCTGAACATGCCGTGCTTCCGGTCCACCCCTGGCAGTGGCAGAAGCTCTCTGACGGTCCGCTGGCTGCGGCGGTTGATCACGGCGTTCACTACCTGGGCTGTTTCGGTGACCGCTTCCGGGCGACGCAGTCATTACGCACCCTGTTCAATGTCAGCAGACCTGACGCCAGCGCCGTCAAGCTGCCGATGGATTTGATCAACACCTCTTCGCCACGCACGCTCGCGCCGCACTCCGTCGTCACTGCCCCAGCACTGTCGGTCTGGCTCAAGCGTATCACCGCCGCTGATGCTTTCTTTGCCTCCCAGGCCAGGCTGGTAATACTCGCGGAGTATGCCGGCATGATTTTCCAGCCCGAGCCTGACTCGGCACTCCGTCACCTCGATGGACATCTAGGCGCACTTTGGCGCGAGAACCCCGAAAGCTTTCTGCTGCCTGGTGAGCGCGCAACGCCCTTAAATGCCGTTATGGCAACGGAGTCTGATGGTCGTCCGTTCATCAACGACTGGATACACAACCACGGGCTGCAGCGCTGGCTCGACCAGTTTCTCCACTGTGCCGTACTGCCGGTCTGGCATCTGCTGGCAGCGCACGGTATCGCGCTGGAGGCTCACGCCCAGAACATGGTTCTTTTTCACCGGGACGGTTGGCCTACTGCCGTGGCCCTGCGTGATTTTCACGAGAGCGTCGAGTACGTCGACGACTTTCTTGCACGGCCAGATGAGTGCCCCGACTTTGGTGCAATCGATCCAGTCTATCGTAATGCAGCTGCCGATCGATTTTTCCGCATGTCATCGGTTGAAGCGTTGCGGGAACTGGTCATGGACAGCCTTTTCGTTTTCAACCTGGCAGAGCTGGCCAACCTCCTCGACAGCTCTTATGGATTGCCGGAAGACACGTTCTGGCGTGTTGTGCGCAAACTGCTCGACGATTATGCGCGCCGGGGCTACGCCACTAGCCACCGTCTCGCCCGTATCGGCCACGAGGCGAATACCGTCCGTAGCGAGGCCCTATTCGCCCGCAAGCTCATGCCCGACGAGGGCCGGGAACTCCACCACATAGTCCCCAACGCTCTCGTAACGCGAGAACGCCCTGCAGAGACGAGCGCCCGCGTAAAACACCTTCATCCTACTCCCGGGAGACCCGAGCATGCTCTACGTCAATGATCATTTCGTTAGCCAGGCAGAACACCAGCAAAGCTACTCCGACTTTGCCAGGCATCCCTTGCTCGCAAACTGCCGTGGTATGCGATTCGCGATATGCCTGGACGATCCGGCCCGATGGATCTCGTTATGCCTCTACCTGCGAGATCATGGCGCCTCCGTATTCCCCATCCATCCCACTACGCCGCGCGATGCTGCCGAGCGGCTGGCGCGCCGGGCCCGCTGCCACGTCTTTTTTTTCGGCGCGATTTCGGCACCATCCGTAGCTGGCTCCGCCGCCGCAGAGGATAGCCAGGTGTTGGACAGGCGAGCGCTCGACACCGAGGCGGTTCTGGTTCAGATGAGTTCAGGCACAACGGGCGCGCCGAAATGCATCGAGCGCTCCTGGGCCGCCATCGGGACAGAGATAGACAGCTATATCATGAGCTTCAACGTTGCCGCCGAGATGACCCCGGTCGTCGCATGCCCGACATCCCATTCCTACGGGCTGATCTGCGGCGTTCTGGTGGCTCTGACACGGGGGCAGGCTCCCGTCATCGTAACCAACATGAACCCGCGCTATCTGCTGCGACGACTCTCTGAGTGCAAGCGTCCCCTGCTCTATGCGGCACCCGCGCTCCTGAACACGCTGATGAGACTGCTGCCGGAAAACCAGCGGTTCCACGCCGTAATGACCTCGGGCGCACCCATGAACCGTGGCGCTTTTGAGGCGCTCAAGCGCAAAGCCGATCATGTCTTTCAGCAGTATGGCTGCTCCGAAGCCGGATGCGTGGCGCTAAATACAAAATCAGATGCCGCCAACGCAATGGGGCGTCCCCTACCCCACGTGGCCGTCGTCGCCGGCGAAAACGCCGATACGCCCGCAGAGATTCGCGTTGAGGTGGGACAACAAACCATCCTCACCCGCGACCTGGGCTACCTCGACGAATGCGGGGTTCTGTGCTTTGTGGCACGACTGGACGACACCATTAATGTCGCAGGGATAAACGTCTATCCCGGTGAGATTGAGGACATCATGCTCGAATATCCCGATATCGACGACGCCGTGGCCTACAAGAAAACCGACCCCTACGCCGGCGAGCGGGTGTGCCTGAAGTTCACTGCGTCCGTCGACGTTGACATTGCACTGCTGCGCGCCTGGTGCACGACTCAGCTTTCCCCCTATCAGATCCCGGTAGAGCTGATCCAGGTGACCCGCATCCCCCGCTCAGGCAACGGCAAGACCAACCGTCGACAACTGGTCGAGGACCCAACGCCTGCAATGGTGGAGTAGTCCTGCACCGGTGGAATAGTCCTGTACCGCTGGAGTAGTCCTGCAACGGTGGAGTAGTCCTGCAACGGTGCTGTAGACCCCACGCGCGCCCAACCGTCAGCCTCTGCAATTAACGGGAAACTGAAATGACGCAAGATGAATTAATGACCAGTCTCTACAGAGCACTGCGCGACAATCTGAAATGGCCGCACCTTGCCGCGTTCAGCGCCGACGCCCGGCTGAATGAAGACCTTTACCTCGACTCCATCCTCATACTGCAACTGCTCTTGCACCTCGAGCTGGAACAGGGCATCCAGATAGCTGATGACGCCCTGGTGGCCGGCGATTTTCAAACCGTTGCCGAGCTCGCCCAGGCGCTCTGCAACAGCTCAAAAGGGTCATCCGCGCCAGCTGCGATTGATAGTCGGGCGGGCGTCCATGATTAAAGTCCATTGTTTTGTCAGCTGCGTTTGTGAAGTGATCAAGCGCACACCGGGCGTCGACCACCGGCCGTTCTATTTTGGTGTCTGGGATGCAGACTTTGCGGTAAGCCCGCAGTACGTTCTCTCCTACCACTCCGAGCACACGCGGCATGAGTTGTTCAGGACCTGGTATCACCAGCTTTACGGCATCGAAATCTGCCAGTGGTATGACCACAGTCGCAGCAAAACCGAAAACATCGACCATCTGCTGAGGTTAATGGCCGAACGGCCCCCGGGCCGGAAGATCATGGTCATGCTGGACATGTACTGGTTGCCCGAACGGGAAAACAAGTTCAACCAGAACCCGTTTCCCCATTATGTGATGCTCGAGACCACCGAAGATCCCGGCACCTGGTTCATGTACGACCCGGATTTCCGCTGGGAGGGGCCGTTGCCGCGGGAGCAGATTCTTGCCGCCATTGCACAACCTACGGTCGCCGGCGGCTATTTTTTCGACGACGTGGACATCTGCCACAGCACTTCCGACACAGTAGCGGCGTACTTCTCCACGTGCATGAAGCTCAACCAGAATCCGTTCAACGCGGCCATTCGCGCCGTTGTCCACGCTCACCTGGAGCAGACACTGGAGCTACCCCTCGCCCATCTGGAAACGGCTCTGCGTGAGATCCCGGTACTGGCGATACGCAAGTACGCCTATGAACACGGGTTTGCGTTTTTCTGTCACGCCCTGGGTTACTCCGAGGCGGCATTCGAGCATTGGTGCGATGAGATCGAGAAGCTGGTCAAGACTTACACGCTGGTGCACTACCGCGCCCTCAAGCTGGCGCGGACGGGCGATCCGGCTCTTGCCGAAGAGGTTTTCGGTCTGCTGGACGCTCAGGACGTTATCGAATTCCGACTCAAGCGGGACCTTCAGAACCTGTTCGAGCAGTGGCGCCCGGGCTCGGCGGGGACAACAGCTATCGCGACCATAGGTGATCGGTCGCCTGCCAGGGAGGGCGCCTGAACGTGGATATATCCTTGTGCACCATATCCTTCCGCCACCACCTGACCTCGATCGAAAGCATTGCAGGGTGGGCGTCCCGCAACCGGTTTCAAGGCATTGAACTGTGGGGTGTCCACGCCCTGAATCTGGCTACCGAGGCGCAGTACGGTGCGGAATGGCTGAACCAGTACAGGTTGCGCGCCAGTATGCTCAGCGATTACCTGCCTCTGGACGGCGACGAAACGCTGGCCTTATCCAGAACACGCACACTGGCGCAGCTGGCAACGCGTTGGGGCGCTCCTCAGTTGCGTACTTTCGCCGGCCAACGCAGCAGTGCTGCCACGCCCGCGCCGCTTCGCCGCCAATGGGTGCGCCGCCTGCGACGACTGTGTGAAGAACTACAGGAACAGGATTTGCTATTGCTGGTCGAGACCCATCCGGGCACTCTTGCAGATACCGCCAATTCCACCCGACAGCTGCTCGAAGAGGTTGACCACCCGGCGCTGCGAATCAATTTCGATGTTCTGCATGTATGGGAAGCCGGAGACGATCCGATAAGCGTTCTGGCTGAGCTACAGCCCTGGGTGGCGCACTTTCACCTGAAAAACATCACCCGCCGCGATCAGTTGGACGTCTTTGCGCCCGGCAATGTCTATGCGCCTGCGGGTACCCGGGAGGGAATGGTACCGTTGATGCAGGGCGCATTCGGCTACTCCGAATTTCTGCCCCTGATCGTGAATCAGCGCCGCGTCGGAGCGTCACTGGAATGGTTTGGCAATGATGTCCAGCCTGTGCTTGCGCAGGACCTGGCGCAAATCAGGCAACTGCAGTCTACCGGTCGGAGCTCTCTCGGACAGCGCGATGTGGGACAGCGTTATGCCGCTCAAAGCTCGCGGCAAGCTAGAAGTAGCCGCCGCGAGCCAACGCCTGGGGTCAGAATCTGACCGCCAGGCCCAGGCGAATGTCGCGCCCTGCTTCAGGCAGGCCGACTATACCCTCGTAGTCATCTATCGGCTCAAAGTCCTCGTTGCTGGCGTGGTCGAGATACTGCTTATCCAAAAGGTTGCGTATCGTCAGCGTCAGCACCAGGTCCTCGGTGCCGGTCGGCTGCCATTGGCCGTAGAGATCGTGAACTCCATAACCCGGCTTATCGATCTCGCCAACCGAAGTGTCCAGATCATCAATGCCGGTTACAAAGCGCCCGGCCCAGCCTGCTGCCAGGTCCTCACTGAATGCATAGTTCAGGTCAGCGACCCAGGTATCACCGATGCTCGTACCGATACCGTTGTGCTCGTAGGTATTGAGCGCCTCACCATCAAGTTCGGCCTCGTTACGGTGGTAGGTCAGACCCGCCCGAAGCTTTTTCCATTGATGGGCCACTGCCAGCAAGATTCCGCGGGATTCAAGCTCGCCCAGATTCTCGTAACGGGTGGGGCCGAACAAGGGGTCGCCGATAACGTCATCTATACGGGTCAGATAGACTTTGCCCGAAAGCGACCAACCAGCGTTGTCGTAGTTGAAACCCACCTCGTGATTACGCGCGCGCTCGGCTTCCAGGTCGGGGTCATTCTGCGAGCCCTCGAGCTTAAAAGCGTCGTGAACGGTCGGCCCTCGCAGGGCTTCGGCATAGGAGGCATTAACGCTGAACTCCCGGGTGAACTCGTAGGTTGCTCCCAGGTTCGGACTGAAGCCTTCATCATCGAATGATACGCCACTGTTATCTTCAAGCTGGTAGTCGTCATAGCGCAGCCCGGCGGTAACGAGCAGCTTGTCGGTCACCTGGAAATCATCCTGAACGTAGATACCATGGACCTTGGCTGACTCTTCTTCGGCATCAGGGTCTTCGTCATAGCCGGCGTTTACCTGATCTTTTCGATAGTCGACGCCGTAGACCAGTTCATGATCACCGGCGCGGCTGGTGTTGCGGATGTCAAAGCCGTAGCTCTCAACCTCGCCATAGTAGAGTCCCCAACGGTCCTCAACGTCCTGTTCCAGGTTGGTATTGGTGTGATACAGCGTCAACCCCAGGTTGACCAGCTTGTTCTGGGCCGGCACGAAGTCATAGTTGACTGTATAGGTGTGGCGCTCGCCCTCCAGCGGATAGACGGGGTTGAAGCTGCTGCGCACCCACTGGGGTCTTTGCGCTCGCTCGCCTTCATCCTTACGCGCGTCGAAACTCAGGCTGACCCGTTGGTCGGCCGGAAGTTGACCCACGACCTTTGCGAAGCCAATCCGCTGGCGACTTTCGGTGCCGGGCAGCTCATTACCGTCGCCGTCTTCTATCGAGTCGTGATCGGTCTGGCTCAACGAAGCCATCGCGCTCCAGTCATCGGTCAGACGGCCGAACAGCGTGGTATTGGCTTTGTAGCCTTCACTGTTACTGAAATATCCAAGTTTAGTGAGAACACCAAAGTCCTCGCCCGGGCGCAGCAGATCTTCCGGGTCCTTGGTTTCGAAGCGAATTGCTCCGCCAAGTGCCCCCGGGCCCGACGTCGCCCGCCCGGCACCATCCTGAACCTCTACCTGTTTGAGCAGTTCCGGCTCAATTGCCAGACGGCCAATGTGGTGAAAGATACTGCCTGCCTGACTGGCGCCGTCAATCGTTACGTTGAGCAGGCGGTCTTCAACGCCACGGACATACACTTTTTGCGCTATCCCGACTGAGCCACCTACGGTTACTGTTGGCTGCTGCCGGAACACATCCTCAAGGTCAGTCGCCTGGAGTCGTTCGATCGTTTGTGCATCGACAACGTGGTCAGCCTCGATTTCAGCGGCGCCGACGACCTGTAGCGGCTGCATTACCACCGCCCGTTCCTGGATAGCGCCGCCTGGCTGCTGTGCAAAGACGGCGGGGGCATTGCCCGCGATGACGATCAATAAAAACCCGGCTCGAAAAGGCAAAGTACGACTCGCGTTCACGGCAACCTCTCTAATAGTAATTAAACACATTTGCGGTTAATTCTTATTTAGAAAGTGCTCAATGTGAACAATCTTTACAATTGTTACAGCTGGCCGTCGGTTACCCGGTGCCGAACCAGCGTGATAACCATCCGAAGCCCGCCGCCGGGTCTGTTCTCAGCATGAATGCTGCCCTGTAACGACTCAATCTGACGGCGTGCAAGCGCCAAGCCCAGGCCGAAGCCTGTCGATAGACCGTTAGGGGTGTCCCCGTGGCGGAAGAAGGGCCTGAATATCGCTTCGAGGTGGGGCTCGGGAACGCCCGGCCCCTGGTCACAGACAGTAATAGTGAACCCTCGCAGGGTCTGCCGGAGCGCGATACGCAGTTCTGCCCCCGTTGGTTGATGGCTCAGCCCATTCCGCACCACGTTCTCGATGGCCTGGCCCAGGATCCGGTGGTTGCTGTTGTAGAGGAGCGCCTGATCAGGCAAGTCAACACTGAGTCCGTGTTGCGGAAATTCAAAGCGCGCGTCATCAACGATACTGTCGAGGAGTTCGGTGAGGTCGACGCATTCCGTATCAAGCCGCGGCTGCTCATTCTCCAGCCATGCCAGCGTCAGCGTGTCCTCAACGAGTCGCCTCATGACGCGACAGTCTCTGCGTACCCGAGCCAGCAGGTCATCGGTAAAAAGTCCCTGATCCGCGCAGTCAACCGCAGTGTCAATGCGGGCCAGGGGTGTTCTCAGCTCATGGGACAGGTCGGCAATCAGGTGGCGCTGGGCGCGGATAAGCTGTGCGATACGGTCAGCCATGCGGTCGAAGGTGCCGGCGAGGGCGGTAAGCTCATCGTCACGCGCCCCTGCCAGCGAACCAACCCGTATGTCGAGCCGCCCTTCGCTGAACTGCCTAGTTGCGACTTCCAGTTTTCGAAGCGGAGACATCAGGTATTGGTAGAGCATAAAGGCGAGCAGGCCCAGCAACAGCAGCGGCACCACCACCTGGAGCAGCACGCTGGCCTGCTGCCAGTAGGCACCCGGGCGCATACGCTGAGGCAGGGTAATCAGGAAATGCGTATGACCGTCGGCGAAGGTCACGTCCATTATGGGGTTCTGTTCGAAGTAAAGATGAATCTTCCAGCCCACGTTGCGACCCAGCCTGAACCCCTCGCGGAACTGCTGGGACAGTGTGCTCCCGGCCATCGGTTGGACCTGGGACCGGACTACCGCTGCCCAGGTTTTCTCCTTCTGCTGAAGCGCATCGAGCCAGCGCTCAAGCTCGGCCATTTCTCCGGCCGTATATAGCGTTTCTGCCTTTGCGGCGTATTCGACCAGGGTCGCCTGATGCTCTGGGGCGACAAAACTCATTTGCTGCTCGGTATGCAGTGCCAGTCCGTTGACCACCCAGAATAAAGCCACTGCCCCAGCAGCGACTGAGCCGCAGAGCTTCCACAGCAGGGGCCGACTCATACGAAGCTGTAGCCTTTCCCATGCAAGGTCTGCAGCCTGCCAGCGGCCATGCCTGCGGCTGTCAGTTTCCGCCTGACACGGCTGACATGCATATCCAGACTACGATCATGACAGCTGAAATCGCGCTCCAGCACCAGCTGGTAGAGGCAGGGTTTGCTGACCGGCTCGCCGGCATGCAGCGCCAGCATCCAGAGTAGCCTGAACTGAACCGGCGTCAGCTCCACAGGCGTTCCGGCAAAATGGACGGTCTGCCTGCGTCGGTCGAGTATCAGACCATCAAGCCGCAGTTCACAGGCATCAGCAGTGGGTGGTTGCCAGCCCATGCTCCTGCGCAAGACAGCCTCCATTCGCAGCAGTAGCTCGGTAAAGCTGAAGGGTTTGGCCACGTAGTCATCGGCGCCTCCGCTGAACCCCTGGATCCGTTCCTCTTCTGCCCCGCAGGCGCTTAGGATCATCACAGGTGTCTGACAAGTCCGGCGTAACTGCTTCAGCACCGAGAAGCCATCCATCCGGGGCAGGAGAACGTCCAGAAGTATGAGATCGAAGCGCTGGTTGAGTGCCGTAAGAAGCCCTCGCTCGCCTTCGAAGCACTGGCGGATGCGGTAACCTTGAGCCTGGAGAAGCGCGCCAAGCTGGTTGTTCAGCTCAGGATCGTCCTCAACGATGAGAACCCGGGCACGATGGGGGCTGACTGACATGATGGGGTTCCGATAATCGATCCCAGCGGGCCGTCCCGGCCTCGCCTGATGAGAACGATTATCAGTAATGACTCGAAAGCAGTCAACTGTCCTACGCTCGCGCAGACGGCCGCGCGCTGATGCGTTCGTGCCAGGCTTTCAGATGAACCTGATCCCCGGCGATGGCTAGCGCATTCACCTTGTTGAAGTCCACCGTGCAGAGAGCGTTGATGTCAGCAATGCTGAAGCTGTCACCAACAAGATACTCTTTGCCTTCCAGCTGACTGTTCAGAAAGCCGAAGAATTTCTCTGCCTGGGTTCGACACTCGGCGCCCCACTCGGGGAAGCACTTCATGCGGTCCTTGAAATAACCGCTGCCATGCTGGAAGGCCATACCTGTGGGAATAAAAAAATAGAAGTCGAGCCAGCGGACCCATTGCTCGATCAGCGCTTTTTCCTGCGGCGTTCTTCCCATCAGCGGCTGCTCAGGATGCAGCTCTTCAAAATAGCGGCATATTGCCTGGGTCTCGGCAATACAGGTGCCATCGTCCAGCTCCAGCACCGGTACCTTCTTCATCGGGTTTCGGGCCTTGAACTCGGGGGTCAGGTTCTCGCCCTTCTGCAGGTCAAGCTGGACGAATTCAACTTCGGAACTCAACCCCTTCTCTGCCAGATACATGCGTACGCGACGGGGATTGGGCGCTTGCCTCATTTCGTAGATTTTCATGCTCACCTCGTGAATTGCTCTTGCGAATCAGCCCGCGACTGAGTGCAGACATCGAATACTGACGAGAGGAGCGAGGCGCCCCTCATCGGCGTGCAGTACGGGAATGAGCCTGCCCCGCCAGGTGGCGGGCGTCAAGCAGAGTTGCGAAAGAGAGTTGCAAAGGAGCGTTGCGAAGGAGAGACGCCAATCAGAGATCGGGCGCGCGCTGCGCCCAAACTGGAGTAGTGCTTTCAGCGGGTACCGTAAACAACCATGGTCTTGCCTTTGACCTGAACCAGTCCCTGCTCTTCAAGGGTCTTCAGGACGCGGCCCACCATTTCCCGCGAACAACCGACAATTCTGCCGATTTCCTGGCGCGTAATCTTGATCTGCATGCCGTCAGGATGAGTCATGGCGTCCGGCTCCTTGCACAGGTCCAGCAGGGTTCTGGCGACACGACCGGTAACGTCGAGAAAAGCGAGGTCACCTACTTTACGCGTGGTCTGCCGCAAACGAGTCGCCATCTGCTCGCCGATGAAATAGAGCACGCGGGGATCCTGCAGGGCGATTTCGCGAAACTTGGTGTAGCTTATTTCTGCGACTTCGCATTCCGTCTTTGCTTTTACCCAGGCGCTGCGCGAATCCAGGTTATCGAACAGTCCCATTTCGCCGAAAAAATCGCCTGCATTCAGGTAAGCCATGATCATTTCCCGGCCGTCATCGTCTTCGATAATGACCGTCACGGAACCTTTTACGATATAGAAGAGGGAGTCGCTCTTGTCGCCCGCGTAAATAATCGTACTCTTTGCAGGGTATCGGCGCCGGTGACATTGGGAAAGAAAGTAGTCCAAGTGTTTGGTCTTCTGCTCTACAGGTCTTACGATGCTATTCATACAGACTTTTTCCTATCTCCTCTGGCGCGTAGCCGGGGAAGGTTATTGTTGGCCAGGGCAGTCGTAATTGCTGAATCCTGAGGTCGGACACGACCTCCGCCAGCCGGTAAGCGGCTACATCAGGCGCCGGAAAACTCTTTTGTATGCTCACGATAGTGAATCGGAAAATTTTTCCTGAGCTTTACGATACTTTAACCTGCTCGCTTAACCAAGAAGGTTCCTACCATTCGTCACTGTTAAGGTCACGATTGTGACATCCCAGGATGGAACTATTCCCGTGAATCACACTCACCCCAACTCAACTACAGCAGTATAGACCAGCTACGCAGCCTGTGCGGGAACCGCCACTAAAGGCTGTGTTATCCTAGCCGCCGTAAGAAAGCACCGCCCGTCCAGATGAAAAAGAGGAAGATCACGTGGCAATGAACGTCAGCATCCGCTGGGCCGGGGAGGCCTGTTTCAAAGGGACCAGCGGTGCCGGGAATGAGGTCACCATGGACGGGCCGCCCGACCACGGCGGCAAGGACCAGGGGCCGCGCCCGATGGAGATGCTTCTTTTGGGGCTGGGCGGTTGTGCTTCATTCGACGTCACCAGCATTCTGCAGAAAGCACGTCAGGATATAACCGGCTGTGTGGCTGAGATCGAGGCAGAGCGCGCCGATGCGGTTCCTGCCGTCTTCACCCGTATTCATATTCACTTCGTCATCAGCGGTAATGATCTGAAGGAGAAACAGGTGCGGCGCGCTGTGGAGCTTTCGGCCGAAAAATACTGTTCGGCCTCCATCATGTTCAGCAAGGCCGGTGTAGAAGTTAGCCACGACTTTGAAATCAGGAGCAGTTCTGATTGAGTATGAGCGTCGGAAGCGGCCCGGGCGGCCGGAAAAAGTAAAGCCCGGGCATTTTCAACCGCAGGGTGAAACGGCATAATACGCACCCTTCCGCCGGTCTGCGCACTTCGGGTTATTCACGAAAAGCATCGGTGGTGGCCCTGGCAGAGCCATATTGTCCTTTATGGGCGTGGACCTGTAGACATTTATCTCCTGTTTCGGAGGGGCTGGTGATGGAAACCAAACTGCAACTGCACGGTTTCAATAACCTGACGAAGTCGTTGAGCTTCAACATTTACGACATCTGTTATGCGCAGACGGAAGAGCAACGTGCCGCCTACATCGACTATATCGATGAAATGTACAATGCGGAGCGCCTCACACAGATCCTGACAGATGTCGTCAAGATTATCGGTGCCAACGTGCTGAACATTGCCCGTCAGGACTACGAGCCCCACGGTGCCAGCGTTACCATGCTGATCGCCGAGCATGAATTGGCCCCCGAGGATTACATCACTACCGAAGAATCACCAGGCCCGTTGCCAGACGCCATAATCGGGCATCTGGACAAAAGTCATGTCACGGTTCACACCTATCCTGAGAGCCACCCGTACGAAGGCATCAGTACGTTTCGGGCCGACATTGACGTGTCTACCTGTGGTCTGATCTCTCCGCTGAAAGTGCTCAACTATCTGATCCACAGTTTCGATTCGGATATCCTTACCGTTGATTACCGTGTGCGCGGTTTTACCCGCGACGTCGACGGTACCAAGCACTACATCGACCACGACATCAGCTCGATCCAGAATTACCTGAGCGAAGACACCCGTGCGGCTTACCAGATGACTGATGTCAACGTCTACCAGGACAACATGTTCCATACCAAGATGATCCTGAAGGACTTCAAACTGGATAACTATGTCTTTGGTGTCAATGCCGAGGATCTGCCCGAAGAAGAGGCCCGTCAGATTCACGACCGGCTACAGAAAGAGATGCTTGAGATCTTTTACTCCCGTAACTTGCCCTGAAGAGAGCAAGTCGTCGCCACGCCAGCCCGGGATCGGGCTGCAGGCACCGCAAGCCCCTCGCTACTTTGCAATGGAAGAACCATCACCTGGGTTCCGCATACAGAGCCGCTGCCGTCAGGCTGCGACCGACCTATTAACAGGCTCGAACAAACCCTTCGCTTTTATCCGCTTTAATTGATTGCCCCGCCACGGTAAAAAGAACTCAGCCTCACAGACGTCACTGCGTCGACGGCGCCACAGCAAGCGGGGGGACTTATGACACAACGGTCAATCAGTAACATCATCCCAGCCAGGGCTACCAGCGATGGTGCCGGCGTTAAACTCAAGCGTTCCCTGGGTCAGTCCGCCCATTCGCGGGTCGACCCTTTCCTGATGCTGGACGAATTCTATTCCGACGACCCCGCGGACTACCTGGCCGGTTTTCCCAGTCATCCCCACCGCGGTTTCGAGACAGTGACATACATGCTGGAAGGCCACATGCTCCACGAGGACCACCTGGGCAATCGCGGCGACCTTCGCTCGGGCGGTGTTCAGTGGATGACCGCCGGACGGGGCATCGTTCACTCGGAGATGCCGCAGCAGGACCAGGGGGTCATGAGAGGCTTCCAGCTTTGGATCAATCTCCCCGCCGCTCAGAAAATGAAGGACGCCAGCTATCGGGATATTCAGTCCGAAGACATTCCGGTTACCCGACTTGCAGGCGGCGGGCGTGCCAAGGTGATTGCCGGAGAACTGGAACTGCCGGATAAAACTTTAACCGGCGCGGTGCTAGGCGGTGATGTTGAGCCCCTTTATGTTGACCTCACGCTAAATCCGGGCGAGCAGTTTGATTGCAGGCTGCCCGCAGCGCACCAGGGCTTTATCTACATTTACGACGGCGACGTGAGTGTCGGTACCGATGCGCTGGGAGCGGGCAATGCGGGCGTGCTATCCGGGGGCGAAGCATTGCTGGTCACGGCAGGCGGTGTCGGCGCAGGCCTGCTGCTGTTGGCAGCCAGGCCGATCGATGAACCGATCGTGCAGTACGGACCCTTTGTAATGAATACGCGCGAAGAAATCGAAGAGGCGCTGCAGGACTTTCGCAGCGGCCGCCTGACCACCTGAAGCCAGCCTTTCCCCAGCGCCAGACGGGATCAGGCGTATCGCTTGCGCTGCATCATCTCCAGTACAGCGGGTCGGACGATCAGGTCCATGGCCAGGGGGAACTTGGTCCCTGGCACGACAATGGTGTCGTGCCGGGACATGAAGCTCTGGGGAATCATCTGGATCAGCCGGGGAAAGTCCACGCCGGGATAATCCTGGAAGTGGATGACTATCATGCTCTCGTCGTCAGTGGGCACATCCCGGACCGTGAAAGGGTTAGACGTATCCACCAACGGCACCCGCTGGAAATTAATGTGGGTGCGGGAAAACTGAGGCACGATGTCGCGCACATAGTCATCCATCCGGTTGATGATCGTCTGCACAACAGCTTCTTCCCGATAACCCCGACTATTGGTGTCCCGGTAGATTTTCTGGATCCACTCCAGGTTGACGATAGGTGTCACCCCTATGAGCAGGTCGACGTGGCGTGGCACATCAAATTGCTCGGTCACAACGCCACCGTGCAGACCCTCGTAAAACAGCAGATCCGTCTCAGTCGGCAGCGAACGCCAGGGCGTGAAATCGCCCGGTGTGTGGCCCGCCCGGATCAGCGCAAGATCATCATCATGAACATACTCGCGGAACTGCCCGGTTCCGGTACTGCCATAATCCTGGAACAGCGCCTCCAGCTTGTCGATATGGTTCGCAGTCATGGAAAAATGGTTGCGCTCGCCATACTGGCCTTTCGCCGCGAGACGTGTCATCTGGGCGCGGGTGTATCGGTGAAAGCTGTCGCCGCTGACCATCGCCGCACGGAGGTTCTCGCCGGCGAAGATTTTGCCGAAGACCGTACCTGTGGTGGTCGTGCCGGCACCGGATGAGCCGGTTACAGCGATGATGGGATAACGTTTGGACATAGGCGCTTCTGAGAATGGATCGGTTCAGGGCGCATTCTGGCATGCTCTTGCCCCAGGGTCATCCTCGGCCCAGCGCGCGCATCACATGTTCGGCGCGTTCCTGAGCGACCCCGTCACCTGCTGTAGTCGTCTGCCCTGGTTCCGTTCGCGACAAACACAACCAGACCCCGGGCCTTTGTCAATCCTCGAACGAAACGGGCCGTTCTATGGCGCCGCCCTGGGCATAGTCCATCCCCATTTCCACCAACAGATCCACCGCAGCACGGTCTTCAACCTGGCCGGCGATAATTTCCCGACCGAGAAAATGGGTCATGTCGATCATGGAGCGGACCAATGCCTGGTCGTTTCTGTCCTGCAGCAACTCAAGGATAAACGAGCCGTCGATTTTCACCCGGGCGACCGGGAGCTGCTTCAGCAGGTCGTAAGACTCACTGCGTCCATAGAACTGGCTCAAACAGAAATGACACCCAAGCTCACTCATTTCGGCCATGAACGAGGCCGTATTTTCAGGGTGGGCCCGCGCAGCTGCCTCGGTAATTTCAAACCAGAGGTGCTCGATGGGCGCATCTTTCTGGCTCATCGTTTCGAAGATAACTTCCAGCAGGGCAGCATCGGCCAAAGAGGACGCCGACAGGCTGACGCCGAGACTGCCGAGATCTTCCAGCTTCTTCGGATGACATGACATCCAGTCAAGCAAATGCCCGATCAGCCAGCGGTCCACGGTCTGAATCCGGCTGTGGCGTTCAGCTATTCGCGAGAACTCAGACCCGTGTATCAGCTGACCCGACTCGTCATACATGCTGTACAACACCTGATGCTGCACGCCCAGGCGGGTCTCACCATGAAGCGGAAGAATCTTCTGCGACCGCAGGAGAATCCGCTCTCGGGCCAGGTCTTCAACGCTGGTAAATTTGGCTATCAATTTTTCGTCGCGAGGGTTCTCTACCTCAACAGGTGCATGCCAGAGCACAGCCTCACGACCGTCTTTCCGGCACCGCACCAGGCCATCCTCTACACTGGCAAGCCACTGCTCGGCCGACGCCAGCCCCGGCTGATCCACTGCGATGCCCGCATTGGCCGAGAGCCGATAGTCCTGCCCGGCAAAGTGCAACGGCAACGTCTTGACCACCCCGATCAGGCCATTCACTTGCTGATCAACGTCCTCCGCGGTCAGCAGGAAACCGAATCGCGGGCCACCCAGGCGCGCCAGATGACTGTTCTCGGGAACATGAGTCCCGAGCAGTTCGGCCACACGACGCAGTGCCTCATCCCCGGACTCGAACCCGGCGGTATCGCTCAGCTCACGCAGGTATTGCAGCTCCAGTACCACCAGCGCCTTCTGGGCCGGCTGCTCCCGAGGATCTACAACTGCCGCGATCGCCAGGTGCTCGCCCAGACAACGTTCGAACTCACGACGGGTGTTGAGACCTGTCAATTCGTCGCGGGTACTGGCCAGCGAAGCTTGCTCGTAGACCTGCCGCACCATTCGGTCGATACTCTCATCGACGATCGGCCGCTCGAAGTCAGGGTCGTGAACGACAATGCCTTTCTGCAAATGGTCGGCCATTTTGACCAGATCGAATTCAACCAGCTTCATGCCCTGATGATTGACGAACACGAACCGCGACCCATCCCGGCCCATCCAGACCAATCGCATGTAGCTCGGGTTTTCGGGGTCTTCCTGATATTTCATCCAATCGCCGAGCTTCAGCTCCCGGGCCCGGTTTATCCAGCGCTGCAGGCTCTTGCGCCGCCTGTCACCCATCCCGGCAGGGTCTGCGGCTTTGGCCACCGCGGGCATTTTTATCAGCTCGGAGGCAGGAGAATCACGCCCGGTCAGGAAGTGCTTCAGGCCCTCCCGGATCTGCGCAGCGGGCTTCTGGTTGCTGGAGATGGAGGCCAGCCCTTCCTGGATTATCCGCAACAACTCACGCAGATCCACGGGCATGGTCGGGTCTCGTGAGAACGCCATAAGCGTGTCGACGACCAGCAGGTAGCTCTGCCAGGCGCTGCTGTCCGGCCCCTGGCGAACATGGGTCAGCGTCAGCAAATCCCGCCATCCCTCATTGAGTAGTGTTACCAGTGCTCGCGGTACGGGCTGATCTCCGACAAGCCGCTCCAGCGCCTGACCGACCGCACTGCGCGCGTCTTCAACTTTCTGTGCCCCTTCGGCGGCGGCAGTGACGCGCTCCACGTTTCGACGGTAGGCAAGGTTCTGCCGGGCCACCAGTTCGTCCAGCTCAGTCAGCGCTTCGTCGAAAACTCCCGGATCGCTGGCATAACCGGTGTTGATCTTCTCAATGATACCCTCGACGCGCCGCTGCAATACAGGGTTGGGCCTGCCTCCGCGCGGGCCCAACTGCGCGATTCGGTTGAGGACGCCTCGCACGGCGTTGTCATCATCATCAAATGCTCCTTTTCCCTGCAGCGCCGCCTGGAGCACGGGAATGCCCAGCTGATGCAGCTGCGCACGGGAGGTTTCGCTCAGCCTCGGGCTCTGCTCCACACTCATCAGAAACTGATCAACGACGTCCAGTGTTTCTTCCTGCTCGGGCGCCAGCCGTCGGGCTTCCAGCGCCGCCATGCGCGCTTCCACACGGGCCCGCAAAGACTTCATCTCGCCAGCGACTATTTCCGTCCGCTCCTGGGCAGACACCGCAATCGCGCCCAACTCGTGGTGAAACTCGTCGTTGCTCAGTGGTATCGCTGTTGAATCGGTGAGAGATGAGGCCGCGCCCTCCGGGCTACGGCCGTTCTTCAGAGTGGAAAGGAGACGCCGCACAGTCGCAAACGCGGACACCGCCGTCTCATTGCTTTGTCTGAACGCTGCATCGGCCGGCTTGCGCCGGCTGCGGCCCGGCTCCGGATCCTGTTTTGCAACAGCTCCGTCAACCTTATCCCGGGCATTTCCAGGCACGGCTTGCAAGGCCGGCTGTGATGCCGCAAGCCTGGGTTTTTCAGTTGGCGCGGCGTTGGCTTTCCCAGGGTTCTGCTCGCTGAGAAACTTGCTGAGGTCCAGGTCCGGCAAAATGCCATGACGGATAAAAATCTGATTCAAAGCGGTATAGAGCGGCTCCAGGTTCTTTACGACCTCTTGCTCAAAAACACGAAAGGCGATTTTGTCGACAGCACGGGAGAAGCCCAGGTTCTCCTGGGCCTGGCGAAACGCGTCGCACACCAGGATGGGCCCGAGCGGGTTCTGATGGCCGGAGTTGATGCCGACATTGGCTTTAGCCAGCCGCATCTTGAGCTGGAGCAATGGGCCCCGGAACTGGGTCTCTGCCTTGCTGACCATTACGCGCAGGAGTAGCCAGTCCTCGAAGACACCTTTATCAACGAGATCAAGCTTCGACTTGCTCTGCTCACCCTGCTCAGGACGTGCCTGGGGTGTTTCGATCGCCCGATTCATGGTCTGCCAGAACGGCCGCTGGTATTTCGGCAGCGCCATCGCAGCATCCATCAGCTCCTGGGCCAGTTGATCGTTGACCTGCTGTGCTGACGCCTGCAGTTGGCGGTCGACTTCCTTGAACCACTCCGCGACCAGGGGCTCAACAAACTGGGCGGTCGCACGGGTGCACTGCCTCAATATGAAGCCGCCTTGCTCCGGCCCTTTCGGGGAAGGCTGAAATGAACCTGAGCCGGCGAGGCACTGGCTGAGAAGAGCCTCGATTGCCTGGGGGTTCGACTGCGTGAACTCGACACCCATTGCGCCGTCGATACGTCGGACCGGTCGGGCCTGGAGGCTGAACTCCTTGCGGGCATCCGGTTCGAAAAAACGTACACTGACCAGCGGTGAACTCCGCGCAAACAACGGCTGGATTCGGCCCGCAACGTCGCTGGAGTACCGCAAAAAAAGACCCTCGGCACAGAAGTCAGCTATCTCGCACGGCCACTCGCCCTCACCGATTTGCAATATCGCGTCGAGCCTGATGGGACGCCGAACGCTATTGCGCCGGTCAACCGTTTTACCTGATACCACGTTGATACCTTCGTTCTAGCTAATCGCCGGAGAAACTGTTGAGTACGGTCCAGGCGTTTCGGGATGAGTTATCATCACGTGAACACCCACTATGACCAGGCCTGCGGTACTTGAGCGTGCGTCTGCCTGAGTTTCCCGCCCCCTATTGGCCAACCATGTTTTCTAAATATCTTGTAATTATACTAGCCGGTTTTTTTGTTCTCGCCTGTTCTGGCTGCAGTTCCATTTATTACTATTCGCAGGCCGCTGGCGGCCAGCTCTCGCTGTTACAGCAGCGTTCCGCGGTCAACACGCTCATCGACGACCCATCTACGTCCGCAGAGCTTCGCGCGGCTTTACTGAGGGTGGAAGCCATCCGTACGTTCGCGGGTGAAGCGCTGGCCCTGCCGGTAGGTGATACCTACTCAAGCTATGTCGACCTCGAGCGGGAAGCCGTGGTCTGGAACCTCCTCGTTGCGCCGGTGGATTCACTTGAACTCAAGGCTTGGTGCTACCCCACAGTGGGCTGCCAGACCTACCGGGGCTATTTCAGCCGGAAGGGCGCAGAAGCAGCCGCCCAGCGCTTTGCGCCCGAGCAGTGGGATGTCTGGATCGCGGGTATTCCGGCCTACTCAAGCCTGGGCTGGTTTGAGGACCCCCTGCTGAGCACCTTCATTTTTTGGCCTGAGGATCAGCTCGCAGCGCTTTTATTCCATGAGCTTAGTCATAAACTGGTCTATGTTGCCGGCGACACTGTTTTCAACGAAAGCTACGCCACCGCCGTGGAGTTGGAGGGGCTGCTGAGGTATCTGAATGCGTCCGGGCAGACTACGCTGATTGCAGATGCTTTGGCGCGACAGGACATGGCGCAGGAGTTCACCGAGATGGTCATGAGTAGCGCAGACGCGCTACAGCAGCTCTACCGCGAACCGGACCTGCCGCACTCGGCACTGGTGGCGCAAAAAGAGCGGCTTATTGCAGAGCTGCGAGCGCGCTACGATAAACAGAGGCACGATTGGCTGAAACCGAACGCCTACCGGGCTTTTTTTGACGATGGGCTCAACAATGCGCGTATTGCCAGCGTCGGCACCTACAACCGTTGGGTTCCAGCATTCAGAAGATTACTGGCTGAAAAGCATGGCGACTTTGCAGCGTTTCACCGCACCGTAGGCGAACTTGCACGCATGGAGGGCGCACAGAGGACACAGCGTCTGGAGCAGCTGCAATCTGCAGCGTTCTCCCGCTAGTGCACTCGGTTTCGCCACCTGCTACAGAGGTTTGATGAAGATCTTCGAGTTCCGCTGCCGGTTATACTGGGCTTGCCGGGCGGCGGGTAGCTCGGCAACCTGTGCGGGTTCAAAGCCTCTCTCACGAAACCAGTGCTCAGCCTGGGTCGTAAGCACGAACAACCGTTCCAGGCCCTGCGCCCGGGCGACGCGCTCGATCATGGCGAGAACCTGATCGCCCCGGCCAAAACGCCTATATTGGCCGCTGACGGCGAAGCATGCCAACTCACCGATTCCTTCTTCTGCGTAGGGGTAAAGCGCCGCGCAGCCAATGATCGTGCCATCTCGCTCGTCGACGACAAACCGGTCAACTTCGGTTTCCAGCAACTCCCGAGGGCGCCGCACGAGCACGCCCGCGGCCTCCAGCGGCTGGATAAGTTCCTGGATACCGCCAATATCTTCCGCCCGTGCCGGGCGCACCTCTTCGTAGGGATCGTCAGTGACCAGCGTGCCCGACCCATCCCGGGTGAATAACTCTTCCAGCAGCGCGCCCTCGTCTTCATAACTGATGATATGGGCGCGCCGAACCCCACGGGAGCACGCATCACAAGCAGCCTGTAGCGCTTCGGCCTGAGCTGGACTCAGATCGGCGCCATTCAGCAAACCGCGTGCTTCCCGTACCCTGAGCTCCCGGATCAGGGCTCCCGCCTCATCCATGATGCCGACGCTGGACGCGAACATAATCAGCTTTTCCGCCCTCAGCGCAGCCGCCGTCTGGCTGGCAACATCCTCATAGGCAAGATTAAAAACGTCCCCTGTTGGCGAGTAGCCCAGTGGCGGCAGGATAACGATGTTGCCGCCATCCAGCAGCGCCTCCAGGCCGTCACTGTCCACACGGCGCACACGGCCGGTGTAGCCCAGGTCGGTGCCATCGAGCACGCCCAGGGGTTTCGCCGTAATGAGGTTGCCGCTGACCACGCGCATCCGTGCTCCGTGCATGGGCGAGTTTATGAGCCCCATGGACAGCCGGCGCTCCAGGGACGCACGCAACCGGCCGACCGCTTCCATCACCAATGGCAGGTGGGCCTCGGGTGTAACCCGCAAGCCGTTCTCATGCAGGTGCGTTTCGGCGCCGGCCTCCTCAAGCCGCCGCTCGATTTGAGGACGCGCTCCGAACACCAGCACTAACCGTGTACCCAGGCTCGCGAGCAGGGTGATGTCGTGGATGATATGAGTGAGATTCGGGTGTTCCAGCACTTCTCCACCCAGGGTCAGCACCAGCGTGCGGCCCCGATGGGCATTGATGTAGGGCGCAGAATGCCGAAACCAGTAAAGCCAGTTGTGGGGGTCAGTCACCAATCAGTCTCCAGGGGTGCAGCTCAACAGCCTATGGTTCAGGTGCCGTTTATGGCGTTATTCAGCTCTATCGTCGGCGGGCGATCGTGGCAGCTCCCCGTCAATACAGCAGCGCTTGATCAGTTGGGTGAGCACATCGATTGCCGGCTGTAACTGATCAAGGGCCAAAAACTCGTCCGGCTGGTGGGCCTGGTCAATGGAACCGGGGCCCATAATCAGCGTTTCAAGGCCCAACTGCTGCAGAAAAGGCGCCTCGGTCGCAAAGGCGACGGACTCAGCTGCATGCCCGGTCAGCTCCTCGCAGAGCTTGACCAACTGGGCATTGGCTGGCGTCTCAAACGGGGGCACGCCATCGAACAACGGCTCAAAGGTCATGCCCAGCTCGCGTGCTCGTATCAGGGGGGCCACGCGTCGATGGATGCTATCGCGCAGCTCGTCAATTTTCATGCCTGGCAGGGGCCGTAAATCGAAATGCAGCTCACAGGCCGCGCAGATGCGGTTGGGGCTGTCTCCGCCATGAATATGGCCCAGGTTCAGCGTCGGGAACTCCACGTTAAAACCTGGGTGCCGATACTGCTGCTGCCACTCTGAGCGCAAGGTCAGCAATTCGCTCAGCACCGCGTGCATGCCTTCCATAGCGTTGCGGCCCAGCGAGGGATCCGATGAATGGCCCGACTGGCCCCGCAAGGCGAGACGCTCCATCATAATGCCTTTGTGCATACGGACCGGTCGTAACTCTGTCGGCTCGCCGATAACAGCAAAGCGTCCCTCCGGCCGGCCGGCATCGACCAGCGCCTGGGCGCCACTCATGGAGCTTTCTTCGTCTGCGGTTGCCAGCACAATGAGCGGACGTTGCAGATCATCGGCCCGCAGATCCCTCACCGCCTCGAGTACCAGGCCGAAAAAACCCTTCATGTCACAGGTGCCCAGCCCGTAGAGGCGCCCGTCCCTTTCAGTCAGCGTAAACGGATCGCTCTGCCAGCGCTTGTCATCAAAAGGCACCGTATCGGTATGGCCTGATAGCACGAGCCCGCCAGCGCCTGTGCCCAATGTAGCGATCAGATTGTACTTCCCCGGACGATCCGGCACAGCCATGACCTCTGTGACAAAACCAAGCGAGGCCAGCCAGCCCTCCAGGAGCATAACAACCGGCTCGTTGCTCTGGTCCCAGCTAGCACTGGCGCTGCTTATAGAGGGCAGTGCAATCAACTGCGAGAATGAGGTTCTAAGATCAGGCACTGTCACTTTCACGGCGAATTACCTTTGGTTCGTCAGCATGAGTCATGCGCATGCCAGATAAAGCTAACGCTATAGCGGTCGTCGCGGCATTCGCTAGAAAATGGGGCTACCGACGTCTGCCGACTCAGACTCGTCTTCAAACTGGGCTGGCACATGGTCCGTCGGGCCAGAGCGTCGACCGGCCGCATCACGCAGGCGCATCTCCTCCAGCACAGGTGGCAACTCATCAAGGCGGCGCAACACATGCAGTTCGGACACATCAGCTCTGGCCGCAGGCGACGCAAACTCGCCGCCTGCGACTCGACGCAGAATGATCAACTGTCTGTTATTGATATCAGATAAATGCCCCTCAAGGCTATGGCCGGCCGCCATTTCGACGCGGATCTGACGGCCCAGCCAATGGTCGGCTGTCGCCAACGGTGTTTGCCGCCAGGCCAAATGATCCGCTACAGCCGGTTCAACCGCGGCCGGTTGCACAGACGCCGGCTCGGTTACAGCGAGGAAAATAGCCTTATCAACCTCGAATCCGACTTGGGCCAATGGCCGCCCGTTGTGCTGCACCAGAAGATCGTCACGACTGAAGTAAGCCGCCAGCGTGTTGATGTCGGCGACCTCGGCCTTGGGTTTTACTGGCAAGTCGGCGGCGATCTCTCCTCCTTCGTGCAGCCAGCTCTGATATAGCGAGGCTAACTCCGGCGAGAGCGCAATGCCCCACTGCTTCAGATCGCGCTGGAGTGCTTCAGTTTCAGCACTGGCCCAGCCAGAAGGGTCTTTATGTCCAGGCTTCGCACAGTACGCCGACAAGCGCCGCATGAAGCCGCCGTCTCTGACCACTAACTGCATCGAGGGCCAACCGGTCAGACCGGCATCCGCCAATTGTGCCCACTCAATAGGCAGCTCCTCGCCTTGTAACCTGAAATCGACACTGCCTATTTCATTGCCGTTCAGTTCGCCCACGAGCTCATACCCGTCTCTGGTCGCGCCGAGCCAGTGCAGGGTCAGGTCCACCTCCAACCGGTCAATACCCATGGACAACAAGTCAGTACCACCCAGTTGCGTGCGAGCCCCGCAGGCACGCAAATGCCAGGGTCGAGGCCATTGAGCCCGCGTGTCGTCAGTCTGGGTTAGCCAGTCTTTGGTCAGGGCCGGCCGTACTATAAGCTGGGCCTGGCTAACTTCGAGCCGGGTATTGTCCGGCCAGACGCCGGTCGGGCGCAAAAGCCAGTTAACCAGCGTAGCGGCTGAGTCCATCGATAGCGTTGCCGAGGCGACGCGGATGGGTTGGCTGAGTTCAAACAGTGTCAGCTCCAAGTCCCGAACCTCCACAGAGCCATCAAGGCGAGGGTTGACCCCTTGCCATGTGAGAACGCCCTTTTCGGCTATGTCGCTTTTAACCCGGCTCAGAAACTGGTCAGCCCCGTACCAGATGGCGACGTAGGTGCCCACCGCTAACAGCACAACCGCAACAATTATGGTCAAGCCTATCTTTTTCATGAAATTTTCTTGAGCGCCCTAAAAATGGGGGGACGGGACTGATATCGTACGGATGGCCCGGACACCAGCATTGCTATGATTGACTTTAGCAGCTGCATTCCGGATAGGGAGAATAAAGCCAGACATGACTGGGCTCGGGGCGAGCCGCCGGGTTCGGAGCAACCTCTATGCACGCACACCATCGTTCCTTTATCAGACACCCTATTGAGATCCCCATAGAGGTGGCATCAGAAGACGAGCCCGGCCATCTGGAACCCCTGAAGAACCTGAGCTTCGGCGGGCTGGCTTTCGGCACTCACCAGGAGTATGCGCCCGGAACGCTGCTGGGCATCAATATCCAGACGCCGGATCAACCTGTACAACTGACCGCACGGGTGGCCTGGTGCAGACGCTGCGAGCATGGGCAGGACGACAAGCAGGAGGGTACGCACGCGTACGATATCGGTGTCGCTTTCGAGGATAATCTGGATGCGTTCCGGATCCGGATGGTCGAGCAGATCTGCCAGATTGAGCGTTATCGCCTGACCGTGCTCGACTGCGAAGGACGTGAGTTAACAGCCGAGGAGGCCGCTATGGAGTGGATAGAGCGCTTCGGGGCCCGGTTCTACCCTCAGGATTGAACGCGCACGCGCCCACTTGCGGTTGGCACCCGACGCACACTGCATGTGTTCTTGCTGGTCACACAAGACGTGACCCTGTAACGCCACGCAGCGCGGCGCCCGTCTCTAGCGGGAGATGAGCGTACCGACGCCTTCGTCAGTGAATATTTCCAGCAATGTCGCGTGCGCCACTCGGCCGTCGATGATATGGGCTGTGTGAACACCATTTTTTACCGCGTTCAGGGCGCAACGAATCTTGGGCAGCATGCCACCGTGAATCGTTCCATCGGCAATCAGTGCGTCGACCTCGGCCGATTTCAGACCGGTCAAAACCTTACCCTGGCGATCCTGCAGGCCGGATACGTTGGTCAGCAGAATCAGCTTTTCGGCGTTAAGCTCTTCGGCCACTTTCCCGGCGACGATATCCGCGTTTATGTTGTAGGCAGTGCCGTCGGGGCCTACACCGATAGGCGCAATAACAGGAATCACGTTGCTCCTGGTCAGCATGGTGATGACTTCGCTGTCGACCTTGACCACCTCGCCCACATGGCCGATATCGACGATTTCGGGACGCGACATCTCCGGTGACGGTTTGACCACTTCCATCTTGCGGGCCCGGATCAGGTTAGCGTCTTTACCCGTCAGGCCGATGGCCTTGCCACCCTGCTGATTGATCAGCGATACGATCTGCTTGTTAACCCGTCCGCCAAGCACCATCTCAACCACATCCATGGTTTCGCTGTCGGTGACGCGCATGCCATCAACAAAGTGAGACTTGATCTGCAGCCGATCCAGCAGTTCACCAATCTGGGGTCCGCCGCCATGAACAATGATGGGATTGATGCCGACCAGCTTCATCAGCACCATATCCCGTGCAAAAGAACGCTGTAGCTCAACATTCTCCATGGCGTTTCCGCCGTACTTGACGACAATGGTCTTGCCGGTGAAACGCTGAATGTAAGGGAGCCCCTTACTCAGTACCGCAGCGACCTGCATGGCGGTGTCGCGATCCAAAGCCATCGTCGCTTCTCCCCTGTTTCTGTTTCTGTATAGCCGGCAACAGGCCGGCCTGGTTACACGTTGAGTGCGGCAGTCGTTAGAACGTCAGCTCAACATCGGGCGCTACTTTCTGCATCTGCTCGCGGAAAATTACCTTGATCCGCTCGAGGCTCTCTTCGTTCTCGGCTTCAAATCGAAGCACCAGCATAGGCGTTGTGTTCGATGCCCGGCACAGGCCCCAACCGTCGGCATAGTCTACGCGCACCCCGTCTATGGTATTGATATTGGCGTCGCCGAATTCGCCCTCGCTCGCCAGTTTCTCAATAATTTCGAACTTGTTCTCATCGGTAACCGTCAGGTTGATCTCAGGTGTACTGACGTCCTCGGGGAAGTCCGCAAAGACCTCGTCGCTGGTTCGGTCTTCTATGCCCAGTATCTCCAGCAGCCGCGCAGCACTATAGATGCCATCGTCAAAGCCAAGCCAGCGCTCGGAGAAAAACACGTGGCCGCTCATTTCGCCCGCAAGCAACGCACCGGTTTCTTTCATCTTGGCTTTTATCCAGGAATGACCGGTCTTCCACATGATCGGCCGGCCGCCAAACTCATTGATGGTCGCGGCGAGCCTGCGGCTACACTTGACGTCATAGATAATGTCAGCGCCGGGATTACGGGAAACCACATCACGCGCAAACAGCATCAGAAGGCGATCGGCCCAGATGATCTTGCCAGTATTACTGACCACGCCAAGCCGGTCACCGTCGCCGTCAAACGCGATCCCCAGGTCGGCCTTCTCGCTCTTGACGCGGGCGATCAGGTCCACCAGGTTTTCCGGCTTGCCCGGGTCAGGGTGGTGATTGGGGAAACTTCCGTCCACCTCGCAGTAGAGGGGGATAACTTCGCAACCCAGCTCCTCGATGAGCCGGGGGCCGAGCTCGCCGGCAATACCATTGCCCGCATCGACCACGACTTTCAAAGGCGCCGCCACAGCGATATCGCCCAGAATCCGGTCGAGATAGGCTTGCTGCACGTCTTCCCGGCTCAGGCTGCCCTGACCCTGCCGGAAGTTGCCAGCCTTTATACGGGTGAGCAGATCCTGAATAGCATCGCCGGCGAACGTTTCGCCGCCGACCATCATTTTGAGCCCGTTGTAGTTCGAGGGGTTGTGACTGCCGGTAATCATTACGCCCGAGCCCGTGCCCAGGTGATGGGTGGCGAAATAAAGCACAGGCGTGGGCACCCGGCCGATGTCAATGACGTCGCATCCCGTGGACCGCAGACCCTGGGTCAGGGCTTCGGCCAGTTCCGGACTGGAATGGCGGCCATCGTAGCCCACACACATGGAACTGAATCCACGGCTCGCCGCTTCGCTACCAATAGCCATGCCGATGTAGCGTACGATTTCCGGCGTCAGTGTTTCGCCGACGATACCGCGGATATCATAGGCTCTGAATATCGAACTCGGAATATCAACTTCCACTGTCATAGCATCTTCCAGATCAACACCCGTTAGTTCGCCCGAGCCGGCAGCGGGTGTGTTACCTCCCAGCCCGAGAACGTCGTCATCACCATCAAACATATCAATATCCAGAACATTGTCGTCCTGAAACAACGGCTCTTCCTGGCCCGTATGGCCACTACTGGCACGCCCTTTTTGCGCGTCCCGTAGCGCGGCGTCAGCCTTCACAAGACGCTTGTCTACCGCCCTGGACAGCTGCTGCAGCGTTTGCCCCAGCGCCGCAAGTACCTCGAGTGTGAAGGTCGGCACCCGGGTGCGTTCGCCGGAGAAGTTCTTCTGAGCCCACATATGCAGCTTTTGTGCTTCGTGATTCAGCGTGCGGCTGAACCACCCCATCAGGCCGAAAATCACGGCAGCGGCTAGGATACCCATTCCCGCAATCACTGACCAGAACAGCATCCGGTCAGCCTGCCAGGGACCATCCGCTGAGGCCGTCAGTTGCAGCGACCAGCCAGGAAAAGAAAGGTCGCGCGTGAGCGTCTCTCCATCACCAGTGCCCTGAGTCAGGACGACAATATCCTGACCACCCACACGCTGGACCAGACTCAACCGTCCACCAGAACCTGCGGGCTGAACCAGGGCGGCGCCAAGCGCCGACGGATCAAGGACCACAAGTGCGCTACCGCGGGGTTCGCCATCACTGACCGGCGTCATGGGTGCCGCGATCTGGAAAAGCCATTGGTCGTCTCGACGAAACGCGTCCATCAGCAGGCTGTTGCTTGACTGTGATTTCTGGGCAAGGTCGAGGCTGGCAAAACTGAGGGGAACATCCAGGTCAGCTGGCTGGCTGATATTTCCGGCCGGAAAAATATGCGCCTCGCGAACTGTTGGGAGCATTGCTGCGAGAAAATCGGCGGCCTGGCGACGCGCTTCTTCATCGTCGACGATCTCGATAATGGAAGGCTCCCGGGCAAAATGGCGCACCAGCTCACTGAAGTGGGTGAGACGCTGTTCGACCTGACGTTTCTGGCTCTCGATCCGTGCTTCAAGCGCTGCAGACTCTGCCGCCTGTTCGGCAGGCGAGAGCACCAATACATCAAGCAACAGACCGATGAGCACAGCGCCGAGGATCACTGCCAACGCCTGGAACAGGCCTATTTTTCCCGGAGTCACCGTCCCGGCAGGCGATTTACCCGCAGGGTTTGAATCACCGTTCATCTCAGGCGGGGTATCACTTTTCTTTTTGCCGAGTTTCATACTCTCACACTACTCCGCTTGGCCGCTTCTGCCACGCCAGGGGCTACGCGCCCGGCTTCGATCAATTAACGAGTATAGCCCTAATGTCTGGCCCAGAAGCCCCCGGGCCAAGCAGAGCAGGCAGACACGCTAATCGCGGCCGGTTGAACCGAAGCCACCAGCGGCGCGTTCGCTGCCGGTAAACTCGTCAACAATTGCAAAATCCGCCTGTACGACCGGCACGATTATCAGTTGGGCGATGCGTTCACCGACGTCAATGGTGAAGCTCGTGTTGCCCCGGTTCCAGCACGAAACCATGAGTTCGCCCTGATAGTCCGAGTCGATGAGACCGACAAGGTTACCCAGAACAATGCCATGTTTGTGCCCCAAACCCGAGCGCGGCAATACCATACCGGCCAGCCCGGGGTCTTCGATATAGATTGCTACACCCGTGCGGATGAGCTGAGTCTCACCCGGTTTAATTTCAAGAGGCGCGTCCAGGCAGGCGCGAAGGTCGAGGCCGGCAGAGCCAGAAGTGGCGTGGGCCGGCAGGGGAATTGTCTGGCCGAGGCGGCTATCGATGAGCTTTAACTGAAACGTTTGCTTGTGACTCACACTTGTCCCTCAGGGCTTGATTTTGATCCTGCGCTGTTGACCAATAAGCTCAATCAGGGCGCTGGCCAGCGCCTGTTTGGGTTGGCTCGGAAACGTTTGTGTTCCGTCGTGCCAGAATACACTCACAGCGTTGTTCTCGCTGTTGAAACCTATACGGGTATCCGAAACATCGTTGGCTATGATCATATCGAGATTCTTGCGTTCAAGCTTGTCGCGGGCGTAATGCTCTACGCGGCGGGTCTCAGCGGCAAAGCCCACGCAGTACGATGCCAGCTGTCGGGTCGCTACATGAGCCAGAATGTCGGTATTGGCAACAAGCTCCAGAGCCAGCTCATCATTGCTCTTCTTTATCTTGTGGGCCTGCTTGAGCCGGACTCGATAGTCAGCCACCGCAGCGGTGGCTATAAAAAGGTCGCAACCTTCGGCCAGACTTTGCTCTACCGCTGCCAGCATGTCATCCGCGGACACCACATCCAGGCGCTGAACACCGGCGGGCGCGGGTAAACTGGTCGGGCCAGACACCAACACCACATTCGCCCCCGCCTGCTGGGCGGCCGCTGCCATAGCGTAGCCCATCCGGCCGGAACTGTGGTTGCTGATATAACGTACGGGGTCAATCGCTTCGCGGGTGGGGCCCGCCGTAACCACCACCCGAAGCCCTTGCAGAACCTGCTCACTGAGCGGACGTGCAGATGCTTGGAGGCGAGCCAGTATATCGAGGGGTTCGAGCATACGGCCAGGCCCTGTGTCACCGCAGGCCTGATCACCCTCAGCCGGACCCCAGAGCTCAAACTGAGGGTCATCTGCCAGACGTCTTGCATTCGCCTGGGTACGGGCGTTTCGCCACATGGCCTGATTCATCGCTGGCGCCAGGATAATCGGCGCCTCTGTCGCCAGGCAAACCGTCGTCAGCAGATCATCCGCCATTCCATTTGCCAGCCGCGCCAGGGTATTGGCGGAGGCTGGCGCGACCAATACCCGGTCAGCCCACTTGGCCAGCTCTATGTGGCCCATTCCCGCCTCTGCGCTTTCGTCAAGCAGGCGGGAAGATACAGGATTGCCGGACAGGGCCTGGAACGTCAGCGGCGAGACAAACGCCTCAGCGCCGGCGGTCATCACCACCCGCACCTCATACCCGGCCTTGCGCAATTGCCGTACAAGATCAGCCGTCTTATAAGCGGCAATACCCCCCGAAACGCCGAGCAATATCCGCGCTGGCTTCATCGTGCACACTCCTTCTGGCGCGCCCTCAGAAAAACTGCCTGAAAGCTGCTTCAATAATTTTTCGTAAGATACCACAGCAGGCTGAGTTACACTGTCGCCCGGATTGACACAATCACGGATGAAGACAGGTCAGACAGGGATCGCCTCATGACGCTCAAAGCCTTGCCTTTGGCCGAACGGCCGCGGGAAAAACTGCTATGCCACGGCGCCGAGTACCTCAGCGATGCTGAACTCCTCGCCCTCTTTCTGAGAACCGGCATGCGTGGCCGGTCTGTGCTTGAGCTTTCGCGTAAGCTGCTTGTCGACTTCGGCAGCCTCCGGCGCCTGCTCGGAGCCTCCGCTCAGCGCTTCTGCGCCGAGCCCGGGCTTGGCGAAGCGAAATACGCCCAGCTGCAGGCAAGCCTTGAAATGGCGCGGCGTGTGTTGGACGAGCCGCTGATCACGGGCGAGCCCCTTCAATCCCCGGCTGACACCCGGCGCTACCTGAAGAGCCGGCTGGTGACACGCCCCCACGAGGTTTTCGCGTGCCTGTTCCTGGATAACCGGCATCGCATCATCAGTTATGACGAAATGTTTTTCGGTACAATCGACGGTGCAGCGGTCTATCCGCGCGAAGTGGTGCGACGGGCTCTGGATCACAACGCTGCGGCGCTTATTCTGGCCCATAACCATCCCTCGGGGGTAGCCGAACCCAGCACAGCCGACATCAGCCTGACCAAGCGCCTACGCCAGGCACTTGAACTGGTCGATGTCCGCGTACTCGACCATATGATTATCGGGTACGAAGGGGTAACCTCCCTGGCGGAACGTGGCTTACTATGACAGTGCCGACGCGCCACCCAGAGTAGTAAGGTTCAATAATAAGTAGCAAGGGTCAATAATTAAGAATAACAAGAGTCAAACGCCCTATGCTTCCCGGGGCTCAAACGTCCTGGTGCTTTCTCTGCCTGGCCTTTGCTATTGGGTACGCTTTCTGGTATAAAAGCGTCCCTTTCTCTGGTGGCGTTGCCAGATAACTTTTGTGCTTCACTATCTGAGGCAACAGAAGAGCGGCGGCGCAGTAAATGTAAAAGGTAATATTCATACACAGGCTCAAGCCCGGCTGCGATACCGCACTGAGTGCTTCCTGTGAGACCACGCCGGGTTGGAGGCGAGTTATGTCCCGTATTTGTCAGGTCACCGGAAAGCGTCCGGTCACCGGTAACAACGTATCCCACGCGATGAACCACAACAAGCGTCGCTTCCTGCCGAACCTGCAATCGCATCGGTTCTGGGTAGAAAGCGAAAAGCGTTTCGTTAAACTGCGCATATCCACCAAGGGCATGCGCATCATCGACAAGAAAGGCATAGATACCGTCCTCGCTGAACTGCGCGGCCGCGGCGTCAAAGTGTAAGGAGCAGGATCATGCGCGAGAAGATTAAGCTGGTATCATCTGCAGGCACAGGTCACTTCTACACGACCAAAAAGAACAAGCGCAACACACCCGAAAAGATCGAAATGAAGAAGTACGATCCGGTTGTTCGCAAGCACGTTCCCTACAAGGAAGCCAAGATCAAGTAAACGATCCTGGATATGAAAAACCCGGCCCATCTTTCGGTGGTGCCGGGTTTTTCAGTTTGCGGGATGAGGCTCCGAATATCATATATTCAGTGAAAGGTTGAGACTACGCCTAGCGGAAGGCCGAGAGTACGCCTCAGTCGAAGGTTGAGAGATAGCCCTCGGGCAAAGCAACATCCAGCGCAATGGGCAAATGGTCAGAGACGGGAAAGCGCACAACCTCGGCCCCCCTTATTCTCAGCGACGGACTGACCAGGATATGGTCAAGCGCCCTTTCCGGACGCCAACTCGGAAAACTCGCAGCCACCCCCGGCAGTGGCACCAGGTTGGTTCCGCGAAGCGGCGTTCGAGTGAGCAGCTGCTCGGCATGGGCATTCATGTCGCCCATCAGGACCACATGTTCATACTCATCGATAAGGTCTCGAATGTAGGCTAACTGCCGATTCTGCGCGACTTTACTCAGCGCCAGATGCATGAGAACCAGCACCAGCGGATCACGCTCGGAACCATAGCGCGCCACGATTGCGCCGCGACCCGGTATAAGCCCTGGCAACTTATGCTCCTCGACGGACAGGGGGCGATAACGGCTCAACAGGCCGTTACTGTGCTGGGCAAAACGGCCCATGTTCCGATTGAGCTGCTGGTGCCAGTAAGGAAAACCCGAAGCGTCGGCCAAGTACTGAACCTGATTCACAAACCCGCTACGGAGAGAACCCCCGTCGCACTCCTGCAACGCCACTACGTCGTAATTCCTCAGCAATTGCCCGATCGAGTCGAGATTGTCGCTGCGACCGCGGTGCGGTAAAAAATGCTGCCAGCTTCGAGTAACGTAATGCCTGTACGAAGATGTCGAAATGCCTACCTGGATGTTAAACGTCAGGAGACGCAGATGACGATGAGGCTCGAAATCAGGCACATTTTCAGTGCCCGACGACGAACCTCTTGGCCCGTCCATGCCCATCAACGCCGAGAAACGCTTCCGCAGATTCTGATTCATGGCACCTGTCTTCAATCAGTGTCTGGTGAGGCGAAGTCACTCTCCTTTGCTACTAACCCCTTCACTGCCGTGCCTCGCGCTCCTGCTCAATCAGATGGTCTGCCACCTGTAGCATCTCTTCGTGGCCACCGGCCATACCCGCCGTTACAGTATACCGTCCATTAACGATCAGTGCCGGAACACCTGTCAGGCGTGCGCCCCGGATGACTGACTTGCTACGGTCCAGCTTGGCGTTCACACCGAAACTGTCAAAAGTCTTGTTGAACTTCTCGCGGTCGACGCCCTGCTCGGCAAAGAAATCAGCAAGGCTCTGCTTGTCGGAGAGTGCGCGCGGGTTATTTGCCAGTTTCTCGAAAAAGGCATCGTGAACCTTGTCCAGCACCCCCAGGGATTGGGCAACATAGAACGCCCGCGCATGAACCTCCCAGCTCTGGTTAAGTGCCGCCGGCAGATAGACCAGGTTTACGTCATCAGGCAAGTCCTTGGCCCAGGACTCCAGCAAGGGCTTCAGCCTGTAGCAATGCGGGCACCCATACCAGAAGACTTCTGCCACCTCGATCTTATCGCCACTCCGCGTTCCTACCTCTGTTGAAAGCTTCTGGTAGTGGCGCCCCTCCTCCCACTTGCCCTCTTCGGCTTGAAGCGCCATCGGCATCAGCGTGACTACCAGCAACAACAGAAAACTTCTCAGCATGGGGTTCTCCTTGAAAATAAGCGAAGCGAAATACCATCTGCCGTTTAGGTCAATGGCGTGGATTCAGTCCTGAAAAAACGTTAAACAAGACTGGGTCTGACCGCGGGCGCAGGCTGCGGTTCCCGGGCGCGAGTTTCACTTTCCCATAAAAAAACCCCTGCGGCAAAAGGTGCAGCAGGGGTTCTCTATTGCAGATATGCCGCGATTCAGTGAAGCCCGGACATATAACTGGAGATCGCTTCGATCTCGGCATCGGTCAGCTTACTGGCGATATCCTGCATCATCGCATTGGGATCGTTATCGCGCTTACCTGCCTGCCAATCGTTAAGCTGCTTGGCCAGGTACGCAGCTTTCTGGCCACCGACCTGAGGAAAGGCAGCAGAAGCGATGCCCTGTCCAGCTGGGCCATGGCAGGCGCTACAGGCGGTGACACCGCTCGCCATATTACCGCCCCGGTACAGTGCCCGCCCCATCTCTATCAGTTCCGGATCCGCCTGCTCAAGCGTCATCTCCTGGGTCTGGTAGAACGCAGCCAGATCGGCCAGGTCCTGCTCCGACAGAGGCTGCAGAATGCCGGTCATCTCCGGCACAACCCGACGTCCTGCCTTGATGTCCTGCAACTGCTTGAGGATGTACTTTTCTCCGATACCGGCGATCTTTGGGTAGCTCGGCGCTACCGGCGACGCCCCCGACTGGCCGTGACAGGCACCGCAAGTTGCAGCGAGAGATTTGCCCGCCTCGGGATCACCCTGAGCCTGCGCGACGCCGGCCAGACCTACGGCCATAATCAGGCCTGCAATGATTTTCTTCATGCTCGCACCATCTTCTCTGATCAGGATCACTTCAGGGTTTGACACCCGCTGCATTCGTCCATTCTTCCTCGGGCGCCCCAATGTTTGCATTCCGGCGCCGCCGGCAAGTTTCGGCGGTGCATGGTAGCAAGCATCCAGCAAAAATGCTCACCCATTGAGGCGACGCCTCGACCGGGCGCAGCAGAGAACCAGGCCGCGACCTTCTGAAAACCCGAAGCCAGAGGAATAAACCAGACTTATATTAATTTGGTGTAGCATTATACATAAATGAAAACTCTCTGAAATGCAGAACCGGGGCCAAATTCGCCGTGAAGCCAGTAAATGCCAGTCAGTCGCTAGAAAAGCCCGCTATAGCGTTCAACAGCGCCCGCTTCCTTACCAGTGCGTCGCGTCGCAGCGAGTGCCCGGAAGACAGTGGCGCCGAGATCGCATTTGCCGGACGATCCAACGCAGGTAAATCGAGCGCTCTCAATACCATCACACTCAACAGCAAGCTGGCTCGGACCAGCAAGACCCCTGGCCGGACCCGCCTGATCAACTTTTTCAGCCTGAGTACGCCTGGGTGCCGCCTGGTGGACCTGCCCGGTTACGGCTACGCCAAGGTCTCACGGGATATGAAAAACGACTGGCAACAGCACCTGGACGACTACCTGGTAAACCGGGAGTGCCTGCGCGGCCTGACTCTGGTCATGGATATCCGGCATCCGCTGACACCCTTCGATAGAATGATGAGTGACTGGGCCGGGCATAATGGCCTACCACTGACCATTCTTTTGACGAAAGCGGACAAGCTGAAGAATGGTCCGGCCAGGCAGACCGCACTGGACGTAAAAAAGGAACTGGCCAATCACCCGTCACTGGTGGCTGTAATACCTTTCTCATCACTTAAAAAAACCGGCGTAGATCAAACACGCCTGCAACTGAGCCAGTGGCTGGTCGGAGAAAACGCGGGGAAGATAGCGGAAGAGCCAGAAGGCTGAAAAAAAACTCCCGGGCCAGGCCCGGGAGAACTCGTTGGGGTTTCACCATAAGGTGATCCCTGAGAGACTCAGACTCAAGGAAGACGCTTGAACTCGAAAGCCCGTCCAGCAAAAACAGGAGGGCATCAAATTGGCGTCACTGCTTAGAAGCCTTGTTCTCCGGTTAGTTCCCCGCCCGAACATTTTTTTGCAGATCTGCCCGCCAGGCCTGTTTTACACATACCGGATCAGCAAGCTGACTGTAACGAGACTTCGAACCGGTAAGACTTCCGCAACCGTTCGATCTCGTCGTGGTACGCCGACGAAACATACGGCAACTCGAGCGTCAGCACCTGATATATCCCTTGCCGTAATTGCTGCCGGGTTATAGCTTCTTCACCTTCCCCGGCATGCGCCGTCTTCAGAAAAGACATCCAGTTTGTGACGATAAGCCAGGTATTGAGCGCCATGGCCTGCCGCTCACTGTCCTCGTGCGGCAGGAAAATGCCAGCGTGCTGGAGGGCAAGAAGAATCTGCTCCATCTTGGACAGACAGCCATGCGTGAACTCTCGGTAGTCGCGTCGCAGGCGTTCATCGGCATCAAGCAGAAACTCAAGGTCCCGATGAAAAAAGCGGAATTCCCATAAGCCATCAAAAACCGTTTCGAGCAGCCTGAGTTTCTCCTGAACCGTAAAAGGCACCTCCGGATTCAGTTGCAGCGTTACCTCAACCTGCTGGCGATATCCCCGAAATATTTCGTAGACGATCTCGCTTTTGTTCCGGAAATGGTAATAAAGGTTACCCGGCGATATGCCCATGTGTGCGGCGATATGGTTGGTCGTGACATTTCTCTCTCCTGAACGGTTAAACAGTTCAAGACTGGCCAGAATTATCTTGTCGCGCGTCTTCATAACGTCCCGTAGATGTTGAAATTCGCCCTGCTGAGCCCGCTCTGCGAGGGCCATGCCTGTGTAACAGGTGCGCCGTCACAGGCTTGCGGCGATAGGCTTGACTACCTAGAGTATATACTCTAATAATAGCCCAAGGTACGATTACCGAAACTCAGCATGCTGGTCGGAAATGGTCGCTAGCTGCTCGAGCACCACTGGGCTGCTGTGGCGCCGGCGCAGAAATCTCAGGCACTGGCCGTCGCCGGTGGCCGCCCGATACACGGCCGCACACGGCCGTCCAATAAAATCAGATGGGATTGAACCCAGGAGGCCCCGATGGTCGCTAACGTTGTTGAACTAACGGAAAACAAAAAGCAGATCCAGCAACTACAGCGTCTGTTCGCAGCCCAACAGACGGCTTTTCAGAAGAACAGAAATCCTTCTGTGGCCGAACGCCGGGAAAATCTCAAGCGCCTTAAAAAGATGCTGCTCGACAATCAGGAAGCCATTATCGCGGCCATAGATACTGACTTCAGCTGCCGCAGCGCCGACGAGACCCGGCTGGCGGAACTGATGCCTGCGGTACAGGGGATCGACTACGCTGCCGGCCATCTGAGCAACTGGATGAAGCCATCCAAGCGCCATGTGAGCCTGCTGTTCCAGCCCGCCAGTAACAAGGTGTACTTCCAACCTAAAGGGGTCGTAGGGATCATCGTGCCCTGGAACTACCCTCTTTATCTCGCAGTGGGCCCGCTGGTCGCCGCGCTTGCGGCAGGAAACCGGGCCATGCTGAAAATGTCCGAGTTTACGCCGGAGTTCTCCGCCCTGTTCAAGGATCTGCTTCAGGCAACCTTCGCTGAGGATCTCGTCGCTGTAGTGAACGGCGACGCCGAGGTCGCGGCTGCTTTTTCAGGCCAGCCTTTCAACCATCTGCTTTTCACAGGCTCGACACAGGTCGGCCGCCTCGTAATGAAAGCTGCAGCAGACAATCTTACACCGGTTACGCTCGAATTAGGCGGTAAATCGCCCGCCCTGGTATCACCCGACGTGCCTATAGCCGATGCAGCCAAGCGGATCGCCTTTGGCAAAGCGTTCAACGCGGGTCAAACCTGCGTAGCGCCCGACTACGTGCTCTGCCCCGCGGACCGTGTCGATGCGTTTGTAGATGAGTTCAAGGCCGCGATGGGGAAACTGTACCCGACGGTGAAGGACAACAGCTCCTACACCAGCATTGTGAATGACCGTCAGCACGCGCGCCTGACCAGCTACCTCGACGACGCCCGAAAAAAAGGAGCGCGTGTTATCGAAGTGAATGCCGCCAATGATCAGTTCGGCAGCGAAACGCGCAAAATGCCGGTGCACCTTGTCCTTGACGCAACAGACGACATGCTGGTGATGCAGGAAGAGATCTTCGGCCCGCTCCTCCCGGTTGTACCCTACCAACGCCCAGCTGATGCGCTGCAGTACATCAATGACCGTCCGCACCCGTTGGCACTCTATTACTTCGGCTATGATAAAAAGGCCCAGTCAGAGGTCATGGAGCGGACACAATCTGGCGGCATGGGCATCAATGACACATTGATGCATGTGGCCCAGGATGATTTGCCGTTCGGCGGCGTCGGCCCATCCGGCATCGGCCACTACCACGGCAAGGAAGGCTTCCTGACCTTTTCCCATGCCCGAAGTGTATTTTCCAAACAGCGCTTCAACAGTAGCGAGATGATCTATCCGCCATACGGTGGGCTGATCAACAAACTGGTCTACCGGCTTTTCATCCGTTAAGGGTGTTCGGCGACACAATAAAAATTACGAGGTTGCCCATTTATGAGCACGAAGATGGTAACGCCTGGGACAGACGACACGCTTATGTCCCGTCGCGGTTTTCTGCGGACTGGACTGGCCGGTGCCGCGCTGCTCGGAACAGCCAGCGCGGGCATCGGTTTAACCGGGTGCAGTGACGCCCCTAAGGGCAGCCACAAGGTCGACGGCAACAGTGTCCAGTATCACTTCCTGACCGATGATGATCGCCTGCTGCTGCTGGCTCTATCACCGGCGATTCTTGCCGATGCACTACCGCAGGGCCAGGACCAGCGCCAGCAAAGCCTCAACCAGACAGTGGCGGGCATCGACGCCGCCATATATCGTTTTTCGCCCAGCATGCAGTCTGAGTTCCGCCAGTTGTTTGACCTGCTGCACTTCAGCCCGACACGGGCTTTGGCTGCAGGTGTATGGCAGGGCTGGGACACCGTCGATCCGGAACGGGCCAATGTATTCCTGAATCGCTGGAAAGACAGCAGCATCGATCTGTTCACCAGCGCCTACATCGGCTTGGTGAAAGTCACTAACGTTGCGTTCTACGGCATGCCCGCAACCTGGTCCAACTCCCACTACCCGGGGCCGCCCGCCTACGCCCTCACCGCTCTACCCCAGTTCCAGAAGTCCTGACAGCTGGACCAGCTGGCCCTGAAGGCAGGGCCAGCCAAGCTGTCACACCCCAAGAACAATCTTTCGCGACTGGATAAATGATGAAAAGCACAGACATTATTGCCCAAGGCCTGGAGAAAGGCTGGAAAGTCACCGATGCCGCGACACTGCAGGATGACCAGACACTCGAGGCCGATGTCGTGGTCATAGGGACCGGCGCCGGCGGCGGCACGACGGCCGAGATTCTGGCCAAGGCCGGCCTGCGCGTCATCATGGTGGAAGAGGGACGCCTCTATCACCAGAAGCATTTCACTATGGACGAGCACTGGAGTTACTCCAGGCTTTATCAGGAAGGTCTGGGTCGTGTTACCAAGGACGGCGGGATCGCAATCCTTCAGGGCCGCTGCGTAGGTGGCTCAACTACCGTGAACTGGACGTCCAGCTTCCGCACGCCCGAACAGACCCTCAAGCACTGGCAGGAGCGCTTCGGAGTTAAGGAGTGCGAGCCCGAAACACTGGCCCCCTGGTTCGAGGATCGCGAAAAACGACAGAAGATCGCCACCTGGGCCGCGGACCCGAACCCCAACAACACTGTTCTGAAAACCGGTTGCGAGCAGTTGGGCTGGCACTGGGATACTATCCCGCGGAATGTCAACGGCTGCTGGGATCTTGGCTACTGCGGTTTTGGCTGCCCTACCAACGCCAAGCAGGGCATGCTGGTCACGACAGTACCCGGCGCGCTCGATCACGGCAGTGAACTGATTCACAGCCTGCGCGCCGAAAAGCTCATCCACGCCAACGGCAAAATCCAGGCACTTGAGGCGGTTGCCCTCGACGGTGAAGCCCTGCGTCCGACCGGCAGGCGCGTGACTTTGAAGGCGCGCCATTTCGTGCTCTCGGCGAGCGCACTCGGCAGCCCGGCCCTGTTGCTGCGCTCCGGCGTCCCGGACCCTTACGGGCGTATCGGCAAGCGTACGTTCCTCCATCCTGTCAATGCCACGGTCGCCGAGATGCCGGAGAAGGTGGAACCCTACTACGGTGCGCCACAGTCAATCTACTCGGATGAGTTTGTCTGGCGCGATGGCGTTGCAGGCGCAGTCGGGTTCAAGTTGGAAGTGCCTCCCCTCCAGCCGGGAATGGCTGCAGGCATTATTCCGCAGCACGGCAAAGCCATGACCGCCACTATGGACCGCTTCCCCTACATTAATTCGGTCATTGCCCTGCTGCGGGACGGTTTCCACGAGCAAAGCGAAGGCGGCACCGTCAGCCTGCGCGACGACGGTTCGCCGGTGCTCGACTATCCCATGACCGACTACCTCTGGGCGGGAATGCGTGACGCGTACGAACGCATGGTAGAGATCCAGTTCGCAGCTGGCGCCAAGTCAGTCAGTCTGGTGCACCTCGACAGCCCGGCGTTCACGAGCGTGGCCGATGCCAAACGGAAGATGGCCGACATCCCCATGGCCCTGCATCGGGCCCGCCTGTTCACCGCCCACCAGATGGGCGGATGCGCGATGGGCGAAGACGCTGAAATGGCGGTAGTGAACAGCTTCGGTGAGCACCATCAGCTCGAAAATCTCAACATCCATGACGCATCGATATTTCCCACCAGTATCGGCGCCAACCCGCAGCTCTCAATTTATGCTCTCAGCGCCCGTAACGCGCAACGCCTGAGCCGGCGACTGAAAGCGTAAGCGCAAACGGTCCCGGGCGGCGGTAAAACCGCGGTGAATGGTTGAGGCCCGCAACGGCTTTGGCTACCATCGCGCCCCATGACGCTGAAGTACCGCCGCCCCGATTGAGGATCGCTGACATGAAAAAGGTAATTTACCCGGGCACCTTCGACCCGATAACGAACGGCCATGTCGACCTCGTCGCCCGGGGTTCGCGGCTGTTTGACTCGCTTATCGTCGCCATAGCAGAGAGCCCTAAAAAAAAGCCGCTGTTATCCCTGGCTGAACGTGTCACGCTTGCCGAGCAGTCGCTGTCGCACCTGTCCAACGTCAAGGTCGTAGGCTTCAGTAACCTGCTGGCCGAGTTCGTCCAGCAGCAAGGGGGCAGCATTATCCTGCGGGGCTTGCGGGCGGTCTCCGACTTTGAGTACGAGTTCCAGCTGGCGGATATGAACCGGCACCTGGCCCCCGACCTCGAGAGCGTGTTCCTGACCCCCGCAAATCACCTATCGTACATTTCCTCTACCCTGATCCGCGAGATTGCAGCGCTTGGAGGCGACATTACCGAGTTTGTACCCCAGCCTGTTGCTGATTGCCTGCGCAGGAAATTCGAACAGAAACAGTAAGTCGCTGACAGCGGTAACCCGGCCTGGTCCGTGGCCGGAGTTCCGCCATGCCGACGGTTAAGAGGTTGCGTCAGAGATGGCCCTAATTATTACCGACGACTGCATCAATTGTGACGTATGCGAACCCGAGTGCCCCAACGAGGCTATAACCCCCGGCGATGGCCTTTACGTCATAGCCCCGGAACGTTGCACCCAGTGTGTTGGGCACTATGTTGAGCCCCAATGCCAGTTGGTCTGCCCGGTAGACTGTATTCCGGTCGATCCTGCCCATGTTGAAAGCGAAGCTCAGCTGAAGGAGAAATTCCGTCGCCTTCAGCTCGACTGAATCGCAGCTAAGATTGACCCCGAAACCGGCTGGCAAAAACTGTAGGCTGAGGTAGGCTTAGTTTACTTCCCCCACCCTAGAGTCGCGCAGCCATGGCAGACAATACTATTGACCCGCCCGAAGACGATACTGGTGATGCACGGCCGGGTAGACGCAAGCTGCTACTGGTAAGTGCCGGGCTTGCCCTCGTTGTCCTGGTCTCTGTCGCACTGACGGCAGTGCTCATGTTCGCGTTCCAGGAAGATCCCCCTACACCTGAGCCCAAGGCACTGATCCAGACGCCCGACTCGCTCGAAAAAGCGGATACCCAGCGTCTCGATGCGCTCATCCAGCAGCAGGCTGAAACCATAAAACAGCTGCAAGCACAGGTTCAGAAATTGAACGAAGGCCAGGGTGACGAAAGCCTGAAAGCCGCCATGGCAGATCAGGAGCAGCGCTATCAGGCCTTTCTTGTAACGATGAAAGAGGGGATGGTGGATCTGGCCAATATGGTACGCGGCTCGCGAACGTGGCTGGAACAGTATGGCGCAAGGCTGGACGAAGCCATTCAGAACAGTAAAGCGCGGGAGCAGGCGTTGCTCTCCAGGGCAGAGAGCAACAGCGAAGCAAGGTAACCGAGACACCCGACGGCCTGGCGGCAGTATGCCCGCGCTCGATCAGATCAGCGGCGGCACAGGGATCGGCTGACCGTTGACGTTCAACGTCATTCCTTCGAGGTCGACGTTCAGAAGGAATATCCCGTCCTTTTCCAGAAGCACGCCCTGCTGGTACAGCTGGAAGAGCCGCTGCTGGAACGCAACCGGAAGCTGCTCCAGCATGCTGGCCGGAACCTTGAGACTTAGCCCTCCAGTGCTGTGCTGGAAAATACTGCCCATAGCGGCCCGTCCAGCGGCATCCAGCTCGGGATGGGCAAAATGGAATTCCAGCTCAGCGGCGCCACCGGGCGCATTAACGACCATGGTCGGAATACCAACAGCGAGTCCGTGGGCCATCAGGGTCCGAACGGCATCCATCATGCTGCTGAACAGCTCCAGATGTTGCGCGGCCTGCTCAGCCGCACTGGCGTCGCGGCTTATTCCGTTCAATCGATTCGCCGCAAGCAAGACCTGGTTGGTCGCTTCAATATCAAAGTTTTCTGCGACAAAACGCATCTGAATGTCGCTAAAGGACTGGCCATTGGCTTCGACAGCGGCGACGCCGATATCCATCTGGTTCTTCAGGCGACCATCGCCTTCTTCGACCGTTCGGGCCAGCAGCGTCGCATCTTCGACGCTGAACCGGCCAGAGCCTGCCAAGTTCGCGCTTAGTTCAGCCACTGAAAACGCGACCTCTCCCGTCCAGACTTCGCCGACCAGACGCGACATATCCTCCGCGACGGATACCTGTCCCAGACGTAAGAAGTTCGCGCCCTGGGTGACCTCAAGGCCGGCCCAGGAGGAATGGATACTGGCGCTTTCACCGGAATCACTGACTGCGAAATCAGCATCCAGGGGCGCCCAACGGAATGTCATGCCTTCTTTCTGCCGATCTACCCCTGGCACCATCAGATTACTTTCAAAGTCGCCATTCCAGTGGGCATGGGATATCAGAACGGGCTTGTCCTGGTCAAAGAACGAGAGTGCTGCTTGATGTCTGCCCTCGTCTAGCCGTGTTTCGATACGCGCACTGGTGAGTCCGTGAGCGATGCGGGAGCGCAAGAAAACATCGACAGGCTCCTCGAGCTCGGGAGCATCGAGCGTCAGTTTGCTCAGAACTTCGGTAGAAAGGTAGCCGCGGTCATACTCAAGGTTTTCCAGAACCGCGGCAGACGCCGCGCCTCGGTTAAACTCATCTGTCATCTGGCCCCACGACGAGCGGGTCAACGACCCGGTCACAACTGGAGCTGCCACCGCGAGCACGACCAGCAGGATGAGACCCGCAATAGTTATTCTTTTCATAGTGTCTCCGGTTTGTTCTGTCGAGTGACAGCCTGAGCCGGTCCGTTCCAGAACCGGTAGAGTCAGCGCTGGCATGCCCGTCAGGCGTTATTTCACTTGAGCGAAGAGCTGTCCGCGACCGGGCTCGGGGTATGACGGGCCTGTTTTCGCTGTCGCTTCTGTAGTTCAGCGATGTCCGGCCCCAGCAGAATAGACACCCAGCGGGTGTCCTCGTGGGCTTCCAGAGCAATTTTCAAAAGCATGGTCAGGGGCACCGATAACAGCATTCCGACCGGGCCGAGGACCCAGCCCCAGAAAACCAGGGACAGAAATACCACAAGTGTCGACAGGCCCATGCCCCGCCCCATGATGCGCGGCTCTATGACGTTGCCCAGCACCACATTGATGACCAGGTAGCCTGTACCCACCAGAACCGCATCGAACCAGCCGAGCTGAACCAGCGCCAACAGTACTGCTGGCACCGCAGCGATTGCGGAGCCGATACTCGGCACGTAATTGAACATAAAGGCGATCAGTCCCCAGAGCATGGCATAGTCCACTGACAGGATGCTCAGCCAGATATAAACCAGCACGCCCGTTATCAGACTGATCGTGGTTTTTATGTTCATGTAGCGTTTCACGGTTTCAAGAAAACGTTCCGCCCCAAGCATCGGCCGGTCATTGCCGAACGCCAGTTGCAGCTTGCGCGGGATGGAAGCACCCTCGAAAAGCATGAACAACACCGCCAGGAGAATCAGAAAGGCATTGGAGAACACAGTGCCCAGATTACTCAGGACGTTGGCAACCATACGAAACCCTGTTCCCGGATCCATATACTGCTGCACAAAGCCCTCGGGGATATTGAACCCCCAGGTGTTCAACTGGGCGATGAACTCGATAGTGATTGTGCGCAACTTCTGCTGGTACTGGGGCAGGTCGCTGGTGAAATTGGCGATGGTCGAAGCCACGATCGTCAAAAAGCCAATCTGGAGCAGCACCAGGAAGGCAATAACCACGAGGATAGAGATCCAGGATGGGACGCCCCAGCGCTGCATCAGCATGAACGGCGGCGCGCACAATATGGCGATAAAGGACGCCAACAGGAACGTCACCATCAGCGTGGCGGCGGCCTTTATGCCTGCGACCACGATCACGAACGCGGCGAGCGTGATGACGATGCGGGCACCCGCAGAAAATCCGTTCGGCTTGATCATTGGATGGGATCTTTTCCTGCTGCGTGTCGACCCTGGTTGCGGTGGCGCCACCAAGAGGCCTGGACGGCGAATTTACTACTTCGCCGTCAGCCTTTCCAGCAATATGGTCTGAGCCGACAGTCTGGGTTCACCTTCTGCGGGCTGGTTCTGGGTATATGTTCCGTCGGCATTGAGTTCCGCGCTGAAACAATTGTCCTGCAGGTATATTTCCAGTTCTTCCAACACACGCTCGGCCAACGCAGGGTCGTTAATCGGAAAGCACGTTTCTACCCGGTTGAACAGATTGCGCGCCATCCAGTCCGCGCTGGCACAGTAGGTATCGGCTTTGCCGTTATTGTAGAAGTAGTAGACACGGCTGTGCTCCAGAAAGCGCCCGACCACCGAAATCACCCTGATATTCTCCGACAGACCCGGTACCCGGGGGCGAAGGCAACAGATACCGCGGACGATCAGGTCAATGCGCACACCCGCGATAGAGGCACGATACAGAGCCCTTATTACCTCGGTCTCAGCCAGGGCATTCAGCTTTACAACAATTCGTGCCGGCTTACCCGCCTGTGCGTGCCCGGCCTCTCTCTCGATCAACTCGATCAATTTGGAATGGAGCGTAAAAGGCGCGTGCAGCAGCTTCTTCACTTTCAGCGCCTTACCCATCCCGGTAAGTTGCTGGAATATCTTGTTGACGTCGTCCCCCAGCGCATCGTCACAGGTCAGCAAACTGTAATCGGTGTATAGCCGCGCGTTGCCGGCGTGGTAATTGCCGGTACCGAGGTGAACGTAGCGCTTCAGTCCGCTCTCTTCCCGGCGCACGATCATGATCATCTTGGCATGGGTTTTATAGCCGACCACTCCGTACACGACCACAGCGCCGGCTTCCTGCAGACGGCTCGCCAGTTCCAGATTCTCGGCTTCGTCGAAGCGGGCCTGCAGCTCAATGACTGCCGTGACCTCCTTGCCGCGTCGCGCTGCGTCCGCGAGGGCTTCCACAAGCTCGGACTCCGCACCGGTCCGGTAGAGAGTCTGTCGGATAGCGAGAACTCCCGGGTCGCGAGCGGCTTGCCTGAGCAGGTCGATTACCGGCGTAAAGCTTTCAAACGGATGGTAAAGCAGGATGTCCTGCTGCCGCATGGCTTCAAAAATGGTTTCCCGGCTGCGGATGGCCCGTGGCACAGAAGGAGTTATTCCCGGGTAGTCCAGATCCGGTCGGTTCAGCAGACGACCAAGCGCCATCAGGCGGGCAAGGTTGACCGGACCATGGACCAGATACAGTTCGCGTTCACTCAAGCCGAACTCGGTCAGCAGGAAGTTGACCAATTCGGCCGGGCAATTGTCCGCGACTTCCAGCCGCACGGCATCGCCGAACCTCCGACTGAGCAACTCGCCCCGCAGCGCCGAAGCCAGGTCTTCGAGGTCGTCTTCCAACTCCAGGTCAGCATTGCGGGTCAGCCGGAATTGGTAGCAACCCTTGACCGCCATGCCCGGGAATAACTGATCGGCGTGGGCATGAATCATTGATGAGAGGAAAACGAGATTGTCCCCGCCCGGGCAGACGTCGTCAGGCATTCGCACCAGTCGCGGTAAAGAACGTGGTGCAGGCACAAGCGCCATCCCGGTTTCCCGACCAAAGGCGTCCTTTCCCTCGAGCTTGACGATAAAGTTAAGGCTTTTGTTGACCAGGCGGGGAAGTGGATGCGAAGGGTCGAGCCCGATGGGGTTAACCACCGGCAGAATTTCTTCCTCAAAGTAGCGTGCTACCCAGTCGCGCTGTGCGGCGGTCCACTCGCGGCGCCGGACAAAATGAATATTTTCTCTCTCCAACGCTGGTATTAACACGCTGTTGAGAATCTCATATTGTTCCTGAACATAGCGGTGCGCTATTTCGGCGACTTCGTTCAGAGCCTGCTCCGGGCTGAGCCCGTCGGAGCCGACCGCCTCCCGACCATACTTTATCTGCTGCCGCAGGCCCGCCACACGGATCTCGAAAAACTCATCCATGTTGCTGCTGAATATGCAGCAGAACTGCATCCGGCTCAGCAGCGGGTGATGCTCGTCCAGAGCCTGCCGCAGCACGCGGTGGTTGAAATGAAGATGACTCAGTTCGCGGTTGAAGTAATGGGCCGCGGCGCCAAGATCGGGCTCATCCAGGATGTCTCCGGGGTTGTTTTTGTCATTGCTCATGTATTCAGGCCCCACTGGTATTCAAATCCCAACCTCAACGCCCGAACAAGTCCGGGGCTCGTGCTACGACCCGCTCCCGTCAGCCCCCTGGACGGGCTTTCAGGTGCTGGGCAGCGCGCTTGGCAAAATAGGTCAATATGCCATCGGCGCCCGCCCGCTTGAAACACAGCAGGCTCTCCATCATGACCTTGTCGCCGTCCAGCCAGCCATTCTGAGCCGCGGCCATGTGCATGGCGTACTCACCGCTCACCTGGTAGGCGAACGTAGGTACCTGCAGCTCACTCTTTACCCGACGCACGATATCCAGGTACGGCATGCCCGGCTTCACCATGACCATGTCCGCGCCTTCGGCCAGGTCCAGAGCGACCTCATGAAGTGCCTCGTCACTGTTCCCCGGGTCCATCTGGTAGGTTTCCTTGCTGCTCTTGCCGAGGTTCCCAGCTGAGCCTACCGCGTCCCGGAAAGGGCCGTAATAACTGGAGGCATATTTTGCAGAATAGGCCATTATTCGGGTATTGAAATGGCCAGCTTCTTCCAGAGCCTGCCGCACTGCGCCGATCCGGCCATCCATCATGTCCGAAGGCGCCACCACATCAGCGCCGGCCTCGGCGTGGGACAGCGCCTGTCTGACCAGAGCCTCCAGGGTGACGTCGTTCAGCACGTAGCCGTCGTCATCTATGATGCCGTCCTGACCATGCGTCGTAAATGGATCCAGCGCAACGTCCGTGATAATGCCGAGGCCGGGCTGGGCCTCTTTTACCGCCCGGACCGCCCGTTGGGCCAGGCCCTGAGGATCCCACGCAGCCTCGCCACCAAGACTTTTGGCCGAACTCGGCGTTACTGGAAAAAGGGCTACAGCGGGTATTCCCAGCTCGACCAGGACAGCGGCCTCACGCACAAGCTCATCCACAGACAGTCGCTCAACGCCGGGCATCGACGCCACGGGCTCACGGATGCCTTCCCCTTCGAGTACAAATAGCGGGTAGATCAGATCGTCTGTGCTAAGCCGGTGTTCGCGTACCAGCCGGCGGGAGAAATCGTCGCGCCGGTTACGGCGGGGGCGGGCGTGGGGATACTGCCGACTAACAGGTGACAAGACGTGTACTCCTCTGATAAATGCGATTCAACCCCAGTTGGGGTCAAACCGCCGGATTTATGCTACGGCACCGTTTTCATGACCTATTCCATGGCGTAGCGCCCCGGCGGTGCCGGTCACTTCGGGGGGGCCAGTATTGCTGGGCTCCAGAAAGGCCTCATCAGAAGATGTGAGGTACAGGAACAGCACTAGCAACACCACAAATATCGCGAAAATTGTCAGCAAGCGTTGAGGGTTCATGGCTCTCCAGGTCTATCTGCACTTTCAGGCTCAACCTGCACATAAGCCCGCATCATATCAAATGACGCTGCGTTTCGCGGGATAAGAGGAGTGTTGCACAATCAGTACGCCGCACGGTCTGGTTGACCGGCAGATACTGACCAACAGGGGATATGGTAATTTTTTGTAATAGCCAGAGGCGGAGCCGAAATCCCCGGCTAAACTCGAATGTAACTGGCAAGCGGATCGCTCGCCAGTAACGTCCAGCTGGTGTCACTGACTCACCGCCGTGATCCAGTCGAGTCGTTTCTTTCCCTGAGTAAAACTTCGCCGGGCCCCTAGGGGCCCGGTTTTTTTTGTGCTTTTGCCAGCCTGCTTCTCAGCGTTGGAAAAGGACGTTTGACTTAATTTATGAATGGTGATTCACTACTTAAAATTACCTGCATTTCCGTACTATCATACACATACTCAACAATTTAGCATATTCGACTCTGAGGAAAGGACCCCGAGATGGCTTATCGCGAAACTGCCAGGACGCTGGCAAAAAAACAGGCTGTTCGTCAGCGGCTTCTTGAATCCGCCGAATCACTGGTGGCGAGCGGCGGCTTCCGTGGCGCAGCTGTAGCGAAGGTGGCTGATCTTGCCGGCGTTGCGACAGGAACCGTCTATCGGCATTTTGCGTCCAAAGGGGACTTATTCTCCGAAGTGTTCCAGCGCGCCACCGCACGCGAGGTAGCGCGCGTCGACGAGGCCCTCCACGAGTCGGGTAGCGCGATGGCGCGGCTTGAACGCGCGCTTAGGGTATTCGCCTCGCGTGCCCTGCGCGCGCCAACAATGGCGTGGGCGCTCATTGCCGAACCGGTCGACCCTCAGGTGGACCAGGAACGGCTTATCTACCGCCAGACCTACGCCCGCCTTTTTGCCGAAACACTGGATGAGGGGGTCCGCACGGGCGAAATTCCAGCTCTCGATACGCAGCTCGCCAGCGCGGCAATTGTGGGCGCCATCGCTGAGGCCCTGATCGGCCCCCTATCGCCCACCGTCCAGGCACCACAAGCGCCGGAGCCAGAAAGCCATGCGGGGCTGGTCGATGCAATCCTGGCCTTCTGCCTCCAGGCGGTATGCGTCCAGCGTGAACCCTCGGCAGTGCGCCCGCCAATAAGGAGTCTGACTTGAACGCCAAGGTAAACAATGTCCCCGATCAAACACTACCGGGGCAGAACCACGCGGTTTTCAATCAACCTCAACCGCTTGAAAACTACAATCTTTACGGCGCAGACAGGGCTCTGCGTGACAGCGTCAAACTGGGGGGGGCCGCATGGGCTGAGCCGGACTTAGTGGACCACGGCGCCTGGGCCGGCCGCAGCGAAACTATTGCTCTCGGCTTTCAGGCCAACCAGAGCTCACCCGTCCTGCATACCCACGACCGCTTCGGGCATCGCCGCGACACTGTCGACTTTCACCCGGCCTACCATGAGCTGATGAACCGCGCCGTGCGGGGGGGTATGCACAGCAGTCCCTGGACCGACCCCAAGCCAGGTGCACATGTCGCCCGAGCGGCCAAGTTTTTTATCCAGTCTCAAGTTGAGGCAGCTCACTGCTGCCCCATCACCATGACCTTTGCCGCCGTCCCCGCATTGCTTAAACAGCCCAGCCTGGCCAAACAGTGGCTACCCGGCATCACGTCCCGCGAGTACGACCCACGCAATATTCCGTCGGAACAGAAGTCGGGCCTGACTATCGGCATGGCCATGACCGAGAAACAAGGTGGCTCTGATGTACGCGCCAATACCACGATCGCCCAGGCCCTGGGTGTGGGTGGCCCGGGCGAGCTTTATGCGTTGACCGGACACAAGTGGTTCATGTCGGCCCCCATGTGCGACGCCTTTCTGGTGCTTGCCCAGGCTCCCGCGGGTCTGACCTGCTTCCTCATGCCCCGCTGGCAGCCCGATGGGGTCAAGAATCCGGTTCACCTCCAGCGCCTGAAGAACAAAATGGGCAATCTCGCCAACGCGTCCAGCGAAGTCGAACTGGACGGCGCCCAGGCGTGGATGGTCGGCGCTGAAGGCCGCGGCGTATCAACCATCATCGAAATGGTCGCAGTGACGCGATTCGACTGCATGATTGGCTCGGCTGGAGGAATGCGCCAGGCAACCGCACAGGCCCTTCATCACTGCAACCAACGCAAGGCGTTCGGAGCACTGCTGATCGACCAGCCGCTCATGCAGAATGTTCTGGCAGACCTTGCCCTGGAAAGCGAGGCGGCGACGGCGTTGACCATGCGTATAGCCCGCGCACTGGATCACCCGGGTTCACGCGAAGAGAAACTGCTGCTGCGCCTGGCCACGGCGGTCGGCAAATACTGGATCTGCAAGCGCACGCCCAACCATGCCTACGAAGCCATGGAGTGCCTGGGTGGCAACGGCCTGATGGAAGATTGCATCATGCCGCGGCTGTTCAGGGAATCCCCGGTCAACTCGATCTGGGAGGGTAGCGGCAACGTGCAGTGCCTGGATGTGCTACGAGCGCTTAAAAAGGAACCCGAGTCATTGGAGGTATTTTTTTCAGAACTCGCCCTGGCAAAGGGCGCCGATGCCCGGTTCGACCGTTTCGTAACCACACTGGAGCATGAGTTTTCAGGCAGTGGTGCGAAAGAAGCTCAAGCCCGAAACCTGGTTGACCGTATGGCGCTTGCTCTACAGGGGTCGCTGCTACTTCGCAATAGCCCGCCCGCGATCGCAGACGCGTTCTGTGCGGGTCGTCTGGCGGCAAGCGGCGGACTGAATACGGGCAATCTGCCGGCGGGGACAGACTTCCGTTCCATCATTCAGCGTGCGCTTCCGGAGGGCTGATGCTGACCGAGTCGATGTCTCCGCCACACGTTGCTGTGATGACGCTACGATTCCAGGTCTATGGCTGCCCCGACCACAAGGCAAAGGCCAGGGCCTTTCAGAAAATGAGAACCCATTGGGGAAAATCAGCCGACCTCGCGGTCGCCGAGGTCGGCGATCTCGAATCGCTGGATTACGCTACCTGGACCATTGCCACGGCAGGTCCATCGCCGGCGAAGCTGCACCAGCGTTTGCAGGCCATCGAATTGGAGATCGCGGACCAGATTGACGCGCCTATCCTCGACACATTTTTCGAGCAGATGGGGGGCTGAACAAAGCCGCTCCAGATCCTGCCCGCCTTTTCAAACTCATGCCGAGCGTACAGGTCAGCTCCTCAGCCTCTCCGGCCTGCCTATGGTGGTGCCACGAAGAGGCTGGGGCAGACAGGGCCCTATACAGGGACTATACTACGCGGCCGGCCAAAGGGACGCGGACGTTCACAATCCATTAGTGCGCAATTTCCATCGGTTGAATGGCGTGTTTCCAATCAACCGCCAGAAAAGAGTGATGCAGTCTTTGGTAGCAACCTTGAAAACAGGTGTATATGAGCGGCAGTAAGAAAACCGCTCAGGCCAGTCTCGAAGCCATGTATCGGGTATTCACCGTAGCCGAGGCCCCCGACTCAGCCCTGAGCCGAATCGACCAGCTAATCTCAAGGAACCTAGCCGGTTTCTTGCAAGACCATATTGTTGCGACCGAAAAAGACCTGAGTGAAGTCGAGAAAGACTTCGCAGACCCGAACATTCCCGACAAACCCATGTTCGTCTCCGAACAGGCCCAGTTTCTGCTTGATAAGCTGGTAGCCAACTCCGTCCATACGGCCTCCCCCAGCTTTGTCGGGCATATGACCTCAGCGCTGCCTTACTTTATGCTGCCGCTGAGCAAGATCATGATCGCGCTCAACCAGAATCTGGTAAAAACGGAAACCTCGAAGGCCTTCACTCCGCTGGAACGGCAAGTTCTGGGCATGCTCCACCGGTTGGTCTACAAGAAGGACGGCGGTTTCTATCGCGCGCGAATGCACGATGCTCACCACGCCCTCGGCGCGATGACGTCCGGCGGCACGCTGGCCAATATCACAGCGTTATGGGTAGCGCGAAATCATGCCTTTCCGGCCGAAGGCAGCTTCCGCGGCATCCACCGGGAGGGTTTGTTCCGGGCGTTGCGCTACTACGGGCATGAGGGCGCTGCGATTCTTGTCTCGCGCCGGGGCCATTACTCGCTGCGCAAAGCCGCCGATGTCCTTGGCCTGGGCAGAGATGCCCTGATTGCGGTGGATACAGACGAGGATAACCGGATACTGGAAGACGACCTGCGCAACAAGTGCCTTGAACTGCAGCGTCAACGGATCCGTATCCTGGCTATTGTCGGTATCGCGGGCACCACCGAAACCGGCCATGTTGACCCGCTGGACACGCTGGCGGATGTAGCGAGAGAGTTTAACGCGCACTTCCACGTGGACGCCGCCTGGGGTGGCCCCACCCTCTTTTCGCGGCAGTACGCACCGCTGCTTCGCGGCATCGAACAGGCCGATTCAGTCACATTCGATGCCCACAAGCAGCTCTATGTACCGATGGGTGCCGGATTGGTGCTGTTCAAGGACCCGACGCTTGTCAGGGCGATCGAGCATCATGCCCAGTACATTATCCGCAAGGGCTCGAAGGATCTGGGCAGTACGACGCTGGAGGGCTCACGCCCGGGTATGGCGATGCTGATCCATTCGGGCCTGAGGATTATCGGTCGCGAAGGCTATGAACTTTTGATCAACCAGGGTATTGAAAAAGCGTGCGCGTTCGCTGACATGATCGACCAGCACAGCCACTTCGAGCTCATCAGCAAGCCGGAACTGAACATCCTGACCTACCGTTTTGCCCCGCCAGATGCTTTGCAGGCACTGAGTCAAGCGGATCAACGCCAGCGGGAGAAAATCAATGCGCACCTCAACCGGATAACCAAATTTCTGCAGAAGACGCAGAGGGAACGTGGCAAGGCATTTGTCTCCCGTACGAGACTGGAGCCTCCGCGCTACGACAGCTACCCTTGCGTGGTTTTTCGGGTGGTGCTGGCAAACCCGCTCACTACGCTTGGCATCCTTAACGAGATACTACGGGAACAGCAGGCGCTTGCCGGTGAGCCGGCGATAGAGTCTGAGATGACCGCGCTTAAGCGAACCGTTGATGAAGTACTGAATGCGTCCGCCGGTGCCAGCTAGGCGGGTATACGCCTTGCTCGAGCTTCAGAAGTGCACGCTGCCTGAGCTTCAATAGAGCGCGGCTTCGTCGTCGAGCACGTCATTGATGATCTCAAGAAAAATTCGGTCAGCTTCGCTCAACTTCTCGGGAATCCTGACGTTGGTCTGGGCGCTGATCTGCTCTGCTATTTTGCGATCAGCATCCTGTTCGTCCTTGAGCTTGCGCGCGATTTCCATCGACTTTACGGCGATGGTCGGGTCCGCGAGGACCTTCTTTATGAAAACCCGTAACTCTGCAATTACCCTCGCCTGCTGACTTTCAGTCGCACTACTCATCCACTTACTCCTGTAATGAATTTTAGCTGATGCGGGAACAGCGTCTTCGTCAGCAAAGTTTACACTATTCTGCTGTCCTTCTGCGCTGTTGGACGGCCACTTCCTGGATCTCTGCTATAATTGTCTCTGTAAACCAAAAAAGCAGGGAAAGCGTTGCTTCGCCATCTCAGGCATGAACGCCAGAGGCCCAGAGCCCCAGGTCGTGAGCTGGCCAACCTTCGGTCCGAACTACCTGAATATGCTATTGAACAGCAGCCCTGAACGCCTACAACCCTTCGTCGATGAAGAGACCCAGCGCATTGCCCGAGTAACGCTCTGGGTATCGGCCGCTGCATTTATCCTGCTTATCGCAATCGGTGCCAGAGCCTGGCTTGCCGGGCACGGGACCTATGGTCAGACCTTGATGCTGCTGGCCATACCCATGGGCATCAACCTCATCGATTTCAGCTTCAACCGGAACTCCTTCCGTAGTCGCTGTGTCGTGCTTTCGACTGTGGCCGTGCTCTTCTGCGTTTTGGTAGCGACCGGCGGCGAAAACAACACCGGCCCGCTGTGGCTCTATGTATTCCCGCCGCTCGTGTTCTACCTGACCGGCCCCCTGGCCGGGTGCCTTCTCGCCCTCGTCTGCCTGGGCATGACCGTGGTTATCTTCCGCTTCCCTGAGCTACCGCTAGTTACGGCCGACTACTCGGTCGATTTTCAGCTCCGGTTCCTGCTGACATTGCTGTTTGAAACTGTTTTCTGCTTTGTTCTGGACTTCAGTCGGCGCCAGACGCGTACCCAATTGCTAGAGGTTGCCCGCCTTTTCGAATACGCCGCCCGGACCGATGAACTCACCAAGCTGGCTAACCGGCGCGAGATGCGGGCCCAGCTCACGAAAGAGCTGGCTCGTCACGAACGCAACGAACACCCTTTTTCCGTCGTACTGATCGACGTCGACTTCTTCAAACGCATCAATGATCAATTCGGCCATGAGGCGGGAGACCAGGTACTGGTCGAGTTTGCCGAGCTGCTGGAAAGCCTCTGCCGTAAAGCCGATGTCGCTTCGCGATGGGGCGGTGAGGAATTTCTGGTTCTCCTGCCCGATACGTCACTGCTACAGGCACTCATACTGGCGGAACGGCTACGGGCGTCCACGGAAGCGAAGACCTTCGTCTACGGTGACCGGTCCTTCAGCATTACCATCAGTGCCGGTGTGTGTTCCGTGGCTCAACACAATACCCTTGAGAGCCTTCTGAACCAGGCTGACCATAATCTCTACGAAGCCAAGTCACAGGGGCGAAACCGTATATTTCCCCGCGTCAAACCATCACAGCCTCAACCCGACGGTACTGCGCCGAATCCCGGCGATTCCGAAACTTGAGGCTGGCCCCAGATACGGGTAGGCTCACGCGCTCAGAAACTCACTGACAAGATCCAGTCCATGACCGACATTACCATCTTCGTCGGGACCGTTTTCGGCGGCGCCCGATCTACCGCCGATGCTATCGCGGATTCCCTGGCAGAGCTGGGGCTCAAGATCAGGGTCGTCGACGAGCCGTCGCTTGCAGACCTTGAGGCCGAATCGAGTGCCATCCTGATCTGCACCTCGACCACCGGTCAGGGCGAGCTGCCGGCCAATATCCTGCCCTTCTACCTGAATATCCGCGATACGCTCCCGCTCCAGCAGGGGCGACCCTTCGGCGTGATCGTGCTAGGGGACAGCATGTACGGCGACAGCTTCTGCGGCGCCGGCAACCTCATTGAGGAAGCTTTCTACGAGCTGGCCTGTACCAAGGTCGGCGATACTCTCAGAATCGATGCCTCTGAAACCGTCGAACCCGAATCACTGGCCGTACCCTGGAGCAGAGCGTGGGCCCGTGCGCTGCCCGCCTAGCTTTTCCCCAACCGTAGCGGCTGGCATCGTACCCTCACAGCCTCAATCGCCTCAATCGCCTCAATCGCCTCAATCGCCTCCGATAGGATCAGAGTAGCTAAGCCCGCTGATCTGAACTAAATTGAAGAGGGATGTGGTTTGGCTACGAGCGACGCCCGCCTGCCATTGTCTGCAGTGCGGACAGGCTGAACTTGCTTCAGAGCCTGGCTACTCCGGCAGAACGGCGCCGATGCCACGGCACATCCTGCGACACAGCAGCCATCCGGGGCCCTGCTGCCGTATTGGCCCCGAAACCAAAAACAAGAAGCCGGTGCATTACTTACTGCTATTTCTCATTGTGGTAGCGGGGTTCACATTGGCTGAGTCAGCGCCAGCCCGCGTTCAGGAACACGGGACAGAGCCCGTCATTCGCTACCTTCATATGCCAGCTGGACAGCCCGTCGCCCTCGACTCGCCGGGCTGGACCTCACTCGACGGGAAAAGCCCCAATTTTGGCTACCAGCCCGAGGGCGTCCACTGGTTTCGTTTCGCGCTCACAGGCAACCGTACTGGCCTTGAGCAGAAGCTGGTCGAGATCAGCTATCCTCACCTGGACTACGTAACGTTCAGCCTGTTTACAGACGACCGTCTGGTGCAGTCTTATCAGACCGGTGACCGCTGGCCGTTTGAGCACCGGCCTGTCGCCCACCCCAGTTTTCTTTTCCCGATAACCCTCGAACCCGAAAAGCACTATGAGGTACTGCTTAGCGTACAGACCCAAGGTACAGTTCAGGTTCCTCTGCAGATACGCAACATTCTCGATTTGTTTGAGGAAACGTTGGGAAGCGAGCAGGCGCATGCCGTCTATTACGGCATCCTGATAGTCATTATTCTTTTCAACCTGTTTGTGTTCCTGGCGCTGCGCGAAAGAGTCTATCTCTACTACTGCCTCTGCACTTTCGGATATCTCTTTCTTGTCGCGACGCTGCGGGGCATCACCTATCCTCTTTTATGGCCACATTCTCCCTGGCTGCAGAACCAGGCAATGTTGGTCGCCATCCCCATGGCGCTCCTTTTTTCAGCGATATTCGTGCGGGCTTTCCTGAAGCTGCCAGAAACCAGCCCGGTGATGAACCGGGTGGCCAAGGCGATGATTTTCGCCGCGTTGGCAGGACTGGCCGGTGCTTTCGTGCTCGATTACAACGCCTCCATCCGATTCTCGGTAGCACTCGCGATTCCCGGCTGTGTACTGCTGTTGCTGGCTGGCCCCATCGAGTGGTACAGGGGCAATCAGGCCGCCCGCCTGTATGCACTAGCCTGGGGTTTACTCACCCTCGGTTGCTTCATCACTGCCGTGCATAAGTATGGCTGGCTGCCGACAAACGCATTGACCGAATACGGCATCCAGATCGGCTCGGCCATGGAAGCGATTCTGCTATCCATAGCTCTGGCTCAAAGACTGTTCAACGACAGGCAGGAGCGTATGGCTGCGCAGGAGGCACGCCTTCGTGAGCATGCGGAGCGCCGCCGGGCAGAACTGAAACTGATGCACCAGGCCCTGCACCACCCCATCACGGGGCTACCCAACCGGGGTTGTTATGAAATGCTGGTCAAAGACCTTACCCAGCACCGGGAAAACAGGCGCTACGCCGTCGGCGTTATTCAGTTGCTGGACTACACGACGCTTCATAAAACGCTCGGGCATAACAATACCGACAGACTGATCGCGAAGGCCGCTCAGCGCTTTAACCGTATTCTGGGTGAAATCCCGGGCGTCGAGATTATTGAGCAGTCCGAGCACGAACGTTTTTATCTTGCCACCCTTGAGATGAGCGCCTTTGCATTTGTGCTGGACGCTTCGACGGCGGAGCAGACTAAAGAGAAACTGGACCGCTGCCTGAACCGTCTCCGTGAGCCCTTTCAGTATCTTGGTATGGAGCTTTCCCTGGCTCCGGCCTGCGGTCTGGCCATTTTTCCCGATCACGGTACCGACATCGGCAATTTGATCAGACAGGCCTATATTGCCCAGGAAACCGCGAACGGGCCGGGGCATAGCCTGGCGTTCTACCTCAGCGACGAAGACCCTTACAGCGCCCACCGCCTGACCATCGGCACGGAACTGAAGCGCGCCCTTGCAACCAACGAGCTGGCGCTGTATTACCAGCCCAAACTCAGGTTGTCCGACATGCAGGTGGTTGGCGTAGAAGCACTGATACGGTGGCCACGCCGCGAAACCGAAGTTTCTGCGGAAGCGCTGATAGCTGTGGCGGAACAGACCGGCCTGATCAAGCCCCTCACGCGCTGGGTTCTGACTCAGGCGCTATCGGCAAGGGGCAAGCTGCAGGCTGCCGGCTACGACGTCACCGTCTCGGTCAACATTTCACCTAATAATCTGCGTGAACCGGACCTCGCCGAGTTCATTCAGGCGCTCATGAGGGTGAACCCGTCCCATCAGGGGAAAATCCTGCTGGAACTGACCGAAACCTCGGTCATGCTGGACCCTGCAAACTCCCTGCGGGTTCTGCAGGCCCTTGTCGACGCGGGCATTCCCATCAGCATCGACGACTTTGGCTCGGGTTATTCTTCGCTGTCCTACATCAAGCGTTTGCCGGCAAGCGAGATCAAAATAGACCGCTCGCTCGTCACCGAGCTCTGCCACCAGCCCGACGACCGGGTTATCGTCAACACGACCATCGGGATGTGCCATAGCCTGGGCTATCACGTCGTGGCAGAGGGAGTGGAAGACATTGAGACACAAACACTGCTGCACAGGATGGGCTGTGACCAGATCCAGGGCTACATCCTGACCCGCCCTGTACCCCTGGCCCAGCTGTTCGAATGGCTGGCGAAAAGAAGCGGTCAAACCCGATCCCGGCGGGCCGATTCATTCTGAAACCTGTTTGATCCGGCTGCTTGACTCCGACGGTCGATGGCCGGAGTCACGTGCCATGCAAACATAGCTAGAAACGGGTTCAGGATTTCATATGCTTTCGAATCAGCGCTTCCTGGGTGGTCGAGGCCACCAGCCGGCCCGCCGGATCGAAAATATTACCCCTGCTGAAGCCACGACCGCCCGAAGAGCTCGGGCTATCCATGTCGTAGAGTAGCCATTGGTCCATACGGAATTCGCGATGAAACCAAATGGCGTGGTCAAGGCTTGCGACCTGGAGCCGGGGGTCCATGAAGGTCACGCCATGGGGGTTTATAGACGTGCCCAGAAGGCCGAAATCTGACGCATAGGCCAGCAGGCACCGGTGTAAAGTCGGGTCATCGGGTAATTCGCCCAGCGCCCGCATCCAGTGCTGCTTGTGCGGCCTTTCTACCGACGGCTTGAGCGGATCACCGGGATTAACGGGACGGATCTCAATGGCGCGCTCTTTCAGCAGCAGTTCCCGAGAGCGTTCTGGCATGTACGCCTCGAGTTTGCGCCGGAGATCCAGCTCCGTATTGAGTGTCTCGTATCCGGGCGCGGCCGGCATCTCGAACTGATGTTCCAGGCCTTCCTCCTCGACCTGGAATGATACGATCGCAGTCAGGATCTCCTTGCCACTTTGCCGTGCCATCACCCTCCGGGTCGAGAAACTGCCGCCGTCGCGGACACGGTTGACCTCGTAGTCGATAGGCTCACGGGCATCGCCCGGCCGCAGAAAGTACGCATGCAGGGAGTGGGCAAGCCGGTCATCAACGGTTCTGCTTGCCGCCATCAGCGCCTGGCCGAGGACCTGGCCGCCGAACACACTCGGAAAACCAAGATCCTGGCTATCACCGCTGAAGTGATCATTTCCGACCGGCGCCAGATCGAGTAAGTCGACCAGCTCGCGGGTGACGTCCTGCATAGCTACTCCTAGTTAGTAGTCCACTAATTGATTAGTACATAGCGCCCAGTCTGGGCTTAGCGTCTGGGCTCCGCGCTTCGCAAGCGCTTGCAACTGAGGCTCATCCCGGGTTTTCCTGAGCCAGAGGTAGAGCGCCGGCGAACTAGCCGTGACCGACCGCACGGCGTTATATTAGCGCCATGGCAGTATAAATCCCACGCGACTTAATGGACCAACACAGCGATGAACATCCGGCCCCTGAAAGCGCCCTTCGCCATTATTGTCGTTATGGTGCCGGTGGTATTCGGGTTCTGGTATGCCGATCTGGCACTGGCAGAGCCGGAAAGATTCGATTGGCGAGTTATTGCGGAAGATGTCGCGGCACCGACCCAAAGCCCTACACCAGAATCCCAGCAGGACGAACCCAATCCCGTAGTTTTGCCAGTCCCGCAAGAGGAGCCCCGGGCAGAACCTAAAAGCGACGCCGGCTGGCATTGGATAAAGCCCAAGGTGGCGGATAATCCCGGAAGCGGCTTGGGGCGCACCGCCGTCCAGTTGGCCGAATCCGAGCAGGAACGTGACCTCGCCCAGCGGCAGACAGTACTGGACGGCATTTTGCCAGGCCACCTCAGCGGCCTCGCGCCCCTGGCCGTCGAGTCAGGCATAGAATATCGCTTCTAGGGCGCGTCGCCGCAGGGTTGCCTTAATCTACTGGTGCAGTTTCGGCATTTCCTTGGCCAGCGCCTGTTTTTCGGGTGCAAACTTTCCGGTCAGGGCGAATCCCAACAGCTGGCCATCAGCCCCCGTGAACAACGCCCGCGTGTCGTTGCCCTCCACTTCGCACTCCCAATGGCCCTCAGCGCCGAGCGGCGGTGGGCACACCGC